>JADJRW010000036.1 GCA_016712025.1 Flavobacteriales bacterium
TACACCCGGTTACGAACCTGAACACCATCGATGTTCATGCAGGGCATGAACATGGTGGACATCAACAACGATGGGAGCCTCGACATTTTCGGGTGCCATGACAATGCGGCCTCGCGCATCTGGCTGAACGACGGTAACGGCGCCTCACCTACAACAACTACATCAACTTCGCCACCAGCCCGAGCAGCGAATGAGCGGCAATTACGGCAGCACATGGACGGACTTCGACGACGACGGCGATATCGACCCTACATCACCAAATGCCGCCAGGGTGTGAACAGCTCCAGCGACCCGCGCCGCTGGAACCGCCTGTTCGTGAACGATGGCAACAACAATCCACACCGATCAAGCAGCCACCTACGGGTGCAGAACGGAGCAATCCTGGGCGAGCGACTTCGCGGATATCGACAACGACGGCGACCTGGACCTGATCACCGTGAACCACAGCACCACGGCCCAGCTCTTCCTGAACGACGGCACCGGGCACTATACCGATGCCACCGCCGGAAGCGGTCTGGAATTTCAACAACTTCTACTTGCAGAGCAAGTGAGGACCTGGACAACGACGGATTCATCGATCTAGCTCTGTGTAGAGGGCAACTACTACTTCCACAACGATGGTGACGGCACCTTCACCCGCATCACCAACCTGCTGCCGCACCCCACCGCGAACCATACACTGCACTCCTTCGCCTTGGGCGATATGGACCATGATGGTGCCATCGACATCTACGCCAGCTACGGCACCAGCTACGTTACGCCGAGCACCTCGCGCGATGATGAGCTCTACTTCAACAACGGCAACAGCAACCACTTCCTCAACTTCAACCTGGAAGGTGATGCCAGTAACCGCGATGCGGTGGGCGCGTGTGTTACGCTCTACGGTGCATGGGGCAAGCAAATGCGCGAGATCCGCGCGGGCGAGAGCTACGGCATCGTGTGTTCCTTCACCTGCCACTTCGGGCTCGGCTCCGCGCTACAGGCGGACTCCGCCGTGGTACGTTGGCCCAGCGGCACCGTCGATCGCTTCTACAACCTGGCCGCCGACCAGTGGGTGGATGTGGAGGAAGGCCAGACCGACCGGAGCAAGGTGGCCGTGATCGCCGCCTTAGGTGGACCCTACGATCAAGAGCGGCTTGATGAACGACGGATTGCGCAACCTTGGCCTTGTTCCCTCGCTGAACCGTACACGGCATTGGGCTTACACCATCGAAGGGTAAAACTGATACGCACCGTTCCGCAGAGCGTGCTGAACGTTACCGGCAGCAACGCCATCGTCGATTGGGTGTGGCTGGAACTGCGCGATGCCGTGAACCCTGCCACCGTGCATGGCCAGCGCCCGGCGCTCTTGCAACGGGATGGTGATGTGGTGGAACTGGACGGCGTGCGGCCCGTGGCCATGGGAATACCCAATGGCAACTACCATCTAGTGGTGCGCCACCGTAACCACTTCGGGGCGATGACCAGCGCAGCCCTTGCACTGGGCCCGGCACCGACCACCGTGAACTTCAAACTACCCGGCACCCTCACTTACGGCACCAACGCGCGCAAGGACGTCAACGGCACGCTCGTGCTTTGGGAGGGCAACACGCGCGACGATGCGCTGCTGAAATACGCCGGCAGCAACAACGATCGCGATCCCATCCTCGTGCGTATCGGCGGCACCGTGCCCACGGCCAGCGTGAGCGGTTACTACCAGGA
This sequence comes from Flavobacteriales bacterium, assembly GCA_016712025.1. Lineage (GTDB taxonomy): Bacteria > Bacteroidota > Bacteroidia > Flavobacteriales_F > PHOS-HE28 > PHOS-HE28. The sequence goes on from JADJRW010000036.1 coordinate 1,702, forward strand.
GGACGTGAACATGAACGGCCAGGTGAAGTACGCCGGCAGCGGCAACGATCGCGATCCCATCCTGGTGAACATAGGTGGCTCGGTGCCCACCGCATCGCGCACCGAGCAGGTGCCCTAGTGCTCCAGGATCTCGGGGAGGCCGGGTCGTTCCGAAGCGCGTCCCTATCCTTGCAACCGTGAACACCACGACGGACAAACCCCTCATCGAGACGCTTATCGCCACCGTGCAACGCACTTCGCCGGATCTGGTGGAGGTGCGTTTCAAACCCGGCGCGGTGCTCACCATCCCCGGGATACCGCCGTTCTCCATGCGCGTGAAGAACTGGGCCGCATCGGATCCCATTGTGCGCTCATCATATTTCCCGAGGAAGAGACGGACTTCGATATGTCCATGATCACCGAGGACCATTACGGCGGTCGACCGGTGGTGGAATTCACAGAGGCGGTGGCGTGGGTGGTGCGCAACGAGCACAACGAGCGGTTCACCCGCCTGTACTTCGCCTATTTCCCCAGCCCGGTGCCCAGCGCCATCTTCATGGAAGAGTCGGAAGCGCGGGCGTGGCTGGCGAAGTAATAACAGGCGCCTCCCGATCACACTTTGCAGTGCTGCACATGCGAGGTGGGTGAACCTCCGGACGCCGACCGTATCATTGTTGGCCGCTTCTCCCCAGCACCGCCGATCGCGCCCAACGCCATGCCCTCGAACACCTTCCATGCGACCCGCCCGGTATCCCGCCGGCTTCTCTCCACAACGCTCTCCTGCATCATCTGCGCCGTGGCCTCCGCGCAGGCAAAGCCCTTTACCTATCAGGAGATGCTCCTGCTCGACCGCATCAGCGGGCTGAACGTGGATGCCACCGGCCATTACGCGCTGTTCAACGTGCGCGCCACGGACTTGGAGAAGAACAAGGGCGTATCCACGCTTTGGCTCAAAGACCTCAACAACCCCACCACGCCGGAACTGAAGCTGGGCGTTATCGAAGGTGGCGCACCTGGATGCGCAATGGGCGCCCGACGGGCAGAGCTTATACTTCCTGTCATCGCGCGGAGAAGGCGGCACGGCACAAGTGTGGAAGACCGATGTGAGCGGCGCCAAAGCGGAACAAGTCACGCGATTGCCGTTGGATGTGGGGTCGTACCGCATCACACCCAATGGAAAGGGGCTCGTGGTATCGCTCGCGGTATTCCCCGAATGCAAAGGCGACGAGATCGCGTGCACCGTGAAGCGGAACGCCGAGCGCGCGGCCGACAAGTCCAGCGGCACGGTGTACACCAAGCTCTTCGTGCGCCACTGGGACACCTGGGCCGATGGCACACGCAACCATCTGTTCTATATCAACCTGAACAGCGCGGATGCGCCGTTCATTCCTGTGGCATTGACCGATGGGTATGATGGCGATGTGCCTTCCAAGCCCTTCGGCGGCAACGAGGATTTCTTCATCACTCCGGATTCCAGGACCGTCTATTTCGCCGCGCGCGAAGCCGGGACCAAAGAGCCGTGGAGCACCAACTTCGATATCTACAGCGTGCCAATGGGTGGTGGCCCGCTCACGAATTTGACGGCCGACAACAAAGCATGGGACGCGAGCCCCCGCGTTTCGCCCGATGGTAAGACGCTCGCCTACAAAGCCATGAAGCGACCGGGCTTCGAGGCCGATCGCTTCGAGATCCAACTTCGGGACATCGCTGGCAAAGTGACCCCGCTCGCCGCCGACTGGGACCGCAGTGTGGACGACTTCGCCTGGAGCCGCGATGGCAAGAGCATCCATGTGGTGGCCGGTGATGTGGGACGCACACGCCTGTTCAAGATCGACGTGGCCACGGGCAAGGTGACAGCGCTTTCCAAGAACGGCCATATCGATGCGTTCCACGAAACGCCGAGCGGCTTCGTCTTTCTGAAAAGCGCGATGAACAGCCCGGCGCAGTTGTTCGCCTCGAGCGCCGCGGAGATGATCGACGCGGGTCCGATCAACCTCACCTCGGTGAACGCACGCTTGACGAACATGGAATTCGGTGCGTACGAGCAATTCAACTTCAAAGGCTGGAACGAGGAGACGGTGCATGGCTACGTGGTGAAACCAGCAGGCTATGTGGAAGGCAAGAAGTATCCGGTGGCCTTCCTCATCCACGGCGGTCCGCAGGGCAGCTTCGGCGATGGCTGGAGCTACCGCTGGAATCCGCAGACCTATGCGGGTGCCGGCTATGCGGTGGTGATGATCGACTTCCACGGAAGCACGGGTTACGGACAAGCCTTCTGCGATGCGATCAGCACACACTGGGGCGATCGGCCGCTCGAAGACCTACAGAAAGGTTGGGCGCACGCGTTGAAGAGCTACCCATTCCTCGACGGTGATCGCGCTGCCGCATTGGGTGCATCGTACGGCGGCTTCATGGTGAACTGGATCGCCGGGAAATGGAAAGCGCCGTGGAAATGTCTGGTCTCGCACTGCGGCGTGTTCGGCGCGCGCTCCATGGGCTACACCACCGAGGAGATGTGGTTCGATGAATGGGAACAAGGCGGCTCGCTGTTCCCCGAACCCGCGATGTTCGACAAGTTCAACCCAGCCTTGTTCAGGCCAGGATTGGAGCGTACCCATGCTGGTCATCCATTCCGACAAGGACTACCGCATCGGTGTGGAACAGGGCATCGGTGCGTTCACTGCGTTGCAGGCGAAAGGTGTTCCGTCCGCCTTCCTCCGCTTCCCCGATGAGAACCACTGGGTACTGAAGCCACAGAACTCCATGAAGTGGCACAAGACGGTGTTCGGCTGGCTCGATACGTACATCGGTACCCACTGACCGTCATCGCGCATGCGTAGTACGATGCGGAAGTTGTTCGTGGGTCGCGGCCAGAAAACCGGGGACGAACGACACCCCACTATACAGGGGCGCTGGGAGAACGTGGTCGCTATCTGGAACAACACCTTCGAAGAGGATGCCGGACTGGAGAAAGTGGTGCGCCTGCTCCTCTCCCTCAGTCAGTTCTTGTTCCCGGGCATGTACATCAAGCATCTGTTCTGGCGCAGCGGCCCGCTGTACCAGGATTTCGCGATCGAAGTACTCATCCTGTGCAAGACCGCACTGCCCGTGTTCGTGCTCTATTTCGGCTGGGAGCACAACCCGTTCGCCTACTGGCTGGTGGTATGGCTGATGCTGGAGACCGTCATGTACATCCCCACGCTCATTTTCGCATCGGATACGTTCCCTTCACCCCGCTCCTTCCGCCGCTCCAAGTTGCTCATCTTCCTCAACTACCTGGAGGTGGTGTTCAGCTTCGCCATGCTGCATATGGCCGGGCAGTACATGAACCAACCCTTCGCCCATTGGACCGATGCGGTCTATGTGAGCTTCGTGGTCACCAGCACCATCGGCTTCGGCGAGTATTTCCCCGTGAGCGGCATGGGCAAACTGGTGGTGTCGCTCCAATCGCTGTTCTACCTCAGCTACATCGCGCTGTTCATCAGCTTCTTCAACCTCGGTGGCAACAAGGGCTATTTCGAGGGGCTGAGGAAGTGAGCGGAGCCCGTGATGCCGTTCCCCCAAACACGTCATCGCGAGGATCGGATCCGAGGGCAGCGCCCGAGGAGATGTCCGAAGCGATCTTTGATTGGTGCGCGGGATGTGCGTGGCGGGCAGTGAGCCCCCACGGATGCAAAGGGGCGGCTGCGGGCGGACGCGGGCGGCCCCCGGGGGGGGGCCCGGGGGGCGGGGGGGATCGCTTCGGGCCCTCAAAAGGCTCCGGGGGGACCCTCGCGATGACGGTTGGGGGGGCGCTGGCTCAATCCAACTTCAGCACCGCGAGGAACGCCTGCTGCGGGATCTCCACCGAGCCCACCGAACGCATGCGCTTCTTGCCTTCCTTCTGCTTTTCGAGCAGCTTGCGCTTTCGGCTGATGTCGCCGCCGTAGCACTTCGCGGTCACGTCTTTGCGCAGCGCCTTCACGGTCTCTCGCGCGACGATCTTCACGCCGATGGCGGCCTGGATGGGGATGTCGAACTGCTGGCGCGGCAACAGCTCCTTCAACTTGCTGCACATCTTCTTGCCCAACTCATGCGCGTGATCGCGGTGGATCAATGCGCTGAGGGCATCGACCTTTTCGCTGTTCAGCAGGATATCCAACTTGATCAGGTCGCTCTCCTTGAAATCGATGGGGTGGTAATCGAAGCTCGCATAGCCGCGACTGATGGATTTCAACTTGTCGAAGAAGTCGAACACCACTTCGCCGAGGGGTAGTTCGAAGGTGAGTTCGACGCGATCGGTGGTGAGGTAGTTCTGCCCGATGAGCATGCCGCGCTTCTCGATGCACAGGGTCATGATGGCACCGGTGTATTCGGCCTTGGTGATCACCTGCGCCTTGATGTACGGCTCTTCGATCTTCTCGATGTGCATCACCTCGGGCAGCTCGCTCGGGTTGTGTACGTTGATCACGTCGCCATTGGTCTTGGTAACGATGTAGCCCACGTTGGGCACGGTGGTGATCACCGTCATGTTGAACTCGCGCTCCAAGCGTTCCTGGATGATCTCCATGTGCAGCAGGCCGAGGAATCCGCAGCGGAAGCCGAAGCCGAGCGCGGCGCTGCTCTCGGGCGTCCAGGTGAGGCTCGCGTCGTTGAGCTTCAACTTCTCCATCGCGTCGCGCAACTCCTCGTACTCGTCGGTATCCACAGGAAAGATGCCCGCCCACACCATGGGCTTCACATCCTCGAAGCCGTGGATGGCTTCCAGGCAGGGGCGTTCCTGGTGCGTGATGGTATCACCCACCTTCACCTCGCTGGCGGTTTTGATCCCGCTGATGATGTAGCCCACATCACCCGCCAATACTTCGGGCTTCGGGCGCAGGTCCATTTTCAATACGCCCACTTCGTCGGCGGCGTAGGTGACGCCGGTGTTGAAGAACTTCACCTTGTCGCCCTTGCGGATGGTGCCGTTCATCACGCGGTAATAGGCGATGATGCCGCGGAAGCTGTTGAAAACGCTATCGAAGATCAACGCCTGCAGCGGTGCTTTCGGGTCGCCCTTCGGTGCGGGCACGCGCGCCACGATGGCTTCCAGGATCTTCTCCACGCCAAGACCGGTCTTGCCGCTTGCGCTCAGGATGTCCTCGCGCTTGCAACCCACGAGGTCCACGATCTGGTCCTTTACTTCCTCGGGGTTAGCCGAAGGCAGATCCATCTTGTTGAGGATGGGGATGATGGTGAGGTCGTGCTCCAGCGCGAGGTAGAGGTTGCTGATGGTCTGCGCCTGTATGCCTTGGGTGGCGTCCACGATGAGCAGCGCGCCTTCGCAGGCGGCGATGCTACGGCTCACCTCGTAGCTGAAGTCCACGTGGCCGGGGGTGTCGATCAGGTTGAGGGCGTACTTCTTCCCATCCTGCACATAGTCCATCTGGATGGCCTTGCTCTTGATGGTGATGCCGCGCTCGCGCTCCAGGTCCATGTCATCCAAGGCCTGCGCTTGCATGTCGCGGTCGGCGATGGTGCCGGTCATCTGCAACAGCCGGTCGGCCAGGGTGCTCTTGCCGTGGTCGATGTGGGCGATGATGCAGAAGTTGCGGAGGTGGTCCATGGGATACTTCGGGAAGTGGTCCGCCTTGGAAAAAGCTGTGGCGGATAAAAGCGTGCAAAAGTAGCCCTTCCCGGGGTAGGCGCGGACGCGCGAAGTGGCGCGGACCGCTACCTTCATCGGCGCTTTCCCCACCCATGCTAGAACGCCACACCCTTCGCCGCCCTGCTTTTGCTCCCCACCCTGCTCAACGCCCAGGTGCTGCAGGATGCGGCCGCGTATGATGCCTGGAAGGCCGCGCTGGCGACCCCGCAGCCGCGCGGCGCAGAACCTGACACCACCACCCATCGCCCGACCGAAGGGGGGCGGCCAGCCATGCGATTGCTGGGTGGAGCCGGACAGCAGCTACGTTACGGTGTTGAACGATTCGATGTGGAACGCCGGCGGGACCAACAATATGGATGACGGTGGCCATGGTCCGATCGCGTTGCCCTTCTCCTTCACCTTCTTCGGTCTGGTGGTGGATTCGATCTACATCAACATGAACGGCAACTTGAGCCTGGGGGCCTACTCGGAGGTTCAGCTCCACGGGCTTCCGCCGCTCCGGCTTCAACATGGTGGCCCCCTTCTGGGCGGATGTGGACCTGCGCGGACCTGGGATCGGGCAACAATAGCGTGCAATACAAAGTGACCCTGACCGCGCTTTATGTGAATTGGACCAAGTGGGCTATTTCAACGACGCGGTGGACAAGCTCAACACTTTCCAGGCGATCATCACGGATGGCCTGATCCGGCGATACCCTTTGGGAACAACGTGAGCTTCTGCTACAAGGACATGCAATGGACCACCGGCAACGCTTCCGGGGGCCCGGGGTTCGGCGGAACACCCGCGAGCGTGGGCGTCAACCTGGCGAACGGGGTGGACTTCGCGCAGATCGGCCGTTTCGACGCACCGGGCAGTGGCTATGATGGTCCGTTCCTCGGCAACGATCAAGTGGATTGGTTGGACAGCACCCATTTCTACCTGAACACCATGGATCCCAATGGGGTGCCGCCGATCTTCGCCAGCACCTACGGCTGCGATACCTTGGTGGTGCAGGTGGGCCAGCTTACATCGTTGCAGATGCTGATCCTGGCCGGTGGGCCGGGCGAACTCGTGAGCGCGAACGCGTATTGCGCCACCTTGAGTTCGTTCCAGCAGCTGAACAATCCTGTGGCGGATAACATCGAGGTACTCGCCCTGATCGATCCGCAAGTGCAGGACATCGGCTTCCACCTCATCACCTACCAGGCGCAGAACGATGACCTGGTTCCCCTGGAAAGCACATACAAATTGAGCATCGAAGTGGTGGCCGGTGCTACGGGCATGAACGGTCTTGGTAGCAGCGCTTTCACCCTGATGCCCAACCCAGCTTTCGACCAGCTGGACGTGCTCCTCCCAGACGCAACACCCGCCCAAGTGGATCTATTGGAACTGGACGGGCGGGTTATCCGGTCGGACGGCACAACCGGTGCTCGGCACCGGTTCACGACTGCACGATCTGGCGACAGGCACCTACTTGGTGCGCGTTGCGATCGGTGGGGGCACAAGCGTGCAGCGCTTCGTGCATACCACGACGCCGTAGGAACTCCTGGCCCTGGGCACTGGGACCCCTTGCTGGTGGGCCTTTCCGCTGGGGCTGGCGGCCGTGATGGCCGTATCTTCGGGCTCATGCAGGCAACTTTTACCGGGCGGATCGCATCACTATCCCGGAACGCCATGACGGACGAGCAATTGGTCGCTGGGTGCTTGAAGGGCGAACCGATCGCGCAGCGGGAACTTTACAAGTCCTACTCGCGGAAGATGATGAGCATTTGCATGCGATACGCCAACGGCCGGGAACAAGCGCAGGACATCCTGCAGGACGGCTTCGTGAAGGTGTTCCAGAAGATGGACCACTACCGCGGGGACGGTCCTTTGGGTGGCTGGATCGCACGCACCATGGTAAACACCGCCCTGGACCACATCCGCCGCAACAAGCCTTACGACCACAGCCTGGACCTTACCGAAGCGGAGCACCTGCACGCTGAGGACGCCCAGGTGATGAGCAGCATGAGCACCGATGAGCTCATGGAACTGATCCAAGGTTTGCCTCCGGGTTACCGGGCGGTCTTCAACTTGTTCGCCATCGAGGGCTATGCCCACAAGGAGATCAGCGAACAAATGGGCATCAGCGAGAACACCTCGAAGAGCCAGTTCATGAAAGCGCGGGCCTACCTGCGCAAACAACTGCCTAAAGAGGCGGCCGATATCTATGGCGATGGCACCGAAGGATGATATGATCCAGGCCTTGCGCGAGCGCTTCGGCGAGCACGCGATGGATGCCCCCGCTGGTGCGTGGGACGCCATTAGCAGCCAGTTGGCCTTGGGCGCTGCGGCCAGCACCGATCTGTTCGCGGAATTCTTCCACGACCGCTTTGAAGCCCATGAGGCCGCGGTGGACCCCGGTGTTTGGGATTCCATACAGAATTCCCTCTCCAACGCCCCGGCCGACCCGGTGAACGAACTTTTGCGCAACCGCTTCAACGGCCATGAGGTGCAGGTGCCCGCAGGCGCGTGGGAAGCGATAAGTGGCCAACTGGTGCAGGGCGTTACCGCTGGCACGGGGCTTTCAGCCGGTTGGCTGGCCGCTTCATTGGCCGGGCTCGCTGGGATCGGGGCCTTGGTCTGGCAATTAGGCGGTACCGAACCCACCCCAGTGCCGCAGGCAGCAACGAGCGCCATCGAGCGGACCACCGCACCCGCCAACGCCTTAGTGCGCGAAGAGCGACCCGCTTCCACAAGCGACGTCTCTTCCGGGACGGGCCGGGCCGCAGCCACGGTCGAAGTAGCCGCGCTCAAAGCCGCCATCGTTCAACCTCCTGCCGCGACCGAAGCGATCTCCGCACCCGAAGCCGGACCATCGAGCACTGCGACCAACACAACGTCTACGCCGATAGTTACCGGGACCGTAGCTGCTTCTGTGGAACCGTTGGTTCCTGAACGCATGACGCCCAACCAGGTGGCTCCATCACAACCACGCCTGGAAGGCCGCCAAGTGGTAGCCACGGTGCTGGAACAGATGAACCACCCGCAGGAGGTAACCCCGCAACGGAACGATCCCGAAACCGAACCGGAGCCCACCGTTGACGAGCAGGAGGACCAACCCGCCGCCCATGCCGAGGAACTCCAGATCTTCGTGCCTAACGTCTTCAGCCCCAATGGCGACGGAGAGAACGAATACTGGGAACCCATGGGCAGCGGTTATCAACGCGTGATGGTGCGTGTCTTCGACCCCGCCAACGGCACCTTGGTGTTCCGTTCCAACGACCTTCGTCCGTGGAATGGCCTTGACATGAGCTGACAACCGTGCCCCTCCGGCACCTACCTCTATGCCATTGAGATCGTGGATTCCCTGGGCCGCTTGGAGACACGCAGCGAGACCATCGCGCTTTACCGTTGACCCCGCCATGAGGACCTCCCTGTTCTTATGTTCCCTCTTCGCCTTGGTGAACTGCGCCCTGAGCCAAGTGCCCAATAACCAAGCGACTTATGACGCTTGGAAGACCATCACCTTCCCCGCAAGCACGGCACCCGGCCAGCATCAAACCCCTGACCCGTATGTACAACGCGGCGGCGGCGCTACCTGCGATTGCTGGATCATGCCCGATGCCAGCTACACCACGATCGACAACAATAGCCAGTGGGATGCAAATGGTTTCCATAATGCGGACGATGGCAGCTATGGCCCCATCGTGCTTCCGTTCCAGTTCTACCTCTACGGTGCCTTGTACAATACGGTCTACATCAACATCAACGGGAACGTGAGCTTCGGCCAGCTTTATGGCACCTTCAGTTCCACTGGCTTCCCCTTCAACGGCTTTACGATGGTGGCGCCTTTCTGGGCGGATGTGGACCTGCGCGGGCCGGGTATTCAGAACAACATCGTGCAATACAAGGTGACCCCCACCGCCTTCTTGGTGAACTGGACGAATGTGGGTTACTACAGCATGATGACCGACAAGGTGAACACCTTCCAGTTGGTGATCACTGATGGCGTGGACCCGATCGTACCCAACGGCGCGAACGTGAGCTTCTGCTACAAGGACATGCAGTGGACCACCGGCTCGGCCTCCTTGGGTGTGAACGGGTTTGGCGGAACACCCGCCACTGTTGGTGCCAACGAGGGTAATGGCGTGGACTACATCCAGTTCGGAACGTTCGATCAGCCGGGTATCGCCTACGATGGTCCCTATGGCTTGCCGGATGGGGTGAGCTTCCTTGATGATCAGTACTTCAGTTTCAGCACCGATATCGCTTCGGCCAACGTACCGCCGGTGATCAGCGGACAAAGCGTGTGTGATTCCATCGTGCTCTGCGTGGGCGATCTGGCCACGTTGGACGTCACCTTCCTATCTCCTGAACCCGGCCAGATCACCACGCCCACGGCGAGTTCATTGACGTTGAGCAGCTTCGTGGTCACCAGCGCGATCCCCGGGCTCACTGCGACCATCAGTATTAATATCCTCCCCACTGCTGCGGATGTGGGGTATCACTTCATTACCGTGCAGGGAACCGATGATGGCACCCCGGTAATGACTTCCACCCTCAACGTGGTGGTGGAGGTGCAACAAGGAGCCACGATTACTTCGGGGGCGTTGGACGTGTGCGACAACGGTGCGATCGTGGACATGATCACCCTCTTGGGAGGCAATCCGCCGAACACTGGCGATTGGACCGATCCGAACGCCAACCCGCACAGTGGGCAGTTCGACCCAGGGGTCGATGTCGATGGGGCGTACACATACGCCGTGGGGCAAGGCAGCAACTGTGCTTCCAGCGGCACGGTGACCATGACCACCCTGCCCAGTGTGAACGCAGGCACCGATGTGGCCGTAGCCTATTGCAACGATCAAGGAACGGACGACCTCTTCCTGAGCATCGGTGGTGGCCCCATGACCGGAGGTACCTGGCTGTACCCGAACGACGCGGTGTTCAGCGGCATCATCGATCCGGCCTCCGATCCGGCAGGTGCCTACCAATACATCGTGACCGCTTCCGCACCCTGCGCGAACGATACCGCGTTCGTGACCGTGAGCATCCCCTCCGCCGTGGATGCCGGCACCGATGCCGCCCTTACGCTCTGCACCGACGCGGTCCCCCTCGATATGTTGGGAGCGTTGGGTGGCACCCCCGAAGCGACCGGCGCCTGGACCGACCCCAACGGGCAACCCTTCCCCGGGAACATTTACCGCCGCCATTGATGCTGTTGGCGCTTACACCTATACCGTGACGGCCGTACTGCCCTGCCCCACGCTTTCGGCCACACTCACTTTGGCCACCGATCCGCTTCCGGATGCGGGCACCGACGGTACGCTGACCCTTTGTTTCGATGGGCTGATCACCGACCTCTTCACACGGTTGGGCGGCACCCCCGATGTGGGCGGAGCTTGGTTGGACCCCGGTTTCCTGGCACACGCCCCGCTGCTCGATCCCGCTGCGGATACCTCAGGGACCTACACCTACGTGGCCTACGGCATCGGCACCTGCATGCATCTCACCGACAGCGCGGGGGTGCTGGTCACCGTGAACCCGCTTCCGGTGGTCACCTTCCATGCCGATCCGGACAGTGGTTGCCACCCGTTGCAGACCAGCTTGTACAACACCACCGACCCGATCTATCTCGGTGGTGATTGTGTCTGGAACTTGGGTGATGGCGCCACCACCACAGGCTGCGACAGTATCGCGCATCTCTACGAACTTCCCGGTTGGTACACCGTGCAACTCACAGTGACAACCCCGCAGGGTTGTGTGGATCACCTCACCGTTCCGGGCGCTGTTGTTGTGGACCCCGCCCCCGTGGCCAGCTACACTTACGCCCCCAACCCGGGCACCGAGGTGAACGCGAACCTCTATTTCGCCTCGGATGATCCTGAAGCCACGGAGTTCTTGTGGACCTTCGATGGCACCGACAGCGCCACCACCCGCACCACCTACCACCAGTTCAGTGATGTGTTGGGCGATGACTACGAAGTGTGCCTCTACGTTACCGATCAATACGGCTGCAGCGATTCGCTGTGCAAGGTGGTGAGCGTGCTGGTGCCCTCTGTATTCATCCCGAACAGCTTCACTCCGGACGGCAATAACCTGAACGAGATCTTCCAACCGGTGCTGGCCGATATGGTGTTGGAAGACCATCTCTTCGAGGTCTACGATCGCTGGGGCCAGTTGGTGTACCATACCAATGACATGGAACAAGGTTGGGATGGCCGTCACCAGAACGGAGGCGACATACTCCCCACCGGCGTCTACACCTGGCGCCTCATCGGTCGACCCGTTTACGCTGCGGACAAGCAGGAATGGGTGGGGCAGGTGAACCTTATGAAGTGAACCCTCAGTACCCGCTTACGTGAAGAAACAGATCCTCCTTCTCTCCGCCTTGGTATGTTTTGCCGGGATCGCCCGCAGCCAAGAGCAACTCTCCGCCGCGCAATACGAACAATTGAAGGCGGCCGGCCAGTTACCCGCGCACTTTACCGTGGATCTTTCCGCACCACCCAAGCAAGTGGTGAAGGGCCAGCCGCGACCGGGCCAGCCGAAGGGTGGTGGCGCCAGCGTGTTCTGCAACTGTTGGATTGAACCGGACTCCTCTTACCAGTTGGCCATGACGCCGAACGATGACGGGTCCTCGGCTCCCATCAATCTGCCGTTCCAATTCAACCTCTATGGTGACCTGTACAACCTAGCCTTCATCAACAACAACGGGAACATCACTTTCAATGCAGCCTACGGCACCTTCAACGGGAAGCCTTTCCGCACGTTCGCCAACATGATGGTCGCCCCTTCTGGGGCGATGTGGATACACGCGGTGAGGATGGCAATGGTCTGAACGGAGGCCAGGTCTGGTATAAAGTCACTCCTACCGCCCTCTATGTGAACTGGGTGGATGTTGGCTACTTGGCAATGCTCACGGACAAGCACAACTCCTTCCAACCGATCATCACGGACGGTACCGACCCGATCCTGGGCCTGGACAAGAACGTGAGCTTCTGCCATAGGACATGCAGTGGACCACCGGAACGGCGTCTTGTTCGCGGGCACGGTATGCAACTACAATGGAACGGACTATTCGTGCGGTAACATCAACAACCTGGGCAACGGCTTTCGGGGCTATCCGGCACGGTGGGCGCCAACCGGGGCAATGGTGTCGACTTCATCCAGTTCGGCCAGTTCGATCATCCGGGCATCGACTACGATGGTCCCTTCGGAGGTCCGGATGCCGTCAGTTGGTTGGACGACCAAGCCTTCACGTTCACCACGGCGGTGAACACCCAGAACATTCCCCCTATACCCAGCAGCACCTTTTTATGCGACACCGTGCGCGTTTGCACCGGTGAGCTGGTGGACATCACAGTGAACTTCTTCTCGCCGGAACAGAACCAGATCACAACGGCCACTTCTTCCGCGCCGACCATAACCAGCTACCAAGAGACCAGCAACACGAGCGGCGTTGCGGCCACCATCGTCAGCCAGTTCATTCCCACTGTGCTTGATGTGGGCTTCCATACCATCACCTACGTGGCCACGGATGACGGTACTGCCCGCCCTTACCACCACGGTGACCATTGTGATCGAGATCTTCTTTACACCCACCCAGCCGCCCGTGGTGATCGGGGACACGGTGGCCTGCCCAGGACAAGGCGTAGTGCTCACCGCATCCGCTGGTTTCGATGACTATTTCTGGAGCAATGGCTACGACGGGCCATCGGTACTGGTCGGTCCAGGCACCTATATCGTGCAAGCGACCGCCGGTGTCTGTCGGCTGGCTTCCGATACGGTCATCGTCTATCCAGGCACCACGCCGCAACCGGTTATCACCGGGCAGTTGTTCAACTGCGATGGCGCCCCTGCTGCGCTCACTACTACGCAGCCATTCGCCACGTATCTCTGGAGCGATGGCAACACCAGCGATACCGCGTGGGCGAACTCGGGCACCTATTCGGTCACCGTGACCGATGCTTACGGATGCGAAGGCGGTTCGGCCACGGTGAACGTGGTGAGCGCGAACGATCCCACCGCCAGCTTCCAGATCAGCCCCTCCAACGAGGTGTTGCCTGGTACCCCCTTGCAGTTCACGGACATCTCCAGCGGCAATGGCGACGCGATCGTCTCCTGGTTCTGGACGGTGGATACCACCGAGTTCACTTCCCAGAACACCAACTTCACCTTCACTACGCCCGGTGTGTACGCAGTGACCTTGACGGTAACCACGAGCAACGGGTGTACCGACCAGATCACGCTCTACGTGACGGTGATCCCCGACGAGATCATCGTGCCCAACGTGTTCAGCCCGAACAACGACGGCGACAATGACTTCCTCGAATTCTCCGGTGTGGAGTACTACCCGGGCACCGACCTGCGCGTCTTCAACCGCTGGGGACAGACGGTCTATGAGAACGCGAGTTACGCGAACACCTGGTCCCCGAAGGATGTGAGCGAAGGCACGTACTTCTATGTGCTGCGCCGCGAGGACGGCAAGGAGTACACCGGACACGTTACCCTGTTGCGCTAGCGCCGAGCGCTCGCACGCCATGGACGCCCTGCCCCGGCAGGGCGTTCGTGTATCTTCGCCGCCCGCCCGCCGCCGCGTGAGGCGCTTCCCAATGAAGGTCATCGAGCATCTGCGCCAGGCCAAGGCCACCCTGTTGTCGTTCGAGATCCTGCCACCGTTGAAGGGCAAGGACATCCGCTCCATCTATGAGGGCATCGACCCACTGATGGAGTTCAAGCCGAGCTTCATCAATGTGACCTATCACCGCGAGGAGGTGATCTACAAGGAGCGCGGGCACGGGCTCTTGCAGAAAGTGCGCGTGCGCAAACGCCCGGGCACCGTGGGCATTTGCGCTATGATCAAGGCGAAGTACAATATCGATAGCGTGCCCCACCTGATCTGCGGCGGCTTCAGCAAGGAGGACACCGAGGACGCGCTGATCGAACTCAACTTCCTCGGCATCGACAATGTGCTGGCCCTGCGCGGCGACGCGATCAAGAGCGAACCGCAGTTCATTCCCGAACGCGATGGCCATCAACATGCCGAAGACCTGATCCAGCAGATCGCCGGATTGAACAGGGGCAAGTACCTGCACGAGGAGGAGGAGGAGGCCGCTCCTACCGATCTCTGCGTGGGCGCTGCTTGTTATCCGGAGAAGCATCCCGAAGCGCTGAACCTGGACACCGACATCGCCTATCTGAAACGCAAAGTGGAAGCTGGTGCCGAATACCTGGTGACGCAGATGTTCTTCGACAATACCAAGTACTTCGCCTTCGTGGAGCGCTGCCGGGCCGAGGGCATCACCGTGCCCATCATCCCGGGACTGAAGCCCCTCACCACGCGTAAGCACATCGCGTTGATCCCGAAGACCTTCCACCTCGATCTGCCGGTGGCCTTCAGCAATGAACTGGCGAAATGCCGCACCGATGCCGACGTGAAACAGGTGGGCATTGAATGGAGCATTCAGCAAGCGCGCGAATTGAAGGTCGGCAAGGTGCCCTGCCTGCACTTCTATACCATGGGACGCAGCGAGGCGGTGCGTGCCATCGTCGGCGCGGTGATCTGATCCAGGTATCGGCGCACACAAGCTGTGCGGTCCCCCTTACCTTTCGGGGTATGAAAGCCGCCCTGCTCGCGCTGTGCGCATGCGCACTACTCACTGCGGATGCCCAAGTGCTATGGGATCATGCCGTGACGGACGAGGTCGCGTGGCGCGAACGGCAAGGGCACCGACCACTCCTGCGCAGCGGCGATCCCGCGTACGGATACGACTTGCATTACCTGCGCCTCGTGTGGGATCTGGACCCAGCAGTGAACGCCATCGCTGGGAACGTCACGAGCTATTTTACCGCGACCACACCGCTGAACACCTTGCGCTTCGATGCGGACACCGCGTTGGACATTCTCTCCGTGATCCATCACGGCACCGCGATCGGGTTCACGCACGCACCGGACGCCACGTTGCTGATCGACCTGCCCGCACCGCTCGCCATTGGCGAAGTGGATAGCGTCACCATCAATTACTCCGGCGAGCCCGCAGGCACTGGCTTCGGCAGTTTCGCCATCGGTACACCGCTGGGCAACACCGCGCTGTGGACCTTGAGCGAACCCTATGGTGCCCGCGACTGGTGGCCGTGCAAGCAGGACCTCAACGACAAGATCGATTCGGTCGATGCCTACATCACTGTGCCCGGCGCCAACGAAGCGGTGAGCAACGGTGTGCTCGTGGGAACCTCCTCTGTTGATGGTGGCCTGCACACCACCTACCACTGGCGCCATCGCTACCCCATCGCGTTCTACTTGATCGCCACCGCCGTGTGCGACTACTCCGTGAGCACATTGGACATCATCGTACCCGATGACACCATCCCGATGTGGACCTACGCCTATCCACAGGACGATTTCCTGGCGCAACTCGTGGCGGGCGATGTGCAGGAACAGATGCCGCTCTACCATCAGCTCTTCGGCCCGTATCCCTTCGCGCAGGAACAATACGGCCATGCGCAGTTCGGATGGGGTGGCGGCATGGAACACCAGACCATGACCTTCATGGGCGGCTGGAGTTACGAGCTGGCCGCACACGAATTGGCGCACCAATGGTTCGGCGACAAGGTGACCTGCGCCACCTGGCAGGACCTCTGGTTGAACGAGGGATTCGCGACCTACCTGAGCGGCCTCTGTTACGAATTCCTCGCGCCGCAATACTGGCCGGGATGGACACGCGCGCAAGTGGATGATATCGTGAGCCTGCCGGATGGATCGCTGCGCGTGAGCGATACCACGGACATCGCCCGGCTGTTCAGTTCACGGCTCACCTACCGCAAAGGGGCCATGGTATTGCACATGCTGCGCTGGGTCTGTGGCGATAGCGCCTTCTTCGCCGGATGCCGCAACTACTTGGACGATCCGGACCTCGCCTACGGCAGTGCCTACACCGCGGATCTGCAAGCGCACCTGGAAGCTGCCAGCGGAAAGGACCTCGATGGTTTCATGGACGATTGGTACACCGGCGAAGGCTTCCCCACCTACACCGTGGAATGGACGCAGGACGCCAACGGCCTGGTGATGCTGCAATTGGACCAGAGCACCTCGCACGCGAGCGTGGACTTCTTCGAACTACCCGTGCCGATCCGTTTCAAGAACGGCGCGCAAGATCAACTCGTGGTGCTCGACCACACGTCCAATGGGCAGCTCTTCTCGATCCAACTTCCCTTCCAGGCGGATAGTGCCTTGTTCGATCCCGATACCTGGTTGATCAGCGGCCAGAACCTGGTGTTGCGCGTGCCCGTGCTCGCCTTCGGGCAGGACCGCGCCGTGCTCTACCCCAACCCCACCGATGGCGACGCGATCCTCTACCTCGGCAACAGCGTGCAAGGCTCCGTGCGCTTGCGCATCCTGGACCAGAGCGGGCGGTTGGTGCGCGAACAAGATGTGGTTGTGGCCGATCGGCGGATACCGATGCGCACTTCGGAACTGAGTAAAGGCGCCTACACTGTTGAGGTGATGGGGGCTGGCATTGCTTTGCGGACGGTGCTGATCAAGCAGTGAACCGCGCGCTCATCATCCGCTCCACATACTTCCCCAGCACATCGAATTCCACGTTCACCCTGTTGCCGACCTTCAGCGAACGGAACGTGGTGTGCTCCTGTGTGTAAGGGATAATGGCCACGCTGAAGTCGCTCTCCGTCAGTTCCGCAATGGTGAGGCTCACTCCGTTGAGGCAGATGCTGCCCTTGGTAACGAGCAACTGCTTCTGCTCTGGGAGCCGAAAGGTGTAACGCCAACTTCCGTGGAGGTCTTCCGTGAGAAGGCATTCGGTCACGGTATCCACATGGCCTTGCACCATGTGGCCGTCCAGACGATCGCCGAGGCGGAGGCTGCGTTCCAGATTCACGCCATCGCCGGTTCGCAATGCGCCGAGGTTGCTGCGCTGCAGTGACTCTTGCACCACGGTCACGTCATAGGTATCCGCATCCTGCTTCACCACGGTGAGGCATACGCCATTGTGCGCCACGCTTTCATCCACACGTAACTCCGTGGCCATGCGTGCGCGGATCGTGAGGCGCACGTTCGTGCCTTCGTGGGAAACGGCGACCACCGCGCCCACTTCTTCCACGATACCGGTGAACATCAGTTAAGGCTGGGGCTCGTGCTGCGCAGCACATGCACGTAGCCGTTCAGTTGCACGATCTCGTCCTCCGCCAACCGATCGAAGGTGACGGTGCAGATATAGAAGTACACACCGTCCGAAACGACCTCGCCGCTTTTCTGGTCGGTGCCGTCCCAGCCGATCGCGGGATCATCCGTGGTGAACACCTCCTGCCCCCAGCGGTTGAAGATGTGCAGCTCGATCACCTTCACCCCACGATAAGGGAAGGGCACGAAGAAGTCGTTCGTGTTGTCGTTGTTCGGTGTGTAGACGTTGGGCAGGGTGTACACCGGGCAGTTGTCTCCGCAGAGGGTATCGCTGTAAGCGCTTTCGTTCCCCACACTATCAATGGCGGTGATCACATAGCAGCCCGCTACGCTCGTTCCGTCCACATGCTCGAATTGCGTATTGTCGTCGCCGATGTTGGTGCCGATCTGCACGAAGGTGCCGCCGAGCGAATCGGTGAACCAGATGTTGTAGTACCACGTGTCGTCCGCGCAACTGTTGTTCGGGTTCGTCCAGTCCAGCGTGTTCAGCGGGGCTTCGCAATCATTGTCGAGCGAAAGATCCGGCGGGCAGGGCGGCGTTAGGTCCACAGGTACCGCGCAGGCCTCCTGGCTGAAGTTGATCAGCGGCGCCACCACGGAGGGATCGCCGTACGCACCGATCGTCTTCACGCGGTAGCAATACTCTTGCCCGTTCACCAGGCCGGTGTCCACATAGTTCGGCTCTGTGCTGGTACCGATCTGCACAAAGCTTACTCCGTCGAAGCGCTCGATCTCGAAGTCGGTGTTCGTCCACGGTGTGTTCGCTTCCCAACTCAGGTTCACCAGTTCATCGTTCGGTGCAGCGGTGAGGAATACGCTCGAAGCGGGATCGCTGCTGCCCACCCGGTCCCCGCCGTTGTTGTAGAACAGTTCCACGCGGTACACATGCGGACCGGTCTGGGTGTCCAACGGCTGATCCACGAACGCGGTGTCCGGATGCATGAGGAAGGGATGCGTGCCCGTGGTATGGATCAGTGTACCGGCATTGGTGAAGCCATCGCCACGATAGAGTTGGAAGGCGTAGGGCCCGGGATAGAGCACTGTGTCCAGATCCACCGCATTGGTCCAGCGCACGGTATCGATCCCATTGCCGGTTCCTGTGGCGCCCACGCTCACATGGGTGATCAAGGGCACGCTGCGCTCCAGGAAGGTGCAGGCCTCATCGCTGCTGTAGCTCTCGGCGCCATCGCCGAAGTAAGCCGTGATGCGGTAACAGTACTCCACACCGAAAAGCACGTTCTCATCGGTGAAGGTGCTCGTACCCGATCCGTTCACGGTGTCCAGGAAAGTGTAGCCCGTGTATGCCGGCACACCGGTCTCGCAGTGCGATGGAGTGAAGGGGAATGGCCCGACGCGGCGATAGATCCGGTAACCCTTCGCGTTGGTGCAGATGCTGGGCGTCCATGTGAGCTGGATCGCTTCAACCACAGGCGTGGCAACAAGGTCTTCCGGTTCCGGGGATACCACGATGATGTTCACCGGCTCGTAGTCCTCCAGGATCACCGGCTGGCCATTGTCGCTGGCGCGGAAGACGACCGTGTAAGGCTGAAGGCGCACATGCCCACAAACCGTCGGCCAGTTGAACGTTCCTGAAACCGGATTGTCAGGAGGATCCGCGATGAAGCTCGCAGGGCTTTCGTTCAGCACCATCGGCCCGCCTAGTGCGCTCAGGGTAACGTTCTGCGCGGCATCGGGGTCACTGGCCGTTACGTCGAAATTGAGTGTGGTGCCCGCCACCACGCAGGTGTCGGGGAGTGGATCCACAACCGGCGGCAGATTCGAGCACGGCACCACGGTGATCTGCATATCCCGCGTTACCCAACCCACTTCGTACCATGCCCCGAACACCTTGCGCCATTCCCGCACGCGGAACGCGATGTTGTATTCCCCCGTGATCTGTGCTGCGTCCCAGAACAAAGTGCCCGTCAAGGCATCGATCTCGAAGATATCCGGTGCCGGGTCAACCTCTTCCGGGAACTCATAACCGGGAATGTTACCGCACCCCATGCCGGAACATTCCAACAGCTCGTAGCTCAGGCTATCGCCGTCCTGATCGTAGGCCACAGAGTTGTGCGCCCACAATTGGTTCAAGCAAGCATCTTGCAGCGGACTGTTCAAAAAGCGCACGCTGCAATTGCCTCCGGTGAGGGGGCCGATCTTCAGCATGGTCTTCACGCAGAAGGTCTGGTTCACCGAATTGGGGATGTTCAGCACCCCCTCATTGCGGTTCTGGTCCTCGAAGCTCAGGATGAACTCCCCTGAGCCGCTGTAGAGATGTGACCCATCATACAGGTTCCGCTGCGCATCCAAGGGGGGCAGTGTGGTGATATCCGTTCTGGGCAATGTGTCGCCTGTGCCGTCCCCCCAATTTATATACAGCTCGGGGCGATCGGCTGGCGCGGTGGTCTTCGTGTGTGTAATGATCTGCACATGGTAGAGCAGCGGGTTGTTCGGGTCCACGCAGTACACGATCTCGCCCGCGCGGTTGTGCGTGGCCCATGCTGCGGCGCTGTAGGCGAAGAGCAGCAGGGCGAGAAGGGTGCGCAGCAGGCGGTGCATGGGGTACCAAAGTTCGCTATTTCCCGCCCTGTCGGTGATGCCGAGCGAGCAACGGTCCCCTGCACAACGCTTCGCGGCGACGGTTGGTGCGCCACCTGGGCCACCAACCATGGAAACCTATCTTTGGACACCACCCCCGCGTTCCGTCCACCGCCCCCGATGATCACGATCGAAAAGAGCACCCGGCCCGCCGCCGGTAAGGATACCCTTGCCTTGGTAGCGGGCAAGAACCGCCTACGCGAACTCGACCTGGAGCGGCAGGACCAGCACTATTTGGGCGAACAACTCGCCACCGATGAGCCCGTCGCGGCATTGGACATCAGCGGCCGCATGGTGCTTGTGCATAGCCCCGCGAAAGGCACCCGGCCGGAGCAACTGGAAAATGCGCGCCGCGCCGGTGCCCTCATGGCCGAACGCCTCACCGCCGCGAAGCGCACCGAAGCCCAGTTGATCGGGCTGCATGACGATAGCGAGTTGCTCCTGGCCGTGGCCGAAGGCTTCGCACTTGGTGCCTACAACTACCGCAAATTCAAGACCTCGAAGGCGCCAGTGACCTTGGAACGCCTCACCGTGGTGCATCCGGAGGTGGACCGCAAAACCCTCGAACGGCTCAGCGATCTCCTAGAGGTGGTTTGCACGGTGCGCGACCTGGTGAACGATCCGGTCTCTTCGCTGAACGCGGTGCAGTTGGCCAGTGAGTTCCGCACCCTCTGCCGCAATGCCGGGGTGAAGTTCCAGTTGCTGGAGAAGGCACAGATCGAGGCGCTGGGCATGGGAGGCCTGCTCGCCGTGAACAAAGGCAGCATCGACCCGCCCACCTTCTCCATCCTGGAGTACAAACCTAAAAAGCCGGTGAACGCGAAACCCATCGTGCTGGTGGGCAAGGGCGTGGTGTACGATACCGGCGGGCTGAGCTTGAAGCCGACGCCCAACAGCATGGATTACATGAAGTGCGACATGGCCGGTGGGGCTTGTGTGGCCGGTGCGATCGCCGCCGCCGCACTATTGGAGCTGCCCGTGCATGTGGTCGCCATTGTGCCCGCCACGGACAACCGGCCAGGGGGGAACGCCTTCGCGCCGGGTGATGTGGTACGCATGCACAGCGGCCTCACCGTAGAGGTGCTGAACAGCGATGCGGAGGGACGGATGATCCTCGCCGATGGCCTCAGCTATGCCGAACGCTATGCCGCGGAGACCATCGTTACCGTCGCCACCCTCACCGGCGCGGCCGCCCGCGCCATCGGCACCCAGGGCATCGTGGCCATGGGTACGGCCGACGAGCGCACCTTCGAGCGCCTCCGCGCTTCCGGCGATCAGGTGCATGAACGCATCGCGCACTTCCCCTTCTGGAAAGAGTACGACAAGGAGTTGGACAGCGACATCGCCGATATGAAGAATCTGGGCAGCGACAGCGCGGGCATGATCACCGCCGGCAAATTCCTCGCGCGGTTCACTACGCGTCCCTACATCCACTTGGACATCGCGGGCCCCGCCTTCCTTACCCGACGGGATGGCTATCGCCCCAAGGGCGGCACCGGCACCGGCGTGCGTCTGCTGGTGGAATTCATCAAGCGAAGGGCTTCAAAAGCATAGTGCGGGAGCGACGATATGAGCGAAGGAACGAAGGTCCCACGGGTCGGCATTAGTTGCGGTGATCTGCACGGTATCGGTATCGAGGTGGTGTTGAAGACCTTCGAGGATACCCGGCTCTTGCAGGATGTGACCCCCGTGCTCTATGCTTCGGCCAAGGCCGTGAGCCACCACCGTAAAGTGCTCGGTTTGGAGGAGGTCCAGTTCCATCGTGTGAACGATGCCGCAGAGGCCCTTCCAAAGAAACTCAACCTGGTGAACCTCTGGGAAGAGGATGTGCCCCTCGAACTGGGCACCCCAAGCGGCAAGTCCGCGGCGTATAGCATACAGAGCTTGGAGGCCGCCACGCATGATCTGGCCTCGGGCAAGGTGGATCTGCTGGTGACCGCCCCGATCGACAAGAACGCCATGGAGGGCGCCGGCTTCGCGTTCCCCGGCCACACCGAATACCTGGCCAGCGTCGCGGGCGTGGACCAAGTGCTTATGGTGCTCGTGGGCGATGGTCTGCGTGTGGGCACCGTTACCGGCCACATCCCCTTGAAGGATGTCGCTGCGGCCATCACCACGGAACGCATCCTCATCAAGGCGCGACTCTTCCACCAAAGCCTGCTGCGCGATTTCGGGGTTATCACGCCGCGCTTGGCCCTGCTCGGCCTGAACCCCCACGCGGGCGACGGCGGCACCCTGGGTACCGAGGACCGCGAGCGGATACTTCCTGCGGTGCGCCAGTTGGTGAGCGAGGGGATCCAGGCGATGGGGCCCTATGCGGCCGATGGTTTCTTCGGTAACGGCACCTACAAGCAATTCGATGGCGTGCTCGCCATGTACCACGACCAAGGTCTCGCGCCGTTCAAGGCATTGAGCTTCGGCCACGGGGTCAACTTCACCGCCGGCCTGCCGATCGTGCGCACCAGTCCCGACCATGGCACCGGCTTGGACATCGCCGGAAAAGGGGTGGCCGATGAGGGCAGTTTCCGCAATGCGGTATGGATGGCCATTGACATTCTCCGCCAACGCGAACTCTTCAAGGCGATCGGCGCCAACCCGCTCCAGAAGCAGGAGCGCGGCAAGAAGGAAAAGGACTGATCGAAACGGCCGGTCAGCCCGGAAGCGGCACCCAAGAACCGAACAGGGCAAAACGGAGCGCTGCGAAAACCGCTGAAGCCACGAGCACGAGCAATGCGGCCCGCACGGTCATGGCCGTTCCGTTCAAACGCGCCGCGCCGAGCACGAACGCACAGAGCACCAGCGAGCCCAAGAGGCTGCTGAGTCCATAGGCGACCAACACCCCGGTCGTTCCCCATCCCGAATAAAGCACCGCGGCCATCGCCGCAGTGCGCAGCACGTTGAGCACGACCTGGAACACGAGCATGAAATGTTCCCTGCGTTGCACGTTGAAGATCGATACCAAAGGCTCGGTCACCAGCCGGAAGAGGAAGGAGGGCCCGAGACAGGCGGTGGCGAAGCCCGCCGCGCGCCACGGTTCGCCGAAGAGGAGCGCGAAGCCGTGATCGGCGAAGAAGGTCATAAGCAGGAAGGGCAACAAGCCCGCCCAAAGCAGCCGGGTAAAAAGGCCGCGCGTCACTCGCTTCAGTTCCTCGGGGGCAGCATGCACGGTCTCGGCGGCCTTCTGCATGTACACCGGGCCGAACGAGAACCCGAGCAAACGCAGGGGGATCAATAACAGGCTCGCCCCAAGCGCGAAATGCCCCACCGCTGCCAGGTCCGAAGCCAGGAAGAACAAAGGCAACTGGATACCGAGCAAGCTCACCCACCGTTCCGGGAAGATCCATAGCGGATAGCGCCGATACTCCTTTACCGAGGCCCGGATGTCCGCCCATATCCATCCTGTCCGCAAGCGGCCAAGCCCTACCGGCCGCAGCCAGCGCGCGTAGAACGGCAGGGCCGCACCTCGCACGAGCGCATCACCAAGCATCAATCCGTAGGGCATCCCTTTGCTCCACAGGCCGAACGCTACGTTGAAGAGCCGCGTTCCCACATCCATGCTCACCCCGGTGAAGGCGCTCTCCTTGAACTTTTTCGCACGCGCGAGCCATTGGGTGGCGATGATGGAGAGCGCGTAGAACGTGGATACCGGCGCCACCAAATAGATCCAGTTGCCGAGCACGGCTAGATCAGGGAACACCCGATAGATCGGCCCGGAAAAGACCGCGATGAGCAGGCAACAGCACGATACCGCACCGGTCAGTAGGAGATTGAAACGCACCAGATCCAGGAACCTCTCTTCCTCCTTGGGCAACACGTAAGCTGCGGAGAAACCCAAGTCGCTCACCGACGCGCTGTTCATCACCATCGCCAAATAGAGCCCGAACATCCCGTAGGCTTCCGGGCCATATATGCGGGCGATCACGGGTGTGAGCACCAATTGGCTCAACATCCCAATGGCGTTTCCCGATAGGAAGTGGAAGGAGTTCCTGGTGAACGAGCCCGGGGTGCGCAGCCGGTCCAGATCGTGCCGGATGCTCTGAAGGACTTGGCGAATGGAACGCACGCTACAGCGGTGCCGGTAAAGGTATCCGACCGGCCGTGCGTGGCCGGACCACCGCTATACCAAGGGTTTGCGCGCCACCATGCTCGACCCGAGCGCGTATGGACCTTTTGTGCGTTGCCGGTTCCGCTGCGGCCATCCGGTCCAGAGCACCACTTGCGCGAACAGATGGAAGAGCCGGTTCAGCGATCCGGAAGGCATGAACTTGTTCAAGGTATCCATCAAGACGTCCGCATGCCCACCATACACTTCTTGATGCACCACTTCCAGACCCGCAGCCTCGCATAAATGCTTCAACGCGAACGGAGAAGGATGAAAGTACTCGTGTGGGTACTCGCCCATCCAATAAACGAACGGCGCGGTGATCAACACTTTACCGCCGGGTTTCAGCACGCGCGCTACTTCGGCCATCAGCACATGGGGCCGGGTGATATGCACCAACATATCCGAAAGCACCGCGGAATCGAACGTGCCTTCGTTGAACGGGAGCGGTCCTGGCGCGTTGAGGTCCACGAAATGGTCCAACAGTTCCTTTGTGTGCATGCTTCCGGCCCAGTCCACGCAACAGCTACCCGTGGTGCGCTCCCCATATAGCTCGTGGTAGGGCACCGGGCCACAACCCAGGTCCAGCACGTAGCCCGTGATGTGCTCCTGGATCAATGGGATGTACAGCGCGTGCTGTAGCTCGGCGGTGTACCATGATCCGCCGTAAACCCCGGCCTTATTGGTCTTGTATCGCCCTGTGGACGGGTCGCGTACAATGCGACTAGGCTTCCATTTCTCGGGATTCTTCATCCTTGTGGGGGACCCACCGAAGCACTTCGATGGTCGGCAAATGTAGCCGCCGACCTCCCGGCCCATGCATACGCTCCTTGTTCACTTCGACCTGTTCGGACCGCTCCCGCTCCTCGCAAGAAACGGAAGGACTTGGTAGTCAACGTTGGATCGTGGACCAACAGGCGGCACAACAATGTCGGACCTTGGACGTATCAAGCTTACTTTGTCCTTGAACATGAACGCATTCCGCCTATTTCTGGCCCTGGTGGCTGTTCCCTTCATGGGGACTGCGCAAACGCCACAGGACATCCCGGCCCTTCCGCCGGACGACCCGGTGCTTCAACGCCTGGACGATCTCGCGCATCTGCCTTGGGTAATGAACGACCCCTTTACTGCGGATACCGCATTGCTGAACGTGCATGGCTTTCCCGCGAACGCCATACCCACTTACCCGGCAACGGAGATGCAGCGAAGGCTTTCGGTCCTCGACCAACAGACGCCTTTCGTGCTCACCTACAATCCGGTGGTGCAGTCCTACATCGATCTGTACGCCGTGCGAAAGCGCGAGCAGACCAGCCGCATGCTCGGCATGGCGCAGCTGTATTTCCCGGTCTTCGAAGATGCCTTGGACCGGCACGGTATGCCGCAAGAGCTGAAGTATCTCGCTGTTGTGGAGAGCGCGCTGTATCCCGCTGCGCGAAGCCGCGCGGCCGCGGTCGGTCTCTGGCAGTTCATCGCCAGCACCGGCAAGCTCTACGGCCTGCGGGTGGATAGCTACGTGGATGAGCGTTGCGATGTGTACATGAGCACCGATGCCGCCTGCAGGTACCTCAAGGACCTGCACCGCATCTTCGGGAACTGGGAGCTTGCGCTGGCCGCTTACAACTGCGGCCCCGGCAACGTGAACAAGGCGATACGCCGGAGCGGCGGTCGCATGGATTACTGGGAGGTTTACGATCATCTACCGCGCGAAACGCGCGGCTACGTGCCCGCGTTCATCGCGGTGAACTACATTTTCGAGCACGCTGCGGACCATAACATCTTCCCTGTTCAGCCGAACTACTGCGCCTATGAAGTGGATACGGTGCAAGTGTGTTATCCGCTCACACTCGCCGACCTGGCGCGCTATACCGGTGGTAACGAAACCGCCTTGCGTGATCTTAACCCGGTGTTCAAGCAAGGCTATGTACCCGACCCTGATCAACCGGTAACTTTGTACATGCCGCGCGAACTGGTACGTCCGTTCCTGGCGCGTGAGGACAGCTTAAGATACCGTTATCTGGCTGGCACGGAGATGCCTGCAACCGCAGCCGCTCCTGCACCGAACGGTGTCGTCGCGCAAGCGGCTCCCCCGAGGATCAGCACCCACACTGTGCGGCGTGGCGAATCACTCGGCACCATCGCGCAACGGAACGGTATCACGGTGGCGCAACTCCGCTCGTGGAACGGATTGCGCGGTGATCGGATCCAACCGGGGCAGAAGCTCCGTATCGAGCGACCCACAGGAACGAGCACTGGCACTGCGGCTGTGCAGCGGCCAGCACCTGCTCCTCCCGTGGCGCAGACGGAGAAGCCTGCGCCCGTCGCGCCGAACGCTGAAGCATATATCTATCATATCGTGCAACCAGGGGATACCTTGTGGGGTATCGCGCAACTTTATCCTGGTGTTACCGTGGAGGATCTGCGGCGGATGAACGCTGGGCTGAACAGCAAGCGGCTCGCTCCCGGAGAAAAGATCAAGGTCGGCATGCAGCCGGGTTGATCTATCCACTTTCGCCCATTCATCTGAAGGCCAAGTACTACGCTCCGCTCCCGCTGCGTTTTTTGAACAGAACGAACGGGTGTGTTGAAAATTCGCGGCGCCTCCCTGCCGCAGCGCCCGCTAATTTCCCGGTGCGAAAGCCGAACATGGAAAGCTCCGTCATCCGCGATCTTTACCACAAGCACTGCCGCTTCAAGCTCCGCTCGGGCAAGGAAGTGTTCGGTGTGGTGTGGGAGGTAGAGACGGGTCCGGTTACGCGTATGTTCTTCGCGAGCGTGCGCGACTACGAGCGTTTCCAGCGCGATCCCCAGCACCCGATCGCAGTGATCCCGATGCAGCCCGAGGAGATCGTGCATGCGGAGAGCCTCGCTTCTTGAAAGCAGGTGAGTGGCCGCATTGCGCGGTGCATCTTCCTTACCGCGCTTTCCCCTCTTGACCTCTACTCTTTGACCCCGGCCTGCCAGAGCAGGAAGGCGTAGTTCAGCGCCACCTCCTTTAACCGTTCAAATCGGCCGGAGGCACCCCCGTGACCCGCGTCCAAGTTGGTATGCAACAGGATCGGCGCGTCACCCTGATGATGGTCCCGCAACCTGGCGACCCATTTCGCCGGCTCCCAATACTGCACCTGGCTATCGTGGAAGCCCGTAGTGACGAGCATCGCCGGATAGGCGGCATCCTTCACATTATCGTAGGGTGAGTAACTAAGCATCCGGTCGTACGCGTCCTTCTCCTTGGGGTCGCCCCACTCGTCAAACTCGCCGGTGGTGAGCGGGATGCTCTCGTCGAGCATCGTGGTCACCACGTCCACGAAAGGCACTTCTGCGACCAATCCTTTCCACAGGTCCGGTCGTAGGTTGGCCACCGCACCCATTAGCAGACCTCCAGCGCTACCACCCCAAGCGAACAGGCGTGCAGGGTCCGCGTACTTCTTGGTCACCAGATGTTCGGCGCACGCGATGAAGTCCGTGAAGGTGTTCATCTTGTGTTCCATCCGGCCCATCTCATACCAGGCACGGCCCATCTCTTCTCCGCCACGTATGTGCGCGATGGCATGCACAAAGCCGCGATCGAGCAACGAGAGCCGCGCGCTGGTGAACGTGGGTTCGGAACTGATCCCATAGGATCCGTATCCGGCGAGCAGCAAGGGTGATGTGCCGTCCAACTTGGTGCCCTTGCGATACACCAGGCTGATGGGCACCCGAGCACCGTCCTTCGCTACCGCCCAAATACGTTCGCTCGCGTAGCGCGAGGCATCGAAGTCGCCCATGACCTCTTGCTGTTTCAGCAACGTGTCCGTGCGTTGATCGAGATCATGCTCCAGCACACTGCTGGGCGTGGTGAGGCTCGTGTATCCATAACGGAACTTGTCGCTTTTCCATTCCGCATTGGTGCCTCCGTAGGCCACATAGGCGGGGTCGTGGAAGGCGATCTCGTGCTCGGCCCCGGTGGAGAACTTGCGCACGCGCAGGTGTACGAGCCCTTCACGTCGCTCACTGATCACCATGTGGTCCCGGAAAAGGTCCACATCTTCCAACAGCACTTCATCCCGGTGGGCGATCACCTCCTTCCAGTGTTCTTTTCCGGTCTTGTCCTCTGGGCATTCCATCAACCGGAAGTTCTGCGCGTTCCAGTTGGTAAGGATGTAGAACTTGCCGGGAACATGCTGCGCGCTGTACTCATGTTCCTCTTCGCGCGGCTGGAACACAGTGAAGGCGCCCATCGGTCGGTCCACCGGCAAGAGCAATTCTTCGGTGCTCATGGTGCTTCCCGTGGCGATCATCACGAACCGGTCCGAACGGCTCCTGCCCACATCGCAGCTGTAGGCGGGGTCGGCCTCGTGGAACACTTCCACATCCGTGGATGGATCGGTGCCGAGCACATGGCGTAGGATCTTGTGGTCGCGCAGCGTGCTGTCCTTCACCGCGTAGAAGAAGGTGCGATCATCGGCCCAGGCCCCACCGCCACTGGTGTTCGGCACTACATCGGGCAAGTCGTTCCCGGTGACCAGATCCCGGAAGTGGATGCTGTAGAGGCGTCGTCCCACGGTGTCCACGCTGTAGGCGCAGATGTTGTTCCCGGGCGCGATCTCGAAATCGCCGAGATCGAAGAACTCATGGCCCTCGGCCAAGATGTTCTCGTTCAGGATATCGGTCTCGGGAGCAGCGTCTCTATCCGCACGGCGCATGTGTATCGCGTACTCCTTCCCCTTCTCGTAACGGAAGTTATACCAGTAGCCATTTTCCCGGTAGGGCACGCTCAAGTCGTCCTCTTTCACGCGCGCCTTCATTTCCTTGAACAGCTTCTCGCGCAAACCGCGCACTGGTGCCATCAGGGAATCGGTATAGCTGTTCTCCGCTTCCAAGTGCGCCACCACACGTTGCGTGTGGGCGTCGGGCTTGGCTGCGGAGCGTTGTTCTTCGGAAAGGCGCATCCAGAAGTACTCATCGATGCGCGTATGGCCATGGGTGGTGAGGGTGTGCGATTCCTTGGCGGCGATGGGGGGCCTCACGGCGGTGGAGGTGGACATATCGG
Source organism: Flavobacteriales bacterium (assembly GCA_016712025.1). Lineage (GTDB taxonomy): Bacteria > Bacteroidota > Bacteroidia > Flavobacteriales_F > PHOS-HE28 > PHOS-HE28. Next base: position 31,200 of record JADJRW010000036.1, read on the forward strand.
AAGCGGGTGTGGAGCAGGCCGCAAGCCATAGGGCAGGGGCAAGCGCGAGCGGCCAGCGGGCGTTCATTTGCGAGGACGGGATCGGCCGAAGTTACCCGCTCAACGTTCAGGTGAGCAGTTGGTGCAACACTTCGGGCGATCGCAGTTCGGGCGCACCGGGAACATGAAGGCGCAGGTAGCGCAACAGCAGGTCGAGCAGCTCACGACGCTGCGCAGCGGGCACCGTGACATCCGGGCTGGTTTCCAAGTCGATGGAAAGAAGCGCGGCCAGCACGGCGGTGAGCGGTGGCCCGATGGCGTGCGCGTGCAAGGGCTGTTCGTGTACGAACCTCCCTTCCTGCAGATCGAAATAGGGTTCCGCGGCTTCCGGGGCCTCCGGGGCGAAGCCGAGCATCGTCGCGTACTTCAACAGGAAGACGAGCGGAAAATGACGCAGGTCCTCGGTCTGGTCCAGGCGGTCCAGGGCCGTGTCCAAGAACGCGAAAAGAGCCGCATCACCGGCTTCTTCGCGGAGCGTTCGGTACAATACCTCCTGTAGAAAGAGCAGAACGGCGCCACGTACCGCATCACCATGGATGTGGAGGTAGGGCCGGTAGAGCCGCATGTCCCGCACATGGTGGAGGTCCCGTTCCGCGCGCTCATCCACTACCAGTTCGATCCTGTTAAGTGGCTGTAGAAGCGCTTGCGGTAGACCCCGTTTGGCGCTGCCACGTACCAAATAGCTGCGCAGACCGAATTCTTCGGTGTACGCTTTGAGCACGATCATGCGATCGCGATGGGCGATGGCCCGCAGGACCAGGGCCCGGGTGGTGTGCAACATGGGCGCCCGTGCTGGGAGCGTGGGCTAGCGGACCACCAGCACCTTGGTGTTGCAACGCGATGCGCCTTCGGGGTCGGCGGCGAAGACCATATACACTCCCGTACTGACACGGTTGCCGCTCATGTCCGTTCCCGGCCAGATGGCCTGGCCACCTTGCGATGTGGTGCGATACACGAGATTGCCCGCTATGTCGGTCACCTTCACGTCGGAATCGCGCATGAGCCCTGTTATAGCGATGGGGCCGGTCCATGTCTCGCGTACCGGGTTGGGGAATACGCTGGCGCACGCGTTCGACGTGCCGCCCTCGGTCGCTGTGTTCCGATAGCTCACCATGCCTTGGTCGGTAGCGAAGAAGACCTCCCCGGTGCCTTCGTCGATCGCGATGCCCATCACTGTGTTGCTCGGCAATGGGCTGTTCTCCGGTGTGAAATGCAGCAATTGTTCGGTCCCATCCGGGGAGACCAGGTAGACCCCACTGCTCTGGGTGCCGATCCACTTCCGATCAGCGCCATCCACTGCCAACGCGATCACCGCCTCGGTCTCGAAAAGGATCTGCACGTTGCCGTCCTGCTCGATCAGGATCTGCTGGCAGTCGGCCCCATCGGCGGAGAAAACCGCTTCCGGGTTGTAGAACACGGCCACACCTTTGCCGGTGCCGATCCAGATCTCGCCATCCAGATCCTCGGCGATGCTAAAAACATCGAGGGAGGGGAGGCCACCATTGCCTTCGGCCGTGGTGAGCGCCTTGTACTGGTCATCGCCTACTTGATCGATCGTGCCGTTGTCGGTGAAGACGAACAATCCGTTGCTGCGCGGCCGAATTACCCATTTAAGGCTGTTCTCGCGCGCTGCGAGGATATCGCTCAACAGGTTGTTGTTGTTGAGCACGTTGCCCGGATCGAACGAACGCCAACTCCCGCTGGCGGTGCGCACACTGATAGGCTCTTCGCAATTGCTGTTCGTAACCCACAGATTACCATCCTCGTCGAGATCCAATCCAGCGACCATGACCTGGTTCTCCGCGCCGTTCTGCGCGAAGATCTGCAGGCTGCTGTTGCCCGCGTTATAGATGCTCTCGACCTGTCCATTGCGGAACTCAAGTACCCCTTCATCCCAACTTCCGACGAAGGCATGTGACCCGTCCTCCGGATCGACCGCCACGGCCATGACATCATTGACGGTCCCTCCGAACGGGTTAGCCCCCGACTGCATCAATGGGTCGTTCGTTTTGTTCGTCGTTTTCCAGGTCCCATCCACGAACGAGTGTACCCCTTCCTGCCGGAACACATTGGTCCAGTTGCCCGCCACCCCGCCTGTGGCGACATATAGGCCCCCACCCGCCATACCGATCCGTTGTGCTGAAACGGTAGCTGGCCCCGGGGGATAAACAGGAACGCCGTTCTGGTCCGAAACCTGCCGCACTAGTCCTTCTTTCTTGTCCGCCACCCATATGGCCGTGCCATCCATGGTGGGGATCGCCATGGACGGTGTCATGAGAAGGCCTCCCGTATAGTTGAGGTAGAGAAGAAGAGGGGCCAGGGCCGCGTCGTACGTTGCTACGCGATCGTTCTGGCAGAGCAGCAGGCGGTCCGCAGTAGCGCTCATGGAAGTGGTCTGGTGACCGTATGCAGCCGTCAGGCGCTGCCAGGCGCCCCCTTCCCAGAAGTAGAGGGTGTCCTTGTCGGTGGCATCGGTGCGGTGGTAGTTCACAACGAGTTTGTTGCCCACCTCGCCTACGCAATTGAACGGACCATTGGGTTGAGGAATATCCATCCGCTGGTGCCAAGTTGCGAACGCCGCCAAATTGGGGGCCCCTCGCCAGGCGGCGAAAAGACCGATGTTGGTGGCCGCGTAGATCGAATCGGTGGTGAACTTGATCGCGTTCACCTTTTGCTGGGTGCCTCCTGGCGCGATGTACCACGTATCCTGGACCTCCAATGCTTCCAGGTCCACCACCACGATGCCAAAGCCGCAGGCCAAATAGGCAATTGGCCCCTCGAAGTGGATATCGTAAACGCCCTTATCGCCGATGATACTGCTGCGCTTGATGTCGCTCAGGTTGCTGGCCGAACCAGAACGTACAAGGTCCAGGTTGCCATTGCGGTAAGCCACCAACAGCGCGCTGAGCGATGTGTTGTACGCCACCATGCTCACATCCACGTCGCTCAACGCGTTCACCTTGGTAAGTCGTTCCGTCTCTCCGGTGGCCGGGTCGAAACCGAACACCGCGTTGCGCGTGGCGCACCAAGCCTTGCCTCCACCTTCGGCCACGGCCAGTGTCTGCCGGTACGGGAAGTGGTCCCTCCATTCGCCGATGGCGATCTGGGCATGTGCGGAGAGGGCCGCACAGAAGGCGGCTGCCGAGAAAAGCAGGTGATCACGCATCGGGGGGGCGCTTGGGTGCCCATTAACGTAGAAGCCGGGCAGACCTTGTGCGGAGCCCGAAATTACGTCCGCCGACCCAATTTGCCCGAGGAACCGTCCGCAACTCTTTTGCAGCGCTGTGGCATACCGGAAAAAACACGGTGCCCCGAAGATCGGGGCACCGTTCGATCGAGGTCGCGTGCGGATTCGAACCGCAGTAGCAGCTTTTGCAGAGCTGTGCCTAGCCACCCGGCCACGCGACCAACATGTCCCGCCTTTCGGCAGGCCGCGAAGATAGGGGCTCGCGCGATCCGCGTTAGCCCGCTAGTTGATAGGTGACCTGCGCCACGTCCCCTCGGATCGGCGGGCGCACTTTGGTGAGCCGCACCGACCAAGGGCCATGGTGGGGCCATTCGGTCTTCAATGCCTCGAGGATCCTCCTGGTCGCGTGCTCGATCAGGTTGCTGCGAATGGCCATCTGTTCCTTTACGATCGCGGTCACCCGACCGTAATCCACGGTATCGGCCAACGCATCGGTCCGCTCCGCAGGCGAATGGTCCATGCTCACGCTCACATCCACCCGGTAGGAACCGCCGATCACCGCCTCCTCGGGCAAACATCCGTGGTAGGCGAACACCTGGATCCCGGTGACCTCGATCACCCCATGCCCGGCAGAGCTCGAGCCCGGCCTTCAGCCGCGCGACCACTTCATCCTTACCCAAGAGCGCGCTCACATCGAACATCCCTGGGCCTTGCATCCTTCCCGCCACGAAAAGGCGGTACAAAGGCATCACCTGGCCGACCTTCATTCCCTTCTCTTGGAGCACCTCGTTGAACGCAGGTTCAAGGGTGGGGGTATCAAACGGAGAAAGGGCGGAGAGCTTGCTGATGTATGCCTCCAGTGCCGGTGCCGCTTCGGGTTTCCAACGCTTCTTCAGCTCTTCCATCTCGGTTCCGTCGGTCTTTATCGGCGAACCCGAAGTGAACAGATAGCTCCCTTCCAGCATATCCTCCACGAAGGTGGCGCGCTCCTTCAGCAAAGCGGCCGCTGCGGTGGCGCGCTCCGCGGTTGTGTCGATGCCTTGCGCCTTCAGCTTGGCCTGCAATTGCGCGCCCAATTCGGCGTCGGGTCGCATGCGCAGATATTGCTGATTGAACCACTTGGTCTTCTCCGGATCGAACTTCGCGCCCCCTTTGTGTACGCGCTCCAGATCGAAGAGCTGGGTGAGTTGTTCCACGCTCATGATCTCCTGGTCGGTGCCTGGGTTCCAACCCAGCAACGCGAGCATGTTGATGAACGCTTCCGGATAGTAACCGCGCTCGCGGTAGCCGCTGCTCTTCTCGCCAGTGACGGGATCCTGCCAATCCAGTGAGAAGACCGGAAAGCCCAGGCGGTCGCCATCGCGTTTGCTCAGCTTGCCGTTACCATCGGGCTTCAGGATCAATGGCAAATGCGCGAACTGTGGGCGCTCCCAGCCGAAAGCCTCGTAGATGAGCACATGCAGCGGCGCGCTCGGCAGCCATTCCTCTCCGCGGATCACATGGGTGATGCGCATCAAGTGATCGTCCACGATGTTGGCCAAATGGTACGTGGGCATGCCGTCGCTCTTGAACAACACCTTGTCGTCGATGTTGGCGCTATGGACAACCACCCAACCGCGAACGATATCCTCGAAGCGCACTTCCACATGCCGGGGCACCTTGAGGCGGATCACGTATTCCTCTCCGCGTGCCAAGCGTTCACGCACCTCGTCAGCGCTCAGGGTGAGGCTGTTGCGCATGTGCTCTCGCGTTACCGCGTTGTAGGCCGGCGCTGCTACACCAGCAGCCTTCAAGCGTTCACGCATGGCCTCCAACTCCTCGGTGGAATCGAAGGCATAGTAGGCCTTGTCGCTCGTTATCAGCTGGTCCGCGTACTGCTTGTAGAGCTCCTTTCGGTCGCTCTGGCGGTACGGACCGTCAGGCCCTCCCACCCAAGGACTCTCATCCGGTACCAGCCCGCACCACTCCAGCGACTCTTTGATGTAAGCCTCGGCGCCGGGCACGTAGCGCGTTTGATCGGTGTCCTCGATCCGGAGCAAGAACTGGCCCCCGTGCTTGCGGGCGAAGAGGTAGTTGTACAAGGCGGTGCGCACACCACCCATGTGCAAGGGACCAGTGGGGCTGGGGGCGAAACGGACGCGAACGCTCATGGAGGGATCCCGTGAAGGGGACGGGTCGTGCTGGTGTGAAAGAAGCGGTGCTTATCCCGCTATGGGTCCGAAAGGGCGCAAAAATAGCGTCTGCCAGGGGTCAGTTCCCTACCGCCTCACGCAAGGCAGCCTTTACCACTTCATCTTCTTCGGCCACGGTGTAGCGGGCCTCTTCGGCGATGCGTGCTTCGATGGTCTGCCCATAGCGTTCCGCGTTCGCCCGAACGGATCCGTACCAGGTGCTGTCCGCGCGAATGGCCCGCTCCACATCCCGCGCCCGTTCCGCATAGGTGGGCGGCGCGAACACAGGGCGCACCCAGACTCCAGCCGTGTCGATATCCAACACCTTTCGCTTGATCTCCTGGGCGATCAATCCATTGAAATAGGTGGTCGGGTGCCCGTTGTCCAAGAGCATGTACTTGTCCAGGTTCGAGCCGGTCCAGGCGGGGTCGGCCGGGATCAGGTCTTTGCTCCAGATGCAGGGGATCCCACGATCCGCAAAAAAGCCCCGCAACATGCCATCGCGCCAATTGTCTTCGTTGCCCACCATGAATTCTGGTTGATCGGGGGTGAGGTAGTGGAAGACCAGGAAAACGACATCCACCTGGCTGGCCCGAAGGCGGTTCACTACGCGGTCCAGGATACGGGTGTTGAGTTCCATCTTCTGGGCGGTGCTCGCGCTCCATCCCATCAGCCGGTCCTTCATGGTGTTGGGTAGAAAATTCGCCTTGCTGTAGAGGAACCGCCGCCACAGGTATGAGGAAATGTCAACCCCATGCTCTTTGACGTAGTGCGCCGGATCCGGGTCGATGGGGATACCGTTCAAACGCAGGCCTTCCCCCTGGATGGTGAAATAGGGCTTCTGCCCCGTGCGCCAATCAAGGGGCGAACGGTCCATGTCGGTCACCATCAAGCTGAAGACCACCACCGGGCGCTCGTACCGGAGGAAGGTCTGCTCGAACAACAACGCGATCTGGTCCACGCCATAACTCGCCGCCGAAGAGGTAGTAGAGCTTCCAGTACGCCGATTCGCTGAAGGGATCCGCGTAGTAACCCGCATCCTTCAGGCCTTTGAACGCAGGAGCCGAACTGAACACCATGTACCGAAAGATCCATTCCGCAGCAACCAGGCTCAGTGCGGTGGAGGCGAGGACAAGGACGCTGTTGACCGCGAACTTTTTGAAAGCCATGGTCGGCGAAGATATCCGAAGGGCCAAGCCCGACCGTGGCTCACCGCAACTGAACGCCCTTCACAAGCAGCCGTTGCCAGGACGGGTGTTGGCGGAGATAATCCTTCACCCTCGGGTCGGTGGGCACGAGCTTCCATTTGTTCTCTTCCACCCACTGGAGCACCTTCTCAATGAAAGGTGGGACCAACCCTTGTTCTTCCAAAGCCTTGGGCATGTCCAACAGGGTGAGGAAGATCCGATCGCTGCTGCGGTCGTACTCCATGCGCGCCCGAAGCGGTCCTACTTGCATCGCCACGCGCCGTGCCTCGGTATCATCGGACAGGGGGAGCTTGGAGAGGTCGATCCGTTCGGTCGGCTTTTTCGTGGGCATGGTGCGAGGCCAAAAGTACCGCACTCCCCGGACCTATGGGATGGCTGCGCCATCTTCGTGCGGTGGATACGGACTTCGGCGCGATCTCCAGGCATTTACAACGTTGCGCTCCCCTGCGCGCGGGCGAGCTGGACCGCTTCCTGGAGAACCTTGAGCCGCGGCATGTGCCGAAACGGACCGCGCTCCTGCGCGCCGGCGAGGTCTGCGACTGGGAAGCCTACGTGAACAGTGGCTGCGTGCGCAGCTATTTTCTGGACGAAAAAGGCCACGATGTCACCTTACAATTCGCTTTGGAAGACTGGTGGGTGAGCGATCTGGCCAGCTTCACCGAGGGCAGCCCCTCGCGCATGTCGATCGAGACCCTTGAGGACAGTGAGCTCTTGTTGATCCGCCGCGAGCAAAAGGAAAGCCTGTTCGCCGAAGTGCCTGCGTTGGAACGCGTGTTCCGCATCCTGGTGCAACGCAACCTGGCCGCGCTACAGGACCGTTTCTTCGCTACCGTGGCGCAGCCCGCGCCGGAGCGTTATGCGGAATTCCTGAGGCGCCATCCTTCGCTCCCCGCCCGGGTGCCCCAACACATGATCGCCAGCTACTTGGGGATCACCCCGGAATTCTTGAGCAAACTGCGCGGGCGGATCGCCGGGAAGGGTTGAGCCCTCGTTCGATCCGTTTTCTTGTTCCAGTTCAATGCCCGCCCATTTCATCCGGGCTCAACTTTGTGCCGCACAACAACACGGCTCATGGATCGGAAGGACTTCCTACGCAAAAGCCTCTTGAGCGCTGGTGCCGCTGCTGTAGCGGGGCCCGCGCTCATGCAACAACGCGAGGGATCGCCGCGGGTCGTGGGCTTCAACCATCTGCCTTCACACAACCCCAAGATCATGGCCAATACCATTCTCCACAAAGCGAATACACGCGGCCACGCCGATCACGGCTGGTTGGACTCGCACCACACCTTCAGCTTCGCCAACTACTACGATCCCGAGCGCATGCACTTCGGTGTGCTGCGCGTGCTGAACGACGACCGCGTAGCGCCAGGCAAAGGCTTCAGCACCCATCCGCATGAGAACATGGAGATCATCTCGATCCCCCTGGAGGGGGACCTGGAACACAAGGACAGCATGGGCAATGTCGCCGTTATCCGCCAGGGCGACATCCAAGTGTTAACCGCTGGTACGGGCATCACACACAGCGAGTTCAATAAGAACACGGACAAGCAGGTGCGCTTCCTGCAGATCTGGGTATTCCCCTCGCAACGCCGCGTGACACCACGCTACGCCCAGATCACCCTGAACGCCAGCGAACGGCACAACAAATTGCAGCAGATCCTTTCTCCCGACCCAACAGATGCCGGTGTGTGGATCCACCAGAACGCATGGTTCCACCTGGGCACCTTCGACAAGGGCTTCCAAACCCACTATGCGGTGAAGGACAAGCGCAACGGTGTGTATGCCTTCGTGCTCAAGGGTGACGTTGCGGTGCAGGGCATCGCACTTAACCAACGCGATGGGCTCGGCCTGTGGGATACTGATGCGGTGGCGGTGGTGGCCAACAGCCCGGGGGCAGAGCTCTTACTGATGGAGGTGCCCATGGAAGTGAACTGAAGACGGTTTGAAGTGTTCATCTTCGCCATGGAAACAACCGCTTTGGAGACGCACGATACACGCGCCATAAAAGAGGCGCGCACCACGCACGCCGTGTTGCCCTTGATCCGTCAACGCTGGAGCGCACGTGCGTTCAGCGATCGGCCCATCACCGAAGAGGAACTGCATACCGTTTTCGAAGCGGCGAGTTGGGCGCCGAGCGCCATGAACGAGCAGCCGTGGCGCTACCGCTATGCCCTGCGCGGCACGCCTTGGTTCGCTGCGCTTTGGGAGTGTTTGCTGCCCGGCAACCAGCCTTGGGCGCAGAACGCGGGTGCTTTGGTGGTCTGCTCTGGTCTGGTGCTGCTCCATAAGCACAACCAACCCAATCATAGCTGGCAACATGACGTGGGCATGGCCAACGCCAACTTGCTCACGCAGGCGGTAAGCATGGGCATCTACGGCCACCTGATGGGCGGCTTCGATCATGCTAAGGCCAATTCCGCGCTTTCCATTGATACCACAACTGAGGAGCTTGTTTGCTTTCTCGCACTGGGTCATCTCGGCGACCCAGGAGGATTGCCCGAGCCTTTCCTTACGCGGGAGATCACGCCGCGTACACGCCGCCCATTGCCCGAAACGGTGACGGCGCTCTAGCCCTTCGCCACGCTTCCGATCCGCATCACCGCCGCGGGTGTTCGCAGGTTCCCTGCCGCGCAACCGTCCCATCTCCGTTAATTCGGTGCCATGCGCGCGCTCCAATTCCTCGCCGGTGTCCTGTTGTTGCTCGTACCCGAGATCCTTCGGGTATACTACATCATGCCATTTCCCGGCAGCCAGGAGGATGTGGCCACGGACCTTCGGCAGGTGAGCATCGCCTACTGGTTGCACAACCACATCTGGTGGGTGCGGCTCATCGGGCTCGCGCTGGTGGTGGGGCCGTTCATCCATTACCTGCGGAACGGCAACTGGTGGAAACGCATCGCGGTGATCTTGCCCGCCGCACTTTGTGCGCTCGTGTTCTATGCTTTCAATTTCAAATTCATGGCGGACAAGATGTTCCACCCGCCGAAGGAGATGGTGATGCGCACCGCCGTGCTCTCGGACAGCACGGCCAACTCGCTTGTTATCGCCGTGGAACGCAACGGTGATGCACGCGCCTATCCTATCGAACTGATCGGTTATCACCACCAAGTGCTCGACACGATCGGTGGCGAGCCCGTGCTGGTGACCTATTGCACAGTGTGCCGCACCGGGCGCGCATGGAAGCCAGTGGTAAATGGCGAACCCGAATCGTTCCGCTTGGTGGGCATGGACCATTTCAACGCCATGTTCGAAGACAGCCGCACCGGCAGCTGGTGGCGGCAGGTGAGCGGTGAGTGCATTCTGGGACCATTGAAAGGGCAGCAGCTTGAAGAGGTGCCGAGCCAACAACTCACATTGGCCGAATTCGCGCAGTTACATCCCAAGGGTTTGGTATTCCAACCAGACAACAACTTCACCGAGCAGTATACCGGGCTTGAGGGCTTCGATGAAGGCACGATCACATCCTCGCTTGAGTATCGCGACAGCGCGAGCTGGCAGATGAAGAGCTGGGTGGTGGGCGTGGTGCACAATGGACAGGCAAGGGCCTATGATTGGAACGACCTGCAACGCTTGAAAGAGTTACATGACACGCTCGCGAACGAAGAGATCCTGGTTCGATCCACGAGGGCTGGACCTGGCTTTGTCGCCTTAACCGTTCGACGGGATACGGCGGCGACCTCGACCTACGGTCGGTTAACGCTCGCTGGTCCCATCAGGGATAGCCTTGTGATAAGTGAGCGGATCGACACCCTTCCTTCTTATCAAGAATTCTGGCATAGCTGGCGCACCTTCCACCCGAACACCACGCGCTACGAACCGCGCTAAGTACTTTGGCGGAAAGCTCCCGCCATGGCGCAAGACCCCCTTTTCGAACAACGCATCGCCGAGGCGTTGAAGGCGCAAGGCGCGAAACCTGAACACAAAAAGATGTTCGGCGGTGTCGCCTTCATGGTACAAGGGAACATGAGCGTAGGCATCACCAACAAGGGCGACTTTATGGTGCGTTTCGATGGTTCACGACATGCGGAAATAAGCAAATGGCCCGGGACTAAACCGATGACCTTCGGCAAGGGCGACATGAAAGGCTTCCTCTTCGTGGACGCCGATGCTGTGGAGAGCCCGAAGGCGTTGGAGAAGTGGGTGACGCTGTCGCTGTCCTTCGTTCGGACGCTGCCGAAGAAGTCCTCCACGAAGAGCGCAACGAAGAAGCCTGCCGTCAAGGCGGCCACGCGCGCACCCGCGAAGAAAAAATAGCGGTCCTGCGGACGTGCCGATGCGCAGGCGGCATGTCGGGTGGTGCATTCTTGCTATCATTGGATACCACAACACCAAAACCACCACATGACCGCGCTACCTCAATTCAAGAACGACCCGATCATCGTGCTCGTGCTCGGCCTGCTCACCTGTGGGCTCTACCTCATCTACTGGAACATCAAGGCGGCCGAGGTGCTGAACGCGGTCGCGGAACGCGAAGCGATCTCCCAACCTATCGCCATTTTCGCCGGTTGCTGCAGCCCCGTGAACCTGTATTTCTACTACCTCGCCGGTCGCGAATGCCTGCCCAAACTTTCGGCGCGCGTAGGCGAACCACATAAGGACCAGGCCACCCTGCTGCTCGTGCTCGGCTTCCTGTTCCCCATGGTGGCCGCCATGATCGTACAGGGCGAGATCAACAAACTCTACCGGTAAGCGGCGATGGACAAGCGCTGGCTCGCGATCGCGGGGGCCGGGCTCACGCTGCTGGCGCCTTGGGTGCTGCTGCACATGTCTCCGAACATCGAGCATGAGCAGTCGCTCTGCCCGCACAAATTGCTCACTGGCCTGCCTTGCCCGGGTTGCGGAATAACGAAGAGCCTCGTACTCCTGTACCAAGGTGATCTGCTGGGCAGCTTGTCTTACCATCTCTTCGGCCCGCTCGTGGTGCTTGGCTGTATCGGCGTGCTCGTTTGGATGAGCGCCGAACTGTTCACGAGACGACGCTACTTGCGAAGTCTTCTGTACAGCACGCCTCTAGCTTGGTATGGCGCGGTGTTCCTCGGCGTTTACCATGTCGTGCGGCTGTGCTACTTCATTTCCACCCGTTCCATCCACGAGATCCTGCACGAGTCGATGTGGCGCTAACGCCGCTCGAACACCCATGCGCACAACGCTTCTTTCGCTCGCGATCGCCTCGTTCGTATTGACGAGTACCCGGTCGACCGCTCAATGTCCCGGCTGCCAAACCGATCTCGCCTGCCAGGTGAGCCCGGCTTATCCTACCCTCTGCCCTGCCGCGCCGCCAGCCGCCACGGCCGGGGTGTATTACGAGACGGATCTCACCTTCTGGCTACCAACCACCTTCGATGATCCGGGCACCGGCCTCACTGTGGATTTCTTGCAGATGACCATCACCAGCATCGCGGGAATTCCGTTCGGCCTCGCCATCGAGACAAGTGATCCGCTCGGGGTCTACGATCCCAGCAAAGTGAATTCGGGTGCGCGCGCATCTGCGGCACTCCGCTCGGCGCTGGCACCTACCCGATCACCATCAGCATTCTCGCCACAGTGGAATTCAGCGGATTTGAGGTGGATGTTCCGGAGACCTTTCCCGTGATCCTCACCGTCCTCCCAGGTACGGGCTCCAACTTCGGGTTCACCTTCTCGCCTTCGAGCGGTTGCGCGCCGTTCACCAGCACCTTCAGCCCATTGATCACCGGAGGCGGTGCGCCGGTCACGTACGATTGGGACTTCGGCAACGGGAACCTTTTCACAGGCGATACTCCGCCGCCACAGACCTTCACACAAGCCGGTGACCATGTGGTCGCGCTAACCACTTCGATCGGTGGCTATCAACTCGACCAGGTGGAACTGGTGAGCGTGAACGGCAACTGGTGCGGTGATGTGGAAGAGCCGGATATTCCCTTGATCGGCTGCACGGGCTCACCGGATCTCTACTACGTGATCACCGATGGGAACGGTGACAGTTATACCTCGTCCACGCAAGATGATGTGAGCGGGGCCACCTGGAGCGGCCTGGGGGCAACGCTTAGCGTGCCCCCCTATTCGATCGCCTTCTTCGATGAGGATCCCGTGAGCCAGGATGATGCGCTCGGCACATACAACCTGACATTGGGCGTTCCCGGCACTTACCCCTTCAGCATCGCTGGCGGAACGGTGGGTTCACTGATGATCTCCGAGACCGTGCTTCAAGTTTTCCATGATACTGATATCGTGCAGGTGTTCGCTGCGCCCGGCATGACATGGACCTACGACAGTCTCTCGCAGACCCTCTGCCTCGGCGATACCGCGCTCGTAAGCGTGACCTGGTTCCTGGACGGTGATACCATCCCGAACGCGAACGGCCTGTGCGTTCAGACCAACGATCCCGGCAGCTACTGGGCGACAGGCACGAACGGCTTCGGATGCACCGGGCTGAGTGACACCCTGGTGATCTGCCCGCTCATCACCATCACCTCCGACGAAGGAATACTCTACACCGACAACGGCTTCGCCACCTATGCATGGACCTTCAACGGCACGCCGATCGCCGGAGCTGACGGAGCGTTCATCTTCGCACAGGGCGATGGGAACTATGAGATCACCATCACCACGGATGATGGTTGCACAGTGAACGCAACGTACACGCTGATCACCACCAGTGTATCGATCGAGGAGACGACGGCCGCGCACCTCATCATTTTCCCCGTACCCAACGACGGACGATTCACTGTGCGTGCCCTCGGTGCAGCTGAAGGTCAAGCAGAGTTGCAAGTGATGGACCTACAGGGCCGCGTATACGCCACGGGTCAACCCCGGCTCGCTGGCGATACCTCGATCGACCTCGACCTAGGCGATGTCGCACCCGGGACTTACCTCGTGCGTTTGCAGGACGCCAATGGAACGATGATGGTGCGCACTATAGCAGTCTACTGAGCGCGTCTTTTCGCAAGCTCCGGGATCACTAACAGGACTATCAGAAATGCGAAAGCCGCGTCCGGTTCGGACACGGCTTTCGCATTCAGTTGCGGTGCTCAGGGAAGTTGTTGCAGCCGCACGGCGGTCGGTATCGTTCCGCCGATGGTCACCAGGATCGGATCACGATCGTTGCTGCCACCCGCATACTTCACCTGGCCGTTCAGGTTCACGTCCTCGGGCCAATAACCGTTCACGGTAGCGGTGGGCACCAGCCCGCCGATTCTTGAGGATAGGGGTCGCGGTCGTTGCCACCCCCTGCGTACTTGACTTGGCCGTTGAAGGTGACATCACCCGCCCACAAGCTTTGCGTCGGGAAGGTGCCCGTAACGCCTTTGCGCGCGTTGGTGCCAAAGGTGCTCGTAGCCAGGGAAGTGAAGTCGACGGTAGTGGGCGAAGCGCTAAGCCCTACCCCGGCGAGGGTCATTACCGCGAGGTGGTTCCGGTGGCGCATGGCCACACGGTATGTGCCTGGAGCAACAGTGAAACCCAGAGGCGAAACCCCATCGTTGGCGACCACATCGCCATCGCATTGTACCAACGCTGGTGTATTGGCCACCCACTATGGTCGGTGTCAAGTTGTCCCTCAGCTCTACTATCACCCAATCCACAATGGCGTTACTCCGGTGACCGCAAGCACTGCTGGCGCGACGGTCGGACCGCTGACATTGTTGCCAAGGAAGGTGTATCCCAATGCGGAATACGGTTGTGACGCGGGGATGTGGCCACCACTGCGCAATCCATCACCCATCAACCCGGTGTTCGGATTGTACGGCCCATCCAGGAAGGCGCGCACGCTGACCTGTATGCTGGTTTGGAACTACGGTGATAGACGGGATGTCGACGTCAGTGGAGTTCTCCGCCCGCACCGGTATTCCCGAGGTCGATGGTGGTGATGGACAGCGAAGCCGCCCCGGAGAAACCTGGTGTGGGTGAGAAAACCATTCCGTTCAATGCGAGGTTGATCGCGGTGGTGGTTCCCTCGAACACCATGTTACCATCGGCCGTTCCATCGCCCACGCTGAAAGTAAGCCCTGTGGTGTTGGCCAGCGTAAGGTTGCCGTTGGCCGCGGACAGTGTGACCTCGACATTGCTGGCACCTGCGTCCGCATCGGCGATGGAAACAAGATTGCCATTCCCCGCAGATAATGTCAGCGGCGTGTTCTGGTTCGTAGCCTGTGCACCAGGCACGGTGTTCACCGGGGCATCGTTCACCGCGCCGATGTTCACAGTGGCGCTCTGCGTGGCGCACAGATCGGGGGCGCCGCCATCGCAGACTTGCACCGCCAACACACAGGAGGCGGGAGGTGTAGGGCCTGCCGGCGTGAGGAAATGACACACCCGAAGTTGGATGGATGCTTCCACCGCATGTATGAGCGGGTAGCAGGGTCCATGATACGGTCGGGCCATCCAGGTCGGAGTGTGTTGCATTGTAGGTATACAACACATCCTCGGTGGCCGTGGTCGAGGCCGTGCTGGTGATCACCGGTGCATCGTTCACCACAATGCCGGTCATCGGTTTGCTGCCCGTAACAGGAGCCGCAACCCCATCACTCACGCTGGTGGTGATGTTGAAGCTCGAATTGAAGTTCAAGGCCGGCACGAACGTGACACCCGCAAGCAAGGTGTTCACGTTGGCGATCGCGCCGCTGGCCGTCCACACACCCGCGCTGAAGGTGGAGGTGACCGCGCCCGAGGTGGCTGTAGTGAGCGATCCCGCTGATACGTTCGACAAGGTCAATGTGGCGGTCGTGGTCGCATGGTCCACATCGCTCACAACTATGTCGATCAGGTTCAACGACACGGCGTCTTCCGTGTAGCTCTCCGCAGCGCTCAGGTTGGTAGCCGTCGGCGCATCGTTCACGGCGGTGCCCGTCATCGGTTTGCTGCCTGTAACAGGTGCCGCAACCCCATCGCTCACGCTGGTGGTGATGTTGAAGCTCGTGCTGAAGTTCGCCGCAGGTACGAAGGTGACACCCGCCAGCAAGATGTTCACGTTGGCGATCGCGCCGCTCGCTGTCCATACACCCGCGCTGAAAATGGAAGTGACCGCGCCGGAGGTGGCTGTGCTCAATGATCCCACTGATGCGTCAGACAAAGTCAGCGTGGCGGTCGTGGTCGCATGGTCCACATCGCTCACAACGATGTCGATCAGGTTCAACGAGACGTCCTCCGTGTAGCTCTCCGCGGCGCTCAGGTTGGTGGCCGTCGGCGCGTCGTTCACCGCGGTACCTTCATCGGTTTGCTACCAGTAACAGGGGCCGCAACGCCGTCGCTCACGCTGGTGGAAATGCTGAAGCTCGTGCTGCGAAGTTCGCAGCAGGCACGGACGCTGACACCTGCAGGCAAGGTGTTCACGTTGGCGATCGCGCCATGACCCGTCCACCCGCGCTGAAGGTGGGTGACGCCGGGTGGCTGTAGTGAGCGATCCGCTGATACGTTCGACGCAAGGTCAATGTGGCAGGTCATTGGTGTATGGTCCACATCGCTCACAACTATGTCGGTCGGGTTCAACGATACGTCTTCCGTGTAGCTCTCCGCCTGCTCAGGTTGGTAGCTTGAGGCGCATCGTTCACCGC
>JADJRW010000037.1 GCA_016712025.1 Flavobacteriales bacterium
CTGGTACTACTTCCTGCTCGCCGACCTCTATGCCCAGTACGGCCAGTCCGCGGAAGCGGCGCAGGTCTATCGGGACATATTGGAACGCTGGCCCGAGCGGCACGAGGTGCGCTTCCAACTGGCGCATACCCTGGCCGTGGCAGGCCGCACCGACGATGCCCGAAAGGAGTTCGAGGTGTTGCGCCAACAATTGGGGAACACCGAAGAAGTGGTGATGCAGGAATACGGCATGCTGGCCAACAGCGGCGAATTGGAGAAGGCCGAGCAAGTATTGCAGCAAGCGCTGAAGGACGACCCCGAGAACGTGAACTACCTCTGCATGCTGGCCGAACTCTACGACGAGATGGGACGCAGCGAAGAAGCGCTCGCGCTCTACCAACGCGTGCTGGCGCAAGACCCCGACGACAGCATGACGCGGCTTGCCCTGGCCGAACACCACTACGCCAAGAACGAGATGGATCCCGCTTTCGAGCAACTCGGGCTGGCCTTCGCCGATCCCGACCTGGACGTGGACCCCAAGATGCAGGTGTTGCTCGGCTTCTTCGAGATGACCAGCGGACAAGGCACCACTACCGAAGATCAAAAGACACTGTTGCAACGGTGCTACACGTTGATCGACGTCCTGGAAAAAACGCACCCGGACAGCGGCAAGCCACCAAGCATCCGGGGCGATTTTCTCCTGCGCGATGGCCGCACAGCCGAAGCCCGCGATGCGTTCCGCAAAGCGCTGGAACACGAAAAGGACAAGTACCCGATCTGGATGCAGGTGCTGCAGCTCGACCTCCAAGCGAACGACTATCCCGGGCTGAAGACGGATGCTACCGCTGCGATCGAACTATTTCCCACCAGCCCGGAGCTTTTCCTGTTCCAAGGCATTGCCTGCTCACAATTGAAGGAACACGAGCAGGCCATCGAGGCTTTGGTGACCGGACGCGACCTCGTGGTGGACAATGATCCATTGCTCGCGCAGTTCTGGACCAGTTTGGGCGATGCCTACAACGTGGCCCAGCGGTTCGACAAAAGCGACGAGGCCTTTGAGCAAGCCTTGAAGTTGGATCCGAAGAACGCGACCACATTGAACAACTATGCCTACTACCTCAGTGTGCGTGGCGAGAAGCTCGAGCGCGCCAAGGAGATGAGCGCCCTCTCGAACCAACTCGCCCCCGGCCAGACATCTTTCGAGGACACCTACGCATGGGTGCTCTACCGCATGGGAAAGCATGCGGAGGCACGCACTTGGGCGGAAAAAGCACTGGCCAGCGGTGGCAGCACCAGTGGCGAAGTGGTGGAACACTATGGCGACATCCTTTACGCGCTCGGTGATCCGACCGCAGCGGTGGAGCAATGGCGGAAAGCCCAGCAACTAGGCGGAGCCGGTGAGCACATCGACCGCAAGGTGTCCGAAGGCAAACCCGTTCCTTGATCCTGTGCCATGACCCGGCACACCCATAAGGGGGCAGTTCTGCTGCTCGTCGGCGTGTTTCTCGCCTCGCCGGCGTGCCATCCCCTCCAAAGCGTCATCCCACGGACCGCGAACTACCGTTGCGTTCCGCGGAAAAGGTGTTGGAACGCGCGGTGGCAGCGCAACCGGCCCCGGTGCGTTATTACGCCGCCAAAGCGGATGTGGATCTTACGCTGCCCGAAGGTAACCGCTCCTTCAAAGGCATTATCCGCTCTGTCCAGGACAGCGCACTCTGGCTGAGCATTGTGCCCGCACTGGGCATTGAAGCCGCCCGGGTGCTCATCACCACCGATTCGGTGAAGTTCATGGACCGGCTGCACGATACCCACTTCCTCGCGGGGCGGGATAGCGCACGCGCGCGCTTCGGCATGGACCCCGACCTGGCGCTCTTCCAAGATGCACTGCTGGGCCGGGCGATCGGATTGGACCCCTTGGAGAAGTACCGGGTGGACCGCGAGGAAGGTCTTTACGTGCTAACGAGCAAGGAAAAGCGCCGCTTCGTCCGCGCGGCGGAGGATCTGTTGCCCGAGGACACGCTCGCTGGTGATCGCGACATGCCCGAACGGCGCCTGGAGCGCACCCTGCGCCGGGCCGAAGTGCGCGAAGCGGTGGTGCTCCGCTATTGGATCGAGCCGGACAGCTTCCGCGTAGTGCGGGTTAGGGTTAGCGACCTTGTGCATGATCAACATGCCGATGTGCGTTATGAGGACATCGGAGGCGAGGATCGGCCACCGCTACCCCACCGCATCTCGCTTTCTTTGTCCGACCCTGCCCGCCATGCTTCCGGCACCCTTCAATTGCACCGTGTCGAGACCACCGGTCCGCTCAACCTGCCGTTCAAGGTCCCCGAGAAGTTCGTTCCGATGGAGTGAGCGCGCTGGAGCCCTCGGCCTTGCGCTGCTGATGATCCTTCCCGGCCCCGCGCAGGACCGCAAGGCACTGGAGAAGAAGCGGGATGCGCTGGACAAACAGATCCGCACCACCAACACCCTTCTTGACCAGGCGCAACGTGAGCAGAAAAGCACACAGAAGCAGCTTGTGCTCTTGGATGAACAATTGCGCGCCCGGCAGGAATTGATAGCCACCTTGGGTGGTGAGGTCCACCAAGTGGAACAGCGCATCGCCGAGGACGAGGCCGTGGTGCGTGCACTGAGCGACGACTTGGTGCAACTCAAGGAAGAATACGGTCGCATGCTTCAATACGCCTATCGGAACAGGAGTTCCTACGATCGCCTCAGCTACCTCTTCGCCGCAGAGAGCTTCGCCCAAGCCTACAAACGCGGGCGCTACTTGGACCAACTGGCCGAACACCGCCGGCAGCAGGCGGACCAGATCGCGGCCACCCAACTTTCACTGCAAGCGAAGATCGACGAGCAGAAACGTCGGCGGGAGGAAAAGACAACACTGCTGAGCACGCAACAACAAGAGCGCGCCAAGCTGGACAAAGACCGCGATGGACGCCAAGTCGCCTTGGTCACGCTGAAAAAGGAAGAGAGCCGCCTGAAGGAGACCCAGCGCAAGCAGGAACGCCAGCGCACCGATCTCGACCAAGCCATCCGCAAAGCGATCGAAGCGGAGATCAAGGCCCAGCAGAAGGCGAGCGGCGGCAAAACCGGCGGCATGTCCCTTACCCCCGAGGCACGCGAGTTGAACGCGGACTTTGAAAAGAACAAGGGCAAACTGCCCTGGCCCGTGGAGAAGGGGGTGATCACCGCGCGCTTCGGAAAACAACCGCACCCGGTGCTCAAGGGGATCACCATCGAGAACAACGGAGTGGACATCACCACCGAGAAAGGAGCTTCTGTGCGTGCGCTCTTCCGCGGCGAAGTGAGCAGTGTGATCGTGATCCCCGGCGCTGGCAAAGCCGTGATCGTCACACATGGCGCCTACCGCACCGTGTACAGCAACCTACGCGAGGTAAGCGTGACCAAGGGCCAGAAAGTGGAGACCAAACAGAAGGTGGGCGTGGTCCTCAGTGAAGAGAACACAAGCACCGCGCATGTGGAGATCTGGAAGGTGACCGCCGAGGGTTTGATCAAGGTGGATCCCGGGCCGTGGCTGGCCCAGCCGTAGCGGCCCGTTCGCCGATCGGCCGGAGCGTATCTCAAAAATCCTTTTGGAAGCGAGCGAAAGGTATTCCGCGATCAGGCGACGCGCCGGAAGCGAGCATAGTCGGGTGCTCTGTGTGGTTCCGGCAACGAAGCATGGGCGCGGAAGGCCCGAGTGCAGCCCAAAGGGCATTCTTGAGATACGCTCTACCTTCGCAACGGCTTCCGGTCTTCACACCATCGGTCCGGCAAGCCTTCCACCATGGGTAAGCTCGGTGTTACGGAGATCATCCTCATCATACTCGCCATTCTGTTGCTGTGGGGCGGTAAGAAGATCCCCGAGCTCATGCGCGGCCTGGGCAAGGGCATGCGGGAGTTCAAGGACGCACAAAAAGGCGAGCCTTCCTCGGAAGAAAAACCCTGATCGCCCGGCCCCACGCCGCAATGCACACCCCACGGACCTTTCGTGAGGCGAAGGACCTGCTTACCTCCGCCGGGACCTCGATCACCGCGTTGACGGAACAGGCCCTTGAGGAAGCACGCCAAAAGCAGGACCTGAACGCCTTTCTCGAACTCTTCGACGAGAGCGCCCTTGCCCAAGCCGCTCGGGTAGATGCCCGCTTGAAGGCAGGCGACGCGGGGCCGTTAGCCGGGTTGGTGCTGAGCGTCAAGGACAACATCTGCTACAAGGACCACCGGGTCGGGGCATCGAGCCGCATTCTGGAAGGGTTCACCAGCCTTTACAGCGCCACAGTGGTGGAGCGGCTCCTGGCCGCCGATGCGGTGATCCTGGGCCGCACCAATTGCGATGAGTTCGCGATGGGCAGTAGCAATGAGAACAGCGCCTATGGCCCGGTCGCCAATCCGCTCGACCCGACGCGCGTACCTGGTGGTTCCAGCGGTGGCGCGGCGGCGAGCGTAGCAGCGGGCATCGTGCATGCCGCGCTGGGCAGCGATACCGGGGGTAGCATTCGCCAGCCAGCGTCTTTCACCGGCACGGTGGGCTTCAAACCGACCTACGGACGTGTGAGCCGCCATGGTCTGATCGCCTTCGCCAGCAGCTTCGACCAGATCGGACCATTCGCCCATACTGTGGACGATGCGACGGCCGTATACAACGCGATCGCTGGTCCGGACAGGCACGATAGCACCACGAGCCAACGTCCCGCCCCGCCGATCACCCTCGACCACCCGGGCAAGTTGCGCATCGCGTACTACAAGGAATGCGTGGAACGGCCGGGAGTATCGCCCGCCGTGCGCGATGCCATGACGGCCTTGGTGGAACGCCTCCAGAAAGAAGGGCATACGGTAGAACCGGCCGAGCTCCCCATGCTCGACCACCAGGTGCCCACCTATTACATCATCGCCACGGCGGAGGCCAGCAGCAACCTGGCACGTTTTGATGGCATCCACTGGGGTGGGGTGAGGAGACCTACCGTTTCAGCAGGAGCGAAGGGTTCGGCCCCGAGGTACAACGCCGCATTTTGCTGGGCACTTTTGTGCTCAGCGCCGGTTACTACGATGCCTACTATGCCCAGGCCCAGCGCGTGCGCCGACTGATCCGCGAAGCCACCTTACGCACGCTGAACGATCACGATGTGATCCTGCTTCCCACGAGCCCAATGACGGCTTTTGAGCGTGGGGCGCTGAGCGAGGACCCGATCGCCATGTACTTGCAGGACATCTTCACCGTGCAGGCCAACCTCGCTGGCGTGCCCGCCATCAGCGTGCCGCTGGGCACCGATGCCGCTGGGCTGCCCTTCGGCGCCCAGCTCATGGCCGCGCCCTTTGCGGAGGACGTGCTGATGCGCGCCGCCAAGCACCTCTTCTAACCGGGTTCCCAGCGGGTTATCCACAGCCTGTGGGATCCGACCGATCCGCTACATTTGCCGTTCGTTTTCGCAAGGCATTCGCACGCCATGGACGCGCTCCAGGACCATACCATCAACTTCTCCGGGCTGAAAGACGGCCTGCACGCTTTCCAATTCGACTTGGACAGCGTCTTCTTCAAGGCTGCGGCCGACGAGGAATTGGAAGGCGGCACTGCGCGGGCTGCGGTCCAATTGGACACGACCCCGACCATGCTGGTGGCCAGCATCCGGATCACAGGCACCGTGGATGTGCTTTGCGATCATTGCAATGCACCGCTCGCTTACCCTGTGGATGCTCAATTACGCGAGGTGTTCCACATGAACGGGCGGCAGAGTTTCGATGGCGATGATGAGGTGATCGGCCTGGATCCGGACGACCATGCCATCAACCTGAGCCATTCCTTCTACGAGTGCATCCGGTTAGCATTGCCGATCCGGCGGGTCCACCCCGTCGGCCAATGCGACCCTTCCGTGGATGCCGCACTTGCCCGTCAACACCATCAAGACACGAACACCGGAACGGACCCGCGCTGGGCCGCCCTCAATGCTCTAAGAGCCCAACGCTGACCGCGTAAACCCGCAAGCAGATGCCAAATCCGAAGCGCCGACATTCCAAGACCCGCACCATGAAGCGCCGCACCCACCAGGGCGCCGCGACACCAACGGTGAGCAAGGACCCCAACACGGGCGAGATCCACTTGCGCCACCGCGCTTACAAAGTGGGCGAAGACCTCTACTACAACGGTCGCGTGGTAGTGAGCGGCACCGCAGCTGAGTAACACCCAGCCTCTGACCACGCACCGTCCTTGCCAGCCACGATGAGGATCGGACTGGACATCATGGGCAGCGACCACGGGCCGCAAGTGCCCGTGCAGGGTGCCGTTATGGCCGCTCGTGAACTTCCTGCTGGCGTGCGGCTCGTGCTTATCGGCGATCCTGCGGCCATCACGAGAACACCTAGGGCTTGAGGGTGCCGACCCATCCGACTTCGACATTGTTCCGAGCAAGGATGATATCACCATGCGGGACAGCGCCACGAAGGCGCTCCAGACCAAGCCCGAGAGCAGCATCAGCCTAGGCTTCGGGCTGCTGAAGAGCGGTCAACTCGATGCCTTCGCCAGCACGGGCAACACCGGTGCGATGCTGGTAGGCTCCGTGCTAAGTGTTAAGACCATCCCTGGCGTGATCCGGCCTGCGCTGTGTTCACTGGTTCCCAAGGAAAGCGGCCGTTATGGGATCCTCTTGGATGTGGGGGCCAACGCGGATTGCAAACCCGATGTCCTCCAGCAGTTCGGCCTGTTGGGTGCGTTGCTGGCGCAGCACGTCTACCACATCGTTGATCCGAAAGTGGCAT
Source organism: Flavobacteriales bacterium (assembly GCA_016712025.1). GTDB lineage: Bacteria > Bacteroidota > Bacteroidia > Flavobacteriales_F > PHOS-HE28 > PHOS-HE28. Next base: position 6,736 of record JADJRW010000037.1, read on the forward strand.
TGCTCAACATCGGGGAAGAAGAGAAAAAGGGCAACGCCGTGACACAGGCGGCCTATGGCCTGATGAAGGAGTGCGGCCAATACACCTTCGTGGGCAACATCGAAGGGCGCGACCTTTTCAATGACAAGGCCGATGTGGTGGTCTGCGATGGGTTTACAGGCAATGTGGTGTTGAAGGCGGTGGAAGCGTTCCACGAGCTATTGGAACAGCGCGGTGTGCATGAGCCCTTCTTCGACCGGTTCAACTACGAGAACTATGGCGGGCTGCCTGTGCTGGGGATCAACGGTAACGTGATCATCGGCCATGGCATCAGCAATGCCCTCACCATCAAGAATATGGTCCTCTTCACCCAGGAGGTGGTAGAGAGCAAGTTGAACGACCGCATCCGCGAGGCGTTGACATGAGCAACCGCGTTACCGCCGCCATTACCGCCGTGTACGGCTATGTGCCGGAGGACGTGCTGACCAACGAACGCTTGGAAGGCATGGTGGAAACCAACGATGCCTGGATCACCGAGCGCACCGGTATTCGCGAGCGGCGTATCCTGGGCAAAGGCTTGGGGACCTCGGAGATCGGGGTGCGCAGCGTGCTTGCGCTCTGCGAAAAACGGGGTATCGATCCATCGGAGATCGACCTCTTGATATGCGCCACGGTAACACCCGATCATCAATTCCCGGCCACCGCGAACATCATCTGCGACCGCCTGGGCGCGAAGAACGCATGGGGATTCGACCTGATGGCCGCGTGCAGCGGCTTCCTCTACGGCCTCACCACCGGCGCGCAGTTCATTCAGACCGGCAAACACAAAAAGGTCGTAGTGGTCGGCGCGGACAAGATGAGCAGCATCATCGATTATGAGGACCGCGCCACCTGCATCATCTTCGGTGATGGCGGCGGTGCCGTGCTGCTGGAACCGAACACGGAAGGTCTCGGCGTGCTGGACAGTTCCTTGCATTCCGATGGAGGGGGCTGTCAATTCCTCCACCAAAAAGCGGGGGGGTCAGTAAAACCGGCCACGATCCGAACCGTCGAGGCGCACGAACACAACGTTTACCAGGAAGGGAAGTCCGTGTTCAAGTTCGCTGTGACCAATATGGCCGAAGTGAGCGCGCTGGTCATGGAGCGCAATGGCCTCACCGCGGACACAGTGACCTGGTTGGTACCGCACCAAGCCAATTTGCGCATCATCGATGCCACCGCCCGGCGCATGGGTTTGGACGAGAACAAGGTGATGATCAACATCGCCAAGTACGGCAACACCACGGCAGGTACGCTGCCTCTCTGTTTGTGGGAGTGGGAACCGCGCTTGAAGAAGGGTGATAACCTGATCCTCAGCGCTTTCGGGGGCGGATTCACTTGGGGAGCGGTGTACGTGAAGTGGGCGTACGGCGCCTGAACCACGGGACTTTCTACATTGGCCGTCCTTTGACTGAAATGGAGCCTTGTTCCCGGATGCATCCGGGATCATCAATTCAATGAGCGAACCGATGAACCTTACACAGATCCAAGACCTGATCAAGTTCGTCGCCAAGAGCGGCGTAAGCGAGGTGGAGATCGAGCAAAAGGATTTCAAGATCACGATCAAGACTCCCGCCAGCAGGAAGGAAGTACAGGTGATCGCCGCCCCGGCACCCACCTACGCCGCTCCAGCAGCAGTTGCATCCGCCGCCCCGACCGCTGCCGCAGCACCTGCTGCCCCAGTTCCCGCAGCGGATGCCAAGTACATCACCATCAAGGCGCCCATGATCGGCACCTTTTATCGCTCGGCCGGGCCGGGTAAACCCGTGTTCGTGAACGTGGGCGACGAGGTGAAGAAAGGCAAGCCCATCTGCATCATCGAGGCCATGAAGCTCTTCAACGAGATAGAGAGCGATGTGGAAGGAAAGATCGTAAAGGTGCTGGTGGATGACGCCAAGCCAGTAGAATACGATCAGCCGTTATTCCTGGTCGATCCTTCCTAGCCCTATTGAATCGCCGCGCAATGCGAGTTCTATCGGCGGATTTCGCAGATGTGCTCGCTAACGCTGCGCTGAATTCAGGACTGCCGGCAGGCAGGCCGATCTGCGAAATCTGCGGATAAATCCTACGAATATGTTCAAGAAGATCCTCATAGCCAACCGCGGCGAGATCGCCCTGCGCGTGATCCGCACCGCCCGCGAAATGGGCATCAAGACGGTGGCCGTTTACAGCACCGCCGACCGCGAGAGCCTGCATGTGCGCTTCGCCGATGAGGCCGTGTGCATCGGGCCACCTCCGAGCAAGGAGAGCTACCTGAACATGGTGCGGATCATCGCCGCGGCGGAGATCACCAATGCGGACGCGATCCACCCCGGCTATGGCTTCCTGAGCGAGAACGCCAAGTTCAGCAAGTTGTGCCAGCAACACGGCATCAAGTTCATTGGCGCCACGCCCGAGCAGATCGAGGCCATGGGCGACAAAGCCACCGCGAAGGCCACAATGATCGCCGCAGGTGTTCCGGTGGTTCCCGGTACGGAAGGATTGGTGACGGATATCGCATTGGCCAAGAAGGAAGCCAAACGCATCGGTTATCCGGTGATCCTAAAGGCTACTGCGGGTGGAGGTGGCAAAGGCATGCGCCTCGTGTGGAAGGAAGAGGAGTTCCAAGAGGCGTTCGAGAAAGCCAGCCAGGAGGCGGGTGCCGCGTTCGGCAACGCCGGGATGTACATGGAGAAGTATATCCTTGAACCGCGCCATATCGAGATCCAGATCGCGGGCGATCAGTACGGCACCTTCTGCCATATGAGCGAGCGCGACTGCAGCATCCAGCGCCGCCACCAGAAGCTCGTGGAGGAAACGCCGTCACCCTTCATGACCAAGGCGCTGCGCAAGAAGATGGGCGAAGCGGCGATCAAGGCCGCCGCCAGTGTGAACTACGAAGGCGTGGGCACGGTGGAGTTCCTGGTGGACAAGGACCGGCACTTCTACTTCATGGAGATGAACACCCGGATCCAGGTAGAGCACACCATCACCGAGGAGGTGATCGACTACGACTTGATCCGCGAGCAGATCAAGATCGCTGCGGGTGTGCCCATCAGCGGGTTGAACTACGAACCCACGCGCCACAGTATCCAGTGCCGCATCAACGCGGAGGACCCGTTCAACAACTTCCGTCCCAGCCCGGGCAAGATCACCAGCTACCACAGCCCCGGTGGCCATGGGGTGCGCGTGGACACGCACGTGTATGCCGGCTACACCATTCCGCCGAACTACGACAGCATGATCGGCAAGCTGATCGTGAGCGCACAAACACGGGAGGAAGCCCTGATGAAGATGGAGCGCGCCCTGAGCGAATACGTGATCGAAGGGATACCCACCACCATCCCCTTCCACCTGCAACTCATGCAGAACGAGAAGTTCCGCAAGGGTGAGTTCACGACGAAGTTCCTGGAGGACTTCGAGATCAAGCGGCCATAGCATCTGGGCCGACCAGGGGGGCCAACCGAGTATTGCGGATCCCGCTACTTTTGAAGTATGCGCGCTTGGCTGGTAGTCTTCAGCTCATTGCTCGGGCTGCCCGCGACGCACGGACAGGAAAAGAAGGCACCAACTGAAGCGGCCAGCTTTACCGTGGGCATTGGCGGCGGGCTGGATTTCGGGGGGCTCGGCATACAAGTGAGCAGCCGACCGGAACCACCCTTGAACCTATTCGCGGGCGTGGGCTACAATTTCGGGGGATTGGGATTCAACGGTGGAATAGCTTGGCGTGCGCTTCCCCGCCACATCGTATGCCCTTTCCTCCTGGGAATGTTCGGCTACAATGCGGTGATCGCCTTGAAGGACAAGAAAGAGTTCAAAAAGATCTACTACGGACCCACCGCCGGGGCCGGCATCGAGGTGCGGGCCCCGAATTGGCGCGGGCACTTGGAACTGGCGGTGCTCTATCCATTCCGCTCCAAAAATTCAGCGAGGACCTGGAGGACGTGTCGCGGGATCCGGGCTACGGGGATTTCGCTGTTCCAGGCGACCTCAACTTCAGCATAGGCTATCACTTCGGGCTCTGATCGCTCGTACCCCTTTGCGCCAGCGAGAGGCGTCGCGCCTGGAGGGCTCCATCGTGTTCCTCGAACAGGACACCCCGCAGCGTTCCCAGTTCCTTGACCACAGCTATCGCCTCCGCGCTATCGGCCACCATGCGCATGTTGCGACGGGCGTAGAACTGGATCTGCGGATCGGCCTGGATGCCTTGGAGCAGGATCACCTCATCGGGTCCGGCCTCGGTAGCGATCATCAGTCCTCTTTGTTGGGCGGTCGCATAGGCTTCGCCGGTGGCGGTGCCATCGCCTGGGCGGTTCACCCAAGTGTACCAAGCCATGCCGAGCGAGAGCGCACCAGCGATCGGAAGATGGGTCCATCGGCCCCAACGCGTTTCCATGCGCCAAAGCGCGACAGACACCCCTGTGCACAAAAATAAACCGAGCTTGAGCACTGCGAACTCATGGATACCATAGCGCACGAAGACCAACAGATGCAACAGCGCAGGCGCCAATGTGAGCAGCACGAGATCGGGAACAGCAGGCCAGGAACGTATTCTTCCCCCCAGAACGGTCGCACCGATCCCCAATGCGATCAAAGGCCACCAGGAGCGAAGGAGGTTGATACCCAATTGCCAAAACCCCTGGAGCAGTGTCGCACTGGCTTCCCCGGGAAGCACACCGCGTTCCTCGTACCGATGGAACAGATAGGCCAGCAAGTCGTTCCACCCGATGCGGCTCGCGTAAAGGCCCAGGCATGCGAGGACCACGATCGCGGTGAGAGCGCATTGCGCGATGCCCAACCCGAGCCAACGCCGATCGCCCGTGCTCCGCCAACGACGGATGAGAACGACTAATAATGTGCATGCGACGAACACGCCGATCCACTCCGTAGCCGCCAGCACCGCAATGGCCAGAAGAAAATGAACAATGGCTCCCCTGTTCGGAATCGTACCCAAGCGAGCGTACGCGTAAAGAGCCCAAGCCCATGGCAGCTGGACGGCCATGTCGCTCATGTACACGTTGCCGTGGAACCAGAGTGGGCCAGGCATCAGCAGGTAGAAAGCAGCTGCGCAAGCGGCGATGTTCGCGCGCTGCGGCAAGTCGTCTAACATGCTTTTCAGGAAGCCGAAGAACAGCAAGGCGGTAAGCCCGTGCAGCAGGACGTTGAAGATTCGAAGGGGCACCTCCGCGGCCGTTACGCCGAGAACTTTGAACCCTCCATAGGGCGCCCAATAGGCGAACGGCAAGTGAGAGACATAGTAGTAGATGCCGTCCTGCTCGGTAAGGTCGTAGTGCAGGCCGATCACACCCCGGTCGCCCGGGTTCGGATAAGTGACGGCAGGGCAGCCGTGGTGTTTTAGGAAACCATCCTCTTCCCACACGCTATGCACCACCAAGACCAGCGCGGTGCAGAACTCGTGGTTCTTGCTGAGTGGGCGGCCAAGTTGCGGAAGACGCACCAGCACGCTCAGGGTGAAAGCGGCAAGTAGAATAAACGCTGCGGAACGCGGCATGCGGTGAAACTAACGGGGCTTCGGCCTGCTTCGCGCTTTGCGCGGAGGCACACTACGCACTCGCCTGCTTGCCCTTGAGCGACTTCTGCTCGGCGAGCATCTCCTTGGCGGCGGCGATCAACGCGGCCTCATCGAAACCGCATTCGGCGTAGAGCTCTTTCTGGGAGCCGTGCTCGATCCAGCGATCCGGGATGCCGAGGCGTTTCACATGGGTCTGATAGCCATGGTCGGCCATGAACTCCAGCACCGCGCTGCCCATGCCGCCTTGGATGCAACCATCCTCGATGGTGATCACCTGCTTGAACTTGCCGAAGACCTCGTGGAGCAGCATCTCATCGATCGGCTTCGCGAAGCGCATGTCGTAATGCGCGATGCTGTGCCCTTCGGCCTGGAGCGTATCGATGCCCTTCGCGGCGATGTTGCCGATGTGGCCGATGCTGAGCACCGCGATCTCCGAACCGGTCCGCACTTTGCGACCGGTGCCGATCTTGATCTCCTTGAAGGGTGTCTTCCACTCGGTCATCACGCCTTCCCCGCGGGGATAGCGGATGCTGAACGGGCCGCAGTCACGGATTTGGGCCGTGTACATCAGGTTGCGTAGCTCCTCCTCGTTCATCGGCGCGCTCACGATCATGTTCGGGATGCACCTGAAGTAGGCGATGTCGAAGGCGCCATGGTGCGTGGGACCATCGGCACCCGCCAGACCGCCGCGGTCCAGGCAGAAGATCACATGCAGGTTCTGCAAGGCCACGTCGTGCACTACCTGGTCATAGGCCCGCTGCATGAACGAACTGTAGATGTTGCAGAAAGGCACCAGTCCTTGGGTCGCCATGCCTGCGGAGAAAGTCACGGCATGTTGCTCGGCGATACCCACGTCGAAGGCCCGGTCGGGCATGGCCTTCATCATGATGTTCAGTGAGGAGCCGGTCGGCATCGCGGGGGTAACACCCACGATCTTCGGGTTCTTCTCGGCCAGCTCCACGATGGTGTGCCCGAAGACATCCTGGTACTTCGGCGGCTGTGGGCTCTTGGGCACCACCTTGATGATCTCGCCGGTCTCTTTGTTGAAGAGGCCGGGGGCGTGCCATACGGTCGGGGATCCCGCTTCGGCTGGTGCATAGCCCTTGCCCTTCCCGGTGATCGTATGGAGGATCTTGGGGCCGGGGATGTCCTTCAGGTCCTTCAACACCTTCACCAAGCGCTCCACGTCGTGGCCGTCCACCGGCCCGAAGTAGCGGAACTTTAGGCTTTCGAAGAGGTTGCTCTGTTTGAGCAGGGCGCTTTTCACGGCGTTCTCCACCTTCTGGGCTACGGCCTGCGCGTTCGGCCCGAACTTGCTCACTTTGCCGAGCAAGTGCCACACCTCGTCCTTCACCTTGTTGTAGGTGTGGCTGGTGCTGATGTCCGTGAGGTATTCCTTGAGGGCACCGACGTTCGGGTCGATGCTCATGCAGTTGTCGTTGAGCACCACCAGCAGATCGCTGTGCGCGGTGCCACCGTGATTGAGGGCCTCGAAGGCCATACCGGCGGTCATGGCACCATCGCCGATCACGGCCACCACTTGGCGGTCCTTCTCCCCTTTCAATTTGCTGGCCACCGCCATGCCCAGTGCCGCGCCCACGCTGGTGCTGCTATGGCCCACGCCAAAGGTGTCGTACTCGCTTTCGCTCCGCTTGGGGAAGCCGCTCAAACCTTTGTGGATGCGGTTGGTATGGAAGATCTCCCGGCGGCCGGTGAGGATCTTATGGCCATACGCTTGATGCCCGACATCCCAAACCAGTTGATCGTACGGGGTGTTGAACACGTAATGGAGTGCCACCGTGAGCTCCACCACGCCGAGGCTGGCCCCGAAGTGGCCGCCCTTTACGCTCACCACATCAATGATGAAATCGCGGAGCTCTTTGCAGACCTGTTCGAGTTGTGGCTCGCTCAGGTTCCGCAGGTCGTTCGGCAGAAGGATGCGCTCGAGCAGCGGGTAGGTTCCTGCGGGTTGGTCCACGTGGGCGGGGGTAGAACGAATGAACAAAGGTAGAAGGATGGCTGTTCGCAGAGCTTGGCGAGGAACGGACCTTCGCGCAGCGCTATTGTCGGGTGCCGCACGATCATACCTTAGCGCCCGCTTCAACACAGGATCCCCGTTACACCCATGTCGAGTCCTGCGGATTACCTGCCGATAGCGCTTCAGACCCTGATCGCGATCGGCTTCGTGCTGGGCATGCTGCTCTTCACCGGCTGGACGGGCCCCAAGCGCGGGGGCAAGGAGAAGACCGAGAATTTCGAATGCGGTATCGAGGGCTATGGGAATGCCCGTAGTCCCTTTTCGGTGAAGTACTTCCTGATCGCCATTCTCTTCGTGCTGTTCGACGTGGAGATCATCTTCCTGTATCCTTGGGCCGTGAACTTCAAGGCTTTGGGTGTTGTTGGCTTTGTGGAGATGGTGATCTTCATCCTGTTCGTGGTCACAGGGCTGTTCTACGTTATCAAGAAGGGAGCGCTTAAGTGGGACCAGTAAGAGAAGGAATGATGAAGCCGACCGACCTCGCTCCGCGCCCCGCTTTAGGCAAACCGACCATTGTGCCTGGCCCGGCCGGCCATGAAGGCGCAGGGTTCTTCGCCACCCGACTCGAGGATGTCGTGGGCCTGGCGCGCAAAAACAGCATCTGGCCGCTGCCCTTCGCCACCAGTTGTTGCGGCATCGAGTTCATGGCCACCATGGGCGCCAACTACGACCTGGCCCGCTTCGGTATGGAGCGCCTCAGTTTCAGCCCGCGCCAGAGCGATCTGCTGATGGTGATGGGCACCATCGCCAAGAAGATGGGGCCGGTCCTGCGCGATGTGTACACGCAGATGGCCGAACCCAAGTGGGTGCTGAGCATGGGCGCCTGCGCCAGCAGCGGTGGCATCTTCGATACGTACAGCGTGCTGCAAGGCATCGACAGGATCATACCCGTGGACGTCTACATACCCGGCTGCCCGCCGCGCCCCGAACAGGTGATCGACGGCATCCTGAAGATCCAGGAATTGGTGGCGAACGAAGGCAGCCGCCGGCGCTACAGCAAGGAGTACGAGGACCTGATGAAGCAGTACAAGATCGACTGACGCGTGCCCGCCTTCGCCATCCAAGCAGACAGGGATCAACTGGTGGTGGACCGGTTGGGCGCCGCCTTCCCCGAGGCGGTGCTGGCCCAAGAGCAGTTCCATGACATGCGCTGCTTCACCGTGCGGAAGGAGAGTCTGCATGACATCCTGCGCTTCCTGCGGGATGAGCTGGACTTCAACTTCCTCACCACGCTCTGTGGCATGCACTACCCGGCTACGGAGGGTAATGAGGACCAGCTAGGCCTGGTGATCCACTTGCACAGTTTCCGGAACCGCCATCGCATCCGCCTCAAGGCGAACACGCCGCTGAAAGATCCCGCCTTCCCCACCTTCACCGACCTGTGGCCCGCCACCAATTGGATGGAGCGCGAGGCGTTCGATTTCTACGGGCTCACCTTCACCGGGCATCCCAATTTGAAACGCATCCTCAACATGGAGGACTTCCCCGCCTTTCCGATGCGGAAGGACTATCCCTTGGAAGACCCTACGCGCGAGGACAAGAACGATAGCATGTTCGGCCGATGAGCAAGGAGATCGCGAAACCCGATTTCTGGCAGCACGACCTGGTGCCGCCCGCTGAGCACAGGGAGCTCAACGTGCTGAACCTCGGCCCCACGCACCCGGCCACCCACGGCATCTTCCAGAACGTGCTCACCATGGACGGCGAGTACATCCAGAGCGCCGAGCAGACCATCGGGTACATCCACCGTGCTTTCGAAAAGATCGCCGAGCGGCGGCCGTTCTACCAGATCACCACGCTCACCGATCGGATGAACTACTGCAGTGCCCCCATCAACAACATGGGCTGGCACATGACGGTGGAGAAACTGCTGCGCATCGAAACGCCGAAGCGCGTGGACTACATGCGCATCATCGCGATGGAGTTGGCGCGCATCGCGGACCACATCGTGTGCAATGCGGTGATCGGCGTGGACACCGGCGCGCTCACCGGCTTCACCTTCATCTTCCAGGACCGGGAGTTCATCTACGAGATCTTCGAGGAGATCGCGGCGCGCGCCTCACCACCAACATGGGCCGCATCGGTGGCTTCGAGCGCAACTTCAACGATATCGCCTGGCGCAAAACCAAGCACTTCCTGGACTACTTCCCCAAGAAGCTGAAGGAATTCGAGAACCTGCTGATGCGCAACCGCATCTTCATGGACCGCTGCATCAACTGCGGTCCGTTCCCCTTGGACCGCGCACTGGCGTATGGCTTTACCGGCCCCAACCTGCGTGCCTGCGGATTGGACTATGACGTGCGGGTGATGGACCCCTATTGCAGCTACGAGGACTTTGACTTCAAGATCCCCATCGGTCAGAACGGCGACGTGTACGATCGCTTCATGGTGCGGCAGAAGGAGATGTGGGAGAGCCTGCGGATCATCCGGCAGGCGGTGGAGAAGTGCGAGAAGATGAGCGACAAGACCACCTTCACCGCGGAGGTGCCCGAATGGGTGCTGCCGCCGAAGGAGGAAGTGTACAATGAGATGGAGGCGCTCATATACCACTTCAAGATCGTGATGGGCGAGAGCGACGTGCCCGTAGGCGAGGTCTACCACTGCGTGGAAGGCGGCAACGGCGAGCTGGGCGTTTACCTCGTGAGCGACGGCGGCCGCACGCCCTTCCGCGTGCATTTCCGCCGTCCGTGCTTTGTGTACTACCAGGCCTTCCCGGAAATGGTGAAGGGCATCATGCTCAGCGACGCGATCCTGAGCATGAGCAGCATGAACGTGATCGCGGGCGAATTGGACGCTTAGTGCTTCACCGCCACGGCGCCACGGACGCCAAGGTTCCGCCAAGGATGGTAGAAGAGGACCGTATAGCGACGCACGTTCTGGATGCTGCCTTAAAGTGCGAGGGGGCCTCTTGAGCACATACGTGCATTGCCTGATCTTCGAACTCCGCAGCTTGGCGCTCTCGGTCCTCCATCAGCATCCACTGCCGCTGCAATACGAAGAAGTGTCCTTGGATGCGGGTTACCGACTGGACCTCTGGGTCGAACGCAAAGTCATTGTGGAAGTAAAGGCGGTCGATGAACTGCACCCTATCCATACCGCGCAGCTACTCACCTATTGAAGCTCACGGGCAACCGGCTGGGGCTCCTGATCAACTTCAATGAGGTCCTCTAAGGCGGCACCGGCATCGCCAATGGCATGCCCGTAGCGTTGCGCGTTGGTCGTGGGGGTGAACCCGCAGCTCTATGCTCTAATGCCACTCCTCCTTGGCGTGGCGCCTCCGTTGCGCTCGCCGCGCCTTGGCGGTGAACAAAGGCACCCGCAGCTCTGTGCTCAAATGCCACTCTTCCTTGGCGTTGCGCCTCCGTTGCGTTCGCTGCGTCGTGGCGGTGAAAAAAGGCGCAGCCTTCTTCCGTCATCACTTGCCCGCCTTCCGCTTTCTTTGCACGCGTAGCCATGGCATCCACGATCAAAGCCGTTACCACCACCGAGGGCGTCGCGCCCTTCCGCTTCAGCGAAGCGGGCCTGGCCGAGTGCCGCCGCTTGATCGCGCGCTATCCTGCGGAACAGAGCAAGAGCGCGCTGCTCCCCATCCTGCACGTTGCGCAGAGCGAGAACGACGGCTGGTTGAGCGTGTACGCCATGGACGCCGTGGCTGAGGTGCTCGGCATCCAACGCATCGAAGTGTTCGAGGTGGCCAGCTTCTACAGCATGTACAACCTGCACCCGGTGGGCACCTACCACCTGGAGGTCTGCCGCACCACCCCATGCATGTTGCGCGGCGCGGACGATCTGATGGCGCACCTGGAGAAACGCCTCGGCATCCATGTGGGCGAGACCACCAAGGATGGGATGTTCACATTGAAGGGAGTGGAATGCCTCGGCAGCTGCGGCACGGCACCGATGCTGCAGTGCGGCGCGAAGTACCACGAGAACCTCACGCCTGAAAGAGCGGACTCGCTCATCGAACAACTGCGGGCGGAGAACAAGCGCCAGAACTACACCGATCAATGAGCAGCCAGCACCCACAAGGCCGGACGCGAGGCTGCGAGCTTCGAGCTGCGAGCTGCGAGCTGATGAGCCCATGGCTCGTGGCTCGTGGCTCGCGGCCCACTGATCTCCGAGAATGTGCCGTTCATCGCCATAAAACTGGTCAACGGTAATGGCGCGCAAACTGCTCTTGGAACACGACAACAAGCCCGGCATCCAGGGCCTGGAGGGTTACCGCGCGAACGGTGGCTACCGCAGCGTGGAGAAGGCGCTGAAGACCATGGGTCCGGAAGCGGTGCTGGAGGAAGTGAAGAAGAGCGGCTTACGCGGTCGCGGTGGTGCGGGCTTCCCCACGGGATTGAAATGGAGCTTCATGGCGAAGCCGCCCGGCGTGCCCCGCTACCTGGTGGTGAACGCCGACGAGAGCGAGCCCGGCACCTTCAAGGACCGCTACCTGATGGAGCGGATCCCGCACATCCTGATCGAAGGGATGATCACGTCGAGCTTCGCGCTGGGCGCGAACGTGAGCTACATCTACATCCGCGGCGAGTACTTCTACATCTACCGGATCCTGGAGCGCGCCATCGAAGAAGCGCGCGCGGCGGGATGGCTCGGCAAGAACATCCTGGGCAGCGGCTTCGATCATGACATCCATGTGCAGGTCGGCGCGGGCGCTTACATCTGCGGCGAGGAAACCGCACTGCTCGAAAGCCTGGAAGGCAAGCGCGGCAATCCCCGCATCAAGCCGCCCTTCCCTGCAGTTAAAGGTCTCTATGGCTGCCCCACCGTGGTGAACAACGTCGAGACCATCGCAGCGGTGGTGCCCATCGTGAACGACGGTGGTGAGGAATACGCCAAGATCGGCATCGGTAAAAGCACCGGAACGAAACTGATCAGCGCGGGCGGGAACATCAACAAGCCGGGCGTGTACGAGATCGATCTCGGCATCACCTGCGAGGAGTTCCTGAACAGCGATGAATGGTGTGGCGGCGTGCAAGGCCGCGCGCTGAAAGCCTTAGTGCCCGGTGGCTCCAGTGTGCCGATCATCCCTGCGGAACTCTACTTCAAAACCGCCGCAGGCGAAGCACGCCTGATGACCTACGAAAGCTTGAGCGACGGTGGTTTCGCCACCGGCAGCATGCTCGGTTCGGGCGGTTTCTATGCCTACAACGATGCGCAATGCATCGTGCGCAGCACCTGGAACCACACCCGCTTCTATGCGCACGAAAGTTGCGGGCAATGCAGTCCCTGCCGCGAAGGCACCGGGTGGATGGAGAAAGTGCTGCATCGCATCGAGAACGGCGAAGGCCGGTTGGAAGACATCGACCTGCTCTGGGACATCCAGCGGAAGATCGAAGGCAACACCATCTGCCCGCTCGGCGATGCCGCGGCCTGGCCCGTGGCTTCGGCCATCCGGCACTTCCGCGACGAGTTCGAGTTCCACGTCTACCACCCGCAGAAGGTGAAGGACCCGAAGCACTTCGAAAAAACGCCGTTCGTGCGCAAACCGAAGACCGTAGCTGCCTGAGCCATGCCGAAGGTCACCATCGACAACATCGAGATCGAGGTCCCCGAGGGTACCACCATCCTCCAGGCCGCCCGCATGATAGGCGAGCGCAACAAGGCGGACCGCCATGTGGTGCCCCCGGCCATGTGCTACTACACCAGCCTGAAGACCAGTGGCGGCTACTGCCGCACCTGCATCGTGAAGGTGAGCCAGGGCAGCACGAAGGACCCGCGTCCCATGCCCAAGCCGGTGGCCAGTTGCCGCACGAACGTCATGGACGGCATGGTGGTGCAGAACACCACAAGCCCGGAGCTGTTGGACGCACGCAAGGGCGTCACCGAGTTCTTGCTCATCAACCACCCGCTGGATTGCCCGATCTGCGACCAGGCCGGGGAATGCCACCTGCAGGACCTGGGCTACGAGCATGGCGCCGAGGGCAGCCGCTATGAGTTCGAGCGCCGCACCTTCGACCCGATCGACATCGGCGACACGATCAAGTTGCACATGACGCGCTGCATCCTGTGCTACCGCTGCGTGAAAGTGGCCGAGCAGCTCACCGATGGGCGTGTGCATGGCGTGATCAATCGCGGCGACGTGAGCGAGATCAGCACGTACATCCAGCAAGCGGTCGAGAACGACTTCAGCGGGAACATGATCGATGTGTGCCCCGTGGGCGCGCTCACCGACAAGACCTTCCGCTTCGCCAGCCGGGTGTGGTACACCAAGCCCGTGGATGCGCACCGCGACTGCGAGAACCCGAAGTGTACGGGCAAGGTGGTGCTCTGGCTCAAAGGCAATGAGGTGCTGCGCGTTACCGGGCGAAAGGACCAGTGGGGGGAGGTGGAAAGTTTCATCTGCAACACCTGCCGCTTCGACAAGAAGGACGTGAAACACTGGACCGTGGAAGGCCCGCGACACCTGGACCGTCATAGCGTGATCGCGCCAACCACTACGAACTCCAGCAGAAGCAGAAGCTCCTTACCAAGGCCGCTCCGGAAAGCACCCCCGTAGGCCGACCTAAAGAGATCGAGCAAGGATGATCCCCACCATCATCTTCCTGGTCACCCTGCTGCTCATCACCTTGGGCGTGGCGGCCTACGCCACCTATGCGGAGCGCAAGGTCGCGGCCTTCATGCAGGACCGCATCGGCCCGGATCGCGCAGGTCCCTTCGGCCTGTTGCAGCCCATCGCCGATGGCGTGAAGATGATCATGAAGGCGGACTTCATGCCCGCCAGCGCCAACCGCTGGCTGTTCTTCATGGGCCCCGCCATCGCCATGACCACCGCGTTGCTCACCGGCGTGGTGATCCCCTGGGGCGGCACGCTGGACCTCAACGGCACACCCTTCTCCCTGCAGATCGCCGATCCGGACATCGGCATCCTTTACGTGTTCGCGATGGTGAGCATCGGCGTCTACGGCATCATGCTCGGCGGATGGGCGAGCAACAACAAATACGCCTTGCTCGGCGCGATCCGTGCCGCCAGCCAGATGGTGAGCTACGAGCTGGCCATGGGCATGAGCATCGTGGCGCTGGTGATCCTTACCGGCAGCCTCAGTCTGAACGATATCGTATTGCAACAGCAAGCGGGCTATTGGAACATCATCTACCAGCCGCTCGGTTTCCTGCTCTTCCTCGTTTGCGCTTTCGCGGAATGCAACCGCGCGCCCTTCGACCTGCCCGAGTGCGAAACCGAACTGGTGGGCGGTTACCACACGGAGTACAGCAGCATGAAGCTCGGCTTCTACCTCTTCGCCGAGTACGTGAACATGTTCATCAGCAGCGCGGTGATCAGCACCTTGTTCTTCGGCGGCTACGATGTGCCCTTCCTTCAGGACCTCGGCCTCTCGCAGAACATTACGGTGATCCTGGGCACGGTGGGCTTCTTCCTGAAGATCACCTTCTTCATCTTCTTCTTCATGTGGATCCGCTGGACGCTGCCACGTTTCCGCTACGACCAGTTGATGAACCTCGGGTGGAAGGCTCTCATCCCGCTGTCCATCCTCAATGTGTTGCTCACCGGGGTAGGCTACTACCTCAAGAACGGCTTCTGAGCGATGAGCACCCCGATCACCCAAATGCTCACCAAGCGCGCCGAAGTGGCGAGCGACAAGAAGATGACGCTCATGGAGCGCATCTACCTGCCCGCCATCATCAAAGGCATGGGCATCACCCTGAAGCACTTCTTCCGCGTGAAGAAGGCCACGGTGAAGTACCCCGAGCAGATCCGGCCTTTCAGCCAGATCTACCGTGGCTTGCATGTATTGAAACGCGACGATCAGGGCCGCGAGCGCTGCACCGCCTGCGGACTATGCGCCGTGGCTTGCCCGGCGGAAGCGATCACCATGGTGAGCGGCGAGCGCAAGAAGGGCGAAGAGAAGTTGTACCGCGAGGAGAAGTATGCCACGGTGTACGAGATCAATATGCTGCGCTGCATCTTCTGCGGCGATTGTGAGGAGGCCTGCCCCAAGGAAGCCATCTTCCTCACCGACCGCCTTGTGCCCAGCGACTATACCCGTGGCACGTTCACGTACGGCAAGCAATGGCTCGTGGAGCCGCTTGACGACTCGTTGCGTGTGGATGTGAGCAAACGCCAGACGACCGCTGTGCTGGAGTTCAAGAAAGACCGGAAATTCGCACACAATCGCTGAGCGGTCCCCCATCGGATGCAGTACCTCTTCTACCTCTTCGCGGCGATCTCGGTGCTCAGCGCACTGCTGGTGGTGGGTGCGCGTAATCCGGTCAACAGCGTGATCTCGCTGATCGTCTGCTTCCTCAGCATCGCCGGCCACTACATCCTGCTGAACGCGCAGTTCCTGGCCATGGTCCACATCATCGTGTACACGGGCGCCATCATGGTGCTCTTCCTCTTCGTGATCATGCTGCTCAACCTGAACAAGAGCACCGAGCCCAGCAAGACCTTGTTGACGCGCATCGCGGCAGTGACCGCCGGGGCACTGTTCCTGTTCACCTTGCTCGGCGCCCTGCGTCAAGGCGTTCACATTGCGGCCGCCAAGGAGTTCGACGGCAACACGGGCCTGGTGAAAAGCGTAGGCCAAAGCCTGTTCAGCGACTTCCTGCTGCCCTTCGAGGTGAGCAGCGTCCTCTTCCTTAGTGCCATGATCGGCGCGGTGATGCTGGGCCGCAAGGACCGTTCGCCGCGTGAGGATGCCCCCGCGCGCCCCGAGCCTTCGGAACGTCGCACTAAAAAGATCCCCGCGTGATGGAGGGCATGATGACCGCCATCCGCGTGATCCCGCTGGAGCACTACATCGTGCTCAGCTTCATCCTGTTCAGCATCGGCATGGCGGGCGCGTTGTTCCGCCGGAACACCATCATCATCCTGATGTGCCTGGAGCTGATGTTCAACAGCGTGAACCTCTTGCTCGCGGCGTTCAGTGCGCACCACAGCGATCCGGGTGGCCAGGTCTTCGTGTTCTTCATCATGCTCGTCGCCGCTGCGGAAGTGACCGTGGGCCTGGCCATCCTGGTGATGATGAAGCGCAACGTGGATAGCGTGGACATCAACCAACTGAACCGGTTGAAATGGTGAACCTGCCGCTGCACGTCGCCCTGGTTCCCGGCCTCCCGTTGTTGGGGGCACTTGTTATCGCTGCGCTGCGGGGCAAGTTGAAAGGCAATGCGGCGGGCCTACTGGCTACCACGATGATCGGCTTGTCGTTCGTTGTGAGCGCGATCTTATTCCTCCACTACGACAAGACAGGCGGCGCGAACGTCGTCAAGTTCTTCGACTGGATCCACATCGGCGGCATGGACGTACCGTTCGCCTTGCAGATCGACTCGCTCTCGCTGACGATGATGTTGATCGTGACCGGCGTGGGCACGTTGATCCATCTGTACTCCATCGGCTACATGCACGATGACAAGCGGGTGAGCACCTTCTTCGCCTGCCTCAACCTGTTCACCTTCGCCATGCTGCTGCTGGTGATGGGGGCCAACTTCGTGATCACCTTCATCGGGTGGGAAGGTGTTGGTCTGTGCAGTTACCTGCTTATCGGCTTCTGGTATACGAAGCCCGCCTACAACTACGCCGCACGCAAAGCCTTCGTCATGAACCGAATCGGCGATGTGGGCTTCGTGCTCGCGCTCGCGTTGTTGTTCAGCCGCCTGGGCACCTTGAACTACATCGAGGTCTTCGATCGTGCCGGAACATTGAGCGTGGAGATGGTGACCGTTGTCACGCTGCTGCTTTTCGTTGGCGCGATCGGCAAGAGCGCGCAGTTGCCTCTCTTCACCTGGTTGCCCGATGCCATGGCGGGACCCACGCCGGTGAGCGCATTGATCCACGCCGCGACGATGGTAACGGCCGGCATCTTCCTGTTGGTGCGCAGCAGCGCCCTCTTCAGCCTGGCACCGTTCACGCAGGACGTCGTGCTCTGGACGGGCCTCATTACCGCCCTGCTCACCGCGAGCATCGGCGTGTTCCAGAACGACATCAAGAAGGTGCTCGCCTATTCCACCGTATCGCAACTGGGCCTGATGTTCGTGGCCCTTGGTCTCGGTGCGTACAGCGCGGCGATGTTCCACGTCACCACGCATGCGTTCTTCAAGGCCCTGCTCTTCCTCGGCGCCGGTAGCGTGATCCATGCCCTCGGCGGCGAACAGGACATCCGCAAGATGGGCGGATTGAAGGGCGTAACGAAGATCACCTACGTCACTTTCCTGATCGGCACGCTGGCCATCGCGGGCATTCCTGGCTTCAGCGGTTTCTTCAGCAAGGATGCGATCCTCATGGCGGCGTACCAGGAACATCCCATGCTCTATGCGGCCACGATGGCCGTAAGCCTGCTCACCTGCTTCTACATGTTCCGCCTGCTCTTCCTCACCTTCTTCGGCGGCTACCGTGGCAAGGCCCACCCGCACGAGAGCCCGGCGGTGATGACCGTGCCGTTGATGGTGCTGGCCGTGCTGAGCGTGGCCGGTGGCCTGCTGAACCTGCCACATCTCTTCGGCGGCCACGAGCCGATGAAGCACTATTTGGAGACCGCCGCCGAGGGCATCACTGGTGAACACAACTACCTGAGCGCTTCCACCGAATGGATGCTGATGGGGATCACCGTGGGCCTGATCCTGCTTACCATCCTGCTCGCCTACAACCGCTTCGTGAAGAAGACCACATTGGATCCGGAACCGGAGGACCTGCCCATGCTCTCTCGTTTGATCGCGCGCAAATGGATGGTGGACGAACTCTATGCCTTCCTGTGGGAACGTCCCTACGGTTGGCTCAGCACCCAGTTCCACGGGATCCTAGAGCGCAAGGTGATGGTGCCCGTGATGCTGGGCGCTGGGCGCTGGACCCAGAAAGCGGGCAAGGCGGCGCGCATGCTGCAGAACGGCAACATGAGCTTCTACCTCTTCGGGATGGTGGTGGGTATCGTGGTCTTCTTGATGATCACACTATACGCTGGATGAGATGCTACTGATCGCTCTCCTCCTCGTTCCCTTCCTCGCTGCTGCGGTGTTGCTCGTGGCGCGGCCCGATGGTGCGGCACGCACGATCGCATTGTTGTCTTCGTTTATCACAGCGGCGCTCGCGATCCTCTTGTGGGTGCGCTATCCGGGAAACAACGTGACGCTATTGGACCTGGCCTGGATGCCTAGCTGGGGCCTGCGCTTCACGGTGGGATATGATGGCACCGGTTTGCTTTTCCTGCTGCTCACCGGGCTGATGTTCCCGTTCATCATCGGCGCTGGCCGCAGCGAAGGCGCCGATCGTCCTGCCCTCGTGAACGCGCTTTTGCTCTTCACGCAGAGCGCGTTGTTCGGCGTGTTCATGGCGCAGAACGCTTTCCTCTTCTACATCTTCTACGAACTGAGCCTGGTGCCGCTCTTCTTCCTGCTGCTCTTCTGGGGGTCCGCCGTTCCTGGTCGACTGGGCAGCGCGAAGGCGGTCACGATGCGCTTCTTCATCTATACCCTGCTGGGTGGATTGGCGCTGTTGTTCGCCATCGCCTACTGCGTGGTGCAAGAGCCTTCGCACAGCGCGGACTTCAACGCGCTCCATGCCCTTCGCCTGCCGGGCGATGTGCAGATCTGGTTGTTCTGGGCACTCTTCCTCGCCTTCGCGGTGAAGCTGCCGATCTTCCCCTTCCACAGTTGGCAGCCCGATACCTATACCTCGGCGCCACTGCAGGGCACCATGGTGTTGGGCGGCGTGCTGCTGAAGATGGGTCTGTTCGGCATACTGCGTTTCGTACTGCCCATCGTTCCTGAAGGTGTGGAGTTCTGGCGCAGCACCGTGATCTGGATGGCCTTGATCGGTGCGTTGTACGCCGGTATCATCGCCTTCCGCCAGCGCGATCTGAAACGTCTGGTGGCCTATTCCTCGCTTAGCCACGTCGGGCTGCTATGCGCTGGTCTCTTCGCGCAGAACACCTACGGCATCAGCGGATCCCTCTACCAAGCCTTCGCGCATGCGGTTCTCGTCGTGTGCATGCTCTACCTGGTGGGCGCGATCCAGCGGCGCACGGGCACCACCGATCTGGAGGCCATGGGTGGATTGAAGCACCGCGCTCCGCGATTGGCCGCGCTCTTCTTCCTGGTGATGCTGAACGCGGTGGCACTTCCGCTCACGCAGAGCTTCGTGGGCGAGTGGCTGATGTTCAACGGGCTGTGGCAGCGCGACGGCTGGATGGCGTTCGCCGCAGTGACAACGATCATTCTTGGCGCGATTTACATGCTCTATGCGTACCAGCGGGTCATGCTCGGTCCGGAGAACGCCAAGCTGCCCCAGGCGGGCGATGCGGACCAACACGACCATCTCGTATTGGTTCCACTGATCGCTGTTTCGCTCGTGCTTGGTGTGTTCCCAGCGCCGGTGCTCAACCTACTGGACGGTTCCGTGCAACAGATGCTTTCCACCTTCACCGCCCTGTACTGAGATGAGCGCGCTGATCCTCACTTCGGTCCTGGGCGTGCTGCTCCTTTACCTGGGGCTTTTCGGGCAGAAGAAGTTGCTCGTGCCCGTCGGTGTCCTTGGCCTGTTGGCCGCGATCGGGCTGTTTGTCATGGACCGTTCGATCAACGTACCGATGTTCGCCCACATGGTCTCCTTCGATCGCGCGGGGTGGCTGTTCAGCTGCGGCATGCTCGTCGTCACCGTGCTGATCTTCCTCTTCGGTGCGGACTATTACGCACGGCAGGAGGAGAACGTGGCCGAACAATATGCGCTGATGATCTTCTCGCTCACCGGCGCCCTGCTGCTCACCAGCTACACCAACTTGCTCATGCTCTTCCTGGGCATCGAGATCCTGAGCATCCCGCTCTACATCATGGCTGGTGGAAAGCGCGATAGCATGCGCAGCAGTGAGGCGAGCTTCAAGTATTTCCTGCTCGGCTCGTTCGCCAGCGCGTTCCTGTTGATGGGTATCGCGTTGATCTACGGCGTGGCCGCGTCCTTCGATCTGGGCGTGGTGAAGGAGGTCGCCCTGCGGCAACTGGTGCAGCCAGATATCCTGTTCACCCTGGGCTGCTTCTTCGTGGCGATCGGCCTGTCTTTCAAAGTGGCCGCAGCGCCCTTCCACTTCTGGAGCCCCGACGTTTACGAGGGATCGCCCACGCTGATCACCGCTTTCATGAGCACCGTGGTGAAAATGGCCGCGTTCATCGGGCTGTACCGCTTTGTGGGCATCACGCAGATGCCTCCCACCCTGGGTAAGGCGCTGCTGGTGATGACCATCTTCACCTTGATGATCGGCAACATCGTCGCGCTGCGGCAGAGCCACTTCAAACGGTTGATGGCCTATAGCAGCATCGCGCACAGCGGCTTCCTCTTGATGGCCGTTTTGAGCCAGGCGCCCAATACCGCGCAGGTGCTCTTCTACTACACATTCACGTATTCGCTGGCGACGGTCGGCCTGTTCATCCTGATGACCCTTGCGAAGCGTGCGGCCAATGGCGATGAGCACATCCGCATTTTTCGGGGGCTGTTCCGCGCCAAGCCCTGGCTCGGGGTGGTCATGTTGCTGCTGATGCTCTCTCTGGCGGGCATTCCCCTTACCGCTGGTTTCGTGGCGAAATACCAGATCTTCCTCCTGGCCATAGGCGCGGACTTGATCAAGACGACCGTGTTCGCCGTGCTGATGGCCCTGGTGGGGATCTATTACTACGCCGTGGTGATCCGCGAGGCCTTCACACCTTCCGAGGAAGCCCCCGCGCTGGTGGTGAGCCCGGTCAACCTTTTGTTGATCTCGGTGTGCGGTATCTCGGTGGTGCTGTTCGGGCTGCTGCCCGGATACCTTCAATAGCCCCTAGTTCTTGATGAAGCGCGCGTGCGCACGTACGCTGTTGTCGGCCCCGAGCAGCACCACCGAATAGGATCCGGCCGGAAGAGAAGAGATCGTGATCGGCGTGTTGGCCACGAAGCGTGTCCGCAATACCTCGCGGCCCATCACATCGAGCAGCACCACGCTTCCCGCTGGTTGATCCGACACCAAATTGATGAGGTCAGTGGCGGGATCCGGAACGATGGTGAGCGTTCCCATTGTCGCTAAGGGCTCCGGGACCGAGATCGGCGCGCAAGCGATGCCATACGGCAACTGATCGGTGGGCGCGGTCGGCGTATCCGCGTCGTTCCCTTTCAACGATTCCTGCGAGAACGGGCTCATGATACCCGCGCTGTCGATACCTGCCACGCTGATGTAATAGATGTCCCCAGCGAGCAGACCCGGGATCACATAGCTGGTGTCGGTGGTGCGGTACACCGCATCGAAATCGAGATTGGCATTGGTGGAACGTACCCCGATGCGGTAGGCGGCTAAGGAAGGGGCACCGTTGAGCGAGACGCGCAAGCCGTTCGGTTCGTCGTGTACCACGAACGTGGGGGTCTCCGGCCCGAGCGCGAGCAGCGCAGCGCTCATCCCGTTGATCACGGCGTTGCGTTGCAGGTAGTTGAAGTCGACGAAGAAGCTGTCCACGATCTGATCGCCATCGGTATCGACACCGAGGATGTCGTCGCTCGTATGCTGCCGGTCGTGGTACCAAGCACTATCTGTGCTGGCATCGCCGTGCTCGTTCGCGGAGGTGAAGCGCAGGTTGCGGAAGCCCTTTACCCGGAACGGGATGTGGTCGCCACCGCGGCCTGTTCTATCCTCCTGCGACATGATGCTGATCGTCATGGGCACCGGCACCTGGCTCTGCATCTTCTCCTGGTAGTACATCTTTACGGTACGTGCGAAGCCGCGGCGCGGGCTGGAGATCGACGCGCTGGAGAAAAGTCGCACCTGCAGGCTGTCCACATCTCCCTCGGCCGGGCAGCTGGGTGGCGAGCTGGTCTCCCCGCAGAGGATCCCTCCGACCACATCGTTGTTCTGCACGCCTTTGATCGCGATCGCTTCATCCACGCAGAACTGCGCCATGGCATCTGCACCCACCAGCCCTTGCTCTTCGGCCGTGGTGAGCAAGAAGACGAGCGTATGGCGGAAAGTGTAGCGGCTCATCACGCGGGCCAGTTCCAACACGAGCGCGCTGCCGCTGCCATTGTCCTCCATGCCCGCAGCGAGGCATGCCGGGTCACATTCTTCTCCACAGCGGCTGTCCAAGTGCGCCTCGATCAACACGATGCGGTGGTCGGTGGTGTCCGCGCCAGGAAGCACCGCGAAGACATTGCGCCAGCCGAGACCGTCGCCGCAAAGTCCCCCCGGCCAGTCGAACTGGAGATATGCGGGGATCAACCGATCCTCGTTCGCCGCACTGAACTCCTGGAACTTGCCAAAGGCCCAACGCCGCGCTGCGCCGATCCCTGTCACTACCGAGACCGTATCACTGTAAGAATGGCGCGTGTGGAAAGCCTCCATCTGCTGTAGGAACGACTTCAAGGAATCCGCCGAAACCCGGGTGCGCAATTCGCAGAGGACCTGTTGGTGGTCGTCGATCACGTTGGTCGCCGCGTAGTCCCCCGGGTTATGCACGCCTTTCATCGCCTGAAGGGCAAGAGGCTCCGTGCAATTAATGTTCGTGACCGCCTGGCCGTTTGCGGATGCGGCGAGCAGGGAAAGCAGGAGGGTATGGAGGGGCTTCATGATGGGCGGGTCAGGAAGGTAGCATCTCCTACGGGAACTCCGTCCCACGATACCACAGCCCTGCTCCTACCTTGTTCCCGCATGAAGAAGATCAACGACACCACGATCGCGCTGCTGATCGATGGGGATAACGCGGCGCCCAAGCGGCTCGCGGCCATTCTGGAGGAAGTGAGCAAGCAAGGCACTATCACGATCCGACGCATCTACGGGGATTGGACCACAACAGGCATGATCGGCTGGAAGGACCTGCTGAACGCGAACGCCATCCAGCCGGTGCAGCAGTTCGCATACACCAAGGGGAAGAACAGTACGGACAGCGCATTGATCATCGATGCCATGGACATCCTCCACGGCGAGCTGGTGGACGCGTTCTGCATTGTAAGCAGCGACAGCGATTACACGCGACTGGCGACGCGGCTGCGCGAATCGGGGCTCTTCGTTATGGGGGTGGGCGAGAAGAAGACGCCCGATGCCTTCGTGAAAGCCTGCGAGCGCTTCATCTATGTTGAGAACCTGGATGTGCAGGAAGAACCGAAAACCGAGCAGAAGCGGAACGGTGGCGCGAAGAAGCCAACAACCCCGGCACTCTCGACCAATCCGGCGCTGATGCGCAAACTGCGCAAGGCTTTCAATATCGCCAAAGGCGAGGAGGAGGAAGCCTCACTGAGCCTGATCGGCCAGGCGCTGCGGCGGCTGGATCCCGGCTTCGACCCGCGGAGCTATGGCCACGCCTCGCTCTCCTCCATGGTGAACGCCTTGAAAGATCAGTTGGAGGTGCGCCGTGAGGAAAAAGGGAATACGGTGATGGTGCGGTTCCGCACCTAGGAGGACGACCGGCGGCCATAGGCGCGTCGGCCGCAGCGGCTATCTTCGCGGCCCTCGTTCCCGCCATGGACAAGCGTTTCCCACAGTATGATGAGCTCGACCTGCCCAAGGTCGCCGACGAGGTATTGAAGCAATGGGATGCCGAGGGCACTTTTGGAAAGAGCCTGGAGCTTCGCAAGGACGCGCCGCCCTTCGTGTTCTATGAAGGTCCCCCGAGCGCCAACGGTTTGCCCGGCATCCACCATGTGATGGCGCGTGCCATCAAGGATATCTTCTGTCGGTATCAAACGCAGAAAGGCCATCGCGTGGACCGCAAGGCGGGCTGGGATACGCACGGCCTGCCGATCGAGCTCGGCGTGGAGAAGGAGCTGGGCATCACCAAGGAGGACATCGGGAAGAAGATCAGCATCGAGGAGTACAACGCGGCGTGCAAGAAGGCCGTGATGCGCTACACCAGCGTGTGGAACGACATGACCCGCCGTGTGGGCTACTGGATCGACCTGGAGAACCCGTACGTCACCTACCAGACCAAGTACATCGAGAGCGTTTGGCACCTGCTGAAGAGGCTCTATGACGACCAACTGCTCTACAAGGGCTAGACGATTCAGCCCTACTCACCCGCTGCGGGCACCGGCCTCAGTTCCCATGAATTGAACCAACCCGGCACGTACAAGCCAGTGAAGGACACCAGCGTGGTGGCCATGTTCAAGGTGAAGCAGGACCACGCTTCGGAGTTCTTGTTCAAGGATGCGTTCGGTGAGGTCTTCATCCTCGCGTGGACGACCACGCCTTGGACATTGCCGAGCAACTGTGCGCTCACTGTCGGCCCGAAACTGGACTATGTGCGTGTGAAGTCTTTCAATCCGTACACGCACGAACCACAGACCATGGTTCTTGCCAAGTCACGGCTTGGAGCGTACTTCAAGACCCCCACCGGCTCTTCAGATGGGGGAGAGTACACCGCTCAAGCGCTCGCTGACTATAAGAAGGACGGTAAAAACATCCCGTGGAAGATCGACGGGGAGTTCTACGGTCACCAACTGGAAGGCATTCGCTACGAGCAACTGTTCCCCTACGCACAACCCGAAGGCGGCGATGCGTTCAAGGTGATCGGTGGTGATTTCGTGACTACGGAGGACGGTACAGGCGTGGTACACACGGCACCAAGTTTCGGTGCCGACGATATGCGCGTTGCCCGCCAGCACGGCATCGGAACGCTCACGCTCGTTGATCTCCAGGGCCGTTTCACGACGGAGATGGGCGAGTTCGCGGGCAAGTACGTGAAGAACGAATACTACATCAACGGACAAGCGCCGGAGAAGAGCGTCGATGTCGAGCTCAGCATCAAGTTGAAGGAGATGGGTCGCGCCTTCAAGGTGGAGAAGTACGAGCACAACTACCCGCACTGCTGGCGTACCGACAAGCCCATCCTCTACTACCCGCTCGACAGTTGGTTCGTGCGCGTCACCGCGAAGAAGGACCGGCTGATCGCGCTGAACAAGACCATCAACTGGAAGCCCGAGAGCACCGGCACCGGCCGCTTCGGCAATTGGCTGGAGAACCTACAGGATTGGAACTTGTCGCGGAGCCGCTACTGGGGCATACCACTCCCGATCTGGCGCACCGAGGATCGCGATGAAGAACTGTGCATCGGTTCACTGAAGCAGTTGAAGGAGGAGATCGCACGCGCGGTGAAAGCGGGTGTGATGAAGGAAGATCCTTACGCGTCGTTCAAGGTGGATGACATGAGCGATACCAACTACGACACAGTGGATATCCATCGCCCGTACGTGGACAACATCGTGCTCGTCTCGCAGGGTGGCAAGCCGATGAAACGTGAGACCGACCTCATCGACGTGTGGTTCGACAGCGGTGCGATGCCCTACGCGCAGTGGCACTATCCGTTCGAGAACGAAGCGACGTTCAAGGAAAACTTCCCGGCCAATTTCATCGCGGAAGGCGTGGACCAAACGCGCGGCTGGTTCTACACGCTGCACGCGATCGCCACCCTCACACAGGATAGCGTTGCGTACAAGGCAGTGGTGAGCAACGGCCTGGTGCTTGACAAGGTGGGCCAGAAAATGAGCAAGCGCCTCGGCAATGCGGTGGATCCCTTCAAGACGCTTGACGCCTATGGTGCGGATGCTGTGCGGTGGTACATGATCAGCAATGCTTCACCGTGGGACAACCTGAAGTTCGACGCGGAAGGCATCACCGAAGTGCAACGCAAGTTCTTCCGTGCGCTCTTCAACACGTACAACTTCTTCGCGCTGTACGCGAACATCGATGGATTCGATGGAACCGGTGAAGCATCTTTGACGGAGTCCGACCGTTGGATCCTATCGCGCCTCAACAGTGTGATGAAGCTGGCTGATGCGAACTATGCGGACTACGAACCCACCATCGCCGCGCGTGCGATCCAGGATTTCGTCGTGGAGGACCTGAGCAACTGGTACGTGCGCTTGAACCGCCGTCGTTTCTGGAAGAGCGAGCAAGGCGCGGACAAGAACGCCGCGTTCCAAACACTGCATCGCTGCCTGGAAATGGTGTCGATGTTGAGCGCTCCGATCGCACCGTTCTTCAGCGATCGTTTGTATCGGGACCTCGTTGGCACCAGCGTTCACCTGAGCGATTGGCCGAAGCACGATGATGTGGCGATCGATATCGAACTCGAGCAACGCACCGTGCTAGCGCAGAAACTCACGTCGCTCGTATTGAGCATCCGCAAGAAGGAGGGTCATCGCGTGCGTCAGCCCCTGCGGAAGATGATGGTACCGGTCACCGACGCCACCATGCGCAAACGCCTCGATGCCATCCGTGAACTCGTATTGAGCGAAGTGAACGTGAAGGAGCTCGTGATCCTCGACGCTAGCGAAAGCAAGCTCACCAAGAAGATCAAGCCCGACTTCAAGAAGCTCGGTGCGCGCATGGGCAAGTTGATGAAGAGCGTCGCCAACACGGTCGTCGGGTTCTCACAAGCGCAGATCGCAGAGCTCGAAGCGAACGGAAGCATGAAGCTCGCGGTGGAAGGACAAGAAGTGGAATTGCTCCGCGACGATGTGGAGATCACCGCCGAGAACGTTCCGGGGTTGAGCGTAGCCAGCGATGGCGCATTGACGGTAGCGCTCGACATCACACTGAACGAAACGCTGATCCAAGAGGGCATCGCGCGGGAGCTGGTGAGCCGGATCCAGACCCTTAGGAAGGAGCGCGGATTCGAGATAACGGACCGGATCCTGTTGCACATCCAGCGCAATGGGAACGCACGGTTCGAGGAGGCCGTGGAGCGACACAGCGGGTACATCACCGCTGAAACACTCGCATTAACCACTGACCAGCAGCTACTTATGGATACTTTAGAAGGTGTCTCCGGAGGGGTCCAGGATCTCGATCTGGAAGAAGGCCTGAGTTGCCGGATCGCCTTGTCCCGCGTGGTCCGGTAACGCTGGAAGGGCGTATATTCGCGGACCAAAATCCGGAGGGTAGCCATGGCCAAAAAATCCACCCCCAAACCCGCGCCGAAGAAGGCCGGGAAAGCCGCAAAGCCTGCCAAAAAGGTCGTCGCGAAGAAAGCCGCACCCAAAAAGGCGGTCAAAAAGCCGGTCGCCAAGAAGGCTGCTCCGGCCCCTAAAAAAGTGGTGAAAAAAGCTGCGGTGAAGAAGCCGGCGGCCAAGAAGGCCGCTCCGAAGAAGGTAATGAAGCCGGTCGCGAAAAAAGCCGCAAAGGCCGCTCCGGTAAAGAAGCAACCGGCCCCCAAGGTGGTGGCCAAGAAAGCGGCACCCGCCAAGCAGGTTGCCCCGCAAAAACCCGCACCGAAACCTGTGACGAAACCAACAACCCCGGTGGCCAAGGCTCCGGCGAAGGCCGCCCCTGTGGCCGCACCCGTTGCCCCCAAAGCCCCGGCTCCGAAAGCTGCTGCCCCTGCCCCCAAACCCGCCGGTCGCCCAAAGCGTTCGGAGGCGAAGGTGAAGGAGGAGAAGTCCTCCGCACCCGTGGTGCGCATGAGCGGAACCCTGGTGATGCCCAAGGCCGCCCCTATCGTGAAGAAGCACGTTTCCACTTTGGGACCAATTGGCAAAGAGCGCTATGCCGATGATGAACTCGATGAGTTCAAGCAGATCATCATGAAGAAGTTGGAGGAGGCGCGCAAGGACTACGACCTGCTGAAGCAGACCCTCGCGAACAACGACAACAACGGCACGGACGATACCAGCCCCTCCTTCCAAAATGATCGAGGACGGCAGCGAGACACTGAGCCGCGAAGAGACCGCCCAATTGGCCGCGCGCCAGGAGAAGTTCATCAAGCACCTTGAGGATGCGCAGTTGCGCATCCGCAACAAGACCTACGGCATCTGCCGCGTTACCGGGCGCTTGATCAGCAAGGAGCGGCTCCGTCTGGTCCCCCATGCCACCTTGAGCATCGAGGCCAAGCAGCAGTTGAACAACTAGGCCGCCGTCGGTCCCTGCCTCCCTTGAAACGCGCGTTGTTCATCACAACGCTGGTCCTACTTGCGGATCAGGCGCTGAAGGTGTGGGTGAAACTGAACTTCTACTACGACAGTTCCATCTCCCTTTTGGGTAGCAAGGGCTACTTGCACTTCATCGAGAACCGCGGCATGGCCTTCGGGCTGGAGTTCGGCGGCGAACAGGGGAAGCTGGTGCTCACCCTGTTCCGCATCGTGGCCGTGGTGGTGATCGGCTTCATCATCAAGCGCGTACTGGAAAAGGAGTCGTCGGTATGGCTTGTGAGCAGCTTGAGCCTGATCCTTGCCGGCGCTATGGGCAATATCATCGACAGCACTTTCTATGGCCAGCTCTTCAGTGCGAGCACCCCGTTCCAGAAGGCTGTGCTTTTTCCGGCGGAAGGAGGCTACGCGCCGCTCTTTCACGGGGCGGTGGTGGACATGTTCTACTTCCCGCTTTGGGAGGGTCAGTTGCCGACCTGGCTCCCTTCTGGGGCGGTGAGCCCTTCGTGTTCTTCCGTCCGGTCTTCAACTTGGCGGATGCCGCGATCACCGTAGGGATGGCGATCTTCATTCTGATGCAGGGACGTGTGCGCCAAGAGGGAGTCGAAGCGCCGAGCGCCGAGCGGCCAGTTCCTTCCAGCACAGGGGACAACGTTCCCTAAGCGGAGGGACGGACCCGACCGATCACACCGAGACCTTTCTCGGCTTGAGCAGCCCGTGCCGCACAAGATGCTCCGCGATCTGCACGGCATTGGTCGCCGCTGCCCTGCGCAGGTTGTCCGCCACGATCCATAG
This sequence comes from Flavobacteriales bacterium, assembly GCA_016712025.1. Classification (GTDB taxonomy): domain Bacteria; phylum Bacteroidota; class Bacteroidia; order Flavobacteriales_F; family PHOS-HE28; genus PHOS-HE28. The sequence continues at coordinate 35,923 of JADJRW010000037.1, forward strand.
GTTCAGCGTGCGTGGCTGGGTCTCATCCCGGCGCAATCGACCCACGAACACCGCATCGCGATCATGTGCGGTGAGGGGCATCGGGTAAACATCCTGCGCAGGGTCGTCCTGAAGCTCAATACCGGGTGCTTCGCGCAGCAGGCGTCGAACGTCCTCCAGATCGAATTCCTTTTCGAACTCCACGTTCACCGCTTC
>JADJRW010000038.1 GCA_016712025.1 Flavobacteriales bacterium
GAGTTCCGGGAGGTCCCGATCTGGGCGGAGGCTTGGGTATTGGTACGCCGAGCAGTTCCTTTGCGGGCGGGGTATTTCTGGGAGCAGCACTACACCAAAGAGCAACCGCAGAGTACTTCACCCTCGGCGCGGGCGTACGCTACGGCAAGTTTTCCATCGACCCGAGCTACTTGATCTAGGCCAACACCCAGCGCAGCTCCGCTGGCGAACACCTTGCGCTTCACCTCGGGTTCAACTTCGACAAGAGCAAGTAAGAAGAAGAACACGGAGAATGAACTTCCGTGTCGGCTTCGGCTTCGATGTTCACCAACTGGCCGGGCCGGGAGCTCTGGCTCGGGGCGTTGAATCGAGCACACCGTTGGCATCCGCAGGCCATACTGATGCGGATGTGCTCTCGCACGCGCTATGCGATGCGCTTGCTCTCGGTGCCGCCGGGCAACGCGGATATCGGTCATCTTCCCCGATACCGATGCGCTGGAAGGGCGCCGACAGCAAAGGATTGCTGACCGCGATAGTGGTCCGCTTGATCGGGGACGCGGGGCTGGAGTGTGGGCAACGTGGACTGTAGCCTGGTGATAGGAACGCCCGAGCGATCATGCCGCACGTCCCGGCCATGCGAGCGGCGATGGCACCGATGCTCGGACGGGGGAGGATGCCGTGAGCATCAAGGCCACCACCAAGCGAAACGCTCGGCTACGTGGGCCGGAAGAAGGCGTGTGCGCCTACGCTGGTCGCGTTAAGAGCCGAAGGGCTAATCGTCGCCGTCGTCGCCGGGCAGCTCGTTGAACGAGCCCAGGCCCTGCTCATCCTCGTGGTAGAACACGCGCAGCTGGGCGGTATCGCGCAGCAGGTCGATCCGGCCCACCTCCACCGGCTGACCTTCACACCGAGGCGGTCGCGCAGGTCCGTCCAGGAGCTTCCGCTGCCCGGCCGACCAGGTCGATGCGCTCGTAGATCGACTGCCGCATGGCCTCGTGCCGCGTGAGCCAGACGTGCTCCAGCACATAGGTCACCAGCAGGATCGTGCCATCGGTGAACAGCAGCTCCACCAGGCTCACCTTCTTGCCGAAGAGGGCATTCATCACCGCCACCGCGATCACGGCGAGGAGGTAGGTCATGTCCTTGATGCTGATCTGCTCGGTGCGGTAGCGCAGGATGCTGAAGATGGCGAAGAGCCCGAACGCGAAGCCCGTGCTCAGCTTCACGTTGTTCAGCAGCACGCAGAGGAAGAAGATCAGGATGTTGAAGAGGAAGTACGTGAACAAGTAGTCCTTCTTCCGATGGATCGGATAGTAGATCAACCGGATCAGGACGAACAGGACGATGGCGTTCAGCCCGAACTTGAACAGGAGCTCCCACATATCCTCGTGGAACACCCGCATACCGAAGAGCTTCATGGTCATCATCGTTTCGTTCAGGCCGCTGCGCGGATCCGGTCCAGTTTCAGCAGCACTTCCTTGAAGGCGTCGTGCTTCACAGGGCGGCGCAAGGTGAGCATGCCGATGCAATACTTGCTCATTCCTGAGGGCGTATGCCCAATTGCCGCATCACGCGTGCGAAAGGGGAGGTGCGGTCGGCGCGTTCCTGCTTGAGCTCCGCCACCAGACGCCGGACAGGGCGTCTCATGCGCCGTGGTGCCGACGCGTCGGTGAAGCGGAAGTCCGATATCGATGGTGAGCCGTTCCGGGCTCGTTCGGCTCACCAGCGTCAAGCGGGTGAAATTGTTCCAAAGCACGGGAACGAGTTCTTCATCACCGCCCTTGGCGTTCGCTATGAAGGCCGCCTGGTCCGCGGCGAGCCAACGGGATCGCGTCCTCGCGGCGTCGGGCCTTGTCCGTGCGACCTGTTCCGGTTTTTCGCTTCACTTCCAGGAAGCACAACCCACTGCCGACATATTCGCGGAAGCGCACCTTGCTGCGCAACGTGCGGCCGTTGTGGTGGTCCAGGTAATGCCTAAGCGCCGGGGAATCGAAGTAGAGGCTGCGGTACTCCGCGCCACGCACACCGTCCACCTCCAGCAGGCGGTAGTGCGGGATCATGCCTTCCAATACCTGCGGCAGCGAGTCTCGGGAAAACGAACTTGGTGTCCACGCGGTCCTGCAGCTTCACGCCATCCATCTCAGCAAGGGTGATGGGGTCGAACCGGTGGAGCAGGGACTGGGCAGGGCCATCGTTCGGCGAAGGAGGCCAAATCCTAGCTATCGCGCCCTAGCCGTGCGGTGCGCCTTGGCATTCGCCTTCCCGACCGCCGCATGGCGAGTACCGAGACACGCATCGCGATACATCTGGTCGGCATGCCTCCTGGGCGGAGCTGGCATCAGGATGCGGCGTCCTCGGCCACGCGGCCCAGGCCGCAGAGGCCTATGCGCCTTATTCCAATTTCCATGTGGGCGCTGCGCTGCGGTTGAACGATGGCACCGTGGTGGAAGGCAACAACCAGGAGAACGCCAGCTTTCCCGCTGGGATCTGCGCGGAACGCACCGCCTTGCACGCGGCCTTGAGCATGCGACCCAGCGCAGTGGTGGCGCACCATCGCTATGGTGGTGCCCTCCGCGGACCGACCCGTAACGCCCTGCGGGATCTGCCGCCAGGCCTTGCTGGAGCAGCAACATCGCCAGGGTGCTCCCATACGTGTGCTCATGGCCGTGCCCGATGGCGTGGCTGGCGGTGACTCGTCGCCGCCTCGGCTTCGACGCTTCCTTCCTTCGACCCGACCGACTCCACCGCTGAGCCGCCAAGGTGGGCGGCTATCTTGGCCGGTCCGCCGCAGCGGGCGCTCCACCGCTCCCCATGACCACCAAGACCGCCGCCAAGAAGACCGCTCCAGGCACCAGCTTCGGCAAAGAGACCTACCTGCGCTGGTTCAAGGATATGCTGCTCATGCGGCGCTTCGAGGAGAAGACCGGTCAGCTCTACACCATGCAGAAGTTCGGCGGGTTCTGCCACCTCTACATCGGTCAGGAAGCGATCCTCGCGGGTATGGTCACCGCCATCCGCCCCAGCGACCGGGTCATCACCGGCTACCGCGATCATGCGCATCCTCTGGTGCTCGGTACGCCCGCCAAGAACGTGATGGCCGAGCTTTTCGGAAGGATCACCGGCACCAGCAAGGGCAAGGGAGGCAGCATGCACTACTTCGACAAGGAGCGCAACCTCTTCGGTGGCCACGGCATCGTGGGCGGGCAGATCGGCCTCGGTGCGGGTATCGCCTTCGCTGACAAGTACCGCGGCGAGGACCATGTGACCCTGTGCATGATGGGCGATGGTGCCATCCGCCAAGGCATCCTGCACGAGACCTTCAACATGGCCATGACGTGGAAGTTGCCGGTGATCTTCATCATCGAGAACAACAACTACGCGATGGGCACCAGCGTGGAACGCACCAGCAACGTGCACGACCTCAGCACCATCGGCGAGAGCTACGACATGCCCGGCCTGGGCGTGAACGGCATGCGCTGCGAGGACGTGCATGAAGCCATCAGCATGGCCTGCGCGCATGTGCGCGCTGGCAACGGACCCTACCTGCTCGACATCAAGACCTACCGCTACAAGGGCCACAGCATGAGCGACCCGCAGAAGTACCGCACCAAGGAAGAGGTGGAGGAGTACAAGAAGCAGGATCCCATCGAGAGCGTGCGCGCCACCCTGCTCGCGAAGAAGTGGGCCAGCGAAGCCGAACTTGATGCGATGGACGTGGCCACCAAGAAGGAAGTGGAGGAAGCCGTGAAGTTCGCCGAGGAAAGCCCGCTGCCGCCGGTGGATGAACTCTACCTCGACGTGTACAGGCAGAAGGATTATCCGTTCATCAAGGACTGAGTTTCCACCCGCCGAGGTGGGTGGGCGGCGGCGTGGCGGTTAAAACAAGACGAAGAAATGGCCGAGATCGTACGCATGCCCAAGTTGAGCGACACCATGACCGAAGGTGTCGTCGCCAAGTGGAACAAGAAGGTGGGCGACAAGGTGAAGAGCGGCGACATCCTCGCCGAGATCGAGACCGACAAGGCCACCATGGAGTTCGAGAGCTACCTGGACGGTACGCTCCTGCACATCGGCGTGCAACAAGGCCAGACCGCCCCGGTGGATTCCCTGCTCGCCGTGCTCGGCAAGGAAGGCGAGGACATCATGGCCTTGCTGAAGGAGCGGAAGCGCCTGCGGCGAAGAGCGAGGCAGAGCCAAGGAGCAGCCAGGCGCAGGCAGGAGGCAAAACCGAGGTGCCCTGCCCCTGCCCCTGCCCCTGCGCCCGCCCCTGTTCACCACCCGCACCGCACCTCCGTGCCCAGCGAACGGTCGCGTGAAAGCCAGCCCGCTCGCAAAGCACCTGGCCGAAGAGAAAGGCATCGACATCGGTCGTGTGCGTGGCACCGGTCCCGGAAGGCCGCGTGACCAAAGCAGGACATCGAAAACTTCACCAGGTGGTGGCGCAGTCAGCGTGCCGCAGGAGGAACGCTTCACGGAAGTGGCCGTGAGCCAGATGCGCAAGACCATCGCCAAGCGCCTGGCCGAAAGCAAGTTCACCGCGCCGCATTTCTACCTCACCATCGAGCTGGACATGTCGCGCGCCATGCAAGTCCGGGAGGCGATCAACGCGAGCATCGCGCCGGACAAGATCTCCTTCAACGACCTGGTGATCAAAGCCGTGGCCGTTTCATTGAAGCAGCATCCGAAGGTGAACAGCAGCTGGCTCGGCGATCGCATCCGCTACAACCAGCACGTGCACATCGGTGTGGCGGTTGCGGTGGAAGAAGGATTGCTCGTTCCGGTGGTGCGCTTCGCGGATGGGAAATCGCTGCGCACCATCGGTGCCGAGGTGCGCGATTACGCCAAGAAGGCCAAGGAGAAGAAACTGCAACCGCAGGATTGGGAAGGCAACACCTTCACCATCTCCAACCTCGGCATGTTCGGCATCGAGGAGTTCACCGCCATCATCAACCCGCCCGATGCCTGCATCCTGGCCATCGGTGGCATCATGGAAAAGCCCGTGGTGAAGAACGGCGCCATCGTGCCCGGCCACACCATGAAGGTGACCCTGAGCTGCGACCACCGCGTGGTGGACGGCGCCACCGGCGCGGCCTTCCTCAACACCTTCAAGCAGATGCTGGAGGAACCGGCGTTGATGCTGGGGGTGGGGGCGATCTGATCGCTTATGCGATCTATCCTTCTGGTAGCTGGCCAATTCGGTTCCATCGCCGTGCTGCTCTTCGGCGGCGGCTGGCAATTGCCTTGGTGGGCATGGGCGCTCTTCGCATTGGGTCTCTTGGTCTTCGCGTGGGCGGTCGTATCGCTCGGCGGTAACAACTTCACCATACTTCCGGATCCGCGCGCCACGAACACCTTATCGCAGCGCGGCATCTACCGTTGGTTGCGGCACCCGATGTACACAGCCGTGCTACTATGTGGCGTGGCGGTCGCGTTCGGTGCGCCGAGCATGCTTCGCTGGTTCGCACTTTTCTTCAGCTTGGTGGTGCTTGTGATCAAAGTGTACCACGAAGAGGCACTGCTCATTGCACGACATCCGGTCTATCCGCAGCGTATGAAGCGTGTGGCGCGGCTGTGCCCCGGGATCTGGTGATCGGATCGCGCCGCGGGATCCGCGCTTGCTCATCTCCTCGCCCCAGCGTATCGCGACCGTTCCTCGTTCCGGCGCGGATCATGTGACGAACCGCGCAACAGCGCATCCAGCGCGGCGTTGGTGAAGCATCATTCCTCAAAACCATGATGCGGAAGAATCTGATCATCACCTACACCACATCGCTGCTCCTTTTCGCCTGCAAGAAGGAGGCCCATCAGTTCTTTCCACCGCCGGCCGCAGAAAGTGCGTCGGTGCTCGAGTATGCGCCGCTCACTGTCGGCAACTACTGGGTCTATGCCATTGTGTACTACGACAGCGCCGGTACCGAAATACCGACCGCCTACACCGATAGTGTGACGGTGATCGGTGATTCGGTGGTGAACGGCCACACGTTCTCCGTGTTCCAAGGCACCCGGCCGTTGCACAACCCCGGCAATCCGCAGAGCTACCGCTACATGCTCCGCGATTCCGCGGACTGCATCATTGGTTTGACCGGAGGTATCGTCTTCAGCCTTTCGGATCTCGGTTCTGTCTTCGCACAGGCGGTGATCCCACCGAACGGCACGATGACCTGGAGCACCGTTCCCAACCAAGTGCAGCATACCGTACCTGCGGGAACCTTCACCTGTTATGATACGCACAAGGAGGCCTCCCTTCCAGGTTATCTGCCAAGGACCATGCACCATTTGCGCGGGCAAGGCGTCGGGATCGTCCAGGACGAGATGGTCTATCTGGACTCGCCTGGCAGCGGTTTCCGGCGGAAACTGGTGAGCTACTACGTGCAGTAGTTCGATCTAGTGATCGGTCGCCGTCTTCCGTACCTGTCTGATCCGCCAGATGCCCAGGACCGTGTAAAGTACCACAGGTAGAACGGCCGCGTACGGCAGGTACTTCTTTCCTGCATGCACATATTCCATGAAGATCACGGCCGCCATTTTCGCGGCGTTCGTTCTTCTGCTCAGCGCTCTTCATGCGCGCCGAAGGTAGCCGCCACTTCCTCGTATCGCACCGGTGGGCCCGCTACCTTTCCGCCATGGCCGCGCGGTTATGGAATGAATTGAAGCGACGCTTGCGCGACGTGGCCCTGCGTGGTGATACCGTCCGCTGCCCACTTTGCGATCGTGGCGCCATCGCCTTCCTGCCCAGTGGCACACCGCCGAGACCTCATGCGCTGTGCCCATTCTGTGGTTCGCTGGAACGGACGCGCATGATGGGGCTTGCACTGAAGGAGCGCGAGCTGCCCAAGCCCGGGCAACGCATCCTGCATGTCGCGCCGGACCGATCGTTGCGCCAGATGCTCCGCAACGCACCGGGTGTCACCTACATCGCCGGGGACAAGCATGCGCCGGGATACAGCTATCCGAAGGATACTATCGATCTCGACGTCACCGCCCTCCGGTTTCCCGACGATCACTTCGATCTGATCATCTGCTCGCATGTGCTGGAGCATGTGCCGGACGATCGTACCGCAATGCGCGAACTGCGGCGCGTATTGCGCCCAGGTGGAACGGCGATCCTGCTCGTTCCGATGTCCGACCGACCGACGACGGACGAAGATCCCTCCGTGACGGATCCACAGGAGCGCTTCCGCCGGTTCGGACAAACGGACCATGTACGTCTCTACGGCAGCGACTATTTCGACCGCCTGCGCGAGGCCGGTTTCATAGTCACGGTGGATGACATGGCCGCGCGCCTTCTACCTGCTGCTGTTTTCCGGTATGGATTGCTGCGGCGCGAGGTGTTGGTGATGGGCAGCAAGTGATCGGGCCCATCGGCCCCTACTTTCGGCTCCGTGCAAGGCTTTCTCGATACCCCGATCGAATACCTGAAAGGTGTCGGCCCCGCGCGTGGCGAGGTTTTGCGCAAGGAGCTGGGCGTTACCACGTTCGGCGACCTCTTGCATCATTTCCCGTTCCGTCATGTGGACCGCAGCCGCTTCCACCTGGTAAAGGATGTGAGCGAGGATCTGCCCTATATGCAATTGCGCGGCGTGCTGAGCCAGGTGATGACGCGCGGAGAGAAACAAGGCCGCCGGTTGACCGCCAAACTCACCGATGCCAGCGGCACCATCGAGCTGGTCTGGTTCAAAGGGATCAAATGGTTGCAGGGCTCTTTGAAGGAGGGGCAAGAGTACATCGTGTTCGGCAAAGCCTCCACCTTCAATGGTAAGCTGAACATGGCACACCCGGAGATGGAGGCCGCGAGCAATTGGGAAGCGGGTCTCGATGCTTCGCTGCAACCTGTATACCGCACCACCGAGAAGGCTACTGCCAAGGGCCTCAATGGTCGCAACATCGGTAAGCTCACCAAGGCGCTCTTCCTAATGCCCGAGCTACGGATCGGCGAGACTTTGAGCAACGAGTTGATCCGATGGCTCGGTGGCATTGGTCGGGAAGAGGCCTTCCGCCATGTGCATCTGCCCAAAGACCAGCACAAATTGGACGAGGCATTGCGCCGCCTGAAATTCGAGGAGCTCTTCTTCATTCAGCTGCGACTACTGCAACAGAAGCACCAACTCCAGCATCAACTCGCTGGCAGCCGCTTCGATAGGGTGGGCGATCACTTCAACACGTTCTACAAGGAGCACATGCCTTTCGAACCCACCAACGCCCAGAAGCGCGTGGTGAAGGAGATCCGTCGCGACCTCGGCAGCGGTAAGCAGATGAACCGTCTGGTGCAGGGCGATGTGGGCAGCGGCAAGACCCTCGTGGCCCTGCTGTGCATGCTCATCGCCGTGGACAACGGCTTCCAGGCGGCGCTGATGGCACCCACGGAGATCCTTGCCCAGCAGCACTTCGCCAATTTCTCGCGCATGCTGGTGGAGATGCCTGTGGAAGTGCGTCTCCTCACGGGAAGCAGCAAGACCGCTGAACGGAGGAGCTTGCTGCTGGCGCTGCGCGAAGGGCGGATCCATATCCTCATCGGCACGCACGCGCTGCTGGAGGATCCGGTCGTGTTCAAGGATCTGGGTCTGGTGGTGATCGATGAGCAGCACCGCTTCGGGGTGGCGCAACGCGCGAAGCTCTGGGCCAAGAACACCGTGCCACCGCATGTGCTGGTGATGACGGCAACTCCCATTCCGCGCACCTTGGCCATGACGCTCTATGGCGATCTGGATGTAAGCGTGATCGATGAACTGCCACCCGGTCGCAAACCGGTGAAGACCGTGCATCGCTTCGACTCGTCGCGCAATGCTGTCTTCGCGTTCATGGAAGAGGAGATCGAGAAGGGGCGCCAGATCTAGTGGTCTATCCGTTGATCGAGGAGAGCGAGAAGAGCGACCTGAAGGACCTCACTGACGGCTTCGAAAGCATCTCCCGCCGCTTCCCCTTGCCGAAGTACGCGGTGAGCATCGTACATGGCCGTATGCCCCAGGCCACCAAGGACTACGAAATGGCGCGCTTCAAGAAAGGGGAGACGAATGTGCTGGTGGCCACCACGGTGATCGAAGTAGGTGTGGACGTGCCCAATGCCAGCGTGATGGTGATCGAGAACGCCGATCGATTCGGATTGAGCCAGCTGCATCAGCTACGCGGCCGGGTGGGCCGGGGCGCCGAACAGAGCTACTGCATCCTGATGACCGGCGACAAGCTGGGCAACGATGCGCGCACACGCTTGGCCACCATGGTGCGCACGAACGACGGGTTCGAGATCGCCGAGACCGATCTGCGGCTGCGCGGCCCAGGTGATATGATGGGCACCCAGCAAAGTGGCTTGCCCGAACTGCTGCTGGCCGACCTGATCCACGATGCCGAACTATTGCAGCAGGCCCGTGCCTCGGCACTACGGATCCTGGATGCGGATCCCGACCTCGTTGCTCCGGCCCACGCGCGAATGGCAGCGGCTTTACGCGACCAGATACGAGACAATACCGTGTGGGGGAGGATCAGCTAGAACGATCCCTTATGTGCGCAGCGCCTGGCGCCGCCGCAGCTGGTCCGGGGCCAGCACATGAACCAAACAACCCGCTACCACCAAGTATTGCGCCACCCCGTAGGTGAGTATAACCAGCACATCCGCCCACTCGAACGGATGTATGAAGCGGTTGCGCGCCAACAGGCTATCGGATGCGATGAAAAGCGCTGCGCCGACGAACACCATCCAAAAGCTCTGCGGGAACGTGCGCCGGAAGCGGAACGCAGCGGTGCAGCCCATTATGGTGATCGGCGATCGCATAGGCCGCCACCGGCAGCAGCAAGCCCTCATCCAGGTAAGGGAGCAGGTCATAGGCGAAGAAGAACCCGTAAGCCACCACGAGCACGGCGAGTACGAGTGAAACGAGCAAGCCCTTCGCCTCTCCCTCATCGATCGCGTTCTGCGCGAAGGCCATCGCGTAGCAGATCTGGGCCATCATGAACGCCGCAAGGCCGATCAAGAAGTTGAACTCGTCCAGATGCTGGAACATCAGGGCGACATCGCCGAGCAACGAGAAGAAAAGCCCGGCCTGTACCAACAGAGTGAACCGGTCGCCCACCCGGCGGCTGCTGTAGAAGAACCACAACGACAGCACGATCATCAACAGCGGCTTGCAGAGGTACACCAGACCTTGCCAGCCTTGTGCCAAGCCCACCGACGTGCCGACCAGCGCCAAGGCATATACCACACCGCTGATGAGCGGGTTCCGGCGCGGGTCGGAGATGTTCATGCGGAAGGGACGGTGGGCGGGGCCGCGCCAAGATAACCATCCGCACCAGCCCTCAAGGTGCGGCCCACCCGCCACAACCAAGCCCATGATGCCGGGCAGGCCAGCAGGGCCAAGGCCACCGTGAGCGCACTTGGGAACTGCGCGTGTCCTGCAAGGATCACCACCGCCAGTACTAGAATGCGCGCCGCTTCCAACCCCTGCGCCCAACGCTTTCCGTCCAGTAACAGCCCAAGCGTCATCACCCAAAGGATGATCAGCCCTGCCAAGGCCCATTCGAACAACGGACCCAGCGCCTCTTGGCGGAAGAGAAAGTACGAGGTTGTCCCCACCATCAGCCAGAACTGCACGAGCACATATCCTGCGAGCGCGTGCGACACTTGCGTATTGAACTTGCGGTAGGTCGTCCGGTCGCGTTGTTCGGGTCGCTGTGGGCCGCCGAGTTCAGCGGGCCGCCATCCCGGTGGCTTCACGAAGATGAGCACCTTGTCTTGCCATCGCGGACATCGCTTCGCCAGGTCCACCATTTCGGACCAGGTCCTCAGGTTCGCGCTCACCGGATCCCAGGTGGTGAGTGTGCTGGTGATGCCGTAGACGGGCTCTTCCTCCTCCCGTTGGAACGTGCCGAAGAGCTTGTCCCAGACGATCAACGTGCCCGCATGATTGCGGTCGATGTACTTCGGGTCGCTGCCGTGGTGCACCCGGTGGTGGCTCGGCGTGTTGAACACCAGTTCCAATGGTCCTAGTTTTCCGAAGGCCTTGGTATGGATCCAGAACTGGTAGAGGGTGACGAAGGCCCCGACGGTGAGGATCATGACCGGATGGAAGCCCAATACCGCCAAGGGCAGGTAGAACCACCAACTGAAAAGGCCTTGGAACCAGCTCTGCCGCAATGCCACGCTCAGATTGTACTCCTCGCTCTGGTGGTGTACCACGTGCGCGGCCCAGAGGAAACCCACCTCGTGGCTCAGTCTATGGAACCAGTAATACAACACGTCGATCAATAAGAAAGCGGTCAGTGCGGTCAGTGCCGTGCTCTCCAGCGTGAAGAGCCGCCAGTGATCATAGGTCCACAGGTAAGCGGCGAAGATGAATGTCTTCGTGAAGGCCCCCACCACCTGTGAACCGATGCCGCAGCCCAGGTTCGCCACGAAGTCGTTCAACCGGTAAACGGGCTTGCCGCTCCTCCAACTCCAGAGCAGTTCAGCCCCAATGAGCGCGAAGAAGAGCGGTATGGAGAGTACGATGTATTCCATACGCCACCAAGGTATGCGCGCGGACGTGCCTTTCTACCTTCGCCGCCGCCTGCCGCAAGCCGGCACCCATCAAGTCCCTGCTCATGCGCATTTCCTGGAATTGGCTTCGCTCGTTGATCGCTACGGATGGATCCGAGGACCTATCCGTGCAAGAGGCCGCCGAGGTGTTGACCAGCACGGGCTTGGAAGTAGAAAGCGTGGAACTGCTCGAACCGGTCAAAGGCATGCTGCAAGGCGTGGTGGTCGGTCATGTGCTGGAATGCGCCAAACACCCCGACGCCGATAGGTTGAGCGTCTGCCTGGTGGATCAGGGAGCCGAGGGTCCGGTCCAGATCATTTGCGGAGCTCCGAACGTGGCAGTGGGCCAGAAGGTGCTGGTGGCCACGGTGGGAGCTACGCTCCATATGACCGAGGGCGATGTCGTGATCAAGAAGGCGAAGATCCGTGGCATCGAGAGCCATGGAATGATCTGCGCCGAAGATGAACTCGGATTGGGGCAAAGCCACGCGGGCATCATCGTGCTCGATCCCTCGGCCAAGCCCGGAACACCCGCCGCTGAACAGCTTGGCCTACGCACGGACCATGTGCTCGAGATCGGCCTAACCCCCAATCGTTCCGACGCGCTCGGGCATTTCGGTGTGGCCCGCGATCTTGTCGCCGCGTTGCGTCATCGCTTGGGTCGCGGCCTCCGGCTCAAGCCTCCCCATGTCTCCGCGTTTCGCGATGGGGGCCCAGGACAGGCGATCACCGTGGAGGTGGAGAACCCGCATGTCTGCCCGCGCTACTGCGGCCTCACGCTCACCGACGTGCATGTAGCTCCCTCGCCGACCTGGTTGCAGGACCGGTTGCGCAGCATCGGCCTGAAGCCCATCAACAACGTGGTGGATATCACCAACTTCGTTCAGCACGAGTTGGGGCAGCCGCTCCATGCCTTCGATGCCGCTCGGATTCACGAAGGTCGGATCCTGGTGCGCCACCTTGCCGCAGGCACCCTTTTCACCACCTTGGATGGAACGGAGCGCACGTTGAGCGATGAGGATCTGATGATCACCGATACCGCTGGTGGGCTCTGCATCGCCGGCGTGTATGGAGGCATGGGCAGCGGTGTGACCGATGGCACGACCACCGTTTTTTTGGAAAGCGCCTGCTTCGATCCCGTGAGCATCCGCCGCACCGCGAAGCGTCATGCGCTGCATACGGACGCTTCCTTCCGCTTTGAGCGTGGCGCCGATCCGGAGATCACGCGCTTCGCATTGGAACGCGCGGCATTGTTGCTGATGGAAGTGACCGGTGCGCGACCTGTGGGGACGGTGATCGATGCGTATCCGCATCCCCGACCCTGGCGTGAAGTGCGGTTGCACCTGCGGAACATCGAGGGCCTCACCGGTCTGTCGTTTGCCATGGACGAAGTGGTCGGGATCCTGGAACTGCTGGATTGCCGGATCGCCGAGCGCAGCGAGACCGACCTATTAGTGCAGGTCCCTCCCTACCGCACCGATGTGCATCGCGAGGCCGATCTGGTGGAGGAAGTGCTCCGCATCCATGGTTTCGATCGGGTGCCGTTGCCCGCAAGTCTCCAAGTGCCGCCCGCCGCATTGCGGAAAGAGGTTTCCGCCGAAGCGGGAAAAGCGTTGGCCGATCATCTCGCAGCGCGGGGTTTCCGCGAGATCATGACACCTTCGCTGGTCAACGGTGCATCGAGCGTTGGCCTCGGCGCTGCTGACCCCGAGCAGCACGTTCGGTTGCGGAACCCACTGAGCGCCGAACTCGATGTACTGCGCCCTTCGTTGCTTTTCGGCGCGCTCCAGGCCGCAGCGCACAACGTGGCCCGTCAACGTCGCGATCTGCGTCTTTTCGAGCGCGGGCGTGTTTATGCCCGAACAGAGAAAGGTGCCCACGAAGAGGACCGCACCGCCTTGCTCATCACCGGGAAGCGCTGGCGCGAGCGTTGGCGCGCGGAAGCCCCGCTCACCGAATTGGCGGATGTGAAGGCCGAACTTGAACTGTTGTTGGAACGCATCCTTCCCAATGCACGTGCAACGTGGGAACCGGCGATGCACCCCCTTCTGCACGATGTCGTGGAGGCGCGTGTGGGGAAGCGCCTGATGGCGCTCGCGGGGGGGGTGCATCCCAAAGTCCATAAGGCGTTCGGGATCGCGCAGCCCGTTTTCTTCGCCGAGTTGATCGATGCCCATTGGATCCAGGAGCACCGTTCGGTGAAGTTCGTAGAGGTGCCCAAATACCCGGAAGTGCGGCGCGACCTGAGCCTTCTGTTGGACCGCTCTGTGACCTTCGCGCGGTTGCGCAGCATCGCCCTGCACGCGGAGCGCAAGCTGCTTAGGCAGGTGGATCTCTTCGATGTCTACGAGGGTGACAAACTTCCGCAAGGGAAGATGAGCTACGCACTTAGCTTCATCCTACAGGATGTGGAGCGCACCTTGACCGATGAGCAGGTGGACAAGGCGATGGAACGTATCCGGACCGCATTGGAACTGGAGGCTGGCGCTGTGCTGCGGGGTTGAGCGGGAATAGGAGCGATACGTTCGTTCCGCGCACTACCTTGGGACCATGCGATGGCTGGCCCTGCTTACCGTGTTCCCCTTCCTTCCAAGCGCTCACGCGCAGGTAGTGACCTCCGTGGCGGACGGTAGCTGGGATGATCCCGCGACCTGGGATTGCGCTTGTGTGCCGGGCGGCGACACGAGTGTCGTGATCGCCCATGCCGTAAACATCGTTCAACCGGACACGCTCGGTCTTGGGGATCTTATCCTCGTGTTGAACGGCAGCCTGGACGGCTCCGCGTTGTCCCACGGTGGTGCGTTCTACAACAATGGCTTCTTGTTGGTGGATCGCTTCGAATTGCGCACCACACCGTTCCAAGTGGATGCGGTCAACTTCGGTAGTATTGATGTGCAACGCTTCGAACAGTCGCGCGAGGGGTTCGAGAACCGTGGTTTCTTGGTCACCGATACGCTCGATTCCTTTGCGCTGTGGGAGAACGAAGCAGAAGGCCGCCTGGAGGTCGATCACATGGCCGGTACGGGTGCTGTGGTCAACCACGGCATCATCGAGGGTGCGGGTCTTTGGACCGCGGCGTTCGTGAACGACAGCGCGTTCATATGGCTTGGTACGCTGCACGTTCAACATTCCTCCATCAATGACGGGAGCATCGCGCTCATAGGCGACCTGCTCATTGGCGCGGGTCTTGAACAGGGCGGTTTGATTTTGGTGGAGGGGAACGTGACCGTCCAAGGCGAGTTGGATCTGGATGCGGCTACCGCGTTGCTTTCCATCCAAGGCGATCCGATCAACTTCGGGACGATCGGCGGCGAAGGGGGTGATCCGCATCACTGACAGCACCTTCAACGGGGGCACTGTTTCAGGTACGGTGGATCTGTGCGATGTGACACGCACGGCGCTCGCCGCTCCTTTCCTCGACGTGAACACTGGCTCCGTCGGCGACAGCGTCGTCTTCTGTAACAATGGGTACTGCGAGGTCAACGCCATACCTGAGCATGCCGCTGTGCGGATCTTGGAGGCGTGGCCAGTGCCCGGGTCGGACCAAGTAAGCATCGCTCCGCTTCCACCTTCCCTCGGAACATGGTCGATCGACGCCATCGATCCGCGCGGGGCCCATCTTCCTTGGTCGCGCATCGTTCAGGGAACGGTGTGACGGTGGATGTACGTTCCTTGCCCCGGGATCGTACTCCTTGTGCGTGCGGGATGGGTCCAAGGCCATTATCGCGATCGCACGCATCGCGGTGGTGCGCTGATCACCGCAATCGATAGGTGAGGCTTAGCACGCCACCGAACCCGGAGGTCCGCCGGGAAAGGTCCCCATTGGCGTAAGTATCCATGAGATGCCCCTTGATCGTCGGTTCCAAACCGATGGACCACGCGCTATTGAATCGATAACGGATGTAGGCACGCGCCGTGTAGCCCAGGATCATAGATCGGAACGCTTGGTCCGTGAACTCCGCGTAGCCATCATCGGCCGCATTGGGCACCGCACCTTGCCTTCTGGTGAGCACGCCCAGCATCGGACCACCGCGTAGACCGAACATCCAGCGCCCCTGAGTTAGGTGTGCATCCAAAAGCAACGGTACCTCCAGATAGCTGGTGCGGTTCACTTGGTCGCGGCCACTGCGGAGCACGGTCGTCGTTACGGTGGTATCGGAGCCATTGGCGAGCACGTTCACTTCTGTTTGCTGGTTCTCACCCACATAGTAGGTCACTCCCAGTGAGTCGAAGCTGCCGGTGATCACGAGCACATCGATCACCACCGGCTGGAGATACCAATAGTTCTGGATGTCGATCAATGTACTTGTTCGTTCCTCGGTGCGGATCCGTTCCGAAAAAGTGCTGTAGTGTGCCCCCGTGCCAATGCCGAAGTGCTTGCCCATGTGCATGAGCTCCGCACCGAACGTGGGCGCGGCCCCATTGCTTACCCCTTCACTCCAGGTATCGCTTCCGCCGCCCTTGTAGCGACTTGCTGTAGACAGTAAGCCGGCCATCGCACTGAGTTCCCAGGGAGAGATGCGATCGATGAGCGGTGGTGTGGGTGTCGCAAGATCTTCCGTGCTGGTGCTATCCGCGTTGAAGATGCTGCTGTCCGGTGTTGAGCTCAGAGCTGCGGTGCTGGCCAGATTATCCGTTCCGCTATTGGTCGGCAGGATCACCAGGGGCGCGGGTGCGATCGGCTCCGGTGCGAGCGTTGTGGCAAGTACCGTCTCCTGCTGGGATCCCTTCACATCGCCGCCCGCGCTGATCGAGAGCACTGATCCCGTTTTCGTGGTGCTGCTATCTGGTGCAACTACGTCGATATTTCCCGGCGACATCGGCTCCTCCGCGCTGATAGGCACTGCGTCGTTCATTGTGATCGATGCGATATCAGGAACGACGTCTTGTTGGTTCGCTATGGAAGGTGCGCTTTTCGGTAGCGCTGTCGCCGCGGTGGTCGTGTTCTGCGCTGGTGCCTGTGCATCGAACGCCCGCACAGGTGATGTGCTTGGCTCTACAGCGCGGATCGCCTTTGGCGTCTTCGCCACCGCTTCGGCCAGGGGAGTTCGTTCGGGATCAGCCGCGTGTGTGCTGGATAGCGCAGATGATAGCGATGCTGCATCGGCCTGTGGCTTTACGGGGATCTGTGCGACCGATGCTGGTTCCGCAGATCGCACCATTGCCGGTGCGGATGTATTCGCATGGTTCGTCGCGACTGGATCCGCAGTGTTCATCACCCACCAGGTACCTAGGCTGATCAACAGCACCAAGGGACCGGCGAACCACCAACCATTGGACCGCTTGTGTCGCTGCTCGGCTTGGATAGCGCGCTGCGCTTCGAGCCAGTGCGCCTAATCGAAAGGGAACGCCCGCTCTTCGAGTTTGCGCCGCACCAGGTCGTCGAATCCTTCGGGCGTGTTCATCGGTGGGTGGTGTGCGTGGTTTGCGTCCTGGCGCTTTCGCCGACCGCTTTCTTCAATAGGTTCCGGGCGTGGTGTACATGCCACTTCGATGTGCTTTCGCCGATGCCCAGCAGTTCCGCGATCTCCGCGTGCGAGCAGCCGTCCACCGCGAAAAGGTTGAAGACGTTACGCGACATGGGCGGAACGCGTAACAACAGATCGTTCAATGCATCGGCCTCCATGTGGCGCAGGTAGTCGTTCACTTCAGATGCTTCGGGCAGGTCCATTTGTGCATCGAGCACTTCTTGTGCTTTGCGACGTTTGTCCCTGCGGAACGCATCGATCACCGTGTTGATCATGATGCGGCGCGACCACAGTTCGAAGGGTACCTCCGGCCTCCGGTCGCCAATGCCCGTAAGGATCTTCAAGAACCCTTGGTTCATCCGTGCCACTGCGTCCTGTTGGTTCCGCTCGTACCGTGTGGTAATGGACATCATCTGCCGGTATAGGGCACGGTACAGCTCATACTGGGCCTTGGGCTCCTGTTGGACGCACCGGAGTATCAGCGATTCGGTCACCATGCGGATCGACGGAAGGGCGCACACTGCGAGGTGAACACCCTTCCGTAAAGATCGACGGGTTTCACGGGTTCTTCACGAAACGTTGGTTCAAGGCGTTCCGGTCGTTCCCGATATGCAATAGATAGACACCTGGATCAAGGGCTTCCGTGGGGATGGTGAACCGGTTGGTTCCGCTGCTCAACGTTCGGAAGGTGGCCAGCACACAACGTCCGCTCATGTCGATCACGCTCACCGGTATGCGGCCGCTCAGGTCGCTGGAAAGGGACATGTTCAACTCATCCGTAACCGGGTTCGGCCAGAGCGCGAGTCCAGCGAGAGCGGGTTGCTCCGATACGTGGGAGATTATCGGGTCTATCACGTTCAAGGTCATCGCCGCACGATCCATAGGCTGGCCTGCCATGCCTTGGTAGATGCCGTTCGCATCCACCGAGATGGAGTCGCAATAGGTGCTCGTGCAGCCCACACCGTCGTCGATCGTGAGGCACAGGACGTAGGGTCCGCCGTTGGGATAGATGTGCGTGGGGTATGCATCGGTGGACGAAGTGCCATCGCCGAAGTCCCATACGAAACTGTAGTTGCCACTTCCCCCACTGCTGAGGTTCCAGAGCCAGAGCTCGTTCGGAATCGGCACCGGCGTACCCCCATTGGCGCTGTCGATCTCGTAGGCTTGGATCACCCAGAAGTCGGCCTCACAGGGTAGCGGCGAAGATCCCGCGCATACGCAGTTGGCATCCCAGGTATCGTTCACCGTGTTCGGATCTTGATCATCACAAGGGGTGCCTGGCCAGGCATTGCCGTTCGGTATCCCAAGGCAATCGAAGAAAGCGCTGGTATCGGGTACGCAGATACACGCCGAGTTCCAATAGCTGTACGGGGTGAGTGGATCGTTATCGTCGCATGCGGTACCTGGTAGAGCGGAACCACCACTAACGCCTTCGCAATCCACAGTGCCTCCGCAATTGGAGATCCAACGTGACTGCGGGGTCCCGCTGTTCACGGGGTGGATTGTGCGAGCGTGGTAAGCCCCAATCGCAGGTTGTGGAGATTTCTAGGTTCCCCGCTCCGAACGCGAGGAAAGTGAAGCTGTAGTTGCAATTGGCATCCACTGTTATCGTCGTGTCTAAGAAGAGGTGAGGGATGATCCGTACTTGGGTCCAAGCGGTGCATCCGATCACTGTTCCCGATATAGTGATCGGGTAGCCGGGTGTGGGATACCCAACACAGTTGCACGCTGGGCTCCAATAGTCGCCGTAGGTGTTCGTGTTGGTATCATCGCAGGGGGCACCCGTATGCGCTCCCACCCACCACCCCTAAGCAGTCCTCGTTCCCGCAGTTCAAGTCCGCATAGAGAACAGTACCGTTCGGTTGAAGGGAATCCACCACATAGGGCAGTGTGACGCTTTCGGCTAGACCATTGCAGTAGGTTGTGACGAGGAATGAGCCGGAGAACGACTCCATGGGGTGAATGAAGGTGAAGTTGCCATTCGTCACGTTGGCGATCAGGCTCACGTTCACCGTGGGGAGTGTGTTTCCCACAGTGGAGATGTAGACCGGTTGGCTTGGTAGCCCCACGCCAACAGTGCCATGGATCGTGACCACATAAGGAGGCGGTGTCTGCGGAAGGGCACTTGTTGCGAGGAGGCTGGTCCTAAGCTCACCACGCGAAGCAGGGGTCTCATGGGTTCAGGTGTTTCAGTAGTTCACTTCCATACACGCGGGCGATGGTTCAAGGGTTGGGTGCGCCCGACTTTTTCCTGCGTCCTTAGCTGGGTCTGTAAAAATCGGAAACCCGCGACCGGTTTGGTCGCGGGTTTCCGAAACGTTCGTGCTTATCGGCCGTGAACGAACCGCTGGGTAACCGTTCCCTCCGGACCAGCCACGCGGAGCAAGTAGGTGCCGGTCTCCAGACCGCTCACATCCATGCGCAGGGTGTTGGCACCAGCCAGCAAGCGGGCTTGCTCAGCGCGGACCACTTTGCCGGTCAGGTCCAATACCTCGATCCGTGCGCTCTCGCTGCTCGTCGCGTGCAGATCGACGGTCAACACGTCCAACACCGGGTTCGGGCGGATCGCGAAGATCTCACTGGTCGCGGTAGGCTCATCCACGCTGGTGCTGCCGGCCGCCATCACGTTGATGGTGAATCCTCCGCCTTGGCCGCCCATGGGAATGATGGTGCCGGTGTTATCCACGCCTACAGTGTCGCAATAGGTGTTCGTGCATCCGAGCCCGGTCACTGTAAGGCAGAGCAGGAAAGGGCCAGGCGTGTTGTAGCTGTGAACCGGATAGGGTTGCGTGCTGCTAGCGCCATCGCCGAAATCCCATACATAGCTCAGGCCCGGAGCGTTGTTCAGCGTGTACACGAAGAGTGCGTATGGGATCTGACCCTGAAGGCTGTCGTAGGCCTGCGAGATCACGAAGGTGGCATCGCATGGCAGACCACCGCCGCCCACGCATGTGCAGCTGCCGTTCCAGGTATCGTTGAAGGTCATCGGGTCGCCATCATTGCAGGGCGTGCCCGGCATGTTCGGTCCGTTCAGGATGCCGAGGCAATCGTAGAGGATGCCATTGCTGGAATCGGCCACGCACACGCAGTTCCAATCCCAGTAGCTGTAAGGGGTGAGCGGGTCGTTGTCGTCGCAAGGTGTGCCCGGCAGGTCCCATCCGTTCAATACGCCATTGCAGTCGATCTGGCCGTTAAGGAAGCCTTCGCAGACACAGTTCGCGGTCCAGTGGTCCTGTACGGTCAAAGGGTCGCCATCGTCGCAAGCGGTTCCGGGCATGTCGGGTCCGTTCAACACACCGAGGCAGTCGTACTGGTTCCCATTGTTGAGTGAGTCGCACACGCAATTCATGTCCCATGTGCCGGTGATATTGGTGCCGGGTACTGTCACACACGCACTGCCCGGTACGTTGGGTCCGTTCAGTATTCCCAGACAGTCGTAGTTGAAGAAATTGGAATCAGCGGTGCAAACGCAGTTGGCATCCCACCAGCTGTAGGTGGTGAGCGGGTCGCTGTCGTCGCATGGCATGCCCGGCACATCAGGTCCGTTCAGCACACCGAGGCAGTCATACGCCACGCCACCGTTGCCGATGCAGGCGCAGTTACCGGTCCAAAGATCCCTGGTGGTGTTCGGGTCGCCATCATCGCACGGCGGAACCGGGCATGTCCGGTCCGTTCAACACGCCGAGGCAGTCGTAGTTCCCCGTCCCGCAGGTAAGCGTGATCGCGGTGAATGCGCTGTCCATGAAAAAGTTGAACATGGTGGAATCCGACCAGCTCACTACTTGGCCATTGCACAAGGTCGAAACTTCGATCCACGAAGTCGCGGTCGCCAGGTTCAAGGTCGCGGAAAAGCCGCAGTTCGCGTCCACCGGCACGTTGATGTTGATGGTGGGCTGGGTGCCCGGGAGGGTCTGGATGTTCACCGAGGTGTTCGGTGCGCAGGGTACCACCACGCCTGAAATGACCCAGGTGTAGGGTTGTTGGGCCATGACCCCTGCACTGAGCAAGGCGGCCAGCCCAAAGGTGATGGAGCGGAGAGTGGATCTCATTTTCGGTGGTAAGGGTTTCGGTTCTTGGTTCGCTCCCATACACGCAGCGTTTAGCTCCGGGGTTGGGTCCAAGGCAAAAAAGGTTATCGACGCGACCAACGCCGAACGCTGGCCGAGCGTCCTTCCTTCCTCTTACGCCTACTAGCGCTGCCCCATCCATGGGATCGTAGTTCAGCAGCCAGGTCACCAGGATGCTCCCTGGCGGCGGCAGGAGTTCATGGATATCGTCCACGTCCATGTTCAGCAACGTCCGGTCGACTGGCAGCGCTATGATCTTGTCGTCGCGTTCGCCCGCGTCCAGCAGTTCGATGATGCCGATCGGTTCCACTTCCATCACGGTTCCGCTTGGCTGCGTAGCGCAGAGCACGAACACATCGAGCGCATCACCATCACCACCCTGCGCCTTGTCCATGCGCGTACCCGGGATGAATCCGTAGTTGGCCGGATAGGGGAGAAAGGCGATGCGACGGGGCACACCTCGCGACGATCGATGGGAAAGGTGTTGGTCGCCACGTCGTACTGGCGCTTATCCACTGTACCAGCCGGTATCTCGATCACGGCGCGCACCACGCCCTCGCGGACGAAGGCCGGAAGCTCTTCCAGGTTCATGCGAGCGCGGAGTCGATGGTCGTGTCGTCCGCTTGATGCGGAAGGGTCACGGTCAGCAGCGGGGTGCGCTTCATCTCCTGTTCAATGCTCCAAACCGCATTCGGGTTCCTGGCCCATGCGCGGCGAGCGATGCCGTTGTTCACGTCCCAGTGCAGCATGGCCTTCAGGCGGCGGTCGCTGTCGGCGCTGCCGTCGAGCACCATGCCGAAGCCACCGTTGATCACTTCGCCCCAACCCACACCGCCGCCGTTGTGCAAGCTGATCCACGTGGCGCCGCGGAAGGCGTCGCCCACGAAATTCTGCACGGCCATGTCCGCGGTGAAACGCGAGCCATCGCGGATGTTGCTGGTCTCGCGGTAGGGGCTGTCCGTTCCGCTCACGTCATGGTGATCGCGGCCTAAGATGACGATCGGTGCCGTGATGCTCCCATCCTTGATCGCGTTGTTGAAGGCTTCTGCGATGCGCACGCGCCCTTCACTGTCCGCGTAGAGGATCCGTGCCTGGCTGCCCACCACGAGTTTGTTCTGCTGCGCGCTGCGGATCCAATGCAGGTTGTCCGCGATCTGCTGGCGGATGGCCTCTGGGGCTTCGTGCAGCATCGCTTCCAGCACATCACCCGCGATGCGATCGCTCGTCGCCAGGTCCTTCGGATCACCGCTCGTGCATACCCAGCGGAACGGCCCGAAACCATGGTCGAAGCACAGCGGGCCCATGATGTCCTCCACGTAGCTGGGGTAACGGAACTCTTCGCCATTGCTACCGCCGATCTCCGCACCAGCCCGCTTGCTCTCCAACAAGAACGCGTTACCGTAGTCGAAGAAATACATGCCCCGCGCTGCGAGCGTGTTCACGGCCGTCACATGTCGGCGCAGCGTTTCCTGCACGCGTTCTTTGAACGCGTTCGGATCTTTCACGATGAGCGCGTTGCTCTCCTCGTAGCTCAACCCGACCGGGTAGTAGCCTCCCGACCACGGGTTGTGCAAGCTGGTCTGGTCGCTGCCGAGGTCCACCTTGATGTTTCTTGCAGCGAGGCGCTCCCACAGGTCGACGATGTTGCCGAGGAAGGCGATGCTGTGGGCTTCGCCTTTCTTCTGCCAAGCCTGAGCCGCATCGATACAGGTATCCACATCGCTGATCACTTCATCCACCCAGCCTTGGCTTTGCCGTTTGTGCGCAGCCGTCGCGTTCACTTCCGCGCAGATCGTTACGACACCTGCGATGTTACCTGCCTTGGGCTGCGCACCGCTCATGCCGCCAAGACCGGAGGTCACGAACAGCTTGCCGCTAGCTCCGGGTTCCTTCAACATCCGGCATGCGTTCAGTACGGTGATGGTGGTGCCATGCACGATCCCCTGCGGACCGATGTACATGTAGCTGCCGGCCGTCATCTGCCCGTACTGCGAAACGCCGAGCGCGTTCATCCGCTCCCAGTCGTCGGGCTTGCTGTAGTTGGGGATCACCATGCCGTTGGTGACCACCACGCGCGGCGCTTCCTTGTGACTTGGGAACAGCCCGAGTGGATGACCGCTGTACATCACGAGCGTCTGCGCCTCGGTCATCTCGCTCAAGTAGCGCATGGTGAGGCGGTACTGCGCCCAGTTTTGGAACACCGCTCCGTTGCCGCCATAGGTGATCAGCTCGTGCGGATGTTGGGCGACGGCGGGATCCAAATTGTTCTGGATCATCAGCATGATCGCGGCGGCCTGCTTGCACTTTGCCGGGTACTCACCGATCGGCCGCGCGTGCATCGCATGCTCCGGACGCAGACGGTACATGTAAATGCGGCCATGCTCCTTCAGCTCCGCTGCGAACTCCGGCGCCAGCGTGGCGTGGTGCTTCTTCGGGAAGTAACGCAATGCGTTGCGCAGTGCGAGCTTCTTTTCCTCCGCGCTCAGAATGTCCTTGCGCTTGGGCGCGTGGCTAACTGAAGAGTCGAGCGGGTGCGCAGGGGGAAGGACATCGGGGATGCCTTCGCGGATGGTATGCTGGAAAAGCTGAAGGTCGCTGGCGGTAGCTACGGGCATGCTTGGTCCGCCGAAGCGTTTGGGCGAAGGCGAAGCACAAAGATGGGCGGCAGAGGCGATCGGCCCGTTGCTCATGAGGAGAAGCCGTCGACGATGAAACGCCCTCGGCCGGCTTGCCGGCGCTTAGGCTGAGGAAGTAGTATCCATCAGTTTGCCAACAGGAGATCGAACGTGGCGCCTTGCGCCTGACCGGTCAGCACAGGCCGCCCGGTTCCATCGTGAACAACAAAGGATCGATCGTACCCATCCATGTCGGTGATGTGAATGACATCGTCCGCGGGGTTGGGAAAGACCACCGGGCCGGTATGCCTGCAGCGTCGCCGCACGGCAAGGAACTCTGAGTCGCGGAATGCACAGTGCCGATGGTGTCGCCATCGATCACGGCTCCTTCAAGCACGTACTGTTCTCCGCTTCGAACATAGGTCCGTCGCAGAGCATCAGGCCCATGCCCGCCCTGTACCAGAGCCGCGACATCAGGAACGTCCGGGGAGGGAATCCATTGAACCCATTGAACGAGATGCCATACCCATACAGACCGGGGGCGATACTGTCGTTCGGCGTGTACAGCGAGAAAGCATCTCCGAAATTGCCGGTTGGAAATGGTTTGGCTTGAATGACGTATCGCCCATCGCTGTCGATCCGATGGTCCGCGATGCACAAGCCGACCCGAATACCCCTGTTGTCAGCCAGATGTTCTCCCCAGCCGAACACGGCCGCGAACTACTCGCCAGGGTAGGAACTTCCAGGAGGTCCAAGAATTCCGGGCAGCCCGATGTCCATTTGAACTACCCATGGTCCCCTGACCCGGCCCCCGGAGCGTGTTGGCTGGCGATGGGATCGAACCAGTCCCGCGGGCTCCACGTATTGGCTTTCGAACTCGAGCACTGAACATTCCCCGAGACGACGACCGTGAACCTGTTCTGCCGACGGCGTGCTCCGGAATACCCTGAGGCACCCATCGATAGAAACCGACCTCTTCGCCACGATAGTCCAGCCACATCCCCGGTCTGCAGGCCGAACATTGGTCTTCAGGATAACGGGCCAAGCGCCAATGCTTGATGACCGATCACTGGTACGCCGCGGAAGTGCAGCGAGGGACACCGATGCCGAACTGCCTGATGACGATGCTGTCGCCATTGGTCCGAAACGCGATCGCTCGCATTGAGTCGGCCGATTGCCGAACCGGAACCACCGAACTGGGTGGTAACCGTGGCGGTGATGTTAGCCAGCGAATCGAAGAGCCAGGTCACGCACCGAAGCGCGCTTAGCGGGAGCAGAACGAGCGATCCGGATCATCCGCCAAGTGCCAAACCGGCGGACGCTTCACAACGCGATGAACTGAGGCTGGTCCGGCAACACGAAGCAGCCCGGCAGCCCCAACTGTGGAGGTGTCGCAACCATGCCGATCCAGATTGAACGCATACCGGAAACTATCCGGCCCCAAGCGTATCCACTGCGTGGCGAAGATCTGGTTGGTGATCGTGTCCGTTCCGCCGAGCGAGTAGTTGTATTTGTAGGCCGGGTTGATCAAGGCCCAGTTCTGGGCGAAGAGACCAGCCGAGCACCACAGACTAAGGAGAAGGGTGGCGCTGCGCATGATCGTGCCTTTGGAACAAGATAGGCTTTGATGCGGCTTCGCTGCCCGGGACTGAGAAATAGCCCTGCGCTTCGCGACCTGTGCTAATCCGCTTGCGGCTTCTCCACCGCCTTTGTCGTTGCATTGTACCCGAAAGGGCAATGCCGACAACCGCTTTGGCAACAATAGCCACGCTTCAGGTGGTACTGCTCGGTGAAGACCAGATAGCCTGCTTCCGTATGGTAGAAGTCGCACGGATCGCGTTCAAGGCGTTCCGTCGATGCTTCGCTTTTCTTCGGATCCTTCATTCGGTCTGCCACTATAACGCTCGGCCAATGCTTTCGGTTCGATCCGCAGGCGAGAAGATCGCAGGGTTGCACGAAGCGTTCGGGCCGCAGCGTTCTATCCACAAGCGGACGTGGGAACAGGGGCCCTCCGCAGACTCGGCCCGTTTAGGTTGCCCGGTAGTTTCGCGGCTTGCGCATGACAATCCCCTTGAAAACCTCCACTGCTGCTGTGCTGATGCTCCTGGCGGGAGCCGCTTTTGGCCAGCGGTACACCGCCGAGGAGTACATCGCCCAATGGGAAGGGGTGGCGGTGAAGGCGATGAAGGAGCACGGCATTCCTGCGAGCATCACCCTGGCGCAAGGGCTGTTGGAAAGCGGCAACGGCAACAGCGAACTGGCGCGCGAGGCCCGCAACCATTTCGGCATCAAGTGTACGCCCGATTGGACCGGTGGCAAGAGCTACCATGATGATGACCGGAAGAATGATTGCTTCCGCAAGTACAACGATGCGGCGGACAGCTATGATGATCATGCCCGCTTCCTCCAGCGACCGCGCTATGCCGGGCTCTTTGAGTTGCGCACCACCGACTACAAGGGTTGGGCGCATGGTTTGAAGAAGGCAGGCTACGCCACGGATCCGCGCTATCCGCAAAAATTGATCGACCTGATCGAACGCTACGAGCTCCACAAACTGGACAGTGGCGGCAAGCCATCACGCCCCGCACCAGCACCCAAGCCCAGCACCACGAAACCCCGGCCCACCGAAGGCGATGAAGTGATCGTGTCCGTGGACGGATCCCGTCCGATACAACGCAATGCGCTCGGCATGAAGGTCGTGATGGCGCGCAGGGGAGACACGTTCCGCGGTGTGGCCGATGAACTCGGCGTGCTCGCTGGGCAAGTGGCGAAGTGGAACGATCAGGACAAGAACGCGGCGATCATGGAAGGGCAGGTGCTCTACCTGCAACCCAAGCGCAACCAGGCCAAAGAAGCCAAGGAGCATGTCGTGCGCGCCGGAGAGTCGCTCTGGAGCATCAGCCAGGAGCATGGGATGAAGCTGGAAAAATTGGCGCTGTACAACGGCCTCGCGGAGGATGCGCCGGTGGCGCCCGGTACACGGCTCGTATTGCGAAAACCCAAGCGTTGAACACGGTTCGCATGGGCCAATGCGCGACGGGCTTGCCGATAGGAAGTCTTCGATCCTGATCAGCGCGCCACCCTCCTTGCCGTGAGGCGCCCATCCGGTGTCACGGTCACCAGATCGAGTTCTCCATCCCGGTCCAGATCGCCGATCGCTGCCAGACCCATTGCCTTCAGCGGGGACATCAACTCGGACCCTTGCGCATCGACCAGGTGCAAGGATGGGGCCTCTTCAGCGATGACTTGCCATCCGCCTTCCTCGTTCCCGGATCGGAGAGGCCTCATGCAGGCCCACGATACCGAGATGCACTAGCGACCCGATCCCTCGGATCTCGGGTCCACAGGCTGTCGCCATCCAGCCGCCAGAGACGTGATCCGGTGCCGGAGGAGTAGGTGCCGAAGCGCTCCTGTTCCGCACGGCCGATCTTCAGGGTTGTGCCCCCGAGAGTGGTGGAACGAAGTTCCCCATCCGCGTTAATGTGGATCAATTGGCTTGTTGCGAGATCATTGCCACCGACCACCGCGATCAACTTGGAGCCCTTGCTCAGTTCGGGTCCTTTGGCCATGCGCTTCGCACCGCGCCGGTCGAGCACATGGATGCGCCCGTTCGCGTCGCTGAACAACAAGTGGTCCTTGCCCTTGATCCGCAGGTGTTGCACAGGGCTGTTGATCGGCACGGCCAGCTTTTCCGGAGTCCAACCTTCCACGGGTTTTCCATCCGGCCCGAGGTTCAGTAGGCGGCCATCTTCAAGTGGCACCAAGATGCGATAGTGCCCATCTTTTTCATAGTCCACAACGGAAAGCGGTGCGCTGGCTTCGGCGGCGAGGCGAACGGGGAAGCCCGCTACATCCGCGCCGTTGCGGTCAATGAGGTGGATGTTTTGCCTGGTGCCGATCAACAGTTGGAGTTTGCCGTTCCGAAAACGGTCCACCTGCAATGCCGGTGCGCACATCGGTCCTTCCAGCTTCTTTTCCCAGAGCACGTGTCCACCGGTGCTGATCAACAGAAGACGGGTTGTGCTGTCTTGCACCAGTATTTCACTCATGCCATTGGCATGGTTGCGCACCATTTGCGGAACGCCGATCAGCGGTGCGGTGAGCGGCAAACTCCATCGCGTGCGGTCCACGGGCTGCGAGATCGGTGCGTGCTGCACGCTCAGATGTATGTAGGACATCCCTTTCTCTCGGCGGCGCACTTGGAAAAGCAGCCCACCGAGTTCGTTCCAGAGGTCGGCCTGCGTGGCCATTGTCGCAGCGGCGCTGGATGTCGCGGACCGGGCTAGCTGAACCTGGCCGCGGCCCAGATCGCACCAAATGGTGCGAAGGGCGGGCGAGGCGTTGCGTTGCAGCAGTTCGCTGGTGCGGAGGTCTTGTGCCAACGTGCCGCCGTCCAGGTAAGCGTCCACCGCGCGCACCGCCGCACTCGACAGATCGGCGATCACGACATGATCACCGAGCAGAACGACCCATTCTAGGGCAGGGGTCCAGGTACTGTCAGCGAGCACGCGCAGGGCAGGTGCGTGGTGTATGGGGTAACCACGATGCTTTAGCGCGCTGGTCCCGGTAGCCTGCAGGGAGGCCAGGACACGCGCGGTGCTGGCGGTGTCGATCGCAGCCACGACCAACCAGTGGGCCAGGCTGTCCTCGGCGATGTAGCCGCTTCCGGTTGCGGAGGCCATACCACTCCATTCCGACAACAAGGACCGCACGCTGTCCGGTGCATGGTCCACGATTCGACGCGCCAAGAACTCAGGCCCATGCAGATCCAAAACGGTCACTTCCGCAGGAAGCGCTCGCAGCATGTCTTCCTGGGTGAAGGGGGAAGCATTCTTCGCGGCCCCGGTGCTATCCGCTGCGAGGAACACGCCGCTCATAAGAAGCGCCTCCGGCCGGATGCGAACATCGAGCGCTGCCCAGCCGTCGCTGCACGGAAGTTCTCCCAACGCGTTGGGATCCACCCATTGTTCCAAACCTGGCCAAGCCTCGGCAAGGTGTACCATTACATACGCATCGGCCCCTAGGCCCAATGTGCGGCGTGCCTGCGTTAGTCCATTGTTCGTAGCGGCCATTCCGGTTTTCCGCACCATGTCTTCAAGCAGCGCGGGATCACTGCTCAGAAGCAACAGGTCTTTGTGCAGCGTGCCGTGCAGGTCGGGCAATCCCGTGTCGACCTGCAGGCGGATCCGCTCCCCGCGCTCCAGCGCGGCGCGGCCCAAGCCAGCACCCACGTGGGCCGCGATACCAGCGAGCGCATCAGGTGTCATCGAGGACAGCACGGCGCATGATGCGGCCGATCCATCATCCCTTCGTACCACGGCGAGTATCAGAGGCACATGCGCTGAACCATCCGCCTCATTTCCCACCAACCGGCTGAAGACACGATCAAACGCTTGTCCTGTGGCGGTGCCTCCGAACACGGTGGCCAACTGCGCGGTCCGGGTCCATTGTTCCCAAAAGGAACGGACATCCGGCAGGGCGATGATCAGGGCCGCGTCACTGGGGATCGCGCTCCACGGATCGGTGCTGCTTTCCGCCGGTCGCATTTGGCGGAACAACTGCCAGGTGCCGATCGCTGTGAGCGCCAATAGAAGCAACAAGAGCAGGACCCGGCGCATGGCGCAAAGCAAGCAGACTGATGGAGGGCTTGCCGTTCCGACCGGTGCGGCCTACGCACACGGACCTGTTCACAGTGGAACTGCTGCGTCGGCCAATAGCCGGAAGCTCCGCCGATGCCAAAGGCAGGGTCCGTGCTGCGCGATCGCGTGGCGATGGTCGGGGGTTGGATAGCCTTTGTTGATCCGCCAGCCGTAATGCGGGTGGTCCAAAGCGAGCTGTTCCATCAGGGCATCGCGGTGGGTTTTGGCGAGTACGCTCGCAGCGGCGATGTTGCGGAACCGTCCGTCGCCCTTAACCATGCACGTATGGGGGATCCCCGTGTACGGGTTGAACCGGTTGCCATCGATCAACAAGTGCTGCGGGGGAATGGACAATGCGGCGATCGCGCGGTGCATCGCCAGGAAGGATGCGTTCAGGATGTTGATGCGGTCGATCTCCTCCGCGCTTGCCTCGGCGACGGCCCAAGCGATCGCTTTTTGCATGATCAACGGCCGCAGTTCCGCGCGCTGTCCCGCACTGAGCTTTTTGCTGTCGTTCAATCCAGGGATGCGCGCACCCGGCGGCAGTAGCACGGCGGCGGCGACCACTGGGCCTGCCAGGCAACCCCTCCCGGCCTCATCGCAACCCGCTTCAAGCAGGTCTTTTCGGTAGCAGGGTGCGAGGGACATACGTGCCTTCCTGGTTACCGGGTGCTAGCCAACCAAGTGCTGCAAACTTGCCCAAAGGCCATCGGCGGTGCGGTCCCAGGTGAAGTGCGCGGACCGCTCCAAGCCTGCTTTGATCATGCGGGCGCGCAGATCGGGAACGGAGAGCACCCGCTCCAAAGCACGCGTGATGTCCTCTATATCGAACGGGTCACAGTACACGGCGGCATCACCTGCTACTTCGGGCAAACTCGTCGCCCGGGCCGCGACCACCGGGATGCCACAGCGCATCGCCTCGGCCACCGGAATGCCGAACCCCTCGAAATAGGAAAGAAAGGCAAGTGCCTCCGCTCCGCCCAGCGCGCTTCGCAACCGGGGTTGGTCCAAGCGACCGGTGAAGGACACGCGGTTCTTATGGATCAGTCCTTTCCAGGCCTGCTTCATGGCGGCATCCCACCAAAAGGCCTCGCCAACCACCACCAAGCGGATATCCGGACGGGCCTTGGCCACTTGATCGAACGCGGCCAGAAGCCGTGCGATGTTCTTGCGCGGGTGCAACGAGCCCACACAGACCAGATAGGGATGACCGCCCGCGAACTCCTGCTGAGCCGCAAGCCGCTCTTCCGTCGAACTGGGCCGGAAAATATCCCCGACCCCGTTGTACACCACATCCACCGGGGCCGCACGAACGCCATAGGTGGCGATCAGGTCCTGCTTGGAGAACTCTGACACCGTAACGATGCGAGCGGCCAAACGCGCGAAACGGGGGAACCAAGTACGGTAGTACCAACGGTAGGTCCGCGGAAGGTCGTTCGGATAGTGTTCGAAGTTGAGGTCGTGGATCACCGCCAGTTGGGGCACGTTCGTGCGGGTGCTCAGGAAACCATCCGGAGAGAGGAACACATCCGCTTTGTGCTTCCGGAACATGGCGGGCAGACGCCATTGGAACCAGATCCAATAGAGCAGCGGGTGCCGCGTTGGGGGCGCTATGCGCACAGGTAACACGTTCGCTCCATAGATGAACCGCTCGTGCCACGGCCGATCGAAGAAGAAGATGAACGTGTGTTCCGGATGTGCCGTGCAGATCCGCGACAGCGTTTCGTGCGCGAACCAGCCGATGCCCTCTAGTTTCCCCTGTTGGAGCAAGCGGACGTTCACGGCGATGCGCATGGGGCAAAGGTGCGCAACGCGGACAATGCTCATGGCGACCTTGCGGGCCTGTGGCAGCCTCCCGAAATTTCGGGGGCATTCAACCGGAATTCGGCCAATATGATAGATTAGCGCCTCGAAACCAACGACACCTCCCATGAAAAAGGCCCTCCTCGTGATCGCAGTCGCCTGCTTCGCTTTCGCGACGCCCGCCTGCAAGAAGTGCAGCACCTGTAAGTTCAACTGGAACGACGGTACGGGTGATGGCTACACCTCCTATCCGGAGAAGTTCCCCCCCGTGGCAAGAAGCCCAGGGCGTGCGCGAGAAGCTCGAGGTCCATGGATCATGCGCGACCGCTCGAACGCCTCCAGTGGCAGCACTCTGTCTGTTAGCTGGCGACAAGTCCTAGGACCGATCCTTGTTGCGGTGCAAGGGCTCGGTCCGCACCGATGCCTGTGGTTTGGATAGGTCCATACCCCGGTGAGGCCCTTGGCGTATGGCAGGGCCGTGGGTGGCCAGGCAAGCGTTGCGGTTCCGTTGGTGGGGTAGGGCTGGCACCGCGTCGGGGGCTTGTGTTTTTGGCTCACTTCACTACTTTAGCGCCCCCAAACCAAAAAAACCAACAATGAAAAAGGCTCTCCTCATCGTTGCTGTGGCATGCTTCGCCATGGCTACCCCGGCTTGCAAGAAGTGTGTAACCTGCACGGTTACTTACTCCGGTGCGACCGCTTCTTCCGGCGAAGTATGTGGCAACAAAGCAGACCGCGACGCTTACGAGACGAGCTGTCAGTCGAGCGCTAGCTCCATCGGCGGATCCTTGCAGCTGCGATAAGTCCTAGTAGCGGACCAACTACGGAAGGGAGCCTTGAAGTTCAAGGCTCCCTTCTTTCGTTTTACCACCACGTTCCCAATGCCCCGTCGATACCTCCTCCTGCCCATTTCGGTGCTGCTTTTCGGCATGGCACTACTCGTGGTGGCCATGGACCACCAAGGCTACTTGGAACTGTGCGTCTGCGTGGTGAACGCCTTGGCCCGGGGGATCACGGCGCTGGGTGTAGCGCTCCTCTTCGCCTGCGCCGCGCTCGTACTGGAAAAGCCCGGCGACCAGGTCACCCCGTTCTTGAAGGCGGCCACCTACCTGCAGGTGATCTGGCTACTTTGCTCACTTTTCTTCTTCATACAATATGTCTACTTCGTTCTTGAGATCGTCCGGTAGTGCGTTTTGGGTCCTCATCATACTTGCCATCGGCTGCGGCACCTCTGCGCCCACGGGCGAATGGGTGACGGCTACCGGGACGAGCGCCGGAGGGTTCTCCGTACAGCTTCCCGTAGCGAACGATGAGCAGGAGGGGTCGGTGGTGCTCCATGGGGATAGCGTACGCACCCACATCGCCATTTGCAACGATTCCGGGATAACCTACGTGGCGGGCTATATGGACCTGCCCGCATCGCTCGACACGGCCACGGCATCGGAACGAGCTGGAGCGGTCTGGGGCATGCTGGCTGAACGCCTGGGAGTGCTCCCGACCTCGGAGCCCCCACCATTAGGCGCTCCGGATACACTGTCCCAGAGCGCGTGGTATGTGGATCACAAAGGGGTCCGATTGGCCGTTGCTGTGCATCTTCGCGGTGAGCGGGCAGTGCTGTTGAACGCTGCCATGCCGGACACGTTCTTCACCGACAAGGAAAGGGTGCGCATGCTGCGGTTCCTTCGTTCGGTATCCTTCACCGATTAGGACGGCGAGCGCGCGACGACGTGCGCATTGAGTTCGCCTCCGAGCGGGGATCAGTGGTCTACCGGACAAGTCGCACATTCGCACACGGGACCCTTCGGACCTACGACCATGCAAGGCACTTTTTTGCGCAACCTCGGCTTCGTAGTAGTGCTCAACCTCGTGGTGAAGCCCTTCTACATCCCTGGGTATCGACGCGGGTGTGCAGGAGCGCGTAGGGGGCGGAAGCCTACGGAGGCTATGCGGCGCTGTTGAGCCTGAGCTTCCTACTGAACATTCTTCTCGATCTGGGGATCACCAACCACAACACCCGCCATCTCTCCCAGCATCCGGACCTGATGCGGGAGCGGTTCGCGGGGATCCTTGGTGTTCGCCTCGTTCTGGTGGCGCTGTACGCGTCATTGTGCCTCTGCGCCGGGTTCGTTCTGGGCTATGGTGCCGAGCAGCTCCACCTCTTGGTTTGGCTCATCGTCAATCAGGCGCTGGCCGCCATGCTTCTCTACCTCCGAAGCAATATCGCGGCCTTGCAACGGTATGCGCAGGACAGCCTGCTCAGCGTGTTGGACCGATCACTCCTCATCGGAATGGTCGGTTGGTTGTTGTGGGGGCGTGATGCGGGAGGTGCCTTTCGGATCGAATGGTTCGTGTGGGCGCAGACCGTTGCTTACAGTGCTACTGTGCTCTTCGCTTTCGCAATGCTCCGGCGCAGCGTGGATGTGCTGCCCTTGCGCTGGGATCGGGGCAGGTCGTGGTCCATTCTGCGGCAGAGCTTCCCTTACGCCCTGTTGATCCTGCTCATGACCTTCTATTACCGAACGGACACCTTGATGCTCGAACGCCTTCTGCCGGATGGCGCATTGCAGGCCGGCATCTATGCCCAGGCTTTCCGCTTCTTCGAGGCTTGCAACATGTTCGGATATCTCCTGGCCGGGCTGTTGCTGCCCATGTTCAGTCGCTTGATCAAGTCGGGAGGGGCGGTCGCGTCTCTGGCGGGCATGGCCTTCCGCTTGGTATGGGTGGGCACCTTGTTGGCTGCGGTCATTGGGTCGGTCTTCGCGCATGAGATCATGGCATGGCGCTATTCGGAGCATGTGGAGGTGAGCGCCCCGGTCTTCGCCGTCTTGATGAGCTGTTTCGTGGCCGTGTGTACCACTTATGTGTTCGGTACGCTCCTCACCGCGAGCGGCGATCTGCGTACGTTGAA
This sequence comes from Flavobacteriales bacterium, assembly GCA_016712025.1. Lineage (GTDB taxonomy): Bacteria > Bacteroidota > Bacteroidia > Flavobacteriales_F > PHOS-HE28 > PHOS-HE28. Next base: position 33,986 of record JADJRW010000038.1, read on the forward strand.
CATACTCGCGGCATGTGGCATGGTGCTCAACATCCTGCTCAATCTGGTGCTGATACCGAAGTACCAAGCGCTAGGCGCCGCATGCGCCAGCTTGATCACGCAGGTATTGATGGCCGCTGCCCAAGCGACGCTCGCTGCGCGAAGGTTCGGGGGTTGGCGTGGTATGTCCGGCACCTCCGGACCGCTGACGTACTTACTGGTGCTCGTCGGTTGTGGTGCTTTCGTGCATGCTTGGTCGCCAGGGCTCTGGACGGGTGGCGCGGTGATCCTCGTAACGGCCCTGCTCGCGGCGGTCGCCACGGGCACGTTGCGCCCTGCGGAACTTCGCCAGGCCCTGGCGTTCCAGACCGCTCCGGGCAAGGCCTAAGGTGTACTTTTGGCCCTCTTTTTACGGTACCCTCGATCATGGCCGACCGCTCACCAGCTACTGAAGACAATTTCGACCTGGTCCTATTCCTCTGGGCCCGGCGACGCTTGATCCTGGGGGTCACGCTCCTGGGCATGGTGGCGGGCGTTGCGGCGGCGTTCATCATCCGTCCGCGTTTCAAGAGCGAAGTGATCCTGTTCCCGGCCATCACCAACTCAGTGAGCAAGGCCCTGCTGAGCGAGGTAAGCACCGGGCGTGATGACATCCTCGCGCTGGGCGACGAGCAGGATGCCGAACAGCTGCTCCAGATCCTGCACTCCGACCGGGTGCGTGATCACATCACCCAGAAGTACAAGCTGGCCGACGTCTACCGCATTGAGGCGGACAACCCCCACATCCGCACCGAACTGCGCGAAGCCTACGACGAGCACTTCATGTTCGAGTACACCAAATTCGGCAGTGTGCGCCTGGAAGTGTTGGACGAAGATCCCCAGCGCGCGGCCGATATGGCCAACGATGTAGCCGCACTTGTGGACACGGTATGGAAGGCCATGGGGCAGGAGCGCGCCGGGAAGGGCCTGGCAGTGGTCCAAGAGAACGTGCAGCGGATCGAAAAGGAACTGATCGTGGTGGAGGACAGCATGCGCGTGCTGCGCCGCCTTGGGGTGCATGATTACCACACCCAAAGCGAACGGTACAATGAATACATGGGCGCGGCCATCGTGAAAGGCGATATGCGCGCGGTGAAGGAGTTCGAGGAGCGGTTCAAGATCCTCGCGGAGTACGGAGGCCCCTACACCGCGCTCCAGGACCGTTTCTACAACGAGATGAAACGGCTCACTACGCTGCGCATGAAGATGGACCAGGCCCGGGCCGACATGGAGAGCGACCTACCGCACAAATTCGTGGTGAACCGGGCCCAACCGGCCGACAAAAAGAGCTATCCCGTGCGCTGGCTCGTCGTGGTCGTGAGCACCATAAGTGCCTTCTTGCTCGCGTTGTTGCTCATCGTAGTGCAGGAGAACGCCAAGAAGATCACCGACCGACATGCCCGCTGAACCGCTCACCTTCCTGCCTTACCTACAGCTCGCCCAGCGGCATTGGCGGACACTTGTGGCGGTGGGCGGGATCGCCGTGGGCCTTTCGGCGTTCCTGAGCTCGCCACTGTTCATCACCCCCCGCTATCGTTCCTCGGCCACCGTGTATCCCGTGAACCTCACGAGCTACAGCATCGAAACACGCACCGACCAACTCCTTCAACTCCTGGAAAGCAACAGTATCCGGGACAGTCTGGTGGCTCGTTTCGATCTCGCGGCGCACTATAGGATCGACACCAGTGAGGCGCCAGGTCGCTTCTATTTGAACGCCGAATTCAATGATCGGGTGGAGATCAGCAAGACCCGCTTCGAGAGTGTGCAGATCGAGGTGACCGATGAGGACCCGCGCCTGGCCCGCGATATGGTGCGCGCCATGCTGCAGCAGACCGATCTCCTCGCCCGTCGTCTCCAGCGCGAAAAATCAAGTGAGGTGCTGCGCATCGCTGCCTACGAGACCCAGGTGGAAAAGCGGAAACTCGATTCGGTGGAGACCCGCTTGAACATGCTTCGTCGCGAGACCGGTCTCCTGAACTATGACGCCCAGACCGAAGAGGTGACACGAGGCTACCTGCGCATGCAAGGAGGTCCGGTGCATCGGCCGCCGCACGCGATGAGGCGCGCGGCCTGCTGAAAGCGCTCGGGGAGAAGGGCGGGGAGTTCCGTCAGCTTTCGGAGCTCAGCAACATCTTCCGCAACAACTACGTCGCCCGCCTCAACGACTTGGAAAAGGTGCGCTCCGATGTATCGAAGGAACTCACTTACACGAACGTTGTCGGTTATCCGGAGGTCGCGGATAGGAAGGTCTTTCCGGTGCGCTGGCTCATTGTCCTGATCAGCACCGCAGCGCATTGTTCCTGGCTTTTCTATTGATCTCCTGGCGTAGAACACGGTCCTGAGCCATGGTCCGTGCGCTCAAAGCCTATTGGATCGCGGCGGTCTGCACGGGTTTCGTGCTGCTGAACGCGTTGCTCACGGCCAACGAGGTCTACTGGTTGGTGCTGCTTCCTGCCGTGCTGCTCATCGGGTGGGCGATGGTGGCCGTGCCCGACAAGCTCCTGCTCTTCATCGCGTTCGCCACACCGCTCTCCATCAATCTGGAAGAACTTGACCTTGGGGGCATCGGCATTTCGTTGCCGACGGAACCCCTTATGGTCGGGGTCACCCTCCTTTTCTTGATCAGCTCGCACTGGAACGCAACGTGCTCGACCCGGGCGTGCTGCGGCATCCGGTCACGGCCGTGATCGTGGCGCAAATGCTGTGGATGGCCTTGTGCATCGTGCCCAGCGAAATGCCGCTGGTGAGTTTGAAGTTCTTCCTCGCCCGGCTCTGGTTCATTACGGCCTGCTACTTCATGGCCACCCGCTTGTTCGCCGATCCCCGAAACATGCACCGTATGGCCTGGTCGTTCGGTATCTCACTGGCCGGCGTGATCCTCTACACGTTGATCAACCATGCGCAGTTCCGTTTCGAACACGAGCCCGCTCATTGGGTGATGAGCCCCTTCTTCAAGGACCACACGTCCTACGGGGCCATCATCGCGTTCTTCCTGCCATTCCTTGTGGCCGCGGTGGCCATGCCCGGTTACTCGCGCAGCCGCAAGGGCATGGCCGTGTTGCTGCTCCTGGTGTTCACCGCAGGGCTCATTTTCAGCTACACCAGAGCCGCGTGGGTCAGCTTGATCGGTGCGTTGGGCATGTTGCTCGTGATGCGCTTACGCATTCCCATTTGGGCGCTTTCCCTGGTGCTCATCACCGGTGCGGCCGCCTACGCTGTGAATGCGGACCGGATCACCATCGCCCTGGAGCGCAACCGCGAGGAATCGTCGGACGATCTGGGGGAGCATGTGCAGAGCATCAGCAACATCAGCAGCGATGCGAGCAATCTGGAACGCCTCAACCGCTGGAACTCGGCCATGCGCATGTGGGAGGATCGACCTTTCTTCGGCTGGGGGCCGGGCACCTACATGTTCCAGTACGCGCCCTTCCAGGCGAGCGAGGACCGCACCATCATCAGTACCAACTTCGGTACCATGGGCAACGCCCACAGCGAGTACCTCGGCCCGCTGGCGGAGCAGGGTGTGCCTGGCATGCTGCTCATGGTGTTGCTGGTCGTCGTTACGGTGGTCATCGCGTTGCGGCTCTACCCACGGATGCCCGCTGGCGCTGATCGCCGTCTTATGACCGCGGCTTTCCTAGGCCTTGTGACCTACTACCTGCACGGCGCGCTGAACAACTTCCTGGACACGGATAAAGCCGCAGTGCCCTTCTGGATGTTCACCGCCATCGTGGTGCTCTTCGATCTGAAGTATCCACGCGTTAAGACGCTGGATGAGGAAGTGCTCACCGCATCGCGCAAGTGAGCACGGCGATATCGTCGAGGTAGGGGAGCCCTGCGCGGTGGGCTTCGAAACGCGCGATCACGGCAGCGTTCACCGCTTCGGGACCGGACGATCGCATCTCATCGATCGTGCGCCGCAGCGCATCGGTGTCGAACGCATTCCCGTGCGCATCCTCCTGCTCCACCAGACCATCGGTGTAATTGAACAACATGCTGCCCGCTGGCAGGGTGGTCTTTCCCGCGGTGAGGAAGGGTAGCTTGGGCATCATACCCAGCGCGATGCTGCCGGTGCTCAGTTCCTCGAACCCCGCTTCGGTGCGTAGCAGCGATGGGTTGTGCCCGGCGTTCACGTAGTGCATCACTCCCGTGCCGCAATGCAGATCACCGATGAACAGGGTGATGAACCGTTCGCCGCGCGCACTGCCGTACACTTTGTCGTTCAGGTCGCGGACGAGGTCCTCCAACGAGGACTCAGAATGTCTGACGAGCGCATGGAGCGTCGCTTGGAAATTGCTCATCAACAACGCGGCCGCGATACCCTTCCCGCTCACATCCGCGATGGCAAGGATCAAGCGCTCAGGGCCCAACTGGATCACATCGTAGTAATCCCCACCCACCTGCCGGTGCGGCTGGTACCAGGCTGCGGCGTGGAAGCGCTCCGTGCGTGGAAGTTCGCGGGGCACCAACATGCTCTGCATCTCGGCGGCCAGTTCCATTTCGCGCTTGTCGCGTTCCTGTTGCAATGCCTGCAGTGCGAGCCGCTTGTTCTCCAGGGCCACCACGATCAGGTTCGTGAGCGTCTGGATGAAGTTGAGGTGCTTCACGGACGGGCTCATGCGCTGCTCGTCCTCGTCCAGGTCGCCGATGAAGAGGTAGGCCAGCGGGCGGTCCTGGTGGAAAACAGGGACCACCACATCGAAACCGCTCAACGCGCGCTCCGCCTCGGGGCCGATCAAGTGGACATCGCTGCCCTCTGCCGCGATGCGGTCCAGATCGGGAAGCGTCTCATCCACTGCCGCGCCATGGCTCAGCACGCACTCCCAACGCTCGGTCCGCTCGAACAAAAGGAGCCTGGTGATGCCGAGTTCCTGGTTGATGATGCCCTTGTACAAGTGCAACAGCCCGCCCCGATCCAGATTGTTGTTGATCGCCTTGGTGACCTCCAGCAGTGCTTTCAGCTGGAACTCCTTCAGTCCAAGGCGCTCGTTGAGGCGGTCCAGACGTGTCATGGGATCAGAGGCCCAACTTCTTCACGATCTCCGGCAAACGCGCCGTAAGCGCGATCTCGCGCAACTTCTGTTTCGCTTCGGTGGCCGGCGAGCCCAGGTAGCTCTTGCCGCCTTCCACACTGCTCATCATCCCGCTTTGGCCGAGGAGCGTCGCGCCTTTCCCCACGGTCACTTTGCTCGGGATACCCACCTGGCCCCACAACGTTACCCCGTCCTCGAGGACCACCGCTCCAGAGATGGCTACGTGACCTGCGATAAGACAATGCTGGCCGATCCGGCTGTCATGACCTACATGCACGCCGTTGTCCAACTTGGAACCCTTCCCAATGCGCGTGTCGGCACTTACACCCCGATCGATGGTGCAGACCGCTCCGATCTCCACATCGTCCTCGATCACCACACTGCCGCAGGGGATCATTTTATCGTATCCGGTGAGGCGTTTCTTGTAGTAGAACGGATCCGCACCGATCACGGTGTTGGCGTGGATGATCACACGATCGCCGATGGTGGCCGGGCCATAGATCACCACCCCGGGCATGATCATACAGTCCTTGCCGATGCGCACCTTCGGACCCAGAACGGCCGTGGGATGCACCACGCTTCCCGATCCGATCTCCGGGGCCGGGTTCTCCCATCCCAGGGGTGGGCTGAAATGCAGCACGAGCTTGTTGTAGTCCGCGCAGGGATCCGCGCTGATGATGATCGCTTTGCCCGCAGGTACCTCGACCTCCTTGTCGATCAATATGGTCGTGGCCGCGCTTCGTAGTGCCTTCGTGTAATACTTAGGGTGGTCCACGAAGACCAGGTCGCCTTCTTCCACGCGGTTGATCTCGTTCAGCCCGGCCACCGCGCGGTTCGCATCGCCTGCCACCCGGGCGCCCAGCAATTCGGCTACGGCCGATGCCGTCACAGTGCGTTCCAACTTCATGGGTGGCGAAGGTAGCAGCGCCGAAAATGATGAACCCCGTGACCACGTCACGGGATTCTGCTGTTCAGGACAAAAGGGGTGCTTACCCCTGCCGATCCGCGAGGTCGTCCCGCGGGCTAGCGGGCTTCCTTCTTGACGCGGTCCAAGTATTCGCCGGTCTCGGTATCGATGCGCACCACGGTGCCGATCTCCACGAAGGACGGTACGCTGATCTCCGCGCCGGTCTCCAGTTTCGCGGCCTTCATCACCTTGTTGCTGGTATCGCCTTTCACGGCGGTCTCGGTGTAGGTCACCTCCAGTTCCACCACTTTGGGTGGGCGGGCGAAGATGGCCACGTCGCTCTCGAAACCCACTTGCATGATCATCTCCTCCTTCATGTAACCCATGGCATCGCCAAAGAGGCTGGCCGGCACGTACAACTGCTCGTAGGTGGTCGGGTTCATCAACACCAGGTTGTCCCCTTCGCGATAGAGGTACTGGAGTTCATGCACTTCCACCCGCAGCACTTCCATGCTTTCCCCACTGCGCCAGCGGTGCTCGTTCAGTTTGCCGTTGCGCAGGTTGCGCATCTTGCCCTGGTAGAACGCGCGCAAATTCCCCGGCGTGCGGTGCTGCCATTCGATGATCTGGCAGATGTCGCCGTTGTGGCGGATGTAGGAACTAACGTTCACGTCAGCGGTGGAGGCCATGCGGGTAGGTCTTGAAAGGGTCGCGAAGCTAGGAAAAGTCGCCTAGCCGGTACCCGTGCCTGTTCCCGATCCTGCGGCCGAACGCTCCAGATCCAGAACCGCGCGACAAAGCGCTGTTTCGGATGCCTGCCGGTTACTTGCCACCAGCAGTGTGCGCGCGCCAAGGTTTTGGGACAACAGCTCGCCGTACCATGCGACAGCCTCCGCATCGAGGTTGCTGCATGGTTCGTCCAAGAGGAGCAGGGGCGTGTCGCTCAGGATGGCAAGGGCCAGCTTGAGGCGCTGCTTCATGCCGCTGCTGAAGTGGCGCACGGGCTTTTCCAGGTCGCGCTGGAGGTAGACGATGCGGGCCAGTTCACTTAGGCCAATACCCGGCAGCAACGGTTTGAAACGCTGGTGGAAGCCGATCACTTCGCGCAGGCTCAAGTCCTCGTACAGCCCTAAGTAGGGCGCGGCGATGGCAACATGGCGGTAAACCGCCTCTGGATCCAGCGCCATACCGTTCAGTCCATGGGAGACCGCACCTGATGTCGGCGCCAAAACCCCGGCGACCACCTGCAACAAGGTGCTCTTGCCGCTGCCGTTCGGACCCAGCAGCGCTGTGCGGCTTCCGCTGGCGAAGGTGTGCGAAACCCCGCGCAACACCACTTCCCGGCCGAACGCCTTGGTGACCTGATGGACGACTACTTCCATGGCGATGATCGCGTGGATCACTCCGCCAACCCGCGCATGATCCCTTTCGGGCTGTTTCGGATGAAGTCGAGGATCTGGCCGCGCTCCGGGCTGCGGGGCAGTGTCTGCTCCACGCTCTGGGCAGCGCGATCCACATTGGTGCTACGCACGAAGATCTCCCGGTAAATGTCCTCGATCCGCGTAATGGCATCATCGGTGAAACCGCGGCGGCGCAAGCCCACCACGTTCACACCCACATAGCTCAACGGCTCACGCGCGGCCTTCACGAAGGGCGGCACGTTCTTCCGCACCAGGCTCGCCCCGGCGATGAAGCTGTGCGCCCCGATGTGGATGAATTGCTGCACGGCCACGTTGCCTTCCAGGATGGCCCAATCATCAATGGTCACGTGCCCCGCGAGGTTCACGCTGTTGGCGATCACGATGTTGCTGCCCAGGATGCAATCATGCGCGAGATGCACGTAAGCCATCAGCAGGCAGTTGCTTCCCACAGCGGTCTTCTGCCGGTCGGCCGTGCCCCTGTTGATGGTGACGCATTCGCGCACCGTGGTGCCGTCGCCCACCTCGGCGGTGGTGCGTTCGCCAGCGAACTTCAGGTCCTGCGGAATGGCGCTGATCACTGCTCCGGGGAAGATCCGGCAGCGTGAACCGATCCGGGCGCCATCCATGAGCACCGCGTTGGATCCGATCCAGGTTCCATCACCGATCATCACATCGCCTTGCACCGAGGCGAAGGGTTCGATGGTGATGTCCTTCCCGAGCTTGGCGTCCGGGTGGATATAGGCCAGGGACTGATGCTCATGGTCGGCTATCAGGCGTTGGCAGTGGCTTTCGGGGCGACCGGAGCAGGCGCTTTGTCACGTGCGATCTGCGCCATCATCTCGGCTTCCATCGCCGGTTGCCCGGCGACGTAAGCGATACCCTTCATGTGAACGATGCCGCGCCGGATCGGCGTGAGCAGCTCCAGTTTGAAGACGATGGTGTCGCCCGGCAGCACCTTCTTCTTGAATTTCACGGCATCGGTCTTGAGGAAGTAGGTGGTGTAGTTCTCCGGATCGGGCACCTGGCTCAACGCGAACACGCCGCCCACTTGGGCCATGGCTTCGATCTGCAGCACCCCCGGCATCACTGGATTGCCAGGGAAGTGGCCCTGAAAGAAGGGCTCGTTCATGGTCACGTTCTTCACCCCGATGATCCGCTCGCCGGTGATCTCCATGATCTTATCGATCAGCAGGAACGGATACCGATGTGGCAACATCCTAGCAATGGCGTTGATGTCGTAGAGCGGCTCTTTATTCACATCGTAATGGAAGCCCACCACCTTGCGCTCGGCACGCATGGCTTCTTTGATGCGCTTGGCGAAACTCGTATTCCCGAAGTGGCCCGGTCGCGCCGCCAGAATATGCCCTTTGATCGGTCGGCCTACGAGCGCGAGATCACCTACGATGTCCAGCAGTTTGTGGCGCGCCGGCTCGTTGAAGAACTTCAGGTCCGTGGTGTTGAGCACGCCGTTGCGACGGATCTCCACGTCTTTGTATTCACGACCGATGATCTTGGCCAGTTCCTTCAGCTGGTCCTTGGTGGTGCCCTCGCGGTCCTCCAGCACGATGGCATTGTCCAGATCGCCACCTTTGATCAGGCCCGCTTTGGCGAGTTGCTCGAGTTCGCGCAGAAAAACGAAGGTGCGGCACGGCGCGATCTCCGTTTTGAACTCTTCATTGCGGTACATACTGGCATGTTGGGTGCCGAGCACGGGACTGTTGTAATCCACCATCACCGTGAGGCGGAATTCGCCGCCCGGCGTGGGCACGCCGAGCATTTCGGTGCCGCGTTCCTTGGTCTCGAACCAGATCGGCTCTTTCAGGATGAAGTAGTCCCGATCCGCCGCTTGATCCTCGTAGCCCACCGCTTCGATCGCTTCCACGTAGGGCAGGGAACTGCCGTCCAGGATGGGCAGCTCCGGTCCGGTGAGTTGGATCAGGCAGTTGTCCACTTGCAGCGCGTACAGTGCCGCCAGCGCATGTTCGGTGGTGTGGACCCTGGCGCCGTTCTGTTCCAAGGTGGTGCCCCGCTCGGTGCTCACCACCCGGTCAGCATCGGCGTCTATTATGGGCTGGCCGTCCAGGTCGATGCGTTGGAACTTGTATCCGTGGTTGGCCGGAGCAGGGCAGAGGATCAGGCGCACCGGTTCGCCGGTGTGCAAGCCCACGCCGCTCAGTTCGGCGGACCGCTTCAGGGTGCGTTGCTTCTCGTTCATGGCATCGAGGCCGTGCGTCGGGAGGATGCGTGAGCGATCCGTGCCGGCAGCACAGCGGTTTGCTTCAGCCGCCGAAGCTAAGATGTAGCCCGAACACCGCCTTGATCCCCTGCACCGGGCCGCTTGGCCAACTCGCGCTCCAAGGCATCGACACGGCGCTGCAGATCGGGCAGGTTGCGGTACACCACGTAGCTGCGCTTGTAATCGCGGATGGCGAAGGCAGGGCTGCCTTGCACGATGGTATCATCCGGCAGATCGTTGCCGATGCCGCTCTGGGCCGCGATCTTCACCCGGTCACCGATGGTGAGGTGCCCTGCGATGCCTACCTGGCCTCCGATCTGGCAATAGCGGCCCACCTTCGAGCTGCCTGCGATGCCCGCCTGGCTCACCACAAGCGTGTGCTCCCCGATCTCGGCGTTGTGCCCCACCTGGATCAGGTTGTCCAATTTGGCGCCTTTCCGCACGAAGGTGCTGCCGAGGGTGGCGCGGTCGATGGTGCAGTTGGCGCCGATCTCCACATCGTCCTCGATCACCACATTGCCGATCTGGGCCATCTTTTCCTGCTCTCCTTTTTCGTTCGCGGTGAAGCCGTAGCCGTCCGCGCCGATCACCGTGTTGCTGTGCAGTATGCACCGCTCGCCGATCACGGACTTCGCGTACACTTTCACTCCTGCGTACAGGCGGGTACGCGCACCGATATGCACCCCTTCGCCGATGAAACAGTTGGGGAAGATCTTCACCCCGTCGGCGATCACCGCGCCGTCCGCTACGTAGCTGAAGGCACCGATGTACACGTCCTTGCCCACGCTGGCCTTGGGGCTCAGGTAGCAGGGCTGCTCGTAGCCGATCTTCTCCCGCTGGTGCGCATCATGCATCTCCAGCAGCTTGGCGAAAGCGGCCCGGGGATCCTTCACCCGGATCAGCGTAAGGCTTTTGGCGATGGGTCGCGTGGGCGTAAAGTCGTGGCCTACGATGGCTATGCTCGCCGCTGTGGTATAGAGGAACTCGGTGTAGCGCGGGTTGGCCAGGAAGGTGAGGGTGCCCAGTTTCCCCTCCTCGATCTTGGCCATGTCGTACACCAGCACCTGGGCGTCACCATCCACGGTGCCTTGCAGGAATTCGGCGATCTGTCCGGCGGAGAACTGCATGCGTGGGGAGGTGCGCTAAGGTAGACGGGCCGCGTGGCCGCCGATCAGTTCGGCAATTCCACGGCGATGCGTGTCGCATCCCATTCCAGTACCATGGTCGGGCCCTCCGCTTCGAAACGGATGGTGAATTGTTCGACCTGCTCGTTCCGCTGCGCCGGCACCACGGCTTTCACCACATCATAGGCCTCCTCGCGGCTGGCCTTCTGGTCCATGGTGATGCCCCAGGGGTACATTTTGCTGTTCCAGATCACGGTCCATTCCGTCGGGCCGGGTATGGTCCACAGCGTGTAGGTGCCGGGTTCCAGCGGTTGGCCCTGGATCTTCAAGGTCTTGCTCGTGGTGAAGGTGGTGGGCTCGTTGGCTCCGGTGCGCCAAACCTCACCATAGGGCACCAGGCCCCCGAAGATCTCCCGGGCTTTCTTGAACGGGCGGCAGTATTTCACGCTCAATTGCAGATCGTCCGTACTGTAACTCACGGTATCCTCCGGGCTGTGCTTCTTGGTGGTAGCCTGCATCACTTTGAAACCGGCGAAAGCCACAACGACCAGCACCAGAATGCCGATCAGGACGCGCTTTAGGGTTTTGCTCATGGGCTTGGGAGAAAGTAGAAGGTTAAAGGAGGAAGGGTGAAGTGGAAAGAAGACAGACGTCGCTGGTACAAAGGTGCTTATGAACGCACTACCGTGGTGCTGTTCGCCTGGGCTGTTGGTGTCACCACCAGGTCGTTCACACAAACATGGGCTGGAAGGGTCGTTACATAGTACACCAGTTCGGCGATGTCCTCGGGTCGCAGCGGGTCCACGCCTTGGTACACTTGCCTAGCGCGTGCCTCGTCGCCATGGAAGCGCACCGTGCTGAATTCGGTCTCCGCCATACCGGGTGCGATCTGTGTCACCTTGATGCCGTGCGGCAATAAGTCTATCCGCATGCCTTTGGTCAGAGCATCCACGGCGTACTTACTGGCGCAATACACGTTGCCCTTGGGGTAGACCTCCTTGCCCGCTGTGCTGCCGATGTTGATGATGTGCCCCGCATTGCGCGCGATCATACCAGGATCACCGCCTTGCTCACATGCAGCAAGCCTTTCACATTGGTGTCCAGCATGCGCTCCCAATCCTCCAAATGGCCCTCTTGGATCGGGTCCAGCCCCGCGGCGAGGCCCGCATTGTTCACCAGCACGTCGATGGCGCGCCATTCCTCCGGCAATGTGGTGATCGCTTCTTGCACCGCGTCGTTATCCCGCACGTCGAAGTGCAGCGGATGGACGATCGGCGGCCCCTCGACCTTTCCGTGCATGCCTTCTAGCTCACTGCGTAGGGCCTCCAGGCGTTCCTTGCGTCGTCCGGTAATGATCACACGGTGGCCTTCGGCCGCGAAGCGCCGCGCGGTGGCTTCGCCGAAACCGCTGGTGGCACCGGTGATGCAGATGGTTTTGGGCATGCCGCAAAGGAAGGGCGCAGCTCGGTACATCGCGTCGCGAGCCCGGAAGCGCGGTGATGGTGCTGCGCCCTAATGTGCCACGGGGGCGATGCGCGTGCTGAACGTCCCATGTGAGCCGCTGGCGGTTACGAGCCAGAAGCCGGACGGTAGCTGCGAGAGCGGGATGGTATGGGTGGTGCCCGTGCTGGGTGGCACGGACCGGCTGAGAAGGATCCGTCCGAGGGCATCGTGCACTGCGATATGCTGCACGGCTTCCGCACCGGAGCAATACAGCACACCGAGCACGGCATCATACCAGGCGTTCAACATGGGTCGTTCCTCGGCGGTGCTGCCTGTGTGGACGCACAATTGGTCCGTGCGCAGCACCCAGAGGTCACTTCGTGCCTGCCCTGCGATATCATAGCCGCCGTACAGATAGACCAGGCTGTCCCCGGATGGAACGGTAAGGGCGCCCATGCGGCCGCCGGGAGTGTTCAGTGCGGACGCCACCCCGAGCGTACCGTGGACCGCAACGGGGTTCACCAAGCCACTGCCCCACAGCCAGGTCCACTCGGCCAGAAGGGGATCATACCGCCAAATGTCCTCCCGGAGGAACTGGCCGTTCAACCCATTGCGGTATCCCCCGCCCTGGAAGTAGAAACGTCCCTGATCATCACGCCAGACACCCGCCGCCTCGAACAGTGCTGCCGGGATATTGCCCGAGGACGGTACGCACGGGGTGCCGTACTGACCCAGGTCAGCGTCCAATGTGGTGCCGCCCTTCCATGTCCACTGCGCACTATCGGGGTCGAACATCCAAAGGTCGTTGCGTGGAAGATTGGCCCCATGCACCATGCCGCCGAAGAGCCAGAAACGGCCGTCATCATCGGTCCAACGGGTCCACACTCCGCGCCGGCCGGGTGAGTTGGTGGGAGCGGACACATTCAATGTTCCATAGTCGGTGGATCCACCGGTGCCGGCGGCACCATGCATCCAGGTCCACATGCCCGTAGCTGTATCGAAGCGCCACACATCATTGTAGGCTTGGAAGACGGGCATGGTCTCCCCGCCGAAGAGCCAGAGCGTGCCATCGTTCGCGCGCCAGGTGGCGGTGTTCTCATAGCGGCGGCCCGGCGTGTTGGCCGGATCGGCGATGCCCATTGTACCGTAAACACCGACAGCACCAGCGATGCTGTCGCCGTGCATCCAGGTCCACAGCCCATCGCCCGGCCGGAAGCGCCATAGGTCGTTCAGCTCCGAACTGGCCCCACCACCACCGAAGATCCAGATGTCCCCTTGCGCATCACACCACATGGCCGGCGCATATCCGCGTGACTTGGGCAAATTGGTCGGTGCCGGTAAGCCTTTTATGCCGTAGCTCCCGGCGTTGTTCGTACCCTGCCCACCACTGATCCAGGCCCACTGTGCGACGGCCGGATCGAAACACCAGAGGTCATTGCTGCCTTGAGCGAGTTTGCCGCTGAACACCCAGAGCCTGCCCAAGCTGTCCACGCATTGGCCGGGCGCGTAGAGCGCACCTGGGGTGAAGGAAGGGTCGAACAAGCCGGAAGGGCCGTATACCGCCGTGCCGCCAGGGCCGGACGATCCCCCGATCCAGGTCCATTGGCCTTGGAGGTAGGCCGTTGGAAGGAATGTGAACAATGCGAGGAACAATAAGCCAATACGTGCTTGTACTACCATGACCGCAAGACGATGAATTAAGGGATGCGTTGCTCCCTGTCGCCGCCGGGCTCTTCGCCGACTGTTCTCATCCCCACCCAGCATCTCCGCCTCGGGATATTGTGCTTATGACCGTGACCGTGGAGGGGTTAGGGATGAGTTGAATGTGGCGAGTGTGCATTGGCTCTACTACGGGCACCTGTGCCGAAGCCGCTTCGCGTCGGAGCGCGACCGAAAGAGGCCAGGGGCGTTAGGTTGCGAAGTTGTCAGTTGCACGTTGCCCATCGTCAGTGGTAAGGTGGCCGCAGGCCAAGGGCTAGTGGCAGTGCCGGTTTTCGCGAAGGAGAAATTCACGAACAACTGACAACCACCAACTGGCCATCCAACAAACTGACCCCTGGGCTCCGCCAACCTTGTTGATCTCTATAAGATCCGCGAGGGCTACCCACCGGCCCCCCGATGGATCAAAGCTCGCCTAGGACGCTTGCGGATCCAGGGTCCTCGCGAAAGCGTGCCCACATTCCCCATCACACGAGCACCCTCTAGCGCTGGATCATCAACCGCTCAATGAAGCGCTGCTCCCCGGTAACGATGGTGACGATGTACAGGCCATCGGCCAAAGCACCCGGCAATGCGAGCGAGGTGTTCAACGCACCGTCCTGTAACGGCAAGATTGTGCTCATCACGCGCTTACCGAAGAGGTCGGTGATATCCAACGTAGCGTTGGAGAGCTCCGGATCTATGCCGCTGAGCTGGATGCGCACCTGGTCGCCGTTCGTGGGGTTGGGGTAGAGCAGCAACTCCATGGGCTCCCCGGTGTACGCGGCTTCGTAGCCACGCGGCTCGGCGAAGGGCGCCAGCGGTGTCCAGCTGATCTTCACGGTACAGGAGGGACCGTAGTCGCACCATGTCGCACCGTTGTCGAAGCTGGCATGCACCTGCACGTTGTAGGTGCGGCCCGCTTTCAGTGGCTTGGTATACCACGGGGTGAGGGTGAAGCTGCGTGTGGGGAAGGCGATGGTGCGCGCATAGGCCGGTTGGCCCGCGGTGTTGGTGAAGCGGAACTGGTACTTGTTCGCGCCGGGTACTTCCGTGGCGGCGATGGTGCTGGTGCCGTTGAACTTCAGGTTCACCGCGCCGCAGCTGACGACGGGATCGGCGGTGGTGGTGAGTTGAGAGGGGAGGCATACCGCCTCACCTGTGCAAATGCAGAACGCGTTGTACGTGTCATTCGCTGTACCTGGAAAACCATCATCACATGGGGTACCCGGCAATGCGGTTCCGTTCGGCACACCAAGGCAGTCGATCGCGGGACCGGTACAGATGCAATCCGTACCCCAGGAATCAGGGCCTGTAGTGACCACACCATCATTGCATCCACTTCCTGGTAACGCAGAACCTCCGGCCAGACCCATGCAATCAAGAAGCAACCCCACGCAGACACAATCCGCCGAATAGACGTCCCCCCATGTCGCGATATCGCCGTCATTACAGACCGACCCTGGTAATGCAGGTCCTCCGATGACGCCGAAGCAGTCCACCAGTTGGCCTGCACAGACGCAGTCGACACCGTAGACATCATTTCCAGTCGCAGAGGCACCATCATCGCAGGCTGTGCCCGGCATCACAGGGCCGTTGGGTACCCCGACGCAATCGACGACGGGTCCCGTGCAAAAGCAATTCGTATCGAAGCTGTCAGGACCGGTGGTCGCCAAGCCATCGTCGCACGATGCGCCCACCACACAGTCGCCCCATAAGCGCGCGATATGATTCCGACCAATGCCATTGAAGGCCGTGAACGCACCTCCTGCGAGGATCCTACCATCCGGCTGAAGGACCATTGATGCGACACCAGAATAGGGCCATACAACATTGAACCCCGCACCAGGATCGAAGGACATGTCGATCTCGCCATTCGCGAACAACCGGACGATCCGGTTCCGGCCAACACCTTGATAAGCCGTGAACCATCCACCTGCGATTATCCGTCCATTCGGTTGCACTACAACAGTACGAACCGAACTCGCATTGCCGGAAAATCCACCACCTGTATTGAACGATGCATCCAGTGCGCCGTTGGAACCCAGTATGGCCAAGTGATCACGCGCAGTTCCATTGAAGGTATTGAACCCCCCCGCCGCGAGTACTGATCCGTTCGTCAGCAAATTCAATGATCCAACGAAATCATTGAACCCTGATCCGGGGTCGAAGGGAGGTGTCCAGTGTGGCGTTGGAATTGAGACGTAGGATCGCGGCGCGGCAAGACCGTTGAACGAGGTGAATGAGCCACCCGCGATGCATCCGACCATCTGGCTGCACTGCAATGGATCCAACCCATTCGTCAAACCCGGTTCCTGGACCGAAGCTGGCATCCAATGTGCCGTTGGGGTTCAACCGCGCAATGCGACTCCTTGCGGTGCCGTTGAACGACGTGAATCCACCGCCTACGAGGATCTTTCCGTCCGACTGCAAGGCGATCGAACTGACATACTGATCGAATCCCGCACCGATAGTGAATGTGGCATCCAAACTGCCGTCCACGTTCAGTCGGAGAATGCCGTGGCGGACAGACCCATTGAAATACTGAAAGGTTCCAGCGGCCACCAGCTTGCCATCCGCTTGCAAGACGAGATCCGCAATACCCGTAATAAAGGGCTGGTCGAAGCCTGTTCCGATGTTGAATGTGGGGTCCACGTTCCCCTCGCCATCGAGTTGGATCAAGTAGTTGGAGCCTACCCCATTGTATGCCGTGAAGCTCCCTCCCACGACCATGCGACCGTCCGGTCGAAGCACCATCACGCTCACTTCATCATTGGCACCGGTGCCATTAGGCAGGAAGTTCTGGTCCAGACTGCCATTGGCACCCAGTCGGGCCATATGGTTTCGACCCCACCCGGCTATGGACCTGAAGCTACCTCCCACGATCAAGTTGCCATCGGGCTGCACAAGGATGGGCTTCACCCATCTGTCGAACCCTACTCCGGTGTCGAACAATAGGTCCAATGTGCCTTCCTCATTCAACCGGGTGAAATTCCTGTCATAGCCGTTCGGCGAACCGAAATTGCCGCCAACCAGGATCTTGCCGTCCGGCTGCAGCGCAACACTGTACAAGCCCCCTCCGAAGAAGGCGGCGGTAAACCCAAGGTCATTGGTCCCATCGGTGTTCAAGCGGCGCACCACATTCCCGTTCCCACCTACCACGAGCTTCCCATCCGGTCTCAGTGCGAACGAATTGACAACGGGAAAGAGGCCGAATTCGATTGCGAATGAGGGGTCCAGGCTACCGTCATTCGCCAATCGGACAATGCCATAACGGTTGATACCATTGAACGCATCGAACGAACCTCCAGCCAGGATCTTGCCATTGGGCTGCACCACGATCGACTCGATGCGGGGAGCATTGTACCCGGTGAACCCGATACCCGTATTGAACGAAGTATCCAAGCTGCCATCGACGTTCAGTCGTGCGATATGCCCACAAGACACACCTGAATAGCTGGTAAAACCGCCGCCGACCAGGATCTTG
Source organism: Flavobacteriales bacterium (assembly GCA_016712025.1). Classification (GTDB taxonomy): domain Bacteria; phylum Bacteroidota; class Bacteroidia; order Flavobacteriales_F; family PHOS-HE28; genus PHOS-HE28. The sequence continues at coordinate 51,353 of JADJRW010000038.1, forward strand.
CCATCCATCTGCACCGTGATCCGATCGACCTCGCCATTGAACCCTGTGCCGGTTTGGAAAGTACCATCCAAGCTTCCATCCGCATGGAGACGAGCGATGCGGTTACCGGGAAAAGTGAACACCCCTCCGACCAGCACCTTGCCATCGGATTGAAGCGCGACCGCAATGATGGAACCACCACCAACACCCATTGCGGGAACGAACGATTCATCCAGAGCGCCGAACACATCAAGCCTAGCGATGTGGTTGCGAGGTACACCATCGAACTCCGGTGAAATCGCCGACAGCGACAACCTTAGCATCCGGTTGCATTACCAGATCACTCAGGTCTCCATTGAACGCGGTCCCATTGCCGAACCCGGTATCGCCTCGGGTTGAACGTCGGATCGTTCGCCCCGGCTGTGCAATGCATGGAACCGCTCGAAGGCCCGCCAGTATGAGAACCGCGGCAAGAGAAGGTACTGGGGCGCGCATGGGTCGAGGTGTTTCAGGTTTGTAGGACAGTGTGCTATCGGGTGATCACCAATCGCTCGTTGAACACATACTCCCCGACGGTGATGGTCAGGATGTAGAGACCATCGGCCAAATCGCCGTCCAGTGAAAGCACGGAGTTCAGTTCACCATCGTTGATGGGAAGCGTACTGCTCATCACGCGCTTGCCGAAGAGGTCGGTGATATCCAACGTGGCGATTGTGAGCTCCGGATCGATGCCGCCGAGCTGGATGCGCACCTGGTCGCCGTTCGTGGGGTTGGGGTAGAGCAGCAGCTCCGTGGGCTCCTCGGTGTATTCGGCTTCATAACCACGCGGCTCGGCGAAGGGGGTCAGCGGTGTCCAGCTGATCTTCACAGTGCATGAAGGACCATAGTCGCACCAAGTAGCGCCGTTGTCGAAACTTGCGCGCACCTGCACATTGTAAGTGCGGCCCGCTTTCAGTGGCTTGGTGAGCCACGGGGTGAGGGTGAAGCTGCGCGTTGGGAAGGCGATGGTGCGCGCATAGGCCGGTTGGCCCGCGGTGTTGGTGAAACGGAACTGGTACTTGTTCGCGCCGGGCACTTCGGTGGCGCTGATGGTGCTGGTGCCGTTGAACTTGAGGTTGGTGGCACCGCAGGAGATCACGGGGTCGGCAGTGGTGGTGAGGTGCGAGGGGATGGGTGTTCCGCATCACCGAGGAGGCGAGCGATGTGGTTGCGGCCGACGCCATCAAAGCTGGTGAAGCCGCCAACGGCTGCCAGCTTCCCATCGGGCTGCAGGGCCATGGCGTAAACCAATCCCGGGAACCCGCTGCCCGGATCGAAGGACGGATCGAGGCTTCCGTTGGCGTTGATGCGCACGATGCCGTTGCGCGGGATATCATCGAAGGTGGAGAAAGCCCCGCCCACGAGCACCTTGCCATCAGGCTGCAGTACCACGGGCATCACATCGTAATTACTGTTGATCCCCGTGCCCGGATCGAACGTGGGATCATTGGTACCATCGGTGTTCAACCGCGCGATGCGCGAGCGCGGCGTACTGCCCACGGCGCCGAAGAACCCTGCGATGATCACCTTGCCGTCGGCCTGCAAGGCCATATTCGTCACCCATCCGTCCGGTCCCTCGCTCGGGAAGGTGGCATCCAGGCTGCCATCGCTGTTCAGCCGCGCGAAGGGCCCCGTGTTGCCCACCAGGATCTTCCCATCCGGCTGCAGCGCCAGGGAGTATGCCGTGCCGAAGAACTGGGGATCGAACAGTTGGAAGGAAGGGTCCAGGCTGCCATCCGGGTCCAGCCGGGCCACGCTGCCCGTCAACGTTCCATCCACCGATCCGAAGTTGCCCGCGATCAAGATGCGACCATCGGGCTGTAGGGTGATGCCCAGCACGCTTCCGTCCGGACCTGCACCTACGTTAAAGCTGGCATCGCCGCTGCCGTCGGGGTTCAAGCGCACCAAGTGCGGCGCTGCCACCCCGTCGTACATGGTGAACTCACCGCCTGCGAGGATCTTTCCGTCCGCGAGCAGCGACAGTGACTCCACGCAATAGCCATTGAAGCCGGTGCCTGGATCGAAGGAGGGATCCATGCTGCCGTCGGCGTTCAAGCGTGCGATGCGGTTGCGACCGATGCCATTGTACGAACTGAATCCGCCACCGACGATCAGCCTGCCGTCCGGCTGCAATGCGACCGCATAGTTCGCGTTGTTGAAACCCGTGCCGGATGGAAGGAAGGACGCATCCGTGGATCCGTCGCTGCTGATGCGGACCAGGCCGTTCCGACCATATCCATTGTAGGTCGTGAAGAAACCACCGGCGACCACATGGCCATCGGGCTGGGCGAGCAGGCTGTGGATGCCATCAAAGAGGTAGGGTGCATCGATACCCGTTCCAGGATCGAAGAGGGGATCGATGGCTCCCGTGCCCAGCAACCGCGCGATGCCGCTCTTCGCGGTGCCGTTCACCGTGGTGAAGCCGCCGCCGATGACGACCGTTCCATCGGTCCGGAGCCCCAGTGCACGCACGGGGCTGTCCGTGCCGGTCCCTGGGTTGAACGAAGTGTCCAACGTGCCGTCGGCGTTCAGCCGGGCGATGCCGTTGCGCGCTGTTCCATCGAAGGAAGTGTAGTTGCCCCCGATGAGGATGCGCCCATCGGGCTGCACGAGGCTGGCATGGATGCGCGCTGAATAGCCGGTGCCCAGGTCGCCATCGGTGCTCGTGCCCGGATCGAAGGTGGCATCCACCGATCCATCGCTGTTCAGCCGAACGATGTCCTTGCGGGAAAGCCCGTCGAACGTATCGAAGCTGCCCACGGCCAGGATCTTCCCATCCGGCTGCATGGCGATGTCGAAGACCGTGCTGAAGGAAGGATAACCGGGGTTGGCATCGAAGGTGGGGTCCAGGCTGCCATCCGCGTTCAGGCGAACGATGAACGGAGAAGCGCTTCCGCTGAAGGTGTGGAACTGCCCCCCCACGAGCACTTTGCCGTCCGGCTGCAGCGCCACCATTGGCCCTGACCCTGGCGCTGCCTCCATCGAACGTCGGGTCAAGCGAACCGTCGCTGTTCAAACGAACCAGGTCGGGAACGGCCTGTCCATCGAACAACGCGTAGTAACCGAGCACGAGCAGCCTGCCATCTGGCTGCAGCGCCAGGCTGGTGACGTATTCATCGAAACCGGTCCCCGTATCGAAGGACGGGTCAACGGAACCATCCGTGTTCAGTCGCGCGATCTGGCCGCACTCCACCCCATTGATAGAGTGAACCCTCCCCCCACGACGATCCTGCCGTCGGGTTGTTGGACCAGGGCGTACACCGGCCCTCGAATGCCTTCACCATTGCCGAACCCGAGGTCGGATGGGTTGAACGTCGGATCATTCGAACCCGGCTGGCCGAATGCAGGCGTCAAGGACAGACCGCATAGTAGAACAAGTGACCTGAAGGAAAGGGAGTAGATGTGTGCCATGGCATCCTCTATTTGGGACACCTAAGCAGCTTCATACCCGATGCGGATACTATGACGATCGCTTCCTCTGGGCGACATTGTTCACCTGCACGTCTATCGCGCTCCATTCCGACGGGAAGGGACGCGACCGCCGGGTGCACCGCAATGGTGTCCTGCACATCGAAGCTCAGGATGCGCACTAGCACGCCATGTTCTTGCCTCCGCAGTGGCTTCGACGAGACCGCCTGGCATCGGTGATGAGGATGAGCTTGGGTATGAAGTAGGGAACCTCACCGCTCATCGCTCCGGGCACGTCGTACCTTCAAGCAACCTTGTTCAATTGAGTCCGTCAACTCGCAGGCTAGCCAACACATTTGAGGATCATGCGTTCCCGTCTCCCGCTTTTGTTGGTCTTGTCACTTCGCCTATCGCACGCGTTCGGCCAGGGGAATTACCACCAGACCGTCTATGAGCCTGCGGACT
>JADJRW010000039.1 GCA_016712025.1 Flavobacteriales bacterium
GCGTGCACCGCCTTCATCCTCCACGAGGGCGGCCGCACGTTCGTGGGCAATAACGAGGACTCGTGGTGCGTGGAAGGCCGCGTGCGCTTCGTGCCCGGCGAGGCTGGACGGCTCGGCGCGGTGTACTTCAGCAGTTGGCGGGGCCACCCCTACCTGCCCTGGTCGGACCAGCTGGGCATGAACGAGGCTGGATTGGTGTTCGATGGGCTCACGGTACAGCCGAAGGACGTGGCGCCTGCGCCGGGCAAGCCGCTGCGGGAGTTCAGTGCACTGACCAACCGTGTGCTGGAACAGTGTCGCAATGTCCCGGAAGCGGTGGCCTTCCTGCGGAGGCATGACCTGGCCCTCCTGCACAAGAGCATGATCTTCCTGGCCGATGCGCAGGGCCGTTACGCGGTGGTGCAGAACGACACCATCCTGATGGGCGACGCGCCGTACTTCGCGGTGGGGAACTGGCGGCTGGGCCGCAATACGGACATGGACGCCATTCCCATTCCGCGCCTGCAACAAGGTCGAGCTCTCCTCGAGGCCGGTGTGGCGCCTACGGTGGACGGTGCGTGGACCGTGCTGGAAGGCATGAAGTCCTACCGGAAGTTCCTGGAGAACGGCACCTTCTTCAGCACGCTCTTCGAACCCGACAGCGGCCGCGTGCACCTGGCTTTCTACCACGACTACGACCACCTGATCACCTTCGATCTGCGAGAGGAACTTCAGAAGGGAGCACATACGCTGGACCTGCCTTCGCTCTTCCCACCGAACAAGGCCTACCAAGCACTGCAGGCCTACCGCACGCCCTTCCACCAACGCTGGCTGTTCCAAGTCTTGATGTTCTTGGGCGGAGCGGCCGTGCTGTGGGGCTTCATCCTCGGCGTGTGGGTGCTCGTGAACGGGTGCGTCGGTTGCGGCGGCTCCCAGTGCGCACGAGCTGGCCGCTGCTGCTGGCCGGGCTCGGGCTGGTGGCCCTGGTGGCGCTGGTGGGCGTGCTCCTCACGCTGGAGCAGGTCTTCTACTTCGGCCTGGGCGATGTGCATCCCGCGCTGGCCGCGCTGCCCTGGTTCCTACTGGTGGTGGCGGCGGTGCTGTTCCTTCGGCTGCGCCGGCACCGGGGCGAGCGCTGGCCGCTGCTGCCGGCTCTGATCCTCTTGCTTCCCGTGCTGGCCGGGTGCGCGTACTGGGGCTTCTTCGTGCCGCATTGAGCGTTGGGGGCTTGCCGCATTGGGTGTGCTGGCCGTATTCGGTGGTTGGTGGGCCGTCGCGTTCTTCGGCCTTTGGGTCTTCGACGCGATCCGCTCGCGTTCGTTCCCAACGGGGCTGCCTTGGTCCGTCATGGGCGTCGGATCCGCGCTGAAACTCTTCCTCGTTCCTGCCCTGTTGCTCAACCAAGGCGTGTTCTACTTCGGTCTGGGCGATGCAACGGATCGGATCCTTCCGACATTGAAGTACTTGCCGATGCTCTTGTGCGTGCTTGCCGTTTCGCTTGCCCTTCTCTCCTATCGCGAATGGCGCTCACGTGCATCCTCTATGCTCACACGCTGGATCATGACCGTGCATACCGCAGCGCTCCTTGCGGTGGTGATCCGGTTGTTCTACTGGGACCTGGTAGTGGTGTGATCCCAGGTTCCAACAGGTCGATGCACCAAGCCTCCCTGACGCTTCCCATATGGCAACATTCAAGTCAGTACATTGGCTGGGGAAGAAAGTATGGCCATACGTGCAACACTTGTCCTGGCATTCGCCGCATGTTTTTCGACATGGGCGTTCGGGCAATGTGGTAACGATAACTTGCTCACCGGTGCGGCGGTCACGCCACCGTGCCCGGGCAGCACCACAGTGCCCTGCGTTCAAGGCGGACAGTACGTCCTGGTGAACGTGGTGGCAGGGAACACCTACACGTTCAGCACCTGCGCCGCCACGTTCGATACGGAGATCACGCTCTACAACAACGCGGGCGGTGGATCGATCGGCTACAACGATGATGCCTGTGGTGCGGTCGGTTTTCAATCCACGGTCACTTGGACGGCGACCTTCACCGGGCAGTTGCGTGTGCTGGTGGATGCGTTCCCCTGCGCCACCAATGCGATCTGCGCTCCGTTGGTCATCGCCTGTTCACCCCCGCCAGCCGGGGATTGCATTTACACGCTCACCATGTCCGACGCTTTCAGCGATGGCTGGGGCACTTCGTTCGTCACCATCACCATCAATGGCGTGGCCACGAACTATACGGTGCCGGTCGGGGTCCCATCGGTCGCGGTGCAGATCGGTGTGAACATCGGCGATGGGGTCGTGATCACCTACAACGCCTCGGGGGCGTTCCAAACGGATAATTCCTACATCGTCACACTCGGAGGTTCCACCATCTTCAACTCCGGATCACCGCCGGTGGGAGGTGTCGTCTACGTGGGTTCCGTCACCTGCATCCCTCCACCGCCCGGACCTGAGGATTGTTTAGGCGCTGTGACCATTTGCAGCAATGTGGCCTTCAGCAACAACACGACCAACACGGGGAGCATCGTCGACATCGATGCGACGAACTCGGGCTGCCTGGACATCATCGAGTTCCAAGGCACTTGGTACGTCTTCTCCCCCAGTTCGGCCGGCAACCTGGGCCTCACGATCGCACCCCTAGGCCCGGATGATTACGATTGGGCGATCTGGGGACCTTATCCGCCGGGATCCACACCCAACGGGATCTGTCCGCCCGCGGGCCCGCCCATCCGTTGCGCCGCCTCCAGCGGCCCGGCCACTTTCGCCAGCACGGGCAGCTACGCCACGGGCATGGGCGACCCGGTCTACTCCCCTCCTCAATTCGCAAGCACGGCAGTGAGCTATGGACTACCTGCAACGCTTAACGTCTGCCCGCTCGTGCCACCGCAGTATTGCGGCTGGGTGCCGGGGATGCAGGTGAACGTGGGCGAGGTTTATCTCATGTATATCAGCAACTGGAGCCAGAGCAGCATCGGATTCGAACTGGACTGGAACCTGCAGAACGGCGCGTCGCTGGATTGCACGGTGCTGCCGGTCGAACTGCTCAGTCTGCAAGCCTATGCGGTGACCGGAGGTGTGAACGTGGATTGGTCGACCGCCACGGAGTTCGACAACGACCGCTTCGAGATCGAGCGCTCGCTGGATGGCGAACACTTCGAACACATCGGCACGATGCCCGGGGCGGGGAACAGCTTGCAAACGCTCTACTACACCTTCCTCGATCCGCAGCCTCATCACGGCAACAACTACTACCGCCTGCGTCAAGTGGATCACAACGGTGATCATGTGTATTCACCCTTGCGGCTCGTACAGTTCGGCTCGATCGCTGGCGAAGTTCAAATGGTGCCGAACCCGGGATCGAGCTTCGTGGACGTGCTCTGGAGCGAAGTTGAACCGGGATCCGTTCTGGTGATGCATGATGCTACCGGCCGCGAAGTGTGGCGAGTTCGCTTGGAAGGTCCACGCACCACCATGGATGTATCGAGTCTCGCTCGCGGGGTTTATGGATCGCACGTCCAGTTGCTTTCCGGGGAACATTCCGGGACGGTGGTTTGGGTGAGGGAATGAGGGCGCGAGCGCCGTTGAGCGAAAAGCAGCGTTGCGTTCTGTCGATGTCTGATCCCCTAACCACTACCTTCAACCTATGCTGCGGCGCGCGTTGGGCCTCACTTATCCTTCTGACGGGCCTTCCTGCGGTGAAGGCGCAGAGCTGGTGTCCACCGGTGCGGAATGGGACGTAGGGCGTTCAACCGTTCGGCGTGGAGGGGTACTGTCGCTGGGCTATGTGGGGATACTGGTGTCTGGCGGGCAAACCGGCGAACGCTTGATCGGAGAAGCAGGTGCCGTCAACCACTGACGATTCCCGTCGACACCAGTGCATCGCTGTTCCCCGGCTCACCAGCTCTGATGGACGGGCAGGTTGTGGGCTTTGGTCGAATTCGATGGACCAGGCATTGGGACACGCTCTATTGGTGACGCGGTCCCCGGGCCAACTGCGCCCGGCTAACGGGTTCGACGTGCGGCCGCCGCATTGTGCAGGTCGCCGATACCTCCACACGGTCATCATGGCGCTGCCCCCTGAAACACCTTGATCTCGAACAGGTTTGGCAAGGGGCCAGGACACCTCCGCCATCGGACCGTCCTATGGTGGAGCGGTTCGGAGGATGGGACCTGGGGCTATTGCCGCACCCATGCGTCATGGACGCTGAGGGCAAGGAGCTTGCGCTGCTATTCAGAGATGGCGACATCGAGCTATCACTGCATCCAAATTGGCACTACGGTTGCCTCTTGTACGGGCGTTGAGAGAGCGAACGGCTCGGCATGGCTCTTCCCCAACCCCAGGCACCGATCATTTCACCCTCGAACTGGCCCAGGCGCGCATGCGAGTCGAAGTACTCGACGCCTGGGGCAACGCGTGCTTTCCCAGCGATCAACCACCCAAATAGCGACTCTAAGCACCCGGTTGCTTGCGGAGGGTATCTACGTTGTCCGGGTCGATGGAACGCGGACCGCTCGCTGGGTGAAGCAATAGTGCGCGGACATCGATCCGTGCGTGCGCGCCACGTTCGACAAGTGCGTGCTACTTTTCCAGCATGACACTGAGCCGCATCCGCACGCAGCAGGAGTACGAGACCGCCTACGCCGCCAGCGTGAAGGACCCCGAGGCCTTCTGGGCCGCGCAAGCGGAGTCCTTCACTTGGAAGAAGAAGTGGGACAAGGTGCTGCAATGGAACTTCGATGGTCCGGAAGTGAAGTGGTTCCTCGGCGGGCAGTTGAACATCACCGAGAACTGCCTGGACCGGCACCTCGCCACGCGCGGGGACAAGACCGCCATCCTCTGGGAACCGAACGATCCGGGCGAAGCCGCACAACGCCTCTCCTACCGCGAGCTGCACGACCGCGTGTGCCGCTATGCGAACGTGCTGAAGCGCAACGGCGCGAAGAAGGGCGATCGCGTATGCATCTATATGCCCATGATCCCCGAGCTGGTCGTGGCGGTGCTGGGCTGCGCGCGCATCGGCGCGATCCATAGCGTGGTGTTCGCTGGCTTCAGTGCGCAAAGCATCGCGGACCGTATCCAAGACGCCAACGCGGAGTACGTCCTCACCAGCGATGGCATGATGCGCGGCGCGAAGAAGGGCGCCGTGAAAAGCGTGGTGGATGAAGCGCTCTCCTCCTGCCCAGGTGTGAAACGTGTGATCGTGACAAGGCGCACCACCGACGCGTCGGGGCAGGCCGACGATCCCGTGTCGATGAAAGACGGGCGCGATGTCTGGCTGCACGATGAGTTGAAGCACGTCGATGCGAACTGCCCTGCTGAAGTGATGGACGCCGAAGATCCGCTGTTCATCCTCTACACCAGCGGTAGCACCGGCAAACCCAAAGGCGTGGTGCATACCTGCGGCGGCTACATGGTGTACACCGACTACACCTTCCGCAATGTGTTCCAGTACGAAGAGCAGGACGTGTTCTGGTGTACCGCCGATGTCGGCTGGGTCACCGGGCACTCCTATATCATCTATGGTCCACTGCTCGCGGGCGCGACCACCGTGGTGTTCGAGGGCGTGCCGAACTACCCGGATGCCGGTCGCTTCTGGCAGGTGATCGACAAGCACCAGGTGAACATCTTCTACACCGCGCCCACCGCGATCCGCAGCCTGATGGCCCAAGGCCTTGGCTTCGTGGAACCACATTCGCTTTCGTCGCTGCGCGTGATCGGCAGCGTGGGGGAACCGATCAACGAAGAGGCCTGGCATTGGTACAAGGACCATATCGGCAAAGGCCATTGCGCGCTGGTGGACACCTGGTGGCAGACCGAGACGGGCGGCATCATGATCTCGTCGCTCGCTGGTGTCACGGACGAGAAGCCGAGCCACGCGGCCTGGCCATTGCCCGGCGTGCAACCCGTGCTCCTCACCGCCGACGGCAAGGAGATCGCGGAGAACGAACAGGAAGGTCTGCTTGCGATCAAGTTCCCCTGGCCCAGCATCATCCGCACCACCTACGGTGATCATGAGCGCTGCCGCCAGACCTACTTCAGCAGCTACAAGGGCTACTACTTCACCGGCGATGGGGCACGCCGTGATGCCGAGGGCCGCTACCGCATCATCGGACGTGTGGACGATGTGATCAATGTGAGCGGACACCGCTTCGGTACCGCCGAGATCGAGAACGCGATCAATGAAAGTGAGTTCGTCGTGGAGAGCGCCGTGGTGGGCTATCCGCACGACATCAAAGGCCAGGGCATCTATGCTTACGTGATCGCCGAACGCCGCATCGATGATGTGGAACAAGCACGTGCGGCCATACTTGCCACCGTGACCAAGGTGATCGGTCCCATCGCCAAGCCGGACAAGATCCAGTTCGTTTCCGGCCTGCCGAAGACACGCAGCGGGAAGATCATGCGGCGCATTTTGCGCAAGGTGGCGGAAGGGGAAATGACCAACCTGGGCGACACCACCACATTATTGGATCCCTACGGTGGTGGACGAGATCAAAGGAGGACGACTCTAGCGCACGGATCAATCCACCTTGATCAACTCCCCGCTCCCCGTGATCTGGCTTTGCAGCGTGGGCGGGTCACCACGGTAGTACACATCACCCACATCGTAGATCTGCGCGTTGAGGCCCTCATCGGCCCAGCACCGGATGTCGGTGATACCGCTGTTGTTCACGCTCACGAAGCGCGCGCGCAGGTCGGAGGCATCGATCGGGCCCATGATGCCGTTGTACAGGTTCGCTTGTTCCCTGACACCGGCCATGCAGGACCACGTCCCCGGCGCCGGTGTGCAGGCCGATGTCCACGCGGCCGACATCGAGCATGAGCTCGGTGGTTCCCTGTGCACCCCACTGGTCCAACAGAAAGACATCGCGCACGATGGTATCGGTGCATCGCACGTTGCCGGTGCCGCGCAGTACCAGCTTCGCCACATCGGCCAGGGGCACCTTCACCGTGATGCGCGGTTTGAAGCTGCGCACCCAGTTGCACTTGTTCGCATTGCGGATCTCGAGCACGCCATCGCGCAAGTTGGTGCTCACCTGATCGATCAGGTTCTCACCTGCTTCCACAGCGACCGTCCCGCTTTCCATTTTCTCCAACACCAGATCGATACGGTCGTCGAGATCAACGGTGCTGAAAACGCCGGGTGTGCGCACTTCCTCGGAATCGAAACCCGTGCTGGTGATGCAATCGTCCCATTGCTCCCGCTGGCAGGCGCAGAGAAGCAACACCATGAAAGGAAGGATGTGTTTCAGTTCCATCGGTAGCCCAGTCCGAATTCCCAGTGATCGGCGACGGCATAGTGGGTCTTCAGCGCCACATGTGCCACGAGGTGTTTGCCGAAACGATAGCGCAGACCCACGCGGTGGTAGAAGAGCGATTCATCCGGCACCGGGGAATAGGCGTACATCCCCATCTGGAACATCATTTCCCCACGTCCAAGGCCCAGCGCATAGCCGCCATGCACACCGAGTTGCGTGTAGGAAAGACGGCCGCGGTCCTCCAACTCCGGATGCAAGGTGGCCAATGTGCCCTTGTTGAACAGATCCAACCCTGCGGCCACGGATGACTTCCGCGTAACCCGCCATTGCACCTGGCCGGTCACCACGAAAACACTGTGCTGGCCGCTCAGTGGTCGCGCTGTTTCGTTGATACCGAATGTGCCGACCACGGTCTGCTCCCGGCGCGGTCTTGGCAGCGGCATTGTGTCCGGCACATGAACGAAGGGCTGCACTTCGCCCAGCGCATAGCCCACACCAACGTTCGCGGTAACCAGGTTCAGGCCCAGGTTCGGCAGCGCAACGGACCCATTGCTCCAATGGTCGATGCCCAGGCCCGTGCTCAGCACCGTTCTTCCCATCCGCAGGCGGTACTGGAGCATGAGGTGCATGGCGCCGTTCCATTGGGAACCGATGGCGATCTGCTTGGTGTTCTCCTTGCGGTCGTAAGGCTTCTCCACGAAGCCGATTCCCCAACCCACTTGCATGCCGAGGGAGGAACGTTCGCCCCGCGTGAAGGGCAGATGCAGGTAGGGCACCAAGCGCATCGCGGATCCGATCCGCTGCGGATTGCCCATGCCGGCATGGAGAAAAGCGAAGCCATAGCTGGGCCCGAGGTAGTCCTGCTGCCAGCCATGATCGCCGCGCAGCTCACGCTCCACGAAGATCTCCGCACTTGCGCCGTGGTCTTCCACCAGGATCCAACTGCTTGGCCGGTGGGGCCAGAGAAAACCGTAGTAAGCCCGGGCGCCGATCGTCCAAGGCGGATCGGCGCAAGCGGCGATCAACGGCAAAGCGAAGGCGAGGCCGGTGAACGAACGTCGCATCTCAAGCAACTGGCACCCCCGGCCGATCATGCAGCGCATAACGCTTGTGCCCGTACTGCTTCATGTAGAGGTCGTAGATGATGCCGTCCGCCAAGCCCACTTTCGGCACGAAGATCTCCTCGATGTTGGCGTAATGCATGATGCGCAGGAAAATATCGGCGGCAGGGATCACCACGTCCGCGCGGTCCGGACGAAGGCGCAGGACCATCACCCGGTCCTCGAAGCTGTAGCTCGCGATGCGGTCGCGCTGCTGTTGGATATCGGACAGGGACAGTGGCTCACCGAACGGTTTGGCCGTCTCCTTGAAGATCCGGTTGATATTGCCGCCCGTTCCGATCGCGAGCAGTTCGCCGTGCTCCTGGCGCAATTCGTTCAAGAAGGATTCCACCTCGTTCCATACGTGCGGTTCCACCTTACCAGCCAGCGCGCGCACGGTGCCCAGTTTGAAGCTCGCGCTCTTCACCCGCTTCCCCTTCTCCAACCAGGTGAGCTCGGTGCTGCCGCCGCCCACGTCGATGTAGAGGTAGTTGCGGTCCTTCAGCAGGTCCTGCGTCCAGAAGGTGTTGTAGATCAGGTCTGCTTCGATCTTGCCGTTGATCACCTCGATGTGTACGCCGCTCTCCATCTCCACCCGCGCGCGGATCTCTTCGCTGTTCGTCGCTTCGCGCATTGCGCTGGTAGCACAGCACCGCATGTAGTTCAGCCCGTACACTTCCGTCAACAGGCGGAAAGCCTTCAAGCTTTTGATCAGGTAGTCGCGCTTGGCGTTCCCGATCGCGCCGCTGTCGAACACGTCCTCGCCCAAACGGATCGGCACGCGCACCAGCGTCTGTTTCTTGATGATCGGATGGTCGTCGCGCTCGATCACCTCGCCGATGAGCAGGCGCACGGCGTTTCGATCGGTGTCGATGGCGGCGTATGTGAGGTCGCGGTCGATGGAGCGAAGTGTCCCGGGCCGGAGTCCGAGGCGGCGTGAGCTTCCGTGGTCCTTGGACCCCGGTTTCAACACCGCCAACCTTTCCTCCAGCGCCTTGATCTTCGCCTCGGCATCCGCCTTCTTCTTGCGCTCGTTCTCCAACACTTGCGGAGGTGCCCCGGCCACGAAGCGTTCGTTCGAGAGCTTCTTATCCACACTGGTGAGGAAGCCGCGCAGGTAGCCGAGTTCCTCCTCGGCCTTTCTCACTTCGGCGTCGGTGTCCAATTCGCCGCCGAAGTTCACGGCATACTCGGTGGTGCCAACGAGGAAGGTGATCGATCCTTCGCTCGGCGCTGATACCGCGTTGATCGCGCTCACGTTGGCCAGCTTGCCCACCAGCGCGATGGTGGCTGCGCTCAGCGGCGTTGAACCTTTCACTTGCAGTTCGAAGGCTTCCTTCGGGCTCATGCCGCGCTCGTTGCGCATGTTGCGCACGGCCGTCACCAGGTCGAAGGCGTGTTGCACTTCGGCTTCCAGCTTCGCATCACCCGCGCCGCTCTTCGGCCATGGCGCGATGATCAGCGCGTCCTTCGGGCCTTTGCGTTCGTTCAGGTGGCTCCACAATTCCTCGGTGAGGAAGGGCATGAACGGATGCAGCAACTTCATCACGTCCTCGAAGACGGCGATGGTCGCATTGTAGGTCGCGCGATCGATCGGCTCGGCAACGCCCTCGCCCTCGGCGTTCTTGGTGAACGGAGGCTTGATGCTCTCGAGGTACCAACTGCACAGGTCATCCCAGATCAATTTGTAGGTGGCCATCAGTGCCTCGCTGATCCGGAACTGATCGTATAGGGCATCGATCTCCGCGGTGGTTCGCTGCACGCGTGAACGCATCCACGCGCAGGCGGCGGCATTGCTGGAAGGTTGTGACCGATCATCGACCGTGAAGCCCTTCACCAACCGGAACGCGTTCCAGATCTTGTTGCTGAAGTTGCGGCCCTGCTCGCACAAAGAGTCATCGTAAGGCAGGTCGTTGCCGGCGGGTGAAGTGAGCAGCATGCCCACGCGCACGCCATCAGCGCCGAACTTCTCGATCAGCTCCAGCGGATCCGGGCTGTTGCCGAGGCTCTTGCTCATCTTCCGGCCCAGCTTGTCGCGCACGATGCCGGTGAGGTACACGTTCTTGAACGGCACTTCATCGCGGTACTCCAAGCCCGCCATGATCATGCGCGCCACCCAGAAGAAGAGGATCTCCGGCGCGGTCACCAGGTCGTTCGTCGGGTAGTAGTACTTGATGTCCGCGTTGTCCGGGTTCTCGAAGCCATCGAACACGCTGATGGGCCAGAGCCAGCTGCTGAACCAGGTGTCCACCACATCCTCGTCCTGCTTGATGCCGTTGATGCTCTGACCTGCGGCCTTGAACTGCGCGATGGCTTCGGCTTCCGTGCGGCACACGGCGGCATCACCCGCATCGTTGTACCACGCGGGCACTTGCTGCCCCCACCACAACTGGCGACTGATGCACCAATCGCGCACGTTCTCCATCCAATAGGTGTAGGTGTTGGCGAACTTCTGCGGGTGCAGTTTCACGCGACCGTCCTTCACCACTTCCAGCGCGGGCTTGGCCAGCTCGCTCATCTTCACGAACCACTGCAAGCTGAGGCGCGGCTCGATCACCGCATCCGTGCGCTCGCTGTAGCCCACCTTGTTCTTGATGTCTTCGATCTTGACGAAGTGGCCTTTCTCCTCCAGATCCTTCACGATCTTCTTGCGCGCGGCGAAGCGGTCCTCACCGATGTAGAGCTGCGCGGCGGCGCTCAGCGTGCCGTTCGCTTCAAGGATGTCGATGGTCTCCAGCCCGTGCTTCTTGCCGAGCTCGTAGTCGTTCACATCATGCGCGGGCGTGACTTTCAACGCACCGGTACCGAACTCCCGTTCCACGTACTCATCGAAGATGATGGGGATGCTTCGGCCGATCAGTGGCACGAGCGCGCGTTTGCCTTGCAGGTGGGCGTAGCGCTCATCTTCCGGATGTACAGCAATAGCGCTGTCTCCGAGTATTGTCTCTGGGCGCGTTGTCGCGATGGTGATCCATTCTTCGTTGCCGCCTTCGATGGCATAGCGCACATGGAACAAGCGCGAGTTCACCTCCTTATGGACCACCTCCTCATCGCTCACGGCGGTGAGGGCCACGGGGTCCCAGTTCACCATGCGCTGGCCGCGGTACACGAGGCCCTTCTTGTGCAGGTCGATGAACACGTCGAGCACGGCCTCGTTCAGCTTCGGCTCCATGGTGAAGCGCGTGCGGTCCCAATCGCAACTGGCACCGAGCTTCTTCAATTGCTCCAGGATCACACCGCCGTATTTCTCCTTCCATGCGTGCGCGTGCTCCAGGAATTTCTCCCGGCCGATCGCGCTCTTCTTGATGCCTTGTTCCGCGAGCAAGCGCACCACCTTCGCTTCGGTGGCGATGCTCGCGTGGTCCGTGCCCGGCACCCAGCAGGCGTTCTTGCCCTGCATGCGCGCGCGGCGCACCAGCACATCCTGGATCGTGTTGTTCAGCATGTGCCCCATGTGCAGCACGCCCGTGACGTTCGGCGGCGGGATCACAACGGTGTACGGCTCGCGGCCATCGGGCACGCTGCGGAAGTAGCCGTTGTCGAGCCAGTACTGGTACCACTTGCTTTCCGTGGTGGAGGGGTCGTAGCGTTTCGCGAGTTCCATAGGGCTGCGCCTCCGCACTGACGCTTCGGCGACCAAGGCGCGAAAGTAGCCGTCACACCACGTTCGGCACGGGATCGGCAAGGCGGGGACGCCACGAAAGGGCACCCCTGTTAAGGTCTTGTTAATCCGTGAACCCTTGGGAAGGCCCTCCGTACGTTTGACTCAACAACGCAAGCAACCGAACCCAACACCCATGAAAAAGTTCCTCTTCTCGTTCGCCCTCAGCGCCCTGTTCCTCGGCGCTACGGCCCAGGACAATGCCAAGCCTGTTGGCGGCACCGGCCCACAGATCACGCTGGACAAAGAAGTGCATGACTACGGCACCATCGCCAATGGCGCCAACGGCACTTGCGAGTTCACCGTAACGAACACGGGCGATCAGCCCTTGATCATCACCAACTGCAAAGGCAGCTGTGGTTGCACGGTACCGAAGTGCGACACCGCTCCGGTGAAACCCGGCCAAACCACGATCATCACGGTGAAATACGACACCAAGCGCGCAGGCCCGATCAACAAGAACGTGACCATCAGCAGCAATGCCACCAACGCCCCCGAGAAGGTGGTGCGCATCAAGGGTACGGTGGAAGCCGGTCCCGAGACGCCCGCTTCGCCGGTGAAGGAACAGAGCCCAATGGCTCCCGTGGAAAAGTCCACGACCAACTAGTTCCAACCATCCAAGATCAACGAAGCCCTGCTCCTCGGAGCGGGGCTTCGCCGTTGATACCGACCTTCGTTGCCGCGTTCGCACCGCGCCGCGCGGTCCGTCTGCGCCATATCCGCCCCCATGCCATCCATTTCAACCAAGGGCAAGCTGATGCCCGCCTCCCCCATCCGCAAACTGGTGCCCTTCGCCGAAGCGGCCAAGAAACGCGGGGTGCAGGTGCTCCATCTCAATATCGGCCAGCCCGATATCCGGACACCGGAAGTCGCCCTTGATGCGATCCGCCACCTCGATCGCACAGTGATAGAGTATAGCCATTCCGCCGGCTACGAGAGTTACCGGATGGGATTGGTGGCCTACTATGCCGAGCACGGGATCCACGTCACCGCGGAACAGATCATCGTGACCAACGGGGGCAGCGAGGCGCTGCTCTTCGGCATGATGGCCTGCTTCGAGCCCGGCGATGAGGTGATCATCCCTGAACCGTACTACGCCAACTACAACAGCTTCGCCCTCGCCGCTGGTGTGAAGGTGGTACCCGTTCGGTCCACGATCGAGGAAGGCTTCGCGCTGCCTCCCATAACCGCGTTCGAAGCGCTGATCACCCCGCGCACCAAAGGCATCCTGATCTGCAATCCCGGAAACCCCACGGGTTACCTGTACAGCCGAGGCGAACTCGAAACCTTGCGGACCATCACGCTGCAACACGACCTCTACCTGTTCGCTGACGAGGTGTACCGAGAATTCTGCTATGATGGCCGGCACCACGAAAGCGCGATGACCTTGCCGGGGCTGGAACAACACGCCGTGCTGATCGATAGTGTGAGCAAGCGCTACAGCATGTGCGGCGCACGTGTGGGGGCCTTCATTACGCGCAACGCCGAGCTCTACGCCAGCGTGCTGAAGTTCGCCCAGGCCCGCCTCAGCCCGCCCACCTTCGGGCAGATCGCTTCGGAGGCCGCACTGCGAACCCCGAAGAGCTATTTCACAGAAGTGAACGAAGAATACCGCCAGCGGCGCGACATCTTGGTGGATGGGCTCAACACGATACCCGGCGTCACCTGCCCGAAACCGAAGGGCGCTTTCTATTGCGTGGCCGAACTTCCCATCGACGACGCCGATGTGTTCTGCCAGTGGCTGCTGGAGTCTTTCAGTTATGAAGGGCGCACGGTGATGATGGCCCCTTGCAGCGGGTTCTACGCCGATCCTTCCACCGGAAAACGCCAGGTGCGCTTGGCGTACGTGCTGGAACAGGACAAACTGCGAAATGCCGTGGCGTGCCTGCGCGCTGCCTTGGACCAATATCCCGGCACCCTGCGAAGCTCCGCGCAAAGCGTCGCTTCCGCACGCTGAGTTCCAACGCGCAGTGCCAAGCTGCGAACGCCTCGGTTAATAATTCGCTCATCGACAGTTGACGGCCGTTGGTCGAATCAACTAGTTTGGCTGTCGGGTGTTTGCGCCCGATCCGTTCCACCGATCGTCCATGGCCAGTTTTTCTCCTCCGGTAACGGCTCTTGCTGGCTTCGTGCGCAAATGCACATGGGGCCACTCAGCGATCGTGGTATTTGCCACCTGTGGGTTTTTGGCCCCGGTCCTTGCACAAGACCAGGGCTTCGATCAGTATGTCGCGCGCATCGCCCCGGTGGTTCAGGGTCATTCGCCGAAACCGATGATCGGCGAACTCACCGCATGGCTGCCTGACACGGAGATCGCCTACGCGCAGGCCCAAGGGATCCTGCATCTCAGAACCACCGCAGCCATTTCCCTATTGGACCTGCGCGCACACACCGAGCCGAACGGATTCCTCGTGCTTTCCTTGAGCGCCGAAACCCATGGTCAAACAAGTGATCGCACCGCGGCGGAAATGCCTGCTGATAGCGCCGCAATGCATCCACTGGACGATGCGGCAAGAGTCAAGGCTGAATGGATAGAGATGCATCGGGAGAATTACGAAATGATATTGGAGAACGGTTCCGGCGGAGATCATGCGAAGTGAACGCGCGGCATATCGTCCGGTAGAGGCGTCGTGGATATTCGCCGTTCCTATGTTCCTCTTCTCTTTGGACGTTGCGGCCCAAACGGCTACTGATGCCTGCGGGACCGGCGTGGGCAGCAGGTACACGGTGAACACTTCCTGTGTGTATACCGCATTCAACAAACCTGCGGCCTTCGTTCCGAATTACCCGGCTGCAGGATGTAACGGCTCCAATAACGACGATGCGTGGGGCTGGTTCACCGCGACCGGCACTACCACGACGATCTCATACTACACCGCCACGTTCGGTGCCGATCCGATCATCCACGTCTACTCGGGCGCATGTGCGGCATTGGTGCAAGTCGGTTGTGTCGATGCCACTGGTGCGAGTATCATCGGGATCACCGAAACGCTGACGATCACCACCGTGATAGGCCAGAACTATTTCGTGCGTATACAGAACTATGCGGCCAACGCAGGTTTCAACGGCCAACTCTGTGTATGGAGCCCACCACCACCACCTGCCAATAACAACTGCCCGGGTGCCATCGCCCTGCCGGTGCTCACCACATGCACCATGCTGCCCTTCACGAACGCGGGCGCAACGGCATCCGGTACTTTGCCAGCACCCACCTGCAGCACCGCACCCACCACCGATGTATGGTTCAGCTTCACCGCGCCCGCCACCGGCGAGGTGCATATCGAGACCCAGGCCGGAAGCCTCGGGGATGCGGCCATGCAACTCTACTCCGGTTCGTGCGCCAGCCCTGCTTTGGTGCCCGCAGGATGCAATGACGATGAGGACTTTTTCTCCGGCCTGCTGATGCCCGAGCTCGACTTCCGATGCGCACCACTAACACCCTTCGCTACCTACTACATCCGCGTTTGGGGCTATGGCGGTGCTACCGGCACATTCAGCATCTGCGTGAGCGGCTCCTCCACACCCGGTGCACAGCCCGAAGATTGCGAAGGGGGCGCGACCATTTGCGGCGATGCCGCCATCAGCAATACGGCCGACTTCACGGGTTGTGTCGCCGACCTGAACAACGCGAACAATGGCTGCCTGGACGGGAACGAGCGGCAGGGCACCTGGTACTACTTCTCTCCCTCCGCTTCCGGCACCATCTCCCTGGCCATCGATCCAAGTGCGAACATCGACTATGACTTCGCGATCTGGGGGCCGATGACCAGCGTTGCTTGCCCCCCTGTCGGCAACCCGATCCGATGTTCCTGGGCCTATCCGCCGAACATACCCGGCTATCCCGGAGCGGCTTCTTTCAATACGGGCATGGGCAATGGGGCCGTGGATCCATCGGAGAATGAATTCGGGAACGGATGGGTGGCACCGATGAACGTCCTGGTCGGCCAGATCTATATCATGTATATCGACAACTTCGATATCACCGGTCAAGCCTTCGTACTCGACTGGACGTTGAGCAACGGGGCCTCCCTGGATTGCACTGTGCTGCCCATCGAACTGGTCTACTTCGAGGGGACCGCCGCACCGGATCATGTCCTCTTGTCGTGGTCCACACAAACCGAATTCAACAGTGATCGGTTCGAGGTGGAGCGGTCTTCCAACGGATCGGATTTCGCCTCCATCGGATGGCTTGATGCCGCCGGCAGTTCCATCGGGGTGATCGACTATTCGTTCAAGGACCCAGCACCGTTAGCCGGTACCAGCTACTATCGGCTGAGGATGATCGACCTGGACGGCACCACGAAAATGTCCGATGCGATCAGTATGAACTATCGTTCGACCGGAGCGAGTCTCGTGCCTTACCCAAGCCCTGCCCGGGATCATATCGTGATCGACCTTGAGGATGGCTTAGGAACGGGTGCGATGTTCCGCGTGAGCGATGCACAGGGGCGCATCGTCCGCTCTGGGGCAATTGACCCTGCCCGACAATACATCAATGGCGCACATCGATCTGAGCGGAACTGACGCAGGGAGCTACCTGCTGGAAATTCGCAGTGCGGATGGGGCGCTCCTTGGTGTCGGCCGGTTCATGAAGGAGTAATGTGCGAAAGGCGATCGGCCGACCCTTCTTTCCGACCGATAACGACAACCACTGTGGCTTCTCTTCGTCACTAGAGGGAGTCTCCGCATGTCAGGAGAACGATTTGAGCCATCGCGTACCTTCACCGCTAAGATCCCTGGATCGAAGATGAGACCCTTACTCGCCGCCCCTGTGATGATCTGTGGTTGCGCGCTTATGCTGCTCGTATCCCCGAGCGCTCAAGCCCAAAGCACCAGCGGCGTGGATGTGTTCCTGCATTTCGCCGTACCCGTTGATGCCTCTTTGGAGAAGGCGACCTTATCCACCTTGCGCGCTGTGAACGAACACGCGCCTCTTCATCTGGCGGAAGACCACCAGCAAGCCAAGTTCACCGCCACGGTCGACCACGACCTGGAACAGTTGGCGGAAGCGATGTGCACTGCGGGTATTCCACTCGTTGGCTTCAACGTGATGTGGGCTGCCGCACCCGTTTTCCTTGGCCGCCCGAGCACCCTGGATGGCGCACCGAAGTGGCACGCATCAGCCGGCCCATCGGCCGATCTGATCGCGGAGGCAAAGGCGACTTGGGCGGCTTCGTTCCCGGAATTGTACGAACGCCTTTCGAATGGATCCTGCCCGGTAATCGTGGTCAAATGATGCGGTCCAGGCATTCCGTTCCACTTAGCCTCGCGCTCGCCCTCGGGGCGCAGGCGCTGCTTTTGGACGTGCATGGCCAATGCGCGAACGACAATGCCTTGGTGGGCGCAGCGATAACTCCGCCGTGCCCGGGCTCTACCACCGCCCCTTGCGTGCAGGGAGGGCAGTACGCATTGGTGAATGTCGTAGCTGGGAATGTGTACACGTTCTCCACCTGCGGTGGCGCCGCTTTCGATACGCAGATCACCATTTATGACAATGGTGGTGGAGGTAGTTTGGGGTACAGCGATGACGCATGCGGCGTGCAAAGCACCGTGAACTGGACGGCCACTTTCACCGGCCAGCTCCGCGTGCTCGTAGACTTGTACAACTGCGCGAACAACGGCACCTGCGCGACACTCACCATCAATTGTGTGCTGCCTCCGGTCCCACCGCCGAACGACAACCCCTGCGGGGCCACCCCGCTTACCGTGAACACCACCTGCTCGTACTCCAGTTCCAGCAACTTGGGTGCATCAACAACAGCAGGGCCGCCGGCTCCCGGGTGCGCCAATTTCGGCGGTGGTGATGTTTGGTTCACCGCCGTTGTACCCGCCACCGGAAGGTTGGTGTTCGATACCAACGTGGGCGATATCACCGATTCCGGCATGGCCCTCTACACCAGCACCGGCGGCTGCGCCGGCCCTTTCACGCTCTTGGAATGCGATGACGATGATAGTGGCAACGGCCTCATGTCCTTCATTGATCGGAGCGGACTGACACCGGGAAGCACCGTGTACATCAGGGTCTGGGAATATGGCAATGATACCTTCGGCGGTTTTGAGATATGCGCCTATTCCCCGCCTCCTCCGCCCCCGATGACCGGAGATGATCCCTGTGGAGCCAATCCGTTGCCCGTGCTGGCGAGTTGCGTACCGCTCACCTATTCGAACATCGGCGCGAGCGCCACCGCTGGAGCGCCCGCGCCGGGCTGCGGTTTGTATGCCGGTGCCGATATCTGGTTCACTTTCACCGCACCTGCCAATGGCATGGTGACCATTGAGAGCAGCACTGGCACGATGACCAATGGCGCCATGGAGTTGTATTCCGCACCCTCATGCGCAGGGCCTTTCACCAGCGTGCAGTGCAACGACGACGCGATCGGTTTCATGCCGCGGATAGATCGCCGGTGTACGCCCTTAACGCCGGGCCAGGTCTACTACATCCGTTTCTGGGGGTACAACGGGCAGCAAGGCTCCTTCAACATTTGTGTCTTCCAAGGCTCCTTGGGCACCACCGTTCCGGAGGACTGCCAGGGGGCTGCCACGATATGCAACAGCCAATCATTCAATAACAACACAACGAACACGGGTTGTGTGGCTGACCTAACGGCAGCGAACCAGGGATGCCTGACCGCTGGAGAACGCCAGGGCACCTGGTACTACTTCAGCCCGAGCGCCGCTGGTACCATCGGATTCACCATCGCACCGGCCGTGCCTACCGATTATGATTTCGCCGTTTGGGGCCCCATGGCCAGTGTGACCTGCCCCCGCCCGGCCCGCCGCTGCGCTGCTCTTGGGCGGCTCCGTTCGGACCTACGGGCTGCGGGAATGGTGCGACCGATTTTTCCGAAGGTGCGGGCGGCGATCGCTGGGTGAGCACCTTCAACGCACTCGTAGGGGAGATCTACATCCTGTACGTCGATAATTTCAGTACCAACGGACAGCAATTCAGCCTTACCTGGGGCCTTACCAACGGTGCTTCATTGGATTGCACGGTGCTGCCCATGGAACTGATCTCCTTAACGGCTGTATCGAATACCGACCATATCCTGCTCGAATGGATCACGGCCTCCGAAACGAACACCGATCTCTTCATCCTGGATCGTTCGGCCGACGGAGCGCAATTCACGGAGATCGGCAGGGTGCCCGCTGCCGGCAATAGCCAAAGCACGCTGCATTATGCGCACCGTGATGAAGCTCCGTTGATCGGTCTGAACTATTATCGATTGAGCGAAGTGGACCGCGACGGCAACCTGCGGCGCAGTTCAACGGTGTGGGCGGTTTTCAATGGGGGCATCGTGCATGGACGGCCCTTCCCGAACCCGCGATCGACCTGGCCTTTGTTGAATTGCGTTTGGCGAATGCCGCGTTGATCGAAGTGCATGTGATGGACGCATTGGGACGCGCGCTGCGCGGAGGAAGATATCGGTTCCTGCGGGCCCTTTCTTGCTCCCCTTGGATATCCGAGGCCTTTCGAGCGGCACTTATGTTTTGGAACTGCGCGGCGCGGATGGCGAGGCTTTCACCAAAGAACTGATCGTGAAGTACTGACCCCCGAGCGATCCGCGTATCCGATCCAGGAGGTCCTATCGAGGGTTCGTCGCCACGAAACCCTGTTCCGTCGACCACGTTGAAGGTCCCTGCCGCAGCGCCATTTGGTGTTGTAAGGCCCTCAACGACTGAACAGCATGCGGATCGTTCGCCTTTCGTTCCTGGTCCTCCTCACTTGCCTGTGCGGAGCGAACACGATGTCGGCACAAGTGGCCGAAGAGCATCACTATCTCTTCGCCTTTAACGGTCTCGAAACCGGGCGTGATGAGAAGATCTTGACCGAACTGCTTCGCGGTTTCGACCAGGAGCTGATCATTTCTGTGGACCACACGGGTCATTTGATGAAGATCAAAGCGAACCGCGCATTGGATATTCCGGAGGTGGTCGCCTTGGCCGCTCAGGTCAATGTTTCGCTTGCGCCAAAGAACACCTCGGCAACACGCGAAGGCAATAGCGCTCAGAGCGAATGACAATGGTCAATGAACGGACCAGCACAACCCGCCCTGAATATGCACCATCGCTCGCGATCCATCCAAGTGCTCATCGCGCTGGCCCGCCCCACATCGCAACAGGTCAGGGGGCTGGTCGCTTGGGCCGTACTGCTCGCGGCAACGGTACACGTGCCGCTCTTCGCCCAAACCGCCACCGACGCTTGCAGCTACGGCGGCACCGCCTACACGGTGAACACATCCTGCACGTTCCAAACCTTCAACAAGCCCACCGCCTTCGTCGCCAACTACAACCCGGGCACGTGCAATGCCGCGAACTTAGACGACGCCTATGGTTGGTTCCAGGCCACGAGCACGACCACGAACATCACCTACGATCCGCTCAACAACCACGACGCCATCCTCCATGTGTTCTCGGGTGCCTGCGGAAGTCTCGTTCAAGTGGGTTGCGCGGACATTTTCGGGAACGGTGGCAACGAATCCTTGACGCTCACCACCGTTATCGGCACGAACTACCAGATCCGTGTGCAACGGTTCAACACCAACGGCGCTATGGACGGGTCCATTTGTGTTTGGAGTGCTTCCCCCCCGGCCAACGATAACCCTTGTGGGGCGATCGCACTGACGTTGAACACATCATGCACCTATACCTCCTACACCACAGCGGGGGCTACTGCCACAGCCGGTATTCCTGACCCCGGATGCAGCACTTACAGTGGCGCCGATGTATGGTACAACTTCGTCGCCCCTCCTTCCGGAGCGATCACTTTACGCACCACGGCCGGATCCATAACCAACCTGGCCATGGCCTTGTACAGCGCCACAGCATGCGGCGGCACGTTCACTTTGCTCGAATGCGACGACAACGATGGGCCGGGCAATATGCCCTTCCTCACCTTCACAGATCTGGACCTTGTGCCCGGCGACACCTACTACCTGCGCGTGTGGCGCAGCGGTGGTGGTACAGGGACCTTCAACATGTGCGCGGAGATCCCACCGGCCACCGGGGATTGCTTCTATATCCTTCGCATGTACGACTCCTACGGGGACGGCTGGGATGGATCCACCGTGGAGGTGAGCATCGCCGGTTCCTCCACCTTCCACACCCTGACCACCGGTCAACAGGATGTGGTCTATCTCGCCTACAATGAACTCGATGTGCTCTTGATCACCTACACGGCCGCAAGCTCGTGGGAGAACGAGATCAGCTACCTCTTGCAGCGCGGCCAGGGGATCGTGTTCGACGACGGCCCGACACCTACCACAGGTCTCGTTCATGCCAGCTCCGCCACTTGCGTGGCGCCGGACCCTCCGCGCGGAGATTGCACCGGCGGGTTGACCATCTGTGGGGCCACCACGCTCAACGACAACCCGAGCAATACAGGGCTCAAGGCAGACCTCAACGTGAACAACCGCGGTTGCCTGGGTGCCGACGAACGGCAGGGAACATGGTACAATTTCTCGCCCTCCGCGTCCGGAACCGTCGAATTCACCATAACACCGGCCAATGCTTCGGACGACTATGACTTCGCGGTTTGGGGTCCCGACGCAGCGCTTACCTGCCCGCCGAGCAGCGCACCACACCGCTGCAACTACAGCGGCACTCCCGGCAATACAGGGTTGAGCACAGCTGGCACGAACGATTCGGAGAACGACACCGGGAGCGAGTGGTCCAACGAAATGACGGTGACCGCCGGTGAGATCTACACCCTTTACATCAGCAACTTCAGCCGCAGCGGCCTGGACTTCAGCCTCACCTGGACCCTCACCAACGGGGCGAGTTTGGATTGCACGGTGCTGCCAGTCGAGCTCGCGCTCTTCGATGCCGCACCCGAGGGCGAGCAGGTCGTGATCACTTGGTCTACGTTTTCGGAGCACAACAGCGACCGCTTCGTCGTCGAGCGGTCCCGCGATGGGTTGAACTATTCGCCCATAGGCGAACTGCCCGCCCAAGGCAATACCCTCACCAGAACGGATTACATCCTGTACGACCCGGCCCCGCTCGCTGGCATCAACTACTACCGGCTAGCCATGCGGGACATCGATGGGGCCTCGGAAACCTCTGCTGTGCGTACCGTCCATTTTCAACGCATCGAGGAGCCTCACCCTGTTCCCGAATCCGGCCGCACCGGTGTTGAACGCCTCCTTCCAGCTGAACGAGGACGACCAAGTACTCTGGGAATTGGTGGACATGGCCGGTCGAACCGCCCGGGGCGGTGTGGCCGTGCTTTCCGCAGGCGTGGTCAACATGGCCATTGAAGTTGCCGGGTTGGAGGCGGGCACCTACTTGGTGCGCCTCATTCCCCAGCGCCAGCAAGCGATGCTGCAACAGATGGTGAGTGTGCGCTAGGGACAACATGGTGGACATCCCACTCTGTTGATAACTCGCCGGGCAACCCCCAGAGCATGGTGGCGTCTATGCACCGGTCTACGATACTGTGCCCCCCCCCTTAGCCCTCCCAACCATGCACGACTTATGGTCCGCCCTATTTGTGGTCGAACCATATGCGCGTTACATTTGTCTGATACTCAGGTAAGGTCCACCAATCTGAACCGATCGCTCTAAAGCACTGCCACATGCCCAAGACGTTACTCCGCAAGCTGCTCGCTCTGATCGTACCGGCCGCCTTGGCCACCTTGCCCGCCACGGCGCAGAACGTGGCGATCAATACCACCGGAGGGATCGCCTCAGCGACCTCCTTGCTGGACCTCACCGCTACGAACCGAGGTCTGCTCATCCCGCGCATGTTCGCGAACGAGCGGATCGCCCTGCCTGCCCCCGCAACGGGTTTGCTGGTGTACCAAGTGAACGATCCAGCACCTTACAGCCCGGCCACCTCACATGGTCTGGGGTATTATGATGGTGGCGCATGGGTGCGTATCTCCAGCGGTAACGGTGCCGCTTGGACCATCAACGGCAACGGGAACACCGTCCCTGCTACGAACTATTTAGGCACTTCTGCGGGCAGCGCGGACGACCTGGTGATCCGCACCAACAACACCGCCCGGATGACCATCAGCGGTACCACGGGCTTCGTGGGCATCAATGTAGGCCCCCCCTACAGAAGCCCTGACGGTAGCCGGCTCTTTGCGGACCTACAAGGCCGCCGCCCCCTACAGCTTTACCAACAACGAAGGCGTTATCCGTTTCGATCCCGTGGCACAGCAACATGAAGGCAATGTGACCAACGGTGCGACCGGCTGGCGGCGCTTGGAGAACCAGGAGCGGCTCGTGGTGAACGAGGACTATTCGGGCTTCTCGCTGAACTGCCCGGGCACCTCCAACTATACGGAAGGCGCTCTTATTACCGGTGTGACCAATAGCGCGGCCCCTTTGCGCCACCAACAGACCCCCTTCCCGACCGGTGCCACCGCTACATCCTCAGGCTCCCGCGTGCAATACCTTTTCCTCGCCTCGGAGTTGAGCGCGCCTCCGTTCAACCTTTGCTCAGGGAACATCACTGAACTTGCATTCATCGTTCTTGACAACGACCCCCTGACGCCCGTGCCTGGTGCAGCGCTCGATATGCAGATCAAGATCCAGGGTACCGTGAGCGCTTCACTGACCGGGATCGATAACGCGCTCAACGGTGCGGTGGTCCGGTTCGCCACTCCGTCGCAGATCGTCTCTGCAGGCTACCAGAATTTCGTCCTTACCACACCGTTCAACTGGAAAGGTATGGATAACGTGATCATTGAGCTCAACTACAAGAAATCCGGTATCCTCGGTACCTCACCGCGGGTGGACCTTGACGGTCAACATGGGCTTCAACAATGTGGCCTATGCTTACCACACCAGCAATACGGTCACCGCTGGTTCGCTTTTCACGTCCACCCCGCTTTTCCCCCCGGTCTTCTCACCGGGGTGAATGATGATCGACCGGTCGTTCGCTTGAAGGGCGCCGTGAAGAACTCCACCCCGCTCACTCTCAATGCCGATGTGGTGGAATACAGAGGCGGTATCATGATCGGCACTCCGGCCTGGGCTGCCGCGAACTACCGCGGTCCCGGCACCGTGCGTGCGGAGCAGAAAGTGCATGATGGCGGATTGATCATTTCGGACCATGTGTTCGACCGCTACTTCGATGGCGAGGTACGCCCGGAAGATGCCCACGTTGCTGCGGAACGCACCGTCGTTGGCTTGAACGATCTGGAGGAGTACCTCGCGGAACACCGCCACCTGCCCGCCATGCCTTCCCGCAGTGAATGGAACGCGCTGGGCAAAGCGTCCTTGGGCGAGATCAGCACGGGTATCTGGGAAACGGTGGAGACCCAAGCCCTCTACATCACCGAGTTGGAGCGCGACCTGCGCGTGCTGGAGGATATGGCCTTCGACGGTAAGATGACCGAAACGGAGTTGGACCGCATGAAAGGCGATGTCCAACGAAGTCCCCGGTTGAGCGATGATCAGAAGACCGCGCTCCTCGCGCAGTTGCAACAGCGTTACGTCCGTTCCAAGTAGATGAACCCACCGATCAGCATGAAACGTCTAGACATGAGGGTTTCCCTGACGATGGTGGCACTGGGCTTGGGCCTCGGGCTTACCGCACAGCAGAACATCGGCATCAACGCCACCGGCGCCGCAGCGGACAATTCCGCCATCCTGGACATCAGTGTGGCCGGGCTTTCCGCGACCGAAAAGAAGGGCTTTCTGGTGCCCCGCATGAACTTGGTGCAGCGCAACGCGCTCACCACCCTGGATGGATTGACCATCTACCAAACCGACAACACGCCAGGGTTCTATTTTTACGATGCACCGGCGCGGCATGGGTGCGCCTCACCAACGGCAGCCCGGGCTGGGGGATCAACGGCAACGATCCGGTGAACACCGCCAACGATTGGATCGGTACCACGGACCCAGCGGGCCTGAGCTTCAAGACCAATGGCGTGGAGTATATCCGTATCGATGGCGCTACAGGGCGTGTGGGTATGGGGAATATCGCCCCTACCGAGCGTTTGGATGTGACCGGCGCGATCAAGCTTTCCGGCACCACCGCAACGAACACCTTGGGTGCCATACGCTGGAACGACACCGACAGCCTGCACGAAGGCTACATGGGGGCCGCCAACGGCTGGCGCAAACTACAGAACGACTATACCCTTGTGCAGAATGCGGCCTATGTCCAACAGGCCACGGCGGTATGCGCACCTGGAACATCATTGATCCCGGACAACGTGGCCACCATTCCTGCCAACTTCAGCATCGACGACCGCGTTACCCCTTTCCCGAACATTGCCGCCAACCAACGCATGCGCCACCAGCATCTGTTCCGCAAGAACGAGTTGGACGTGGAGTTGAACCAGATCAACGGCAATACAGGCATCACCCACGGGATTTGTGCAGGGCAGCCCATCACCACACTCACATTCGAGAAAGCAGCGGGGGGTAACGTCAAATCATGGCAGTACCAAGTGAGCATCTTCCCTGTTCCGTTCGGCGTGAACGATCTAACGGCCGGCTTCCAGCCGAACTCGGACCCCACCTTTGCCTGCTACACCCCGGGCGCCTCGGTGAATTGGCCCACCGCTATCGGCGCGGGCCTGCAAACCGTGACACTCTCTTCCCCCTTCGTGTGGGATGGTGTGCGGAACATCGTCGTGGAGATATGCGGCAATGGCGCTCCTGGGGAGGCTGCCATGGTACCGGTGAAATTCACCACGGTGACCGGGGCGAATGTAACGTACGGAAAGAACGCCACCCTCGCGGGCGGTGTTCCTGCAACAATCCAGGCACGGCCGCTTGCGCACCCAATCCAGGGGTGGGTGGTTGTGATATGCCCTCTGGCGCTACCTGCACCGCTAACGGCGCTTCAGGAGCAAGCAACCTCCGACCCGTTATCGGCTTCGGAGGAACGGTGAGTTCGACCCCGACCGGTGCCCTTTCCGGCAACGATGAGTACATCCAATATCAAGGCGGTTTCTTGATAGAGGGCACTCCGTCATGGCGCTTCTGGAACGCGCCTCCTATCATCGGAGCGACGGATCCCTACGACGCCTTCCAAGGTCCTGGGCATATCCATGCGGAGAACGGCGTGTATGATAATGCGGTTCAACTGAGCGACCATGTGTTCGACCGGCATTTTGACGGCCGGGTACGACTGGAGGATCTGGAGCGTGCAGGAACGCATCACAACCTCTCCATTAATGAGATGAGCAACTTCACCGCTGCGAACCGGCACCTGCCCACCATGAAGGGCCGCACCGCTTGGGAGCGCGAAAAGGGGTTCTCGCTCGGCGATCTATCGAGCCAGCTTTGGGTGACCTCCGAGACCCAAGCACTTTACCTCACGGACCTGAACCAGAAGGCCCACCTGCTCGAGGCCCTCAGCACGGGTCGCGACTTGCAAGCGAACGAACTGGTTCCGATGACCGGGATCGTGAAGGATATGACCGACCTGACCGAAGGCCAGAAACGGCTCTTGGTGCAGGACTTGAACCAACGTGCCCAGAACGCACCCAACACCAGCCGTTGATCATGCGCACTTTTACACCCCGCACTATGCGTTCGCTCTTTACCATCGGCATGCTGGCCTCGGCGATCGGCGCGCAGGCCCAGATCGGCATCAACGCCACCGGGGCCGTGCCGAACTCCAGCGCCATGCTGGACCTCAGTTCCACCACACGCGGCCTTTTGGTGCCCCGCATGACGGGCGCACAGAAAGCCACCTTGGGGGCGACGGCCGCTGAAGGCCTTATCGTCTACCAGACCGCGGCAGTAGGCACCGACCCGAACGGCTATTGGTACTACGACACCGACCTGCTTCCCGCACCGGGTTGGGTGCATGCGAGCTTCAACCAACCCTGGCAGTGGGGTGGCAATGCAGGCACAACCGTTGGCACCAATTACATCGGTACCAGCAACAACCAAGGTTTTGTGATCCGCACTGACGGCACCGAGCGCCTGCGCTTGACCACCGCTGGTCTGGTGGGTATCGGCACCATTACCCCAGTGGAACAACTGGATGTGGTGGGCGCCGTGGTCGTGAACGCGACCGCCGTGGGCAACAACGCGGGTACCATGCGCTTCAACGCCGCCACGGGCGCGCATGAGGGTAACGTGGACGGTACCGTCAACTGGTACCAGTTGGAGAACGTGTTCCTGAAAGAACGCGCACAACCCTATATGTCCGATCCCACCCCGGCCTGCGGGTATGCTGCCTCGGTTGCGCTCTACCCCACCATTGACAACCCGGCCTTCCCGGCCACCACTTTGGTGGGTACCATCGAAACACCGTACAGCCGTTTCTGGGAGGATGGCCGCCACCAGTACCTGTATCAGGCTACCGACTTCTCTACGTTGGGCATCTGCCCCAACACCAACATCATCGGTGCGGGCTTCAATGCTACCGCTGGGGGCGGTGCTGCGATCGCCAATACGCAGTTGAGCATGAAGAACACCACCAACGTGGCTTGGCCCACCTTGGACCCCGCAGGCTGGACGGTATGCCATACTTCAGCCAGTTTCGCCCCGGTAGCCGGTTGGAACATGCACAACTTCAACGTAAGCCCCTTCCAGTGGAACGGCACATGGAACGTGGCCGTGGAGTTCTGCTTCAACCAGAACGATTGGACCAGCAACGTGGGCGTGCTGGCAGAGACCACGAACTATACCTCCCTCTACGGGATCTATTGCGATGCCTGCGGCCATGCCTTCACCCCAGGCAGCGCGACCTGCTTCTTCAGCGCCTGCCCCATTGGCACACCGGTTCCGAACCCAGGCGGCGTGCTTTGCACCGGTTATAGCCATACCAACGGGTGTGGCTTGCTCACCACGAGCACGTTGACCACCTGCGACGGTACCTTCCAGTATACCGGCGCCCAGGGCAGCGCCACACGGCGCCACTTACTGAAGCTCAATGCGCAGATCAACACGATCATCCCTGTGCAACTCAGCGGCGACTTTATCTACAGCCCGAACGGCGTCGTGGTGGAGCGCACCGCGGGTTGGGGATTGGGCGGTGCACCGCCTAACCAGCGCTTCAAAGGCCCGGGCACCATTGATGCCGAAGTGGGCGTATGGGGTGGCACCGTGCTGCTGAGCGACCACGTGTTCGATATGTACTACGATGGCAAGCCCCGCGAAGAGGATATGGCGCGGGCCGCTGGCTACCAGCACTACCCCATTGCCGAAATGGCCAACTACGTGGAGCGGGAGCACCACCTGCCCACCATCGATGGCCGCGACAAATGGAACAGCCAGGGCAAATTCAGCCTCGACGATATCAACACCCAACTCTGGGTCACGGTGGAGGAGCAAGCGCTCTACATCAAAGAGTTGAACGAACGCATGGATGTGCTGCGGAAGCACTTGGTGCGCAAGCGCCTGGCCGAACTACAGAACGCCGGCAACTAGACCTACTTACTTCGCGTTGGAACAGGAGCCTCCGGGCTCCTGTTCCGCTTTTTTACCCATTGAACAGGACCTTGGGACGCCGGTATCTTTGCTAATCACCATGAGGTTACGTTCGCTCCTGTTCGTCGCATTGGTCTTCGCGCTGCCCCTTTCACCCGGGCAAGCCACACCGCCTGCGCCTTTCGCTTCCTGGACATTCGGCCTGAGTCTTTCCACCGGCCTGAACAGTCAACTCTTCAGTTGCTTCCTCGTGAAAGTGCTGGAGGACGAGGTGTTGAGCACCGAACCGATCACCCGGGAACAATTCCTGCAGCAGATACGCGGCCTGGTAGCTAGTAAAGCCAACCCGGAGGCTGCCGACCTCTTCACCACGCACGATGTCGCCGCGTGCCGCATCGTTACGGATGAGGCCGGCCTGCGCCGGATCAACGATTGCCCCTTGATGGACGATCTGTGGAAGCTCCGCTTCTGGGAATACCCCTTCCTCCTGCAGGATGGCCAACGCGTGGGCAAGGGCTGGAGCGAAGAACCCAACAACCCCAGCCCCCGCCAAATGCTCCTGTTGAGCAATTACGGCCTACGTTATCCTACTGATATCTGCATCGGCGAGAACATGTTCCGCCTCCTCCGCGATATGGGCGATGAGGCGTGGGTGGATAACTATCGGAAGGGGTACTGACGTCCTGTATTCAACCGCCACGACGCAACGAGCGCACGGGTACGCGGCGAAAACGCTCTGTTCTGAAACGGTCAGCCAGGTCGAACGGCCCAGCGCAGGAGCGCGGAACTTCGCCAAGTTGATCCGTCCCTCTCCCGAACGACCCGATGGAAACCCGCGACCCACCAGACCTCGCACAAGCGATACAAGCCGGTGAACGCGTAGCGCTGGCCCAAGGCATCACCCGAGTTGAAAGCGGTCGCCCGAACGACCGCGCTGCGGCCGAACAACTGGTGCAAGCGCTGTTGCCTCAGGCGGGGCGTTCCTTCCGGTACGGGATCACCGGCATACCCGGGGTGGGTAAGAGCACCTTCATCGAAGCGTTCGGGTTGGATCTCATCGCACGTGGTCATCGCGTAGCGGTACTTGCCGTGGACCCGAGCAGCAGCACCAGTGGTGGCAGCATTCTGGGGGATAAGACCCGCATGCCTCGGCTCGCCGTAGACCCGGCGGCGTTCGTGCGGCCTACCGCGACCGGCGGTGCGCTTGGGTGGTCTTGCGCGCCGGACCCGCGAGGCGATGATCCTGTGCGAAGCAGCCGGTTATGATCGGATCCTGATCGAAACCGTCGGTGTGGGCCAGAACGAGCTGGCGGTGGACCGCATGGCCGACCTTACGCTACTGCTCTTGGTCCCCGGCACCGGGGATGAACTCCAAGGCATCAAGCGCGGGATCATGGAGGCAGCGGACGTGCTGGTGATCAACAAGACCGATGCGGTGGATCCGACCGCATTGCGCAACACCACATCCGACCTCACGCAGGCCGGGTATTTCCTTCCCGCCCACCGTGGGCGGCATCCCAAGGTGCTACCGATCTCCGCGCTTACCGGCGACGGTATCCAGGCACTGGCGGACCACACGGAGCGAATGCTGCACGCCGAGCGGGACAGCGGTGCGTTGCAGCACCACCGCCAAGCACAGGCACTGGCTTGGATGCACGACGCGCTCGACCAGGGTTTGGTTGAACTGGGTCGCGCGAATGCGGGCCTACAAGCCGCCCTTCCGATGATCCGGGAGCAGGTGCGGAACGGACAATTGGATCCCTTCCAAGCCGTTTCCGCGCTGCTGGACCTGGTCAGAAAAGGCGTCTAACCTCCTCCTTGATCGTAATGATCGCTTCCTGCGAAGGCAAATGGCTCAGGCGGCCGGCGGTTTCGAACACATGCTGGCTGAGTTCCGTGCCCGGCGCATGTTCATCCGTTTGTTCATAGGCGATGTTGATGATCCGGATCGTCTCCTCCTTGGCCTGCTTCACGCGAACCCAGGCCTTGTCGGAGACATAGATCTGTTGGGTGACGTTGTGCTCGAACTCTTCCCGGATCGTAGCCGTGAGCTCGGCATGGAGCATGCGGGCGGTCATGCTGCTCTTATGCACGCGCAGCACGAGTCCGCCTGGCGATATGCGCTCCAGGAAAAGGACCAAGCGCTCATAGGCCTGCAGCCGAAGCGGAAGGGTGTGCTTGCGGTCCTCCCGTTTGATCTCCGTGAGGCGCTCCGCATGGCGGCCGCCCAGGAACTGCTTGATGAGGTAGAAGGCCGTGAGGAACACGACCACGGCCGGCAGAACGGCGGTGAGGAGCAGGATGAACGGATCCATTGGTGGACAAAGGTGTTGACGAATATCGGTATCCGGAGAGCACATGCCCCGGCCCGCGCGAACCGCTTCCTTAGATTTGCGCCCTTCCCACCCCGACCATAAGTCACTGTGGCCGTAGGTTCCAGCCCGATGCAGCTCTCTCCGCTCGTCCGTTCGATAAACGAACCGGCCACCTTGCTTATGGCCCGAAGGAGCCGTGAGTTGCGCGCACAGGGAAAGGACATCATCGACCTGAGCCTCGGGGAACCCGATCAGGATCCGCCCGCTTTCGCGCTGAAAGCCGCCGAAGAGGCCTTGAAAGGCCCCTGGCATAAATACCCGCCGGTGAACGGTTTCGCCGACGTGCGCGAAGCGATCGCCCATAAGCTGAAGCGCGACAACGGCTTGGAGTACACTGCGGACCAAGTGGTGGTGAGCACAGGGGCCAAACAGGCCATCATGAACGCCGTGCTCAGCCTCGTGGGCCCCGGCGATGAGGTGGTGATCCCCGCCCCCTATTGGGTCACCTACCGCGAGCAAGTGCGAATGGCCGGCGCTACCCCAGTGATCGTTCCTTCCACCCTGGAGGAGAACTTCAAACCACCGGTGGCCCGCATCGCTGCCGCGATCACGCCACGCACGCGCCTGCTGATGTTCAGCTCCCCGAGCAATCCCACGGGCTCGGTGCTGGACCGCGCGGAATTGACCGCGCTCGCTGCGGTGGTCGCCAGCCACCCCGACCTGATGGTGTTGAGCGACGAGATCTACGAGCACATCGTATTCGAAGGGCGCCACATCTCGTTCGGCACGCTTCCAGGTATGGCCGAGCGCACCATCACGGTAAACGGCCTTTCGAAAGCCTTCGCGCTCACCGGCTGGCGCATCGGCTACCTGGCCGCACCGCTCTGGGTGGCCAAAGCGTGCAATACCATTCAGGGGCAGTTCACCAGCGGCGCCAACGGCATCGCACAGCGGGTTACGCTCGCCTGCATGCAAGCCGACCCCTCTTTGCTCGCCCCAATGCGCGTGGATTTCCTGCGGCGCAGGGATCTGCTGTTGAAAGGGCTCGCCACTGTTCCTGGGCTGCGGTTCAACGTGCCACAAGGCGCCTTCTATGTGCTCCCCGATGTAAGCGCCTGGTTGAACCGCTCGATCGATGGACGGAAGTTGGTAAGTACCGAGGAGGTGTGCATGGCGCTGTTGGACATTGCCGGACTCGCCCTCGTGGACGGTGCCGCATTCGGCGCCCCGGGCACCGTGCGGATCAGTTATGCCACTTCGGACGAAAGGCTGCTGGGCGCGGTGGAGCGCCTGCGCGCGTTCGGTGAGCGCATCAGCGCATGAGCACGGTCGCCGAGCGCTTCGATGCCTTCGCCCGCACCAAGGTGCTCGTGCTCGGCGATGTGATGCTGGACGCCTACCTCTGGGGGCGTGTGGATCGCATCTCCCCCGAAGCCCCTGTGCCGGTAGTGCGTGTTACCCACCACAGCGATCGGCTCGGCGGCGCCGCGAACGTTGCCCTGAACTTGAAGGCACTTGGTGCGCGACCCATCGTTCTCAGTGTACTGGGGAACGACATGCATGGGGATCGCACCGAAGCGCTTTTTCGCGAAAGCGGACTGACCACCGAAGGATCGCTGCGCTCCACCCAACGGCGTACCACGGTGAAAACCCGCGTGATCAGCGGGCATCAGCATATTGTGCGCGTCGACGAAGAGGAGGATGCCGAACTTGGTGAAGCGGACTCCAGGACCTGCTCGCACGCCTGGATATCCTCATCGAACGGGAACGACCACAGGTGATCGTGTTCGAAGACTACGACAAAGGTGCCCTGACCCCCTACCTGATCGAGCGCATTACCGAGCGCGCGCGCCAGGAAGGTATCCCATGCGCTGTCGATCCCAAGAAGCGGAACTTCCTGCACTACAAAGGCGTTGATCTGTTCAAACCGAACTTGAAGGAGTTGCGCGAAGGGCTGAAAGTGGATGTGTCCGCCAAAGACCCGGACCAAGTCCGGAGCGCCGTGCTCATCCTGGAGAAGGCCCTGGGCAATGCGACAAGTTTGCTCACCCTCTCCGAGCACGGCGTCTATATACATCGCTCGCACGAAGAGCATTTTCTTCCGGCCCACCATCGGAGCATCGCTGATGTGAGCGGTGCTGGGGACACCGTGATCGCGGTGGCCGCGTTGCTCCTCGCGCAAGGGGCCGATGCCCGCACATTGGCCGCGTGGGCCAACCTGGCCGGTGGCCTGGTGTGCGAGCAAGTGGGCGTGGTGCCAGTGGACAAGGAACTCTTCCGCCGGGAATGCGAAGTGCTTGAAGCCGGTGCCTGACCGCACATGGAAGTGAAACCTTACTCGACGGATGGCAGCAAGCGCCAGGAGGTGGAACGCATGTTCGATGCCATCTCGCCGCGTTACGACCTGCTGAACCGCCTCTTCTCGCTCGGCATCGATCAGCGCTGGCGACGCAAAGTGATCCGGATGCTCGCTGAGGAACCCGTAACGCACTTGCTGGATGTAGCCACAGGCACCGCCGATCTGGCCCTCTTGGGTGCTGCACACGCGACCCGCGTTACCGGAGTGGACGTGAGCGAGGGCATGCTCACCCACGGCCGCGTAAAGGTCGATCGTGCAGGCCTGGATGACCGGCTCCAATTGTTGCGCGCGGCGTCCGAGGCACTACCTTTTCCGGATGGCACTTTCGATGCCGCCACCGTGGCATTCGGTGTGCGCAACTTCGACGACCTGCAAGGCGGAATGCGCGAGATGGGCCGGGTGCTGCGCCCGGGAGGAAGGTTGTTCGTCCTGGAATTCTCGAAGCCACGGGGACCGCTCGCTCCCTTTTTCCGCTTCTACTTCCATCGCATAATGCCCGCCTTGGGGCGATGGATCAGTGGTGATGCGGCGGCTTACGCCTACCTGCCCCGTTCCGTGGACGCGTTCCCGGAAGGGCCCGCGTTCGTGCGGTTGTTGGAGGCCGTAGGTTTCACCAACGTGCGCGCCCTGGCCCTGACCGGCGGGGTGGCCACCCTCTACAGCGCGCAACGTTGAGGTGCGTGCAAGGATCGCGGGTTAATTTCGTTGCGCACCCATGAGCCGATCGGCAACGTTCCTCCCCACCGTCCTGGCGATGCTCCTGAGCTTTGGCGCTGTCCATGCCCAAATTAACGGCGGCGTGAAGGGGATCAAGGTGGAGAACCTCCCCAACTTCGATCTGCGGCGCTTCCACTTCGGCTTCCTTTTGAGCTACAACACTTCGGACTTCTTCATGAAGCTGGATCCACAGGCGTACACACGGGACAGTGTTCTTGTGGTGGACCACTTGCGCAAACCGGGCTTCAACCTGGGCATCGTGGGTTCGCTGAACATGACCCCGCACTTGAGCCTCCGGTTCATTCCGTCCCTCTCCTTCCAGGACCGCGTGTTGCGCTATCGCTTCCGGAAAGCCGATGGCACACCGGTCGTATTCGAAAAACCCGTGGAGTCCACTTACTTGGAATTCCCGTTGCTCGTGAAGTTCCGTAGCGACCGCATCAATAATTTCGCGGTGTATCTGTTGGCCGGGGGTAAAGCGAGCATCGATATGGCCACGCAGAAGGACGTGAACAACGCCGTGGACGACGAGATCGTGATCAAGCTCAAAAAATTCGACTACTCCGCGGAGGTGGGCGGGGGCTTCGATTTCTTCCTCCCTTACTTCAAGTTCGGTATGGAACTCAAAGCGGGCTTCGGCATTCCGAATTTGATCATCAACGACGACACGCGCTTCAGCAACCCGTTGCAAAGTCTGCGTACCAAGTTGTACGTCTTCACCTTCACGTTCGAAGGCTGATGGGCCCGGTGCGTGCGGTGGATATCGCGCTCTCGCCGACCGATGCCCACGATCCGCTCCTCGTCCGCGCCGCCGCAGCCGAAGCTGCAGGACTTCGCATCGATCAGGTGGTCTCACACCGTTTGCTGCGGCGCTCGGTGGATGCGCGCTCGAAACGTCCGCTGATCCGCCTACGCGTGGAGCTTTACACCGAGGTGGTCCCGGTCCACAACGCGGCACCGGATCAGCCCCTGCCGGATGTCTCGCATGCACCCCGCGTATTGATCGTGGGCTGCGGGCCCGCCGGGCTCTTCGCGGCGCTGCGTGCTATAGCGCATGGACTGTGTCCCATTCTGCTCGAACGCGGGAAAGATGTGCGAGCCCGTCGTCGCGATCTCGCGGCCATCAATCGTGATCATGTGGTGGACCCGGAGAGCAACTACTGTTTCGGGGAAGGTGGTGCGGGCACATACAGCGATGGAAAACTCTACACGCGGAGCACCAAACGCGGTGATGTGCAAGCCGTGCTCAACACGCTCGTCGCCTTCGGCGCTTCGGCGGACATCTTGATCGATGCGCACCCGCATGTGGGTACCAACAAGCTTCCCGGCATCATCACGGCGATGCGCCAGGCCATTCTCGCGGCCGGTGGAGAGGTACGTTTCAACACCCGGGTCACCGACCTGGTGATCGCGAACGGCGCGATACAAGGGGTGATCGACCAGCACGGTAACGAAACGCGTGCGGGCCAGGTGGTCCTTGCCACAGGCCATTCCGCGCGGGACATCTTCGAACTGTTGGTGCATCGCGGGATCACTGTGGAACGCAAGGACTTCGCGTTGGGCGTACGCATCGAACATCCGCAGGAGGTGATCGATCGGATCCAATACCACTGTGCTGTGCGCGACCCGTTCCTTCCTCCTGCCAGCTACAACCTGGTGCAACAGGTAGAGGGCCATGGGGTCTACAGTTTCTGCATGTGCCCCGGCGGGATCATCGCGCCATGCGCGACCGCGCCGGAGGAAGTGGTGACCAACGGCTGGAGCCCGAGCAAGCGCAACAACCCGTACGCCAACTCCGGCTTGGTCGTGGATAGTCGTGCCATGCAAGTGACCAATGGTCCCTTGGACGGTATGTTCCTTCAGCGCGACATCGAGCGGAGCGCATGGCTGGCCGGAGGAAAAACCCAGCGCGCTCCGGCGCAACGGCTGGAGGATTTCATCGCCCAACGCACCAGTGCCGACCTGCCCGCGTGCAGCTATCCTCCTGGCATCGTGAGCCATGCTTTGGATGGTGTGTTGCCCCCGCCGATCGCAGCGCGCTTGCGTTCAGCTCTGGTGGAATTCGGCCGTAAGATGAGGGGATATCGGACCAATGAGGCCGTCCTCGTCGGAGTGGAAAGCCGCACCAGCAGTCCGGTGCGCATACCGCGCGATCCCGATACGTTGATGCATCCGCAGGTGGACGGTCTGTACCCTTGTGGGGAGGGTGCTGGATACGCGGGCGGGATCGTGAGCGCCGCGCTCGACGGCCAACGCGTGGCGGACAGGATCGCGGCACGGATCCGATAGGGTCGATCACCTGCGACGACGCTCGAATTCCATGCAGAGCGCTGCGGCGGCCATGGCCACGTTGAGCGATTCCGCCCTTCCCGATCCGGGGATCCGCAACCGTTCGGCGCCGAGCGCGCGCACTTGCGCGGAAAGTCCGTGCGATTCGCTTCCAAGTATCAGCACGGCCGGGCGACTTAGTTCCGAATCGAAGACATCCGCACCCTCCAGATCGGCCAAGTAGACCGAAGCGCCCTGTTCCATGGCCTGTGCTATTCGGTCAACGAGAGGGACGATGCGCGCTTCAACGCGGAAGATCGAACCCATGCTCGCTTGCACGCATTTGGGATTGTAAGCATCCACCGATCCCGCTGCGCACCACACGCGCGAAATGCCGAACCAATCGGCGATGCGCAGAACCGTTCCCAGATTCCGGGATCCGCCACACCATCCAATGCCAGGACGAGTTCTCCAACGGCCACGGCACTATCCACCCGCTTTTCAGGGATCTCCACTATCGCCACCACTTCGTTGCCGTGTTCCAATGTGCCCACCTTCTCCAGCTGATGCGTGGCGGTGATGCGCGTCAATTCGCCAGGAAGGCCCAGCGCCAAAGCCGCCTCCTCAGTGGCCAGAATGTAGCGGATGCGCTGCCCGGCGCCCAGTAGTTCGGCCACCAACTTGCGCCCCTGCACCAAGTAAGCCCCTTCCTCCTCACGGTACTTGCGCTGTCTCAGCGCGCGCGCGCGCTTCCGGTCCTCTTCGCTCACTTGCTACGGATATATTTGATGCGTTCGTCAAAACTAGCTACCAGGAAACCCATCGTGCTCGTGCGCGCAGCGCCAACCCTGCTGCTCCTGTTCTGTCTTTTGGCGATGGCGGGGTGCGACCCCGCAAAACGGGTGCCCGTGGGTAGGTACTTATTGGTAAAGGCCACGGCCAAAGAGCGCGCGAACCGGGTGAACCAAGGTGACCTGAGCACCTTGATGAAGCAACGTCCGAACAAACGTATCCT
Source organism: Flavobacteriales bacterium (assembly GCA_016712025.1). Classification (GTDB taxonomy): domain Bacteria; phylum Bacteroidota; class Bacteroidia; order Flavobacteriales_F; family PHOS-HE28; genus PHOS-HE28. Next base: position 37,031 of record JADJRW010000039.1, read on the forward strand.
CGGCGTCCGGTTCTATTTGGCCGTCTACAACTTTCCCGACCCCGAAGCGATCGCTCGCAAGAAGGAACGCAAACTGGCGCGGAACGAATAGGCCAACCAGCGCCGGATAACGAAGGGGAAGGAGCCCAAGGAGCCGGGCCGCACCACGGGAGAGTGGATGCGCGAGGTGGTAGGAGAAGCACCGGTGGTGTTCGATAGCACCCTCACGGCGCGCACGCGCGAACAAATGCTCCTGTACCTTCTTCGCGAAGGATACTTCGAGGCACGGGTGACCGATACCGTCGAATTGAAGGGCCGCAAAGCGCATGTCACTTACCATGTGGACGCCGGTGAACCATACCGATTGGATACCGTGCGCTACACCGTGGACCATGCGGCCATCGAGGAGTATGTGGAGCGGACTTGGGAAGGCAGTATGCTCAAACCCGGAGACCGGTTCCGGGCAGAACGATTGGACGCCGAGCGCGACCGGATCACCGGCATTCTGAAAGGGTTGGGCTACCTCTATTTCACCCGCGAGCAAGTGTCGTATGATGCCGACACGGCGGTCGGGGATCGCAAAGTGAGCCTCGCCTTACGGATCGACCGATCGCCGGGCCAACCGCCAGGACCGCTTTGGGGCACGCCCGAAGGGACCATTTTCTACCTCGACAAGATGACGGTGGATGCCTCTTCCCTCTCTGCTCAGGCAGAAACCACGAAGCCCGATACCATGGTCCACGAGGGTATCTCCTTCCGCTACCGGGGCCGGAAACCCGCCTACCGCCCACAGGCCCTGGAAAGCGCACTGTTCGTTCACCCTGGCGACCGGTTCGACCAACGGATGTCCGATCTCACCTACAAACGATTGACGAACCTGCGGGTTTTCGACCGCGTGGATATGGTCTACGACACCGTGGGCGCAGCGGCCCGCGACCGTGTGAACTGCGCGGTTCGGCTGCTTCCTGCCTCCCAACAGAACCTTTCCGCCGAAGGGTTCGCTACCAACCGAGGTGGCTTCCTGGGGACCTCGATCAGTCTGTCGTACCGCCATCGGAACCTCTTCCGATCCATGGGCTCACTGCAAGCCCAACTGACCCTGGGTCTCGAAGCGCAACAGAGTTTCACCGGCGAGACAACGAACGCCGGGGACGGCAACCCGCTCTTGGGCCGTGGCGCGCTCTTCAACACGATCGAGATCGGGCCGGAGATCACCTTGCGGTTCCCGCAATTCCTGTTGCCCATCAGCCGCAAGCGTTTCGCCCGATCCTCCGCGCCGCGCACTACCCTCGGACTGCTTTACAACTACCAACGCAGGCCTGACTATAACCGGACGCTCGCAAAGCTCAGTTTCGGGTATGAATGGAACGAGTCGCGCACCAAAACATGGACGTTGAACCCTGTCGAAGTGAACATCATCCGGATCCCCTATCGCTCGCCGGAGTTCCAAGACTACTTGGTGCAGACCAACGATCCGGTGCTTATTGACAGCTACACGGATCACCTGATCCTGGGCAACCGGCTCATGTTCACCTTCAACACGCAGGACAAGACCCAGAAACGCGACGAATTCTTTGTGCGCACCTACCTGGAGAGTTCTGGCAACCTGATGCGGTTGATCGGTAACACCTTCTCCCTCCCGCAGACCACGGATACCGCAGGCAACACCTTCTACACCCTTACCGGTGTGCGCTTCGCTCAGTTCCTGAAAGTCGACGCCGATCTTCGCTATTACCGCCGGATCCATGAGAAGAGCAGTTTGGCGTTCCGCGTAGCGGGTGGTGTGGGTATTCCGCTGAACAACCTCGGGGTGCTCCCCTTCGAGACCAGCTACTTCGTGGGGGAGCGAACGGTCTGCGGGCGTGGCGCGCACGTTCGGTCGGCCCGGGCTCTTACGCTGGCGAGTTGGTGGCCTTCGACCGGATCGGTGAAGTGCGCTTGGAAGCCAATGCCGAGTACCGCTTCAACTGATCGGGTTCGTTGAACTCGCGCTCTTCGCCGATGCCGCGAACATCTGGTTCCTTCAAGAGGACGAACGCCGACCCGGAAGCGGTTTCGAGAGCGATTTCCTAAGCGAGTTGGCCATCGGGACCGGGCTCGGCCTAAGGCTCAATTTCGAATTCTTCCTGGTGCGCTTCGACCTTGGAATGAAGACCAAGGATCCGTCATACGCGCCGGGCAGCCGATGGCTTTTCGAGCGAGGACCCGAAGACCGCACCCTGTCCCAGTTGCTCAACTTGAACTTGGGCATCGGATACCCGTTCTAACCATTTACGCCCGATCGACCCGCCTGAGCGGGTTGCTTAGATTTGCGCCTCCATCAAAGCGACCATGTCCACCACCCTCACTTCAGGTCCTCTCGAAACCCTGCTCGGCAAGGATGCGGAGAGCCTCTTGGGGCATACTTGTTCCACCATACGCAAGGACCAGTTGAACCTCCCGGGGCCCGATTTCGTGGACCGCAATTTCGCCTTGAGCAACCGCAGCCCTCAGGTTCTGCGCAGCGTCCAGGCCTTGTACGGGAATGGACGGCTCGCCGGAAGTGGGTATATGAGCGTTCTGCCGGTGGATCAAGGCATCGAGCACAGCGCTGGAGCCAGTTTCGCGCCGAACCCGATCTACTTCGATAGCGAGAAGATCGTACAGCTCGCCATCGAGGGTGGTTGCAATGCGGTGGCTTCCACCTTTGGTGTGCTCGGCAGCGTGAGCCGCAAGTACGCGCATCGCATCCCCTTCATCGTGAAGATCAACCATAACGAGTTGATGACCCTGCCGAACAAGTTCGACCAAGTGCTCTTCGGCACGGTGGAAAGCGCCTGGGACATGGGTGCGGTCGCCGTGGGGGCCACGATCTATTTCGGCAGTGACGAAAGCACGCGGCAGATCACCGAGATCGCCGAAGCCTTCCAACTCGCCCACGAACTTGGTATGGCCACCGTGCTCTGGTGCTACATCCGCAACAGCGGCTTCAAGGTGGACGGTAAGGACTACCATACCGCTGCGGACCTCACCGGCCAGGCGAACCACCTCGGCGTCACCATCAAGGCCGACATCATCAAGCAGAAGCTTCCGAGAGCAACGGCGGGTACAATGCGTTGAACGGTTACGGAAAGACGCACAAGAAGGTCTACAGCGACCTGAGCAGCGACCACCCCATCGATCTGTGCCGTTACCAAGTGGCCAACTGTTACATGGGCCGCATCGGGCTGATCAACAGTGGCGGGGCGAGCAGCGGGGCCAGTGACATGGCCGAGGCCGTGCGCACCGCGGTGATCAACAAGCGCGCTGGTGGACAAGGATTGATAAGCGGTCGCAAGGCATTTCAGCGGCCTATGAACGAAGGTGTGGCGCTCCTGAACGCCATTCAGGATGTATACTCGGACAAGAAGGTGACCATCGCCTGAAGAATTAGGAATTCCGGGTTCCTCATTCACAATTCGCATCCATCATGGGCTGGTTCACACGCGTCAAAGAAGGCATCACCACTTCCACCGAGGATAAGAAAGAGACCCCGGAAGGCCTCTGGTACAAGTGCCCGGAGTGTTCGGAGATCATGACCTCGGAGGATCACGAGAACAATCTTTGGGTCTGTTCAAAGTGCGATTATCATGAGCGGCTTGGAAGTGAGGAGTACTTCGCCATCCTGTTCGACGACCAGAAGTTCACAGAGATCGGAGCGGAACTGGTGGCCGCCGACCCCCTCGGGTTCGAAGACACCAAAAAGTATAAGGACCGCCTGGTAAAAACCCGGGCCGACAGCGGGCTGAACGATGCCTTGCGGGCCGCAGAGGGCAAGTTGGACAAGCAGACCGTGGTGATCGCGTGCATGGACTTCCGCTTCATCGGTGGCAGTATGGGTAGTGTGGTGGGCGAAAAGATCGCCATGGCCGTGGACCAGGCGCTGAAGCGCAAATGCGGCTTGGTCATCATCAGTAAGAGCGGCGGCGCGCGAATGATGGAGGCGGGGTTCAGCCTGATGCAGATGGCCAAGACCAGCGCGAAGCTGACACAGCTGGCCGAGAAACGCCTTCCCTACATCAGCTTGCTGACCGACCCGACCACCGGGGGAGTAACGGCCAGCTTCGCCATGCTGGGTGATGTGAACATCGCTGAACCCAAGGCATTGATAGGGTTCGCTGGCCCGCGCGTGGTGAAGGAGACCATTGGTCGTGATCTGCCCGAGGGTTTCCAAACCAGTGAGTTCGTGCTAGAGCATGGTTTCCTGGACAAGATCATACACCGTAAGGACTTGAAAACCAGGATATCCCAGCTCCTTACGTTCTTCCGGAAGTGACGCGTAGCGCGTACCGATAAAGCATCTATATTTGCCGCCTTATCGACCGGGCGGTCCGGTTGTGGAAAAAAGTAGGCATACCATGTACCTGACCAACGAAGTCAAGCGCGAGATCTTCAAGAAGCACGGCGGCACCGAAATGAACACGGGTGCCGCGGAAAGCCAGATCGCGCTGTTCACCAAGCGGATCGACCATCTCACCGGCCACCTGAAGGTGAACAAGAAGGACCACGGCACCGAAAAGGCGCTCATGAGTTTGGTGGGCAAACGCAAGCAACTGCTCAATTTCCTGAAGGAGCAACACATCACGCGGTACCGCGCCATCATACAGGAACTTGGCCTGCGCAAATAAGACCGATACGACCGCCAGGTATATGGCGGCGCCTGGATCCAACCATTGAATCAAGAGGGGCGATCGTGACGAACGGTCGCCCTTTTCCGTTCCCGAAGATCCGTTCCCAGGGGCACTTTCAGAAGAGGTAGCGAACAAGAGAACACCAACCAAAACAAGGGCGCGAAAGGCGCGTCCAAGATGAACATGAGACCACAAGGAATTACAAAGACCATCGACCTGGGTGATGGTCGGATCATTACCATCGAGACCGGCGTGCTCGCCAAACAGGCCGATGGCTCTGTTACCGTGCGCTTTGGCGATACCATCCTGCTGGGCACCGTGGTGGCCACCAAGGAAGCCCGCGAAGGCATCGACTTCCTTCCATTGCAAGTGGAATACCGAGAAAAATTCAGCGCTGCCGGGCGTTTCCCCGGTGGCTTTTTCAAGCGTGAAGCGCGCCCGAGCGATCATGAGGTGCTCACAAGCCGCTTGGTGGACCGCGCCCTGCGCCCGCTCTTCCCGGACGATTTCCATGGCGATACCCAAGTAGTGGTCTCGCTGATGAGCAGCGATAAGAAGAACCAGTCGGACGCACTGGCCTGCCTGGCCGCCGCAGCCGCCCTTGCGGTGAGCGACATTCCCTTCGGTGGTCCCGTGAGCGAGGCGCGCGTTGCCCGCATCGGGGGGCGTTTCGTGATCAACCCGGAGTTCGGAGAAATGGCCAACGCCGACATGGATCTGATCGTGGCCGCCACGGCCAGCGATATCCTGATGGTGAAAGGCGAGATGAAGGAAGTGCAGGAAGCCGACATGATCGAGGCCATCAAACTGGCCCACGACGTGATCAAACGGCAGTGCCAAGCCCTGAGCGAGTTGAGCGCTGCTGTGCCCAAGAGCCAGGTGAAGCGCACCTACAACCACGAGAACAACGACGAGACCGTTGGCCAGCTCATCCATGACTTCTGCTACCAGAAGTACTACGATCTGGCCATGTCGCCCAGCGGTAAGGAAGAGCGTTCCGCCAATTTCGCCGCGATCAAGGATGCCTGCCTGGCCACCCTCGCCGACGCGCAAAAGACAGACAAGGCTATGCTCGCGCGTTTCTTCAAGAAGACCCAGAAGAAGGCCGTGCGCAACGTTTGCCTCGACCATGGCAAGCGTCTCGATGGCCGCAAGACCACCGATATCCGCCCCATCTGGAGCGAAGTGGACGTGCTGCCCGGCACGCACGGCAGCGCCATCTTCACCCGGGGTGAGACCCAGGCCATCAACCTCGTCACGTTGGGCAGCTCGCTCGACGAGCAAACCATTGATACCGCTATCAGCAAAGGCAGCGTGAACTTCATGCTGCACTACAACTTCCCCAGCTTCAGCACTGGCGAAGTGAAGCCCATCCGAGGCCCCGGCCGTCGCGAAGTGGGCCATGGCAACCTGGCATTGCGCGCCTTGAAACCGGTGATCCCGCCGGCACCAGGGAACCCCTACACCATTCGTCTGAACTGCGATATCCTGGAAAGCAACGGAAGTAGCTCGATGGCTACGGTTTGCAGCGGCACCCTCGCACTGATGGACGCGGGCATCAAGATCACCGCACCGGTGAGCGGTATCGCCATGGGCATGATCAGCGATGGCAAGCGCCACGCGATCCTGAGCGACATCCTCGGCGACGAGGACTTCCTCGGCGACATGGACTTCAAGATCTGCGGAACGACGAAGGGTATCACTGCCACACAGATGGACATGAAGGTGGATGGCCTGCCCTACGAAGTCCTCGCCCAAGCCCTGGAGCAAGCGCGCCAAGGCCGTCTGCACATCCTGGGCGAAATGCTGAAGACCCTCGACAAGCCCCGCGAGGACTACAAGCCCCATGCTCCGCGCATCGTTACGTTCGATGTACCCAAAGAGAGCATTGGACCCATCATCGGCCCGGGTGGTCGTGTGATCCAAGAGATCCAGGCGGAGACCGGCGCCAACATCAGCATTGATGAGGTGGACGGCCGTGGTATCGTGGAGATCAGCAGCGAGAACAAGGCCAGCATCGACGCCGCAGTGGCACGGGTGAAGGCCATCGCTTTCCCGCCGCAGGCCGATGTGGGCGCGATCTACACCGGCAAGGTCAAGACCATCATGCCCTATGGCGCTTTCGTGGAAGTGGTGCCCGGCATGGACGGATTGCTCCATGTAAGCGAACTCGACTGGAAGCGCGTCGACCGTGTCGAAGACATCCTGAAAGAAGGCGAGATGGTGCAGTTCCAAGTGACCGGAAAGGACCCACGCACCGGCAAACTGAAACTGAGCCGCCGCGCGCTCCTTCCCAAGCCGGAAGGCTATGTGGACCGCGAACCAGCGATGGATGGAGGAGATCGTGGCGAACGGCCCCGCCGGGAATTCCGCGACCGGGGCCCGCGTCGGGATTGATCCGCGCAGGAAACCCGCGCCGTTAGTCACGGCCGCTAGCTATTTGCGACCCCCGCAACAGAAGTGCGGGGGTCGTTGCATTTTGCCCGATCCTCCCACGCCCCGGCAACGAACATGCACGTGCGGTCCGCGTAACCACGGAGGCCTTGTGGCCGTTCAACCCGGACCTACCCAGCAACTCCCCTCCCTCGATGGCTCGAATGCGTCAACTGAAGATCAGCAAGCAGGTCACCAACCGTGACACTCCATCGCTGGACAAGTACCTGACCGAGATCGGCAAGGTCAAATTGATCACCGCCCAAGAGGAGGTCGAACTCGCCCGCCGTATCAAGGATGGTGACAACGACGCCCTAGAAGCGTTGTGCAAGGCCAACCTGCGCTTCGTTGTGAGCGTGGCCAAGCAGTACCAAGGGCAAGGGCTCAGCCTACCCGATCTGATCAGTGAAGGCAACGTCGGCCTCATCAAAGCCGCCGGACGATTCGATGAAACGCGCGGCTTCAAATTCATCAGCTACGCCGTGTGGTGGATCCGTCAGCAGATATTACAGAGCCTAGCTGAACAAGCCCGTATCGTTCGCCTCCCGTTGAATAAGATCGGCTCGATCAACAAGATCAATAAGGCCTTCGCCAAGCTCGAGCAGGAGCATGAGCGTCCGCCCACAGCGCATGAACTGGCCGAGCTTTTGGAGATGACGCTCGAAGAGGTGAAGACCAGTTTGAACAACACCGGCAAGCACCTCAGCATGGACGCACCACTGCGGGAAGGCGAGGACAGCGGCACCCTGATGGATCTAATGAAGAACCACGACCTGCCCGACCCGATGGAGGCGCTGATGACCGATAGCCTGAAGTTGGAGATCGAACGTTCGCTTGACGCGCTCAGCACGCGCGAGGCTGACGTGATCCGCCTCTACTTCGGCCTGAAAGGCAATCAACCGCACACGTTGGAGGAGATCGGCCAGAAATTCGACCTGACGCGCGAACGGGTCCGTCAGATCAAGGAGAAAGCTATACGCCGATTGAAGCATACCGGTCGCAGCCGCACGTTGCAAGCCTATCTCGGCTAACATCCTAGTTCACGAAGCAGAGGCCGCTCAGCACAGAGCGGCCTTCTTCGTTCAAGTACCTTCGCCGCATGGCGCACCTCGTAGCCCCTTCCTTGCTCGCGGCCGATTTCACCGACCTGAAGAGCGCAGTGCGCATGGTGGATGGGAGCGTTGCCCCATGGCTGCATTTGGACGTGATGGACGGCGTGTTCGTACCGAACATCAGTTTCGGTCCCCTCGTGATACAAGCGATCCGACCGCTCACGCGGAAGATCTTCGACGTGCATCTGATGATCGTACGACCGGACCAGTACATCACGGCGTTCCGCGATGCAGGGGCTGGGATCCTCACCGTTCATGTCGAGGCTTGTCCGCATTTGCACCGCACCATACAGGCCATCAAAGCCGCAGGTATGAAGGCCGGTGTGGCATCAACCCGCATACTCCAGTCCAGGTCTTGGAGGATGTGTTGGCGGAAACCGATCTCGTTTGCCTGATGAGCGTCAACCCCGGCTTCGGGGGGCAGAAATTCATTGAGCACACCTATACAAAGGTGGCCGCGTTGAAGGCACTGCGCCCAGCGGACCGGATCCCAGGCGTTGATCGAGATCGATGGTGGCGTGAGCGCTGCCAATGCCGGCAGTTTGGTCCTTGCAGGAGCCGATGTGTTGGTCGCGGGCAACAGCGTGTTCGCAGCACAAGACCCAACGGCCGCCATCGCCGCCCTTTCCGCGGTGTGAAAAGTTCGGCCGCACAGGCAGCGCAGGCGGTAGGTGCTCCGTCTTCTGAGAAGGACGTCGGCTTTCGTTCGGCGTATCTTGGTACTTCCAATATGGAACCTGTTCGCCGCCGCGATGCCTCGGTCTACGACCGGGAGTTCATGCACAGCCGCATCGGCCTCGTGCAGCGGCGGGCTGTGTGGAACTATCTGGACCTGCTCCTGCGCAACCCGGGGATGCATGTGCTCGAATTGAACACCGGAGAAGCCACTGACGCGATGCATATCGCCAGGCAAGGGCACCGGGTGATCGCGACGGACCCATCGCACCAGTTGCTCCTCACCGCGTCCGAACGGATCCGTCAATATGGCCTGGAGGACCGCATCGTACTAGACCGGCTCGCGTTCGATGAACTCGGGGAGCGCTCCTGGCCGACCACCTTCGACCTCGTGATGTCCGACATGGGCGGGCTCAACCGGTTGGACGAAAATGGCCTGGCCCGCGCCATCCGCGATGTGGCAGGGCACCTGCGCCCGGCGGGTCGTTTCGTCGCGGTGATACAACCGGACCGTTGCTTGCGCGAGACGCTCTATGAACTATCGCGCGGCCGCTGGAAGGTCGCCTTCAAGCGTGGTCGTAAAGACGCGCTATGGTCCGCGTTCAGTGGCAGTGGTGCCGTGCTTTGGAACCATGCCCCTGCATTGATAGAACGGCTCGCCGCACCCTGGTTCCGCACTGTGAACATCCGTCCTGTCGGATTTTTCGTTCCACCCACCCACCAAGAGACGCGTTACCAACATCGCCCGCGCTTGTTGGACAGGTTGGCGGCGCTCGATGAACGTGTGGCTGGCTGGCGATGGACGGCACGCTACGCGGACCACTTCCTGATCGATCTGGAACGCAGGCCCTGATCCAGGGATCGTGGGAAACTCCTCGTGGTGTCGTCCCGTTCGGGAATGGTCGATCCTACTTTCGCGGCCATGTTGCGCAAAACATTCCTGCTTCTCGCTGTGGCATTCGCGGCCGCCCCGCTGGCCGCACAGACCGAGCACTGTATGGCCCACACGATCACCCAACGCCATTTGCAGGCCCAGGGGCTCAGTACCGACCTAGCCTCGGCCATGGCGCAAGTCCCGCGTGGCAGCGTGCGTGGTGGTGTACAAACCGTACCCGTGGTGGTTCATGTGGTGTGGAACACCGCTGCGGAGAACATTCCGGATGCCTCCATCAACCAGATGGTCGCGCAACTCAACCTCGACTACCAGCAGCAGAACACCGATCTGAGCCAGGTGCGTGCCGCCTTCACCGGGGTGATCGGCAACGTGGGCTTTGCGTTCTGCCTGGCCTCCCTTGACCCGAACGGGAACGCCACCACAGGGATCACGCGCACACAAACAACCGAGACTTGGTTCGATCCGGACACGGAAACGGACGACATGAAGTCACCGCCGAAAGGAATCACCGCCTGGGACCCGGACAGCTACCTGAACATCTGGGTGTGCGACATCACCAGTGGTGCCACGGGCGGCACCGTGACGGTTGGGTACGCCTATCTACCCACCGGTGGCGTGGTTGGAAGCAATATCGACGGCTTCGTGATCGATTATGACTATGGCTTCGGAACCGGGGAGCGCACGGCCACCCACGAGATCGGACACTACTTCGGTCTGTTGCACCCTTTCGACAACAACAACTGCACGAACGCGGACGGCTTCGCCGATACGCCGACCACCGACAGCCCGACGTTCAGTTGCAGCAACACCACGCTACAGAAATGCGGTGTGCTCACGCAGTACGAGAACTTCATGGATTACGCGAGTTGCAGCGTGATGTTCACCGACCAGCAATCCGCCTCCATGGCAGGCGTTCTCAACGGCACGTGCCAGCCTGCTCAACAATAACGCGTGTGGCACCGTGCCTTCAGGGCCCTGCATACCCACTAGCGCCATGGGCACCGTGGATGGCGACTACGTGGATGGCGTGCAATTGAACACCCTCAGCAACCTGAACACCGGTGGCACGAGCGGCCCTTCCTATTCGAACTATACGGGACTGAGCACGACGCTGCAACGTGGGCTCGGATACACCATCAACATCACTTCCGGCGACTATGCACCCGACAACTATGC
>JADJRW010000040.1 GCA_016712025.1 Flavobacteriales bacterium
GTTTTCCACGATCACACTCGTGCTGTTGATGGTGGGCTTGCTTGAGCAAGAGCGGGAGGTAGCTTGCAGCGCCGAATGAAGACGACAATAGAACCCGAGAAACTGGACCTAACGAGCCACAGCATCGCCGACGACAAACGCGGCCTCTCCTGAAGCTCTTCCCGAAGCGCGCACCGAAGGCGAAGCTGGACCTGGAGAAACTGAAGCTGGCCCTTGGCGAGGCGGTGGACACCGGCCGCGAGCGCTACGGTATGAACTGGCCCGGCAAGGCCGATTGCTTCGCTGCGATACAAGCGCCGAGCATGGCCACGCTACGGCCAGTGCCGGAAGAGAGCATCGCGTTCGAAAGCACGCAGAACGGTCATTGAAGGCGACAACCTGCAGGTGCTGAAGCTGCTACAGAAAGGCTACCAGGGCAAGGTGAAGATGATCTACATCGACCCGCCCTACAACACCGGCAAGGATTTCATTTACCCGGACAACTACACCGAAGACCTGCACACCTACCTGCAATACACCGGGCAGGTAGATGCTGACGGCCGCAAGTGGGGCAGCAACACCGATACCGATGGCCGCTTCCACAGCAAGTGGCTCAACATGATGTACCCCCGGCTTTACCTCGCACGCAACTTGTTGCGAGAGGATGGGGTGGTGTTCATCAGTATCGGTGACACAGAGCTTGGAAATCTGGAGAAGCTCTGCCATGATCTCTTTGGCGAAGAGAACTTCATTGCATCGGTTTCGCGCGTTGCGAAGAAGACCTCGAACAAGGGAACCCATGTGGCTCCATCGAAAGACCACGTCCTCGTATATGGTCGTTCTGCGGACCTCGTTCCTCCGTTCATGGACGTCGCTGATGACGAGTACAAGTCGCGCTTCTCTGAAACCGACGAACGCGGACAATATGCAACCGTGGGTTTGTATCAGGCCGCGTTAGACCCACGGCCGAACCAACGTTGCACGGATCGAGTGCCCTGATGGCGAATTGGGTGTGCCGGGGAATGTGTTTCAAGTGAACAGCGTGACGGAGCATTCGTTCGGCCAGAATCGAATGAAGACAAAGTGTGGCGCTGGAGCTACGAATCATACTTCGCCAAACGAAACCCTGTCGATCTTCCGAAGTCGAAGCAGACTCCTTTGGTTACTCCCGACGGAAGCCCGGCGAAGTGGAACATCTACACCAAATATTACTTGGAAGACAGGTTAGCTGATGGCATACGGCCACGCGACTTCATTGATGATATCACGAACGACCAAGGCACGAATGACCTGAAGGCGCTTGGCTGAACGACCAGTTCGACTTCCCGAAACCAGTCGGGCTGATCGAGGAGATCTGATCGGTTGGCTTCACGACAAGGATGCCATTGTTCTCGACTTCTTCGCGGGCAGTGGTTCAACCGGGCAGAGGCTGTATTGGGTTGAACCTCGCCGATGGTGGCCACCGCAAGTTCATCTTGGTTCAACTGCCCGAACCCACCGATCGCAAAGACTACAAGACCATAGCAGAGATCACCAAAGAGCGCGTACGCCGGGTGATCAAGAAATTGGAGGCGGAGCAAGCTGGCAAGTTGCAACTGGAGGCCAAGGGCGATCTGGGCTTCCGTGTCTATAAGCTGGCGGAAAGCAACTTCAAACCTTGGAACGCGCAGGTGCCCGATGCCACCGCACTGGGCCAGCAGATGCAACTGCATGTACACCATGTACTGGATGGCCGCACGGAACAAGACCTGTTTACGGAGATCCTACTCAAGAGCGGCTTCCAACTCACCACCCCGGTGGAACAGCTCGCGCTGGAAGGCATGCCCGTGTATGATGTGAATGGTGGGGAACTGCTGGTGTGCCTCGCGCAACCGCTGACGCACGAAGCATTGAAAGCGATGGCCCTGCGCAAACCTCAACGCGCCGTGTGCTTGGATGCGGGCTTCGCCGACAACGATCAGTTGAAGGCCAACGCGGTGCAACTGTTCAAGGGCAAGGGTGTGGTGTTCAAGACGGTGTGAACGGACGATGAAACTCCAATTCGATCCAAGCCAAGCCTACCAGCTTGACGCCGTCGCGGCCGTTGTTGATCTGTTCGACGGGCAACCCCAGGGTTCCCAGGACATGAGCGTGATCCAGGCCGTGAGCGGCAGCGGTCTCTTCGCCGGGCAAGAACGCACCGAACTGGGCGTGGGCAACAGCCTGGCCATCGGCATGGAGCGGTTGCAGGGGAACACCCGCGCGGTGCAGTTGCGGAATGACATCGAGGCCGATGACAAGCTTGCCTTGCAGACCTGGCCTGTGACGGATCCCATCGATGGTGCTGCGCGCGAGTGCCCGCATTTCAGTGTGGAGATGGAGACCGGTACCGGCAAGACCTACGTGTACCTGCGCACCATATTGGAGTTGAGCCAGCGGTACGGTTTCCGCAAGTTCATCATCGTGGTGCCCAGCGTGGCCATCCGCGAAGGCGTGCTGAAGAACATCGAAGTGACCCGCGAACACTTCGATGTGCTGTACAACCGGCCCCCCTACGAGCACTTCGTGTACGATGCCAAGCGCGCGTGAACCGCTTACGCCAGTTCGCCGTGAGCAACGGCTTGCAGGTGATGGTGATGAACATCGACGCGTTCCGCAAGGCGGAGAGCAATGCGACCTACAAGGAGAGCGACAAGCTGAGCGGGCGCCAACCGATCGAATTCGTGCAAGCCGCGCGACCCATCGTGATCATCGATGAGCCGCAGAGCGTGGACAATACCGAGAAGGCGCAAGAGGCCATCCGTGCGCTGAACCCCTTGTGCACGCTGCGTTACAGCGCCACGCACCGCAACCCTTACGAGGTGGTGTACAAGCTGGACCCGGTGCGGGCCTTTGAACTGAAGCTGGTAAAGCGCATCATCGTGGGCAGCGCCATGGGCGAGGGTGGTATGAGCGATGCCTTCGTGCGGGTGGAAAACATCGACTACAAAAAGGGCATCAAGGCCAAACTGCGTTTCCATAAGCAGGGCGCGACCGGTCCGGTGGAGGCGAGCAAATTGGTGAAGCTCGGTGACGACCTCTACAAATTGAGCGAGGAACGCGCAGCTTATCAGCAAGGCTTCGAGATCGCGGAGATCTACGCCGAACCCGGCAGCGAGTTCGTGCGCTTCAGCAATGGCATCACGCTGAAGTTGGGCGAGGAACACGGCGGCATGCGTGACGATATCCAGCGCGCGCAGATCAAGCATACCGTAAAAGCGCACTTGGACAAGGAACTGCGAGTTCGCGAACGCGGCATCAAGGTGCTCAGCCTCTTCTTCATCGATCGTGTGGCGCACTACCGCGACTACGATGAGGCCGGACACGCGCGCAAAGGGAAGTTCGCGCTGGCGTTCGAGGAGACCATCGCCGAACTGGCGAAGGACCCGAAGTATGCGGCCCTTGATTGGCTGAAGCTGCCCGTGGACAAGCTGCACAACGGCTACTTCGCGGCGGACAAGAAAGGTGTAGTGAAGGATACTAAGGGCGACACGCAAGCGGACGGATGCGGTGTACGACCTGATCAATGAAGGACAAGGAACGGCTGCTCACCATGAGCGAACCGCTGCGCTTCATCTTCAGCCACAGCGCGCTTCGCGAAGGCTGGGACAACCCCAACGTGTTCCAGATCTGCACGCTGAAGGAAGCGGGAAGCGCCCTGAGCAAACGGCAGGAAATAGGTCGCGGATTGCGCTTGCCGGTGGATCAGGACGGCAAGCGCGTGTTCGATGAGAGCATCAACAAGCTCTTCGTGATGGCCACCGAGAGCTACGAGGATTTCGCAAAGAGCTTGCAGCAGGAATACGAGGAGGATTGCGGCGTGACGTTCGGCAAGGTGCCTTTGACGGCTTTGGCGAAGCTGGAGGAAGTCGTGGACGACAAGGCCGTGCCTATCGGGAAGGAACGCGCCACGGCTTTGCGCAGCGCTCTTGTGGCAGCGAACATGATGGATGAAGAAGGCCGATTGCTTCCTGGCTTTGAACCGACGCGGCCGGGGTTCCGGATCGCCTTGCCTGATGCGTTCATGCCCCTGCACAGCGCGATAGTGGACCTGCTGGCCTCGTATCAATTGCAACGGCACCTCGGTCGTGAAAAGAACCAAGGGCCGAACAAACTGAAGAAGGAAGTCTTGTTGACGCCGGAGTTCCAAGCGTTATGGGAACGGATAAAGCCACGCACCACCTACCGTGTGGAGTTCGACACCGACCAACTGGTCGGTCGCTGTACGGCGGAGATAAAGCGCATGCCCGCTATCAAAGTGCCCAAGGTGGTGACCACCACCGGTGCGTTGCACGTGAAGCATGGCGGCGTGGACACGACGGCGGTCAGCAGCGTTTCAGAAGCGTTGCACACCTATGGGAAGGCGAACGTTCCGGATCTGATGGCCTACCTACAGAACGAAACGGAGCTCACGAGGGGCACGTTGGTGAAGATGCTCCTTGGCAGCGGTCGGCTGACCGAGTTCTTCAATGACCCACAGCGCTTCCTGGACCAAGTGGCAGCGATCATCAAGCACGAACTGCACCGCACGTTGGTGGATGGCATCAAGTATGAACGCATCGCCGACGGGCCGGAGAGCGAATGGGAACAACTGCTCTTCAGAACGACGAGCTGATCAGATTACCTCAATGCCATCCGCGTGGAGCACTCCATCTACGACCATGTGGTGTACGACAGTGAGGTGGAACGTGCTTTCGCCCAGAAACTGGACGACCTGGAAGCCGTGCGGTTGTTCGTGAAGTTGCCGCGATGGTTCACGGTGGAAACACCAGTGGGATCATACAACCCGGATTGGGCTATCGTGAAAGTGGATGACCCAAAGGTGTACCTGGTGAGGAGACGAAGGGAAGCAAGGATGTGCTGAAGCTGCGGACCAGCCGAAGCCGACAAGATCAGATGCGGTCAGGAGCACTTCAAGGCGTTGGGGTTGACTTTGATGTGGTTGCGGCTGTGACCGACCTTTAGTGGTAGCCGCGGTCCGTTACGGTTGTAAGCTGGGCCGTGCGGCGGGCATACGCGGGTGCGCTGAGGGGGCGTTGTGGCGATGGGCAAGACCGAACAAACCCCGGACTGGGACTCCGGGGCTTGTGCATTTGTGGTGGTGTATGGTGGCATGCACCTGAGGACTAACTCCCGCAAGCACTGTGGTGAGCCTCGTGAAACAAACTTTTCGGGAGCCACATGCACCGTCAGGCAAAGCGAGATGGCGATGGTGTGAGCGGGATTATCTTTGACGCCGAGATGGGAGGAAACCACCGGGTTGACGATCGCGCTAACTGTTGCAGTGCTAATCGGCGCTATTCAAGTCCATGCACAGGCCTACTGGGCTGGACCACCAAACAGGTGAATTTACGCGAAGGCCGGCACGCGACACGCTGTGCTCAAGTCCTTGACAGGTGGCACGCAGTTGTTCCTTGTATCGATAGAGCCGGTGGATGACTTCTTCGAAGTGATCGACATTGCATCGAATAAGGAAGGCTATGTACACCGCTCGTTCGTGCGGGTCGGAACTCCCGTGGCGTTGAATGAGGAGGGTGTATTCACACCAGCAGGCCGCTCCGGTAGTCAGAACCCGGAATTGGAGATCTACAACAATACCCGGTTGACATTGACCCTGAAGCTCAACACGGAGATGTACGTCTTCGGCTCACAGGAGCGCAGGACCATCAGTGTGCCGCCCGGCGCATACGAATACCGTGCATCGGCCCCCGGTGTGATCCCCGATATTGGGAGAGAACACATGGACCGCCAGATGGCTTACAGTTGGGAGTTCTATATCGTGACGCGGTGATCGGAAGCAAAACCGCAGCCACTCACCTCGCGAAAGGAGTAAGAAAGTTCAGCGCATGATCCGGCGGAACCCGTACAACGTGCTTGGCCTGCTAGCCGGTGTACCTGAGAAAGAGGTAGCCAAGCGCAAGGCCCAGATCAACGCCTATCTCAACGTGGGCAAGGAGATCGCCTTTCCAGAGGATATCCCGATCGCCGTCGAAGGTTTGGTAAGGACAAAGGAGAGTGTAGCGCAAGCCATCGCGGAAATCGACCAGTACAGCAAACGAGCTGTACATGCGCTGTATTGGTTCACCGAGGGTGGGCGGGCTGATGGCCCGGCGCACTGGCCCCCTGAGGGATGGGGATGTGGAGAAGGCCAGGGACATTTGGTACCGGGTTGCTTCGGCTGGCGAGCTGACCTCACAGTCCATTTCGAGTTGCTCCAACTTGGGGACGCCACGCTCTCCTGAATGGAGCAGCGGACAGTGACGCGATCTGGTGGGCGTGCGCTGAAAGCGAAGCTGTTCGGCAGTGAACATCTGCCTGAACTCTTGACGCGGATGTCCGATGCGAGCATTGCGAAGGATGTGAACGGTGTCGCTACCAAGTGGTCTGAGCAATTAGCCACTTGGCTGATCCCCACCCATGCGTTGGACAAGAGCTTCATGGAAAAGCTCGGGGAGACGTTCGCCTTGCTAGCCGAACCCATTCGTTCCAGCTTGCGGAAACCGTTCGAGCAGCACTACGAGAAGGAGATCGAGCGGATGGTGGCGCACTGCCAGACGCAACGCAAGAAGGTACCGGGCGATGCGGATAATGCTGGTGCACAGCTCTTGAAGAGCGGGAAGGCGGTGCTCCCCGCTTACCGTGGCTTGCTGGGTTCCGAGGCTATCGGCTTCCAACATGCGGTGGACGGGGTCGCGGAGGAATTGCTTGAATGTGCGATCAACCACTTCAACGCGCATTTGGAGCATGATACGATACGCAGCGAAACGGTGCGTTCATTGGTCAAGGCCGCTGGAGCGATCGCTCATGGGCGCATGCTCAATGCGCGTATCGAGGACAATGCGAAGACGATGGAGGAGTACTTCGCGGATGATGGAGAACGCAAGGAGTTCCAGCGCTTGAAGCCGACTTTGGATATGATCCAGCACCAGCTACAAGTGTTTGACAATGCCGGGGATCAACTTCACACGATCACCTCCTTGCTGTTGAACTGCGCTCAACCACTACAGAGTTTGCAGATCGAGCTAGGGAGTGCGAATGAGGTCCACATCAATTTGAGCTCCGCCGTCGTGAACAAAGCGCAACAAAGACTGGTCACGGTCGTGAACGCCGCACAGAAGGGTGCCACGCCTGGCAGTGAACGGTTCAAGCACTTGCTAACGACCTTGGACCAAGCCAAGGATCTCACGGATCGAATGGCTCGCATGGCAATGCACCCCAATCTCCGAACGAGTTTTGAAAACAACCAGAAAACCTTACAGGGGCTCGTATTCCAAGCACGGATGGTCGCCGCACAATCTTCTCGGTCGACAAGTGGATGTTTGGGGCAGGTCGCCGCGATCACGTTCTTCATCTTCTTAGGATGGATGCTCACGTAATTCAAATCAATCGACCAATGTTGTTCCACACTGCAGCCAGAAAGTTGTCGAGGGCATCGCTTCTGGTGCTTTGTTTGGCTGGCATTGGTGCCAGCCCTCGCGTAATGGCTTCTGAGCCTGACATGGTACATGGCAACGACCCCATGCTCCCACAGCAGGACAGTGTTGCACAAGCGCTGAACGTGGTGCAAGACCAGCTTACCAAAGGCACAGACAGATCCAGTCTTTGAGTCACGCTTGCAGCAGCTGAAGAAGGACAAGCTCAGGACCACGCGCAACGCGCCGACCAAGTGGATACTTCAGTGGCGCGCTTGAAGAATGAGGCGCAGAACCTCTCCGTTCGTACCGATACGATCGCCACTGAACTCGACACCAAGAGCCAACAACTAACCGGAAGCATCACCGACCTTGACCAGCGCAGCGGGCAGCACTGGTTGTTCACTTTGGGGTTGATAGTGCTTGTGCTGGGCTTGTTGGCCTTTACATACTGGGGCCTGCGAAAAGGCTTTGGTAAACGAGTTGGTGCAGTGGATGCCGAACTCGGCCGGATCAATGAGAAATGCAGGCCAAGATGATGAAGCTGGATACTGACTTGCTCGGCTCCTTGGAGAGGCTAGTGCAAACCAGAGCAGCTCCACAAACGCAGGCGGCCGCAACCGAAGTTGATCACAGCCTTGCTCTAAAGGTGGCTGACGAGATCACGCGCATCGAACAGAACCTGGCCCAGATGGATAGCACGGTGAAGGGGCACAAGCAGCTAGCCGCTGCCGTGAAGCGCATGCACGAGAATCTTCAAGCGGCAGGATACCAGATCGCAGAGCTACTAGGGAAACCTTTTGACGAGGGAATGAAGGTCACTGCCGCATTCATCCCGGACGAAACGCTCAAAGAAGATCAGCGTGTCATTACGCGAGTTTTCAAACCGACCGTGCTATTTGGCGGCAGAATGATCCAGGCTGGTGACGTTCAAGTATCTCAAGGTTAAAAGAACATGGCACGCAACCGCATAGACTACGGTATTGATCTGGGGACCACGAATTCGGCCATTGCCCGGATGGACAACGGGAACCAACAATTCGGAAAACGGACTTGAACCACGAGACCATGCCTTCATGCGTTGGCTGGAATCGGAAGGGCGTTCTGATGGTAGGCGAAACGTCCTTGAACCAACTTCAAGCGATCGGTTACGCTCAGTGAAGGATTGGAAGTTGGAGCAGAACATCTTCATCGAATTCAAAGAGGACCATGGTACGGACAAGCGGGAAACCCGCTTGTCCCGATCAGACATTCAGTTCCGAGGAACTCTCCGCAGAGGTCTTGAAGAAGCTGAAGAGCTTTGTGCAGGACGAGAACATCCACGCTGCGGTGATCACCGTGCCTGCCAAGTTCACGGTGAACCAGAAGGACGCCACAGCAAGAGCGGCCAAGCTGGCCGGCTTCGATCAGTTCGAGTTATTGCAAGAGCCTATTGCAGCATGCATGGCGTATGGTCTAAGCAATAGCGAGAAAAGTGGGACTTGGATAGTATTCGACTTTGGCGGTGGGACTTTCGATGCGGCGCTAGTCAAGACAGAGGACGGGATTCTGAAAGTGCTCGACACGGAAGGGGACAATTACCTCGGCGGTAAGAACCTGGACTATGCGGTGGTGGATGAGATCCTCATCCCTTACCTGCGTGGGAAATATTCGTTGGACAGCGTACTGGATGACGAGATCCGAAGCTGGGCCTGCTTAGGGGACGCTATGAAGCGCTATGCGGAAGTGGCCAAGATCCAATTGTCCTTCAAGACCGAGCACCACCTCCTTTCTGAACTCGGTGAGATCCCTTTGAAGGACGCGGAGGATGAGGATGTAGAGCTTGATCTCCTGATTACCCGCGATCAGTTGGCAGTAGTGATCGCCCCGATCTATCAGCGTGCCATTGACCTCGCCAAGTCCTTGCTCGCCAGACAGCATGTTGCCCCCACATCTCTGAACACGGTGATGCGGGTCGGTGGACCTACGTATTCGCCTATCCTACGGGCATGACGCAGAGCAGTTGCGTGCACCGGACACCAGCATCGACCCCATGACCTCCGTGGCCGTGGGTGCAGCGCTACGCATCCACGTTGAAGGTGAGCGAGAAAGTCGCGGACGCTACGCGCGATGCGGGAAAATTGCAACTTGACCTGAGCTACGAATCAACGACTGTTCAAACGATGGAGTTCATCGCGGTAAAGCTGGTCGATGGCAATACCGCACCGAACGGACTCCAGCTCGAACTTGAACGTACAGATGGCACATGGGCGAGCGGACGACGCCCCTTGGATGGTAAAGGCGATGTGGTGGAAGTGGAGTTGAACGTGAACGCTGTGAACAGTTTCGCCGTCCAGGTGTACGACGCACAAGGCAACCGACTCGCATGCGAGCCGGAGACGATCAACATCATTCAGGGAACCCAAGTCTCCGCCGCGCCCTTACCGAGCAACTTGGGCATCGAGATCTTGCGAAAGGATGTGAACAAGCGCGTATTCCTCGTGATGCGGGGTGCGGAAAAGAACCAACCACTCCCGGCAACCGGTGTTGCAAATGGCCTACGGACCTCCAAGGAACTTCGACCAGGAAATGCGAAGGACGTAGTGCGTATTCCCATTTATGAGGGGGGCGATGACGCGCCCGGCTCCTTGGCCATTTTGAATGAGCACATCTATGATGCGGTCATCACTGGAAATGATGTACCCGCGCTTGTCCCAGCGGATAGCCAAGTAGATGTGACCATCGTGACCGATCGATCGGCAGGTAGACCGGTCCGGATGAAGGTGTTCTTCCCGCATCTGGATGAGGAGATCGAGATCGCCATACCTAGCGATTCGGTGCAGGGTGAAGTGGATGCTGAATGGCTGGAGAACGAACTGAACAACTGTGCAGAACAGATCGACAATCTGGAAGAGCAAGAAGGGATCGATGCGGCAGCAGTCGAAGATGCACGCACCGAACTCCAGCGGCTCAGGGATCGGTTTGAACAGAACCGAGACGATTATGATGCAAAGAAGGAAGTGCTGGAGCACTTGAAGACATTGATGCGGAAACTGGACCGCCTGAATGCCGAAACGACCTGGCCAGCCTTGCTAGCGGAGATGAAGGACGTCTACGAGCGGCTCGTGAAAGCCAATTCCGAACTGGGCAATGACAAGACCACAATGCTTGTCCAGAACCTGAAGGAACGTATGGACCGGGCAATCGCTGAGAAGAACATGCGAGTAGCCCAAGGTGTAAAGGATGAGCTGCACCATCTGTTCTTCAAGCTCACTGAAGTGTACCAGCTCATCGGTGTGATCCGCCACTGTTCCGAAGATTTCCGGACAATCCAATGGAAGGATGCCAGCAAGGCAACTGCCCTAGTGGAAAGGGGACGTGGGATGGTCGCATCCGATCCCCGCGTCGAGACCTTGATGCCCATCTGCCGCGAACTTTGGGCCCTGATGCCCGATGACGAACGCCCAGCCAACACGGGAGGACTGCTGACCGATTGAACATGTTTGAACGCGGCGCACACATTACCCCGGAACTGACCATCCAGTTCCACATCAAGAGCGGCGCGAACGCGGACACGTACCGTGTCCGCAACGAGAAGGGCGAACTGTTCTTCCTGAAGATCTTCCATCGGGAGCAAATGGAGGCCGATGACCTGACGACGGAGGGTGCCGTGCGCGAAGTAGAGTTGTTGCGTGGTGTTGCGCATGGAGCCATTATCCGATTTGTCGCTTCGGGACGCTTGGATAGGCCGGAAGGACCAAAAAGGATTACCTGTTGTCCGCGTTCATCAGCGGCGAGAACATCCAGGAACGGATGCGCCGCGACCTCACTATTGAACCATTAGAAGCGCGTCGTTTGATCACGCGGGTCTTGGAGGGCCTTGACTACTTGCACTCACTATCCGATCCTATCAGCCACAACGAGGTCACGAACCAGAACGTGATGCTCGACCTCTCCGGCAAAGAAGCCGCCACTGTGCTCATTGACTTCGGCCAAGCGCGGCGAAAGAGCGAAGGTGCCTGGCATCCCAAGACCGGCCACGACCCGTATTATTTGGCTCCGGAATGTTTGAACGGGGAGAGCGGTCCTGCATCCGACGTGTTCGCGGCTGGCGCTCTGTATTATCACATGCTGTTCGGCATCCCACCGTGGTACCTCAACATCTCGCAGTACCAAGCCCAACACAGCAACATCCACGCAGCGCTCGACAAAGAGCGGAGGACCAAGCTCAAGTATCCCAACCTGCAATCAGGCCTTTCCGTAGATGAACGGGACCTAAAGGCCTTGGAGCGTGCGTTGAGCCTCTCTCCTTCCATGCGTTTCGCTACCGCAGGTGAATTCCTGGAGGCGTTGGCACAGAAGTCCCGCACAACTCCTGCACGGGCTGGCGGGCAGCCAGCGGACAACCTTCCAGCGCCCTCAAAGCGACCTGCTCGCATCAAGCGCGGCCTTCGACGCAGTGGCGGGCATGGAGGAACTGAAGGAACTCCGCTGCGCGACGTGGTGAAAGCCCTGAAGGAGCGCAGGCTACCGAAGCCTATGGGATCCCCATCCCGAACGGCAATGCTATTTTACGGCCCACCCGGTTGCGGCCAGACCGTCATCGGTGAGAAGCTCGCGGAAGAGGTTGGGCTCAACTATCGGCTTAATCGAGCCATCAGATATAGCCAGCATTTACGTGCATGGCACCCAAGAGAAGATCGGAGAACTCTTCAGGAAGCTCGCGAAAAAGCGCCCACCATCCTCTTGTTCGATGAGTTGGACGCCATGCTGCCCAACAGGGACAACGACCTCGGGCATAGCTATGCCGCCGAGGTGAACGAGTTCCTAACCCAGATGGGCAATTGCAGCAAAGACGGAGTATTCATGATCGGTGCCACGAACCGGCCAGATCTCATCGATCCCGCTGTATTGCGGCGAGGCCGTATGGACAAGTTGATCTACATCCCACCCCCTGACATGGAGGCGCGCAGGGCCATGTTCCAGATGCACTTGGAGGGCAGGCCCGTGGCTGATGATATCGACTATGTCGCCTTGGCCGCAGAAACGAACAAGCGCGTAGCAAGCGACATTGAGTTCTTCGTGAACGAGGCCGCTCGTGAAGCATACGTAGCAAAGCTTCCGATAAACCAAGAGCATCTGCTCAAAGCAATCAAGGTGCATAAAAGGCTCTCTGTTTCAGATCAGGACCTGGATCGGTATTCTGAGATGAGGAAAAGGCTTGAGAGCGGGGAAGCTGATCCCCAGCGCAAGCCTGTTGGGTTCCAAGCGGCAACAAAAGCTAAGGACGATGGAAAAGACTGACTTCGAGCTTCTGCTTCTGAAGACCGTCTTCGCGTGCATGGCATGTGACCAAGCCATCGATGCGAAGGAAGTGACCCACATACAGCAACGCGCAAAGAGCGAAGCCTCTTCGGCGCTCTAGATCTGTCCGCAGAGCTGAAACGGCTCCAGGCTGAAATGAACGTTCAGGGCTATGGGTTCTTCCGGCACTACTTCGCAGAAGTAGCCACCGCATCACTGGACAAGTCTCAACAGCTTCAACTCCTTGAAGCAGCCATCGACATGATCGAGGCCAACGAAGAGGTAGAGTATGCTGAGGTCAAGTTCATAAAACTCATTCGCTCGGAATTGAGCATAACCGATGAGGAAATCCTCGCCGGGAACCCGAATCATTCAGAGTACTTGAAGCAAGACGTGGTCTCACCTTCCTACAAGGAGAAATTGATGTCGCAATTCTTCGTTGACGATTCGTTCCCGGTATTGCTGGTACCCGACTTTGGGGGCGGGGGAAATATTTCGGGAGAGCCTGCACTCGATGAAGGTGCATGAGGCATTGCCCTTTAGAGTCGATTCCATCACGCTTGAACTGTCGGGCTTCCAACCCTCGTGTTGGCGGAAAGAACCGGATTTTACCCGTACGTGCGCGGGAAGCACGAGGTCGGCGTTGTTCCGCTCCGACGGTGCAAAGACTACCAGGACGGTGGATCGAAGGGGTCGCGAAAAGCGCGACCTTCAACTCGGTAAGCCGTCCACCGATCCACGGCTACTTCAACACGCCTCCTGCGTGAGACCACAAGCCGAGTTCCTAATAAACGCGAACAGCATGGGCATGTGACCGTCGCGGTTCGCAAAACGCGCGAACCATGACCTGCCACGAGCGACCCGCCCCCGAACCGCTGAAGGACTATGTGCGGTGCATCCGAGTGATGGTTGAGCCCACACAAGAGAAGTACGCCGCGCGCATACTGCCCTGTGGCTGCCCGGAACTGTTCATTCATGCCAGCGAAGCGGACATGGACGCGACAGCGCAGCAGCCGAAAAACAAGCGCGATGTGTGCTCCACGGACAGATGAGCCGTGCCCCGGCTCCGGGCAGAGGCCCCGGCTCTTGGGCCGGGGCAACCTTCCGTTTCCTCCCGGACGGCGCCTCGGCGCTGTTCGGGTTGCGCATGGACGCAATGACGGACCGGCAAGCCCCCCTAGCGGAGATCTGTGGGCGAACCGGCAGGCAATTCGAGGAGCGCGCCCTTCATTGGCGAACCATGGAAGAGCGCATTGATGCGGGAACGGAATTCCTGCTTGCGCGGAAACCACGGTCCGCACCTGACCCGCTGGTGCGTGACCTGGTGCAACGGATCGAAGAATGCCGGGGACAAGTCGCGCTGGCCGCATTGAAGCGATCCTTCGCGATCAGCGCCCGGCAAGTGGAACGGCGGTTCACGCTGGCAGTGGGCCTGACGCCAAAGCTCTTCGCGCGGATCATGCGGCTCAGTTGGTTCGCCGAACATGCCGAGCGGTGTGCGGATCGGAAGCTGGCGGACATCGCCCGTGAAGTGGGCTACTTCGACCAAGCGCATTTGAACCACGACTTCAAGGCGCTGACGGGGGTTTCGCCGAAGCAGTATTTCGGCATGCAAGGGTGAAAGAGTGAGAGAGTGAAAGGGCCGGGGCTATCGGGGTTCAAGCACGCGCAGGTTCCATAGAACCGCGCGAAGTGGGCGTCCACAGATGGCGCAGATGGCACAGATAGCGCCTGGCGGCGCTCGCGGGCGTTGAACACTTCAGCAGACAGCGCAGGTCGTCCACAGATGATCGATGACACAGATAGCGCCTAGCGGAGCTTCAGTTTCTTTCCACCTTTTGCTTCGCCAAAAGGTGGAGCCAAAAGGCGACCACGATCCAAGCCGCAGCCCGGCTCGCACAGGCCCGCAGCACAGGCTCCCCGAGCCGGGCGCGGCCGCGCGGATCGTGGACACCCACCGCACGCAGCCTGCCGCTAGCAAGCACGCGTGAGCGAGAAGGTGAAAGGGTGTAAGGGTGCGAGAGGGAGATCGCTTCGAAGGGTCCTCGTCGCGCTTGCGCGCACCGATGCCCGCTCCTTCGGTTAATCGCGATGACGGCGATTGTAAAAATGCGACATGGTACTTGGCCGTGTTTCCGTCACCTGTTCGAGAGGGTGCCGTTGAAGCTGCTTGAATCGGGTTGGACCGATCGCAACACAAACCACAAAAACGAAACACGATGAACCAAGTACAAGAGAACCGAATGAGCATGGCCTATGCCGCTATCCAGGTGCTCGACCAGAACACGTTGATCTGGAACGGCGTGCCCGCCATGGTACAAGCGCACACGGAGTTCAAGGCGAACCTGACCGCCCTTGAAGGAGCCGTGGCGAAACAAGTGGCCGACATCAAGGGTCACGCGAAGGACAAGGCCGCTGCGGAAGAGAAGATGATCATCAAGGCGCTGGCCATGGCCGGTAGCGTGATGGCTTTCGCAACGGTGAACAACGACAATGGTCTGGCGGACTCGATGGACATCACCCCGAGCGAGCTGAACCGTTATCGCGATAGCGTGGTCGCACAGCGTTGCCAAACGGTACACGATGCCGCGAACACGAACATCGTGGCACTGGCCGCTTTCGGTATCCTGCCCGCTGACGTTACCGCGCTGCAGGCGCTGATCGATGGCTACGTCGCACTGATCCCGCAACCGCGCAACATGATCACCGCGCGCAAGGGGGCAACGGCGGAGATCGGGGCACTGGTGCGCGACACGATGAAACTGTTGAACCGCCGGATCGACCGGTTGATCAAGCAGTTCAATTTCAGCAACCCGGAGTTCGTGAAACAGTACTTCGATGCCCGTATCATCATCGACCAACATGGGCAGAAGGACAACAGCGAAGCCGTGGCAGCCTGAAGACAGAGAGGTCCAACCGATCCTATGAAGCCCTCGGATGTTCCGGGGGCTTCTTCGTTGGGGGGGTGGAGTGGAGGGCGTTGGGGCTGTTCGTCAGTCAACGCTCTTCATTACGCAAACGGACAATACAACTCACTTCACCTCTGTATTGGTCATAGTGAGTAAGGAAGCGTCCGAGTCCACTCCTTAGTTCAGTTAGGAGCCTATCAAGTTGCTCCTGATTCCCGCTCGCTTTGAAATTCAGCATAACGTCATCTGCTTGTTCATTCCCAGCTAAGGACACACCTAAGGCTCCAGTTTGATCGAATCGCCCAAGCTGAACAGTGATAACCGGTGGAATTTCATCCCTGCAAGTCCAGAAGACTTCCATCACATCATCCTTTGTCATGGTGGCTAGTTCTTGTTATAGCCGAAGCGTGAAAGAAGGGCTGCTTCCCAATGCGCTTCTCGAGCCAGTATCACGTCATCAGGAGTTGACCGGATCATAACCTCCAGGATCGCAAACCGAAAGTTGTCACGAGCATACTTCGGACCCTTCTCCTTGACGATCCCACCAGTTCGTCATTCCACCCATGACCCGTTCCAATGTAGCACGCCCAGCGCGACCAGATACCGGCGTCGCCATAGGCAGAGCCCACGTAGTGTTTCCCATTCGCTTGGTCCGCAATGACGTAGACCCCCTTCATGTTCTGAAGTGCTGCTTTCCAGTCCGCTCGCTCGGCTTTGAACACGGCCTCCAATGTGCCGAAGTCATGGTTGATCTGCTCGAACCCAGGGAAACTCTCCCCCGAGTACGATCGAGGTAGTATCTCCGCAACTTCAAACTTGTCCATGTAGGATTCAAGCTTGAACGCCCGGCCTCTCATTCCTTGATACCTGTGGAAGGAGACGAGCAAGCGACCTACATACTTCGCGAATTGAGGATCGGGCTGGAGCTTGTAGCCATCGCTCCGTCGTTCCACAACTTCAAATGCTCCTCCGAATAGCCAAGCATCTGCCTTTGGATAGAACTCCATGAACGACAACAGCGCGGTCTCGTCCAATCGTTCCTTCCACCTCTCCATTCATTCCACCCGACCCAATGGTCGGGTGCAACGAAAGCGTCCAATGGGTTCTCTCCTTCCGGATTCCGGCAGGCGAGATGCATCTTGTACTGCTCTGGCGCATCAATTCTCAGTAAGTCGTTCAGGTGTATTGTCATCATGCGAACCGATTCAAGATCAATTGCGTTGTGGCATTTCGCGTTAGGGACAGGAGCGAAAAGCCCGGAGCCTTCTTAGGCGAGGACTTGTAGCGAATGGCCCGACGGCGCTGCATTTGAGCGCCGGAACGCCCCCTCAACCACAACGATCAGTTGAGGTTGAGGTACGCACTCAACCCGTGCAAGCCGCCTTCGCGGCCGTAGCCGCTTTCCTTGTAGCCGCCGAACGGTGAGGTGGGATCGAACTTGTTGTAGGTGTTGGCCCAGATGACGCCCGCGCGCAATTTGCTGGTGAGGTTGAAGATGAACCGGGACGAAGACGCTTGCTGCCCTTGTCCGTCCACACGCCGGCGCTGAGGCCGTAGGGCGTGTTGTTGGCTTTCTGGATCACCTCGTCCACGGTGCGGAAGGTCTGCACGGCGAGCACGGGGCCGAAGATCTCCTCCTGCGCGATGCGCGCGCTTTGCGCCACGTTGAGGAAGAGCGTGGGGCGGCACCAGAAGCCTTTGCTGGGCAGGTCGCAGGCGGGCTGGTACATCTCCGCGCCATCGGCCACGCCGGCCTTGAGGTACTTGTTGATGGTGCCGAGCTGCTCGCGGCTGTTGATGGCGCCGATGTCGGTGTTCTTGTCGAGCGGATCGCCGACGACGAGCGAGCGCATGCGGTGCTTGAGCTTGCGGATGACTTCGTCGTGCACGCCTTCCTCCACGAAGAGGCGGCTGCCGGCGCAGCACACGTGGCCCTGGTTGAAGTAGATGCCGTTGATGATGCCTTCGACGGCCTGGTCGATGGTGGCATCGGCGAAGATGATGTTGGCCGCCTTGCCGCCGAGCTCGAGCGTGGCCTTCTTGCCGGTGCCGGCGATGCTCTTCTGGATGAGCTTGCCCACGCCGGTGCTGCCGGTGAAGGCGATCTTGTCGATGCCCGGATGGTTGACGAGCGCGGCGCCCGTGGCACCCGCACCGGTGATGATGTTGACGACGCCATCGGGCAGTTCGGCTTCCTGGATGAGCTCGGCGAGCAGCAACGAGGTGAGCGGTGTGGTCTCGGCGGGTTTCAGCACCACGGTGTTGCCGCAGGCGAGCGCGGGAGCGAGCTTCCACGCGGCCATGAGCAGCGGGAAGGTCCACGGGATGATCGCGAAGGGCTGCATGTGTTGTGGAAAGGTAGTGCGCGGACACAATGGCGGATGTGCGGGACGGAACATGCGCGCTGATGGGAGCAACTGCCGCGTAGCGAAGCGCAAGTACCCTGCACAACCACGCACAAGCGTGGTGATGGTTGAAGCAAGTGCCGCTGTGGATGGTGCGATCGACGCGATGGCCTTGACAACCGGGGCTAACACCGGCGCATGCGCCGGTGCGAGCTTCCGGACGGGCGCGCAGCGCACGGCAGGGCGGGCAACCGCCCATGGCGGGCGGTGCGCAGGGTGAATAGAGGGAGACCAACTGCCATGCAACCGAAGCGCATGGCCGTGCAAGCGGGGTTGCAGGTCGTGCAATTGGCATTAGTAGGTTCGCAAACGCCGATGCGGCGTGTGCGAAAGGGACTGCCGCTGAATGGATCGACAAGACAGAACCGACATCAAGAGCGCAGGTTGCAGAAATTCAATCGCATTCGGAATTATGTACTTGACGTACCACGCTCTTTTCCAGGATCGGGCTCTCCCTCAGGATGCCTCACACTGATCGCGCTTTACAGCCAGTCTACCACCCAGGGAACGAGGGTTGCACTAGTTGGCTTCCGACCTGTCCATAGGTTGACCCTTGTCCAGTTGCGCGGCACCATGGCCTGGACCGAATATATCGTCCTAAGCGATTACCTTCCGTCCTCAAGCCAGACCCATGGCATATAATGAAGCGGACCACCTGGACGGAAAGGACAAGGTGGTTGCACGGATCTACGAAAAGCTGTTGAACGAGCTGAACAAGTTCGGCCCGGTGCGGATCGAACCGAAAAAGACAAGCATTCACCTAGCGAACCGCTTCGGTTTCGCTGGGGTGTACACGCGTAGCAACTACGTGAACCTTGAGTTCCACCAGGACAAGCGCGTTCAGAATAAGCGGATCCAAAAGGTGGAACAAGCCTCTGCTAACCGGTACCACCACGTAGTGAAGTTGAACGGGCCGCAAGAGGTGGACAAGGAACTGCTTGGATGGCTCTAACGCGCCTACGACCTCAAACGCTGACCCGTGACACCAGTACTATCCGGTACGCTGGCGGGCCTTGCCCTCGGTGTGGCATCGATCATCCCCATGGCCTTTATGCCCATCGCGGACAAGCGCACGGCCATGCTGGCCTCTTTCATCGACCGCTTCGCGATCGGCTTCATCATCTTCAATATGGCGCTACCAATGCCCGGCTGGGCGAAGGGCTTGCTGGTGGGCCTTGGGCTCAGCCTGCCACCGGCCTTGATCTCCAAGAAGTACGGACCGATCCTCGGCCTGGGCGCGATCGGTGGCCTCGTGTGCGGATCGGTCGCGGGGTGAGTGCGGTGAGCCGATGGTGATTGGAGCACGATCCCTTGTGATCGATCTGAGTGTGCCTATCTGCCGCAGGCCGGCCGGCGCTCAACCTCGGATGAGACTCTGGGCCAGCGCCGGCGGGCTTTCCCCCATGACTCGCACGGAACACCGCCTCCGGACCTGGTTCATGTGCCGCGGTTTCGCAGGTGATCCGAGGGCGGGATGGTGGGTGCTTTGTGGTTCTGTGGCTGGGTGGGTCAGGTGGAAGTCAGAGACTTCCGATCACGAGAACGTGAACAATGATGAATGGAATGTGGCAGAAGAGACCGCCTGCCACCCACGAGCCAGCCCGCGCGAACCCTTGCGCCAGTGCGAGGCAGTGCGGCGGCCGGGCCGAGAGCGAGGAACAGCGATCGCCTCAAAACGAAGAGCGGCCGGCTTTCTCGCGGACCGTTCCGAATGTAGTGGCTGACCGATCACACCGTCGCCGGCCCCATCTCTCCCGGCAATTGGCCAGGCCGCATCGTATTCCTCGGCTGCTCCATCGGAATGCTCGCATCAGCCAGCGCACGTTGTTGCTTGTTCCACGCACGGCGGTGCTTGATCTTCTGTACGATCAGCAGCATCACCGGCACCATGATCAGCGTAAGGAAGGTGGCGAAGATGAGGCCGTATATGACGGCCCATGAGAGCGGCCCCCAGAACACCACGTTATCACCGCCCATGTGGATGTGTGGATCCAGTTCTGTGAACAATCTGTAGAAGTTAAAGTTCAGGCCCACCGCCAACGGCAACAGGCCAAGCACGGCTGTGATCGCCGTGAGCAACACCGGACGCAGACGTGTGCGGCCAGCGATCACCAAGGCTTCGCGACTTTCAACGATAGGGATGATGTCATCCGGGCCCAGGCCCAATTTTCGCTGCGCACGGGCGAAGAGCAGACGCGCAAAGTCCATAAGCACGATCGCATTGTTCACCACCACGCCGATGAGCGAGATGATGCCGAGCATGGTCATGAGGATGATGAAATCCATGCGGAAGACCACCAAGCCAAGGAACACGCCGATGGTACTGAAGATCACCGTGCTCATCACTATCATCGGGTAGCTGATGCTGTTGAACTGTGCAACGATGATGAGGAACACCACGAAGATCGCGACGACGAAAGCCATGAGCAGGAAGTTCATGTCCTTGGCCTGATCCTCCTGCTCGCCGGTGAAGCGGAGGAGGAACTGCTCCGGGAGCGTATAGCCTGCGGCCATCTCGTCCTTGATCTGTTGTACGACCTCGTTGTTGTTGTAGCCGGCGATCACGTTGCTGCTCACCGTCACCACACGTTTCAGGTCGGTGCGCTTGATGGCACTGAACGTTGTGGCATACTCTTCCTTCGCCACGGCACTGATGGGCACCTGGCGGATCTGGCCCGATAGCATGTCTCGGAACGTGATGCGCATGTCCATGATCTGCTGCACGTCGTAGCGGTAGTTGTCCTTCAGGCGCACGTTGATCTCATAGTCATCGTCGTCGCCTTCAATACGGAAAGTGCTCACCTCTTTGCCGAAAAGCGCGGTGCGAATGGCATCGGCCACGGCGTAGGTGCTCACGTTGAGACGACGCGCCTTCTCGCGATCGATCACGATGGGCATCTCGGGTTTCGCACGATCGATGTCGATGCGCAGGGCTTCAACACCGGGTATGTTCTTGTCCTCGATGAATTTCTTCACCTTCTCGGCCTCGTCGAGCAGGCCGTCGATCTCCTTGCCCGGATCTCGATGTTCACGGGCTTGCCAACGGGCGGACCGGCGGCGTCCTTCACCACGGTGACCATCACACCGGGGTAACCGCTCACGCCCCTTTGCAACTGTTCCAACACGTCGTTGGTGTTGATGCCGTGGCGGTCGGCGAATTTCACGAAGGTCACCTGGACACGTCCCTTGTGAGGTGTGGCACCCATCTCCACTTCACCGGTCCCGGGATCACTCGTACCAGCACCTACCTGGCTGATCACAGACTTCACCAGGAAGTTCCTCGTCTCCTTTCCAGTGACGTTGCCTTGCTCGTCAACGATATCCACCTCCTTCTTGAACTCAGGCACGTCGATCACTTTCATCACTTGCGCCTCCACGATGCGCGTAATGCTGTCGGTCTTCAGGATGTCGGTACCGATGGGTGCTTCGATGAAGGCGTTGATGAACTGCGGCTCGTTGGTAGGGAAGAACAGGGTCTTCGGCGGGAATACACCCAAGAGGATGAATGCCAGCAAAAGCAGACCGAATGTTCCAAAGAGGAAGGTACGCGGATGGTGCTTGCTGAGCGCATAGCGCAGGAAGCTTTCATACCTGTGCTCCAGCGCCGGAAGCCATTTGTTCTGGAACTTCTCGGTAAGCGGCACGAAGAGCTTCTCGTTGGCCACCCCCATGATCCCGAAGAACACGGACAGCGTTCCCAAGCTGAAGATGAAGGGCGTACGAGTAACGCCGCCCAACATGGCAAGCACCACGCCGACCACCACCAGGATGGTCGCCAGACGCCACATCTTTTTGGTCGTCATGTGGTCGCTCTTCACCTTCATGAACTTCGACGCGAGGGCGGGGTTCACCACCAAGGCCACGAAAAGCGAACTGCCCAGCGCGATCATGAAGGTGATGGGCATGAGGTTCATGAACTCGCCCATGATCCCGGGCCAAAAGAGGAGCGGAACGAAGACCATTACCGTGGCTGTGGTGGCCGCGATGATCGGCATGGTCACCTCGCCCACCGCCAGCTGCGTGGCCTTCATGGCGGGCTCGCCGTTGGTCATGTGCCGGTAGATGTTCTCGACGATCACGATGCCATCGTCCACCAAACGGCCCAGTGCCAAGATCAAGGCGAAGAGCACCATCATGTTCAGCGAGATGCCGAACATGTTGAGCAGGGTGAACGAGATGAACATGCTCATGGGGATCGCAAGGCCCACGAAGAGCGCGTTGCGCAGCCCGAGGAAGAGCATGAGCACACCGATGACCAGTACCACACCGAGCACGATGTGGTTCATCAATTCGTCAACGCTTACACGCGTTTGTTCGCTCTGGTCGCCGGTGAGGGTGATGGTGAGGTCGGCGGGCAATGCCGTCCCTTTGTCCTCGGCAAGGATCGCGTTGATCTTGTCGCTGGCGTCGAGCAGGTTCTCGCCGGCGCGCTTGATCACATCCAACATCACCACGCTCTTGCCGTATTCGCGAGCGAAGCTCTCGGGCTCCTTGTAGCCGAAAGTGACGTCGGCGATATCGCCCAAACGCACTTCGCGCTGTCCTTCGTTCTTCACCACGATGTCGCGGATCTGCGCCACGTCCTTGAATTCGCCGATGATGCGCACGCTCCGGCGTTGGTCCTTGGTGAGGATGTCGCCACCGCTCATGGTGAGGTTCTCACTGCGCAGTGCGTTGCCAATATCGTCGAAGTTCAGTTGCAGGGCCTCCATCTGGTAGAGGTCCACGCTCACTTTCACCTCGCGCTCGGGCACACCGCGGATCTCCACCTTGTTGATCTCGGGCAGATCCTCGATACGATCCTCCAGGTGCTTCGCGTACTCGTGGAGCTGCTCCATTGGGTAATCGCCGCTGAGGTTGATGTTCATCACCGGGACCAGTTCGCTAAAGTTCATCTCGAAGACGTTCGGCTCCGAAGGCAGGTCCGTGGGGAAGTTGGCATCGCCACGGGCCTTATCCACGGCGTCCTTCACCTTCCGCAATGCCTCGGTGGGTGTTACGTCGTAGTTGAATTTGACGTCGATGGAACTGAAGTTCGGAACGCTCTTGCTCGTGATCTCGTCAACGCCACTGATGGTGTTGAGTTCCTTCTCGATGGGCTTGGTGATCAACTTTTCGATGTCGACCACCGAGCTGCTGTTGTACGGTGTGCCGATGAAGATCTCCGGGGTAACCACCTCGGGGAAGCTCACCTTGGGCATTACGATGTAGGAGTAGATCCCCATCACGCAGATCAGCAGCGTGAGCACGATCACGGTGGTGCGGTTCTTCACCGCCCAGGTGGTGATACCGAACTGCCGTTCCGGTCCGTGCAGGTCCTTCTCTATGTCCTCGTTGCTGTGCATGGTCGGGTCGATCAATTGTTCGCGATGCGCACCGTGGATCCCTCGCTCACGTTCTTGGCACCCTCATCCACAACACGTTCCCCGCCTTTGAGTTCGCCGGCGTTCACTGGTGCGATGCTGATGCTGCCCTTGTATTCGCTCAAGCGGTGCACCATCACCTTGCGCGTGGTGGCCTCGTCGTTGCGCGTGGGTTCCAGAACGAAGATGTAATTGTTGCCTTTCACGTCCTGCAACACGGTGCGGCTGGGCACCACCAGCGCGCTGTCCATGCGCATGTCCTGTATGCTGATGTCGCTGAGGAGGTTAGGCCGCATGAAGGCTTCGCCCTCGGGTACACGCACGCTCACTTTGAAGGTGCGGTTGGCGGGGTCGATGAACTGGCCGACATGGTCCAGCTTACCATCGAACGTTTCGCCCAGACTGGGGAAGCCCACCTTCACGATGGCGCCGACCGTCACGCTCTTCAGGTAACTCTCCGGAACATCGGCCTCCAATTGCACGGCGTTCAAGTTCACCACGCGGGCGGCGGGTTGCATGGGGCTGGTCATATCACCCACGCGCACCATGATCTCGTCCACGATACCATCGAAGGGTGCGCTGATGTTGGTGAGGCGTTGTTGTTCCTCGAGTGCGGCGAGCCCCGCTTCGGCCTGTTCCTTTTGTGCCTTGGCCTGGAGGTACTGCATCTCGCTGCCTATCTTCTGGTTCCACATCTTCTCCTGCTTCTCGAAGGTGGTACGTGCCAGTTCCGCACCGGTACGGGCCTGTGCCATCTGCCGCTCCACCATGTCATTGTCTATGCTCACGAGCAGTTGTCGTGCACGCACATGATCACCGGCTTTCACCAGGATGCTGCGCACACGGCCTCCGCCTTGTGCGTAGAGTTCGGCCGACTTATCTGCTTTCACGCTGCCATGCACGTCCACATAATGGGCGAAGGGGCCCGCCACCAATGGAGTTGCGGTAACGGTGGCCAGATTGCGGCGCACGGTGCTATCGTTCTCGGCGAGCCAGGTCTCCACTTCCTTGATCTTCACCCCGAGTTCGGCGTAGACCGCTTTCAACGAATCGTGCTCCGCTCTTTTGTGGTCCAGATCGTTCGAGGGGGTCGCCGCTCCGCATGCGGCCATCATAGCAGCAGCGGCGGTGTATAGCAGTGTTCTTCATCACGGTTTCGGGTAGGAGGTTCTTCAATAGAGGTCGAGTGCTTTGCGCAGTTCGGCGCGGGCAAGCAGAAGTTCCACCAGCGAACCGATGTACTGTTGCTGGGCGCCGAGGTATTGGGATTGGTCCTGGTTCAGCTCGAAGCTGCTGGAGAGCCCGTTGCTGAACTTGATGCTGGTGCGATCGAAGATCCGTTGGCTCAGCTGCAGGTTCTGTTGTGCGGTGTTGTAGCTGTCCATCGCGGTGCGGGCCTTCTGGCTGCGTTCCACGGCCTCGGCGATCAGGCGTTCCTGGGTGGCCGTGAGGTTCACCTGCGTCTGCTGCATGGTGAGCTGGGCCTGCTTCACGCGGCTGCTGCGCATGCCACTGCTGAAGATGGGCACCTGCAATTGCAGCCCCCAGAGGGTGGAGGGGAACCAGTCGGTCTGCACCACCTCATCGAAGCCAAAGCCCTGCTGCTGCGTGCTGATGAAGCCGGCAAGCTTGGGCAGGTAGGCGCTTTTCTGGTTCTTCACTTCGAGCTCCTGCAAGCGCATCAGCGTGTTGACGAGTTGGTAATCCAAGCGGCAGGTCATGTCGACCGCCATGCTCGAAAGGGCTATTTTCGTTCGGGTCGCTCAGATCGTCTCCAGCTGGCTGGTGAGCGTAATGGGCGTCTCCGCCGGTACGCCCAGTACCAGGCGCAGGAAGGCAAGGGCCACGCCTCCTGTTGGGTGAAGCTGCGCGCATTGTCGCGCGCGCTGGCCAGGGCGATGTTCAAGCGGTCCACGTCCGTGGCTTCCATCAGGCCCTGATCCAATGTAGCCTGGCCTTCGGCGACGCTCTTCTCCAGGACGGGCACGCTCTCCGCGGCGAGCCGGGCACCCTCGCGCGCTGCCAGCACACCGAGGTAGGCCTTCGCCGCCTGGTTGCGTGCATCGGCACGGGTCTTCTCCAGGTCCTGGTCGCTGCGTGTGCGCAACTCGCGCGCGGCGCGCAGGCCCACGATGTAGGATCCGTCGAAGATGAGCTGGTTCAGTTGCAGCACGCCGGTGGTGGTGTAGGGCACACCGAATTGGATCTGCAGGAATTCGTCAGGACCGAGCCCGGTGAAGTTGGGAATGACGCTCGTGGGTACCGTGAGGTAGTTGTTGAAACTGCCCGTGGCATCGATCTGCGGCAATCCGAAGGCGGTGACCTCCTTGATCTTCTGCTCGGCCTTCTCCGCCTCGAGCACACTGGCCTGCACCGAATAGCTCTGTTTCGCGGCCATGTCCATGGCGTCCTGCAGGCTTATGCTGATGGGGCCTTGCGCGCTTGCCTGCTGGGGCAGAGTGAGCGACAGGATCGATACGGCGCACAGTGTGGTGGTTATGCTCCTCATGCGTTCACACGTTCTTTGGTCATCTTCTTTTCGAGGTAGTCGAGTCCTTTCTTGCTGGCGATGCCCCGCACATGGTAGCGGAAGATCTCCCAGTGCAGGTCGTTCATTTTGAACTTCTCCGGAGGGAAGAGAGTCACCGTCGAAGACCATGTCGAACCGTGCGTTGTAGATCGCGACGATCATCGGTATGTTCAGGTCCTCGCGGTACAGCCCCTCTTTGATGCCGCGCGCCATGTTCTCCGACATGAAGGAGAAGATCTCGTTGCGCTTGTTCACCCGCATGTGGTCGAAGGCCTCCGGGTGATACTTTTCCAGGTCGAAGTGGATCGAAGGATGTATGCCTTCCAAGTGCCCGGCCACGGTGGTGGTCACCGCGTACAATTCATCGATCGCATTCTGGTCCTTGCGCGCCCGCACCAGGTCGATGTCGCTCTTGTAGGATGCGCTCAGGTTCTGAAGCACCTGAGCCACCAGGTCCTTCTTGTCGCTCACATATATGTAGAGCGTCTTTTGGAGATGCCCAGGCGCGTGGCGACGTCGTCCATGGTCACGCTCTTGATGCCCAGTTTCCAGAAGATCTTGGCGGCCTTCTCCAAAATGCGCCTCCCACGCTCATCCATCGGACTCGAAACCGGGCTGGTCGGTGGGTAGAATCCTTTGTTGGCCATTGTCCAGGTCCGCCTCCCGGCGAACGGGGCGCAAACTTAAGACGATGTGCCCAATGGAAACACTTTGATCAAAAAAATGTATCCTGCGAGTGAACATCATAGGGCGGGAGCCCCGATGCGGCACTCGAGATGCAGGCTTTCATGATCGCACGCAAAAATGAACGCGATGCGCAGGGCAGACCCGCGTTCGAAATGCGCGTGGGCATCCACACAGGTCCCGTGGTAGCGGGCATCGTGGGGGTGAAGAAGTTCGCCTACGACATCTGGGGCGATACGGTGAACATCGCCAGCCGCATGGAGAGCAGCGGCGAGGTGGGACAGGTGAACATCAGCGAAGCCACTTACGCGCTGGTGAAGGTTGAGCCGGGTCTCACCTTCACCGCGCGCGGCAAAGTGCAGGCGAAGGGGAAGGGGGAAATGGAGATGTATTTCGTTGAGCGCGGCTGAGCGGTCAGCGCCGGGGCATTTTCAACAAGAGCCGCGTTCCTTTTCCTGGTGCGGTATGAAGATTCCTCACAGCGTTGATCTCCCTGGCTCGTTCGCGCATGTTGCGCATACCGTTCCCTTCGTATCCGTTCGATGGTGCGGCATGGTCCATCCCTGTTCCATCGTCCTTCACCTCCGATCCCAACTTTCCCGCCTCCTGTGGGTGTACAACGAATACGGCGATGCATGGACCCCGAAACGCGCTCCGTACTGCTCAATCACCTGGGCGGCTTCCAGAGGAAGGCGGGGCTCCTTGATGATGCGGAGAAGAGCTTCCGCGAATGGAAGAGCATGCCGCCGCCATTGGCAACAGGTCCGATGCGCATTGGGCGCGGTGCCGGGTGCGCGTGAGTTCCTTCATAAGTGGCTGTGATGGCCAACGACGCAATGGCTATACCGATGGATACTACTATACTCTGGTATATCCGTGTCGAAAATATAGCAACCGGTCAAACCTTTGCATCAGCGAACCAGTTCCGCGCGCCACCCGATGAACATCGCACTTTGGATCATACAAGGCGTGCTCGCCGCGCTGTTCCTCATTGCGGGAGTGCTGAAAGCGACCCAGCCACGTGAAAAGCTGAAGGTGAACGTACTACCGTGGGCAGAAGATGTGAGCGACGGAACGTTGAGGTTGATCGGCATTTCAGAATTGCTTGGCGCGCTTGGGCTTATCCTTCCCTGGCTCACGGGCATTGCGCCGTGGTTGACGCCGGTGGCCGCATTGGGCCTTACGACCATTCAAGTGCCCGCCATCTTGCTCCATGTGCGCCGAAAGGAACCACAGGTCATCGTATTCAACTGCGCGCTCCTAGCCGCAACACTTTTCGTGGCTGTGGGCCGGCTGGCGGGCTCGCACTGAACCGCGTCGATCCACTTTCAAGACACCAACAAACACCGATACCCATGAAACGCATCCTGATCGCATGCGCCATCGCGCTGCCCCTTCTCTCCTTCACCCTCCTTTCCAACAACTGGAACCTGGACCCCGGACACGCCAAACTGCGGTTCTCCATCACCCACCTGGGCATCAACGACGTGGAAGGCTCCTTCCGCACCCTCAGCGCCAGGATCACGGCCACCAAGGATGACCTGACCGATGCCGTGGTGGAGTTCACCGCTGACACCAAGAGCATCGACACGGAGAACAGCCAACGGGACGATCACCTGCGCACCGCGGATTTCTTCGATGTGGAGAAACACCCCGCCATCACCTACAAGAGCACATCGTTCACCAAGGTGGCCGAAGGACGTTACCGGGTGACGGGGAACCTGACGATGAAGGGCGTGACGAAGCCCGTGGAACTAGACGCTACGGTGCGCTACGGCATCCACCCGATGAACCAGAAGCAGGTGGCCGGGTTCAAGGTGACCGGCGTGGTGGACCGCACCCAGTTCGGGGTGGGCGCCGGCATGGGCGATGCCATGTTGAGCAACAACGTGGAGTTCACGGCGAACATGGAGTTCGCGAAGGAGTAGCCGGCCTTGCATGCCGAAGGCCGGCGTTCCCGCTTCCGGCCTTCGCGGATCGCATGCGGCCCGCGCTGCGGCAACATGACTTCGATCGTCGCCTCCGCTCCATCGTCAAGACCCCTCGCGATGCCCCGGAACTGGACCATAGCTGCCTCGATACCGGCGCTCTTCGCGCTGGCCGGGTGCGACAAGTTCGAGGCGAGTCCTTATGCGACCTCCATGCCGGATATGCCGGAGCAGGTGAACCTGGTGAACATGGCCCGCCTCGCTGCACGCGAGCCGTTCGACGACGACACCGTGACGATCGTATTCACCGGGGAGCCGCAACGGTTCTACGAGGAACAGGAAGCCATCGTGGCCAAGGCCAACAGCATCCCGAACGTGGACCTGTTCATCCTCGCGGGCGACATCGCCGACTTCGGCCTGTTGCAGGAGTTCCTATGGACGCATGAGCGCATGGAACGGCTCACCATGCCCTGGCTGGCCGTGGTGGGCAACCACGACCTGCAAGCCAACGGCGCGCTGATCTTCCAGGAGTTCTTCGGCCCGCTGGACTTCTGCTTCACCTACAAGGGCTACAAATTCCTCTTCCACGATACCAATGGGCGCGAGTACGGGCACAATGGCACCGTGCCGCGGCTGGACTGGCTCGCCGCGCAAATGGCGGACACCATGGCCGATCATTTCATCGGCGTATCACACGTGCCGCCCTTCAATGGCGATTTCGATCCCGCGCTGGCGCAGCCCTATATGGACCAGCTCGGGTCCGATCCGCGGACGATACTCTCCCTGCATGGCCACACGGGAAGCTATGTGGACGAGCACTTGAACAGCGACAGCGTGCGGTACATTGTGTGCAATGCGATGGCCTGGCCGGAGTTCCTGGTACTGCGGATCCACAACGGGGCGGTGAGTACACAGGTGATGAACTACATGGAGTGAGCGATGCGCTGGTCCCGGACCATACTGGCGTGGTGCATGGCGTTGATGGCCACCACTGTGGATGCCCAGTTGCTCCGCAAGGCGCTACCGGGGCGATCCCTTGCCATGCAATATGCGGGCAGCGTGGGGTCCTGGTCCATCGCGGCGATGCGCCACACGCGCAACGAGCGCATCGGCGCGGGGTTTTCCTACGGCCGCACACCACCGTCGCAAGGCGGCCCGTTGAACACGTGGGCGCTGCGCTTCATGTACACGCCGTGGCAGGTTGACCTCAACGCACGCGGGGGCGGGCCGGGAGCCGGCGGTTTTCACAGTTACCGGGCTCAACCTCGGTGCGAGCTGGCCCTCATACCTGGAAAAGGGCTACTACTGGTGGACCCCCAACTTCCGCCAGCATCTCTATCTGCGCAGCCAGTTGTCGTATCGCGCCGGAGCAGGCTTCATCCAGCGCATCGGAGGC
Organism: Flavobacteriales bacterium; assembly: GCA_016712025.1. GTDB lineage: Bacteria > Bacteroidota > Bacteroidia > Flavobacteriales_F > PHOS-HE28 > PHOS-HE28. The sequence continues at coordinate 29,908 of JADJRW010000040.1, forward strand.
TATTTCGAGGTGAATACCAACGATCTGTACGTCTATAGCTGGTGGCCCAACCGGGGTTCCATCAGCGTATACGACATCCTGTTCTTCGGGGCGGGAGTGCAGGTGTACTTCAAGCCGTACGAAGTCCGGCGGAAGAGCGGGGTCAGTTCCATGCATCCACAGGGAGAGCGACCTTGATCGTTGATCCGTCCTTCCGCTTCAGGAGGAATTGCACCACGGACGTGTTCAGGTGTTCGGCCATGCGCTCCATGGCCTTCTTCAAGTTGGCAGGCATGTCCCATACACCCGGAGTATTGACCACCTCTGTTTTTCCAGCGATCACGCGAATACCTTTGAGCAACAGCACACCCATGCGCACCATCGCCCTCCTGATCAGCATTGCAACCCTGGAACTGGCCGCACAGGATCCCTTGCGGATCTGGGGCCTCACGCCCAACGGCGGTGCCAATGACAAAGGCACGGTGTTCCGCGTGGATGCGGACGGCAGCAACTTCGTTACCGTATTCGACTTCACCGATGAAAGCGGCTGGGGCCCAGAGGGTGGCCTGTGCCTGGCGCCCAATGGCCTGCTCTACGGGCTCACCACCTTCGGTGGCGAAGGTGCACCGGCAGCAGGCACGCTCTTCACGATCGATCCGGCCGATGGCACGTTCAACAAACTGCGCGATTTCAACCTGGGCAACGGCGGCTTCAACTGGAGCACGCTCATCACAGGCACCGATGGACTGCTCTACGGTGCGGGATATGCCGGCAGCGATGGCGGTGGAAGCATCTACCGGGTGGATCCCACGACGAACGAATACACCGAGCTGTATGCACTGGACCAAGCCACCGATGGCGGTGCGATAACCGGCCGCTTATTGCAGGCTGCGGATGGCCTGTTCTACGGCACCGCTTCGCAAGGCGGCGCAAGCGGTGAGGCTGGCACCATCTTCCGCTACAACGCCGTAACGGACCTCTTCACCAAGCTGCACGACTTCGATAGCGCCTTGGGCGGACGCACACCGTATGGCGGGGTTTGCGAAGCAGGCAACGGCTGGTTCTATGGCACCACGTACACCGGCGGCCTCAGCGATCGTGGCATCATCTACAAGTACAACGCGGTGACGGATGAGTTCGTGAAGATCCACGATATGGTCGAGGACGATGGCAGCAACTGCTGGAACACGTTGCTCCGGCTTGGCCCGGACCTGCTCATTGGCGGTGTGGCCAACGGCAGCTTAATTAGTGGCGGTTATCGTCACGGTAGTGCCCAATACGGATGCGGTCACCGTGGTCTGGAACGGATCGCTAGCCAACGGTGCCAATCCCATGGGGGACCTGGTGGTTGGACCCGACGGACAGATCTACGGCCTGCTCTCGCAAGGTGGAAGCGGGTTCTTCGGCACCCTCAGCCGCTTCTCCCCGATCACCTTCCAACACACGGTGCTGCACAATTTCACCAACGGTGCCGATGGTGGCCTTCCGCGCGGCGAACCGCTGGTGAGCAGTGCCGCTGTGGGCGTCGATGAGGTGAGGGGACAGCCGTTCTTCTCGATCGGGCCCAACCCCTCGGCCGGTGAGGTCATCATACGCTGCGATCCCGCGCACTTGCCGGCCCAGGCACGCGTAGCCGATGCCCTGGGGCGCACGGTGCGCACCATGACCATCACCAATGCTTCAACAACGCTCCACCTCGGCGCGCAGCACGGCATGCATTCCATCACCATTACGTGCGGGGCAGGGTCGTACACGGAACGGTTGGTCGTGGAGTGAATGCAGAAGCCCCGCGATCATGCGGGCATTTGCCTTGAGCTAGGGGTGCACCATGTAACGCGTTGGTGCAAGGGCGATCGAGTGGTGGGAAGATCTTTCTGGCGCAACCTCAAGCACGACAAGACCACCACTGCCCGCCACAGGACGCCCAAGCCGCATCTGTGCACTGTTCATCCGCTACTACAACCACCGCCGCAAGCGATCGCGCATCGGCAATGTCATGCCAGCGGGTTGAATACAGCTTGCGATCATTCAACTGACGTCACGAACTCATTGTCCAAAGGCGAGATCGAGGGCCCGAAATATTTTGTGAGGATCCCTTTCTCATCGATCAAATACTTACCAAAGTTCCAATCCGGTTGATGATCATTCCAACCATTTGCTTCGCTGTTCGTAAGCCACTTATAGATGGGTAGTTGCTCTTCGCACTTTATTACAACTCCCTTCTTGGCTATGGGAAATGTTACACCATAATTCACCTGGCAGAATTTGGCTATCTCATCATCATTGCTTTCCTCCTGTTCTCTAAAATCGTTGGCAGGGAAGGCAATGATGAACAATTTGTCACTGAATCTTTCGTGTAGTTTTTGCAATTCAGCATATTGTCCGGTGTAACCACAATTTGAAGCCGTATTCACGATCAAGACTTTTTTCCCCGCATAGGTGGAAAAGTCGATCTGTCTTCCATTGTTCAATGTTGCCTTTTGTTCATGGAAAGGAATGATGGGTTCAGTTCTATTATCGTTGGTTGCGATCATTCCGTAAGTACCCCCTTTAGCCGCTTTGCGAACAAGCGGATACAGAAAGCGCAATACATTCTGTTTGAATGTGGTCATATAAGGTGGGCGACTTGGGTTGGGCGGATCTGGTGATCCAACACGATGAAGTCGTGGCCCGGCTCATCGTTTTGGATCACACCGAGGTAGAGGACATGCCGCACGTTGGCGCGTTTGGCGGCGTCCACGGCGCTGCGTTTCTGGCCGAGGCGCACGGGACCCACGTCCGTTGTGGCGATCAGCACCAGGGTGCCCACGCCAGCGAACGCCTTGTCCAACGAAGCGGGATCATTGAGGTCGCCCTGGCGGATGTTGACGCCCTGCGTCGCGTAGCGATCGACCTTCATCGGGTCGCGGGCGAAGGCGATCAGCCCTTCGGCCGGAACGGTCTTGAGCAGGTGGCCAAGGACACGGCCACCCAGCCCTCCACTGGTACCGGTGATGAGGATCTTCTGTGACATGGTGATGCGTGTTCGATCGATCGGACACAAAGGTGAGGACACCAAGTATACATACGACACTACTATCCCATAGTATATCAATATCTTCATGGATAGCTTTAGTATGTTTGGGGCCAGCATGGAACTTCAGCGTCCCGCTCACTGGCCCGGATGAGTACAGCCCGAGCAGAGCGGTGGCCCCTTTTCGCAACCTTTGCACCTCCCTCCGATCGCACCAACAAGCCACAGGACTTGAAAGCGCCCATCCCCAACCAAGGCCACATCCGCTGCATCTCGGACTTGCTGCCCACCCGCGACACGTTGGAGATCCTCTCCGGCAAGTGGAAGATCCTCATCATCGTGGCGCTCGCTGTGAAGGGCCGGTCGCGCTTCATGGAACTGGTGCGTGACATCGGCGCGATCACGCCCAAGATGTTGAGCAAGGAACTACGCGACCTGGAGCAGAACGACCTTGTGAGCCGAAGTGTGCAGCCGACCATCCCAGTGACGGTGGAATACGAACTGACGGAATATGGCCGCACGCTCAAGCCCGTGCTCGTCGCCATGCGCGACTGGGGTACCACGCACCGGGCCCGGATGACGGGCAAGGCGACGCCGAAGAAAAGGAAGAAGGCGGCGTGAACAGGCTTGCGCCTGTACTTGAGGCTCCTCCTCCCCTGCTGGCTGGCCGCGTTCCCATCATGCGTAACCACCGGCTGTTAAGCAGGGTGGACCCGTGCTGCCAAGTGCGGCCGGATCACTGACCGTATCTCCCCGTTACGACCGCGGAGGTCTGGTGCATGACAGACCGTAGCTGCGGGGCATGGCAACACTTCTTGCCATAGGCAAGGGTGAGGAGGTGCATGGCCGCTACGGAAGCCGCTTCAGATAGATCCCGCTCGCCACCCGCTCCACCGGCCCGGGGGGTAAGATCTGTTGGAAGAACGCCGTGACCCGGTTCAGGAAGCCCGGCACCACTTCGGCCCTGCCCTTCAGCATGGCGCGCACACAGGTCTTGGCCACGGGCTCCGGCCCAGTGCCGAACTTCTTCGCCAGATCGTCCATGGCCTGCATGCCCGCGCGTTCCGTGAAGCCGGTAATGATGCTGCCCGGACAGGCGCAGGTCACGCGCACGCCCGTGCCCTTCAATTCCAAGCCGAGCGCGCGCGACCAGCGCAGCACGAAGGCCTTGCTTCCGCCGTACGCGGCCAGTGTGGCGATGGAGCCGTAGGCCGTCATGCTGGAGATGTTGAGCAGGTATGCGCGTGATGCCAGGCGCAGCAGCGGCAGCACGGCGTGCGTGAGTTGAACGGGCACCTCCATGTTCAGCCGCATCATGTGCAGTTGCTGCTCCACGGGAAGGTCGGCGAAGCGGCCGTACAACCCGTGTCCCGCATTGTTCACCAGACAGGTGAGGGGTGTTCCGGTGGCGGCGATGGCCTGCTCCACACGGTTCGTCGCATCGGGCTCCAGCAGGTCGATGGCCAGCACATGCGCACGCCCGCCGTTGAGCGCGGCGGCTCGAGCGCGCACGGCCTCCAGCGCAGCGGCGGTCCTTGCCACCAACAGCACCGCGAAGCCCTTATGCGCCAGTTCCAATGCGATCGCGGCACCCAGCCCCTGACCGGCGCCGGTCACCACGGCCAACCCGCGATCCCCGTTCCTTCCATTGTGGTTCATTTCACCAAATGATGGAAGCGGTGGTAGAAGGGCATGCGGCTCTTCTCGGTTTTGGGCTCGTACACGCCAGTGATCACCGGGATGTACATCACGCGGCGACGGCTGGCCTCGCCCACCAGCGACGAACGTTGCACGCGGTGCCACAGGTTGCCGTTGTGTACGGTGAGGTCGCCCGCCTTGATGTCAAAGGCCACCTCGTCCGGGTCGGCATGCTTGTCCATGTAATACCTCTTGTGGAAGAGCATGCCCCAGAGGCCCTGCCGGTGCGTGCCGGGCAGCAGGCGCAGCCCGCCGCTACGCGGGTCCTGATCGTCCAGGTGGATGCCCACGTTGAGCATGGTGCCCACGCGCCTACCCAGGAACAGGTCGCGGATGGAATCGGTGTGCCAGCCCATCTGCGTGAAGTTGCTGCCTCGGCATTCACGTAGTGGTTGATCACCAGGCCGTCCTTTCGTGCGTGCCCAGCCGGGCGCCGCCGCCCACCAATTGCAGAATGGCCTCGAAGCGGGGATGCGCGCAGGAACTCCTCCAGCACGGGATGGTGCTGCGAGGCGAAGGCGAAACGCTGGACCATGGGGCTGCCATCGGTGTTGGTGCCGTACTTGATCGGCGTACCGTTGAGCACTTTAAGGTCCGCGCGGACCCATCGCTGCTCGATCTCCTGTATGGCGGCGATGATTGCGGCCACGGCTTCGGCCCCGATGAACTGTTTGAAGTGCAGGAAGCCGTTACGATCGAAGGCTTCGCGCTGTTGGGGCGTGAGATCGGTACCAAGCTCGCTGCTCCCCTCAATGATCCGAGGTGCCATTGTCGTGGTGTTTCGTGAAAGGGCTTATCCCGGCCGCTGTTGCTCCCCATGAACAAGCCGCGGTTCCGGCCGTGCAGGGCCTCTATCGCCATGCGGTAGCGTTCGACCCAGCGCATGAAATACGGCCAATGCGACAGGCCATTGAAAAGCGTGATGCCTAGCGCGGCACAGGCGATGCCCATGAGCACGTCGAGGATGTAATGGTGCCCGCTGTACACGGCCGCCCACCAGATCCCGGCGGCGATGACGGCGAAGCGCGCGCGACGCAACCCCCGCACGATGGGCCCAATATCCGGCCACCAGCAGATAGGCCGCATGCAGCGAAGGCATGGCGGCGAACACGTTCGAGCTCTTCCCCTTAGAGCCCCTGGAATATCCCCAGGCCGAGATGGCATCGAACCGATCAAGCCCTGCTGGGTTTCCCGGTGTTTCCGCGACCAGGTCCAGGCCGTATTGCGCTACGTACCACGGTGGTGCGGCCGGATAGAGGTAGTAGACCGCAAAGCCCAGCAGGTTCACCAGCAGGAAGCACAGGGCAAAACGGAGGAAGAACCCTTTGTCTCGGGCGAAGAGGTAAGCGGCGAACCCCAGCGGCACGGGCACCCAGCAGAGGTAGAAGAGCCCCGCCAGCACATCAAGGAACGGCGCGGTGTGCAGCGCCAGCCATTCGTTCGGGGTTAGCACGGTGCCTTGGTGGGCGATGCCGAAGAGAGCGCGCTCCGCATCGTACAGGTCGCCGATGTGTACGGCGCTCACCATGTGGTTCGGCAGGGCCTTCATCCAGTCGAAGAGCACCCAGTACAGCATGAAGATCGCGAAGCCCAGGACCCAGCGGCGGGATGCATCGGAGGCCGACCATGCCATGGTGAAGATCCCCACCAGCACTAGTTGGTCCGCCTTGAAGCCCACCAGTGCGGCAGACAGCACGAGGTAGGCCGACGAGCCGATCAGCGGTACGCGGAACCGCGCCCAAGGCGATGGAGGACGGTATGGCAGGGCGTTGTTCATGGCTTGATGCGCTCCACCACCATCGCCCCCGTGATGGGGTCGTGTCCGCTGAATTCAATGAAGGTGACGTTGGGCGACCAGAACGCGCCACCGTCGATCTGCAGGTAGATGCGCTTCAACCGGAAGGTGCGCCCGTTCACCGTAACGAGCAGCAAGGGATCGCCACCGGGCGCGGCGGGCGGGTACAGGAAGAGCGGTATCCTGCTGTATGCCACGCAGCGCAGTTCGCGCGCGTTGCCCACATGCCTGCTGCGGATGCCATAAGCGAAGGTGCGCTGGATGAAGTCGAGTTCCGCACGGCGGCCGTCCTCCTGATAACGCCGCCAGAACACGTGTACCGGCCGCTCGGCATCGGGCATTCCTTCCGGGCTGCTGTTGAGCGTGTACACGATCGTATTCTCGTTGGTGCTGCGTTGGATGTAGAACAGCATGCCTGGATCATCGGGCACGGGCAGATGGCCCGCCGTCGGCACCATGTGCGGGGTGGCCAGGAGCCAGGGCAGCAACAGGGTGAACAGGGCCGTCATGGCTGCTGCCGGTCAAGGGCCTTGCGGGCATCGCGCAGGCGTTGCGCCGCCGTGATGTTGGTGAGCACGGCCATCACCGCGATGGGAACGGTGAAGATGGAGATGCTCTCGAACAGTACGAATGGGATGCCGGGTACACGCAACTGGTAGCTGCCGCCGATGAGGCCACCGAACACCCCGCACAGAATGGCCGCTGCTCCTGTGAGGACCACGCGCTCGGGCCGCTGCATGAGGCCGCCTTTGCACTCGATGCCGAGTCCCTCAGCGCGGGCGCGCACGTAGCTCACCATCATGGACCCGATCAGCGCCACAAAGGCCAGCAGCGAACTCAGGAAGTAATGGTGCGCCACCAGGTAGTAGCAGATGCCGAGGAACATCACCAGCTCACTGTACCGGTCCAGCACCGAATCGTAGAGTGCGCCCGCCTGGACGCTTTCCCGCCGATGCGCGCCACCCGCCCATCGAGCATGTCGAACAGGCCGCCGAAAAGCGACCGCGCCCCGGCCCAGCCCACGTAGGTCAGTTCACCGCGCGCACCGATCTCGGCACCGGTGATCAGGATCGCCGCCACACCGATGTTCAGCACCAAGCCGGTGGTGGTGATCATGTCCGGCGTTACACCAATGCGCACCAACAGGCGCACGACCGGGCCGATCATGCGGTAGATGAGCCGTTGCGCCTGATCACGCAGGGAGACGTGCGGCGGTAGGGGATGCTGGGTGGTGATGTCGTGGTCCATGGTCAGGTGGTGTTGCTGTGACCGGGCGGTTGAAAGGGAGATAGAGGGTTGGAGAGTGCGAAGGCGCACGAGCATTCTCTCGCACCCTTGTACCCACGCACACTATCACCTTGATACTTTGCATCTCAGAAATCGAGTTTGAACCGTACTCGAACGCCCCATTCCGGAGCGTTCGGATGTTCGAGGTAGCTGAACCGTCGAACGAGG
>JADJRW010000041.1 GCA_016712025.1 Flavobacteriales bacterium
CTCGTCTCCGTGGTGCTCAGCGCGCAATGCACGGACAAGAAGGTGAACGAGATCACGCCACTGCTCTTCGCCAAGGCGCGCACGCCGCAGCAGATGGTGAAACTCGAGGTGGAGGAGATCCAGGAGATCATCCGCCCCTGCGGATTGAGCCCGATGAAGAGCAAGGGGATCCATGGCCTTTCGCGGATCCTGCTGGATGAACATGGTGGCAAGGTGCCTGCGGATATGGAAGCCCTGGAGCGGTTACCGGCCGTCGGTCATAAAACCGCGAGCGTGGTGATGGTGCAGGCCTTCGGCGTGCCGGCCTTTCCGGTGGATACGCACATCCACCGCCTGGCCTGGCGCTGGACATTGAGCTCCGGCAAAAGCGTGGAGCACACCGAGGCCGACCTGAAGAAGCTCTTCCCGAAGGAGGAATGGGCCGACCTGCACCTGCGCATCATCTACTTCGGGCGGGAGCACTGCCCGGCCAAGGGGCACGATCCGCGGAAATGTCCGATCTGCTCGGTGATCGGTCGACGTGAGATGTTCGCGTGAGCGCATAAAACAAAGCAAGCCCCGATCGGGGCTCGCTCTTCGGAAATGTCCGTGATCAGTTCAGCACGACCGCAATCTTTCCCAGCGGGGGTGCCTCCACCACGGTCAATGCCTTGCTGTAGTTCAGAATGGCGTTGATCGTGCTGTTGCGAGGTCCGGGCTGAAGTTCCAAGGAAGGTCGGCGAGAGGGGTTGCGCGTGGCGCGTTTGCGAAGTGTAGAGTGAAGCATTCGTTCCTGGTTCGGTGGGTTTGGTGCTAGAACGACCCTTTTCAACATTCTATTGCGTTCCCTAGCAAGATCCGTACGCGGCGGACACAAACACCTGAAATACAGGACCATAACCTCAATAAAAGGTGAACGCCGGCTTACGGGCCGGCGTTCAAGGACATGCACCTGGCAGTACTAAGCGCGCTCCAGATGGATGTCGTGTGCCTTGATGAGCTTCCGCATGTTGATCAGCGCATAGCGCATGCGGCCCAGCGCCGTGTTGATGCTGACCTGCGTGTGCTCCGCGATCTCTTTGAAACTCATGCCCATGTAGGTGCGCATGATCACCACTTCCCGCTGTTCCTCCGGCAGACTATCGATCAGCTTGCGCACATCCTCGTCGATCTGCACGTTCACCATGCGCTGCTCCACGTTCAGGCCGGGTTGCGCCACGGTGGCGAACACATCGTGATCCTCATGGCTGCGCACCATGGGCATTTTCTTGTTCCGACGGAAATGGTCGATCACCAGGTTGTGGGCGATCCGCATCACCCAGGGCAGGAACTTGCCCTCATCGTTGTACTTGCCCAGCTTCAGGGTGTGTACCACCTTGATGAAGGTCTCCTGGAACAGGTCCTCGGTGATCTCACGGTCGCGGACCAGGAGATAGATGTGGCTCCAAACCTTGCGTTTGTGCCGCTGGAGAAGAAGCTCGAACGCGCGCTCCTCCCCTCCTAGGTAATTGTGTACAAGCTCCGTATCAGTAAGCACCTTCGTTAGCATGTGACCTTCCCGTTATGGTCCTATTGGACCGTTCAACTTCCAGGGTAGAGGTCTAAGCGATGCTAGCGGTTGGGTTTATGGCCGTGGGCCGGGTGCTTGGGGAACAGTTCTAGGACGCGATGTACCGGAGAAACGTTGCCCGATCTCCCCTATTGTGGGTAGATGAGAATTTTTCCAAGGCACCCAAAGATAGTGGTCGGCCCGGTTCAGCCTCCCTGGGGTCGTGACTAAATTCGCGCCCCCGTGCCCCTGGCATGGTCCTGCTTTGCCCGCCAGTACCCGCTCCAAGACCCCGGTCCCGGTCCCTTCCGGACCCGATCGCGCCCCGCTCCCCCGCTCCGCCGGCCTCATCCGGGTGCAGGGGGCGCGGGTCCACAATCTGAAGAACATCGATGTGGACATCCCCCGCGGTAAGCTGGTGGTGATCACCGGCTTGAGCGGCTCCGGAAAGAGCAGCCTGGCGTTCGACACCCTCTACGCCGAGGCAGCGACGCTACGTGGAGAGCCTGAGCAGCTATGCCCGCCAGTTCATGGGGCGCCTGGAGAAGCCGGACGTGGACAGGATCATCGGCATCAGCCCAGCGATCGCCATCGAACAGAAGGTGATGACCCGCAACCCGCGGAGCACGGTGGGTACCAGCACCGAGATCTATGATCACCTGAAGTTGCTCTTCGCACGCGTGGGCCGAACCATCAGTCCGGTGAGCGGCCAGGTGGTGAAGCGCCATACCGTTGAGGATGTGCTGCGCGCGGCCCACAATTTCTCCGCAGGCAGCACGGTCATGGTGCTCTGCCCCATCCGCGTTCCCGCAGGGCGAACGTTGGCGGCCCATTTCGATGTGCTGGTGCAACAAGGCTTCGCGCGCGTACACGATGGCGAACAGGTACACCGCATCGAGGACCTGCTCGCGGCGAAAAAGATCCCAGCTGGAACCTGGCACCTCGTGCTGGACCGCATTACCGTAACACCCGACGACACGGAGAATGACAGCCGCCTGGCCGACAGTGCCGAGGCCGCATTTTTCGAAGGCCAGGGCGAACTGATGCTCCTTGGAGAGGATGGAAAGGGGAATACCCACCGCCTCACCTTCAACGACCGGTTCGAACTCGATGGCATCACCTTCGAGGAGCCGAGCCCCAACCTCTTCAGCTTCAACGATCCGTTGGGTGCCTGCCCGAAGTGCGAGGGTTATGGAAGCGTGATCGGCATCGACGCCGATCTGGTGATCCCGGATAAGACCCTGAGCGTGTATGAGGAAGTTGTGGCGCCCTGGCGGGGAGAAAAACTGAGCGAGTGGAAAGCGGACTTCATCGAGGCTTCCGCAAAACATGATTTTCCGATCCACCGGGCGTACTGCGATCTGGACGCCGATCAACGCGACCTGCTCTGGCATGGACGCAAAGGAGTGCGTGGCATCGATGCTTTCTTCCGGTACGTCGAGGAGAAGAGCTACAAGATCCAATACCGCGTGCTCGCCAGCCGCTACCGCGGAAAGACCACCTGCCCCGAATGCGGCGGATCCCGCTTGCGCAAAGAGGCCCACTACGTGAAGGTGCAGGATCGCACCATCAGCGATCTGGTGCGCATGCCCATCGACCAGCTTCTGTCCGTAGTGCAGGCCCTGCAGCTATCCGGCCAGGAAGCGAAGATCGCCGCGCGCCTGCTGAAGGAGATCCTCGGTCGGCTGCGCTACCTCTCCGATGTGGGTGTGGGCTACCTCGCGCTGGACCGCCGCAGCAATACGCTCAGTGGTGGCGAAACACAGCGCATCGATCTGGCCACTTCGCTGGGCAGCAGTTTGGTGGGCAGCATGTACATCCTGGACGAGCCGAGCATCGGCCTCCACCCGCGCGACACCCAACGGTTGATCGTGGTGCTGAAGCAACTGCGCGATCTCGGGAATACAGTGATCGTGGTGGAACACGACGAAGAGGTGATGCGCGCCGCCGACCATATCATCGACATGGGCCCGAAAGCGGGATCGCACGGTGGTCAAGTGGTCTTCAGCGGCACCCACGACCAACTGCTCGCCAGCGATGGACTTACCGCGCAATACCTCACCGGGCGCATGGCGATCCCTCGTCCGGAGCGGAGGCGTTCTGTGCGTGATCGCATCATTGTGCGCGGCGCGCGGGAGAACAACTTGAAGGATCTCGATGTGGCCTTCCCCCTGCACATGCTCACCGTGGTGACGGGCGTGAGCGGAAGTGGCAAGACCACCTTGGTGAAGCGCATCCTCTACCCCGCGCTGCGCCGCGAGTTGGAAGGCTCGAGCGAAAAGCCCGGCGAGCACCGTGGGTTGGAAGGCGACCTCAAACAGGTCCGAGCGGTGGAACTGGTCGACCAGGATCCCATTGGCCGGAGCAGCCGTAGTAACCCGGTCACCTACGTGAAGGCGTACGACGAGATCCGCCAACTCTTCAGCGAGCAGGATGTGGCCAAGGTGCGCGGCTACCGGCCCGCGTTCTTCTCCTTCAACGTGGATGGGGGCCGCTGCGAGATCTGCCAGGGCGAAGGCGAAGTGCATATCGAAATGCAGTTCATGGCCGACATCCGTTTGCGCTGCGATGCATGCCATGGAAAGCGCTTCAAAGAGGAGATCCTCGACGTGCGCTTCGATGGTAAGGATGTGGCCGAGGTGTTGGACATGACCGTGGATGATGCCCTCGCCTTCTTCTCCGCCCACCAAGGCAAGAGCACCGCTTGCAACCGCATCACACAGAAGATACGCCCTTTGCAGGATGTGGGCCTTGGCTATGTCAAGCTGGGCCAAAGCAGCAGTACCCTCAGCGGTGGCGAAGCACAGCGCATCAAGCTCGCCAGCTTCCTTACCAAGGGCCAGGAGGAACGCCCCACCCTCTTCATTTTCGACGAGCCCACCACCGGGCTCCATGTACACGACATCGCCAAATTGCTCGATGCGTTCAACGCATTGATCGCGAACGGCCACAGCGTGATCACCATCGAGCACAACCCCGAGGTGATCGCCTGCGCCGACCATGTGATCGACCTCGGACCCGAAGGCGGGGATGCCGGAGGGCAACTCGTGTTCGAAGGAACGCCGGAGGCATTGGCCAAGTGTAGCGAAAGCCTGACCGGATCCTATTTGCGGTTCGGTCAGCGGTAAGGGCGCTCCGTTAGCGCAGCAAGGTCACATGCCCGCGCTGCTCCTTCTCCTCCTCATCACAAATGGGCTGGTAGCGCACGATGTAGAAGTAGGTACCATCGCTGGCATCTGTGCCATTGATGCGGCCATCCCATGCTTTGCCCAGAGAAGGGGTTTCGAACACGGAGTTGCCCCAACGATCATAGATCGTCACGGCCACATCGCTACTTCCACCGGCCTGTAGCTCGAAGCGGTCGTTCGATCCGTCGTTGTTCGGACTGAAAACGTTCGGCACGGTCACCCCATAGCCAAGCGGGTCCGCGCCCACGGTGGCTTCACCTGCATAGGTGCAGCCGTACGCATCGGTAACACTGAAGGTGTAGATGCCCTCTTGATCGACGACAATGGCGCGCGTGGTCTCACCGCCTTCCCACAAGTAGCTCACGCCTTCGTAGGGGATCGTGAGCGTTTCGGAACGGCCCACACAGGTGTAAATGGAGATGAGCAATTCCCCCGGATCCGGCGCCACTTGCACCAGCACAGTGTCCGAACCGGTGCATGCGTCCTGGTCCACCGTGACCCAATAGGTGCCCGGATCGCTGACCTCGATGGTCGCGGTGTTTTCGTTCGTGCTCCAAAGGTGCGGCGCCCCGGAGATCCCCGTGCTCAATGTCGCGCTCTCCCCAGGACATAGCACCAGGTCCGCGCCCAGGTCCACGGCGAAGGCCGGCACCACACGCACCAGCACTTGGGCGGAATCGCTGGTGTTGCAAAGCGTATCGGTCACCACCACCATATACATCACCGTGCTCGGTGGCGTAGCCACGGGGGCATTGCTGAAAGGGTCGTCCAGGCTGTTCGCTGGGGTCCAACTGTAGATGTAACCCCTTGCCCACCGTTGGCGATCGCCGTGAGCTGAGTGGAGCTTCCCTGACAGATCGGTTCATTGGAGACGATCGCCGCCACAGCCAGCGGCACATCCACCGCCACGATGATGGTGTCGGTCTGCACGCAGCCTTCGCCACTGGTAACCGTAACGATGTAGGTCGTGGTCACTGTGGGTGAAGCAATGGGTGCTTGCAGGAAGGTCGCATTCAGTCCGTTGGGAGGTGTCCAAAACCAAGTGTGGCCGGTGCCCGAAGTGGGTTGCGCGTTCAACACGACGGAACCGCCCCCGCAAATGGAGGTGTCCTCAGCTAGCAGGATATCGAAGGCTTGACCCACCTGGATGAAGACCGAATCCCGATAGGTGCAACCGAACTGCACATCGTCGGCCGTCACGGTATACCACCCTGAAATGGTTGGTGTGGCGATCGGTGTGGCGATGGCTGGATCGTTCAGATCGTTCGGTGGCGTCCAGAGGAAGGAGAGGCCTCCGAGATCGGTCACCGCGATGGCGACATCGTCGAGGCTCCAGTTATCCTCACCTGCGCCACCATTGGCCAATTGCCGCCAGCGGAAACGCGTACTGATGGTCTGCGCGGGACCCGGGATCGCTTGCTCGACCACGGTGAAATTGGGGTAGACATATTCGAGCAATGTGTTCATGATCGTCCACGCGCCGCCCCCGTTCGTGCTGTACTCCAGCACCACATCCTCACCGGGATCCACGTCTTCGCAGGGCGCGCTCCCGGAGCCGATCTTGATCGCGAAGCGGACCGTGCCACCCGTGGATACATCCAGGTCGATCGTTTCCGCACGGCGGAAGCCCGCACCATCGAAGTAGAGCGCATTGCCCGCTACCGATCCACACGCATTGCTGATCGTGCCGTTGGTGATCGGACCCCAGATCGATCCGGGGGTCACATCCAGCACATCGATGCCCTGCAATACCTGCTGCGCTTGCACGCCGAGCTGCGCCGCATCGCCTGCGCACAGCACCGGCGGATCCACGGTGGCGAGCAGTTCTACAACATCCCCAGCGACCACGGTAACCAGCACGCTGTCCTGCGTTACCGCACATCCGTTCAAGGTGCTGACTTGAACAACGTACCAGGTCGTATGCGCAGGCGCCGCCACCGGGTTCTGGATGAACGGATCGTTCAGATCGGCCGCCGGCGACCATGAATAGGCATACGTGCCCGGCGGTTGCACATCAACGCTTAATTGACCGGCTGTAGAAGACAGGCCTCGATACCCACCGTCCCCCCATTGGCCAAGGCGTCGATCACAGGAGGTATCGCGATCTCGATGCTGAAGAAGTATTGCTGCTCACAACCGCTCAGGCCCGCGGTCCCCGTCACCACATACACATCGCTCGCGGTGGGTGTGAAGGTGTAGCTCACACCTTGGGCAAGGACGGTGTTCGGGTCGCTCAAAGTGGTCCACACGGGGTCGTTGATCGGAACGGGTATCACCAAGGTGACGGTGGTGTTGGTATCGGCCAGGCAGAGCACGGTGTCCAATGCCAACGCGGGCAGCGGCGTGAAAGAGCCCACCGAATAGGCGTAGCTCTCCGCGCTACCCATACCATACACATAGGCGGTGAGGCCGCCCGGGCATTGCAGCGTATGACTGCCTTGGGTGAGCGGCAACGAGGCATAGGCGACCGTAGCGCAGTTCGGGTAAGGGATAAAAGCCCCGGGAGGGACAAGGGTGCCGTCAAGGCTCACATCGTCCACATCGGGCAACTGCACGATCACGTTCAGGTAGTGCCCTGTAATGATGTTCGATACCACGGTGGCGAAGGTGACACGGTCGATGCGCTGCTCTTCCGCGTTCAACAGCAGCATCGCGGGGTCGCCATTGCCCGCGCAGCTGATGCCCTCCATGAACTGGGCCACCATGAACGGTTGGTTCCCCTCAAAGCACGCGGCTTCCGTGAACGCGTTCACCTCCACGCTCTGGCCCGCGTTCAATGGAACAGGTGGCCCCCCGTTCACGGTTACCTGAGTGCCATCCGTATCCGCGAGGATCTTGTAGGTGTACCGTGTGGTGGTGGCGAAAGGCACGGAGAAATAACGCGTACCCCAGGCCTGCGGCGGTAGGTTCTGCTCCATCACATGGTCGCAGGCCCCGCAACCGTCGGGAATATTGGTGCATACCGATCCGGAGAAGACAGCGAACGTGCGGCAAGGCCCACTGTTCTCGGTCCCTTGCACCGTGGTGCCGGTAAAATCCCCGAGGGCGTCCGACGCGAGCACTTGGTAGGTCTGTCCCGAATCCAGCTGGATGGTGAAAGGAACTCCCGCGATCTGTCCACCCACGGTGTTCGCGGTGGTGTTGATCTCGATCTCGGTATCGTCCTGCCGGGCCACGATCAAGAATTCCGAAGCCAGCTCAGGCAATCCGTTCAATCCGGGATAGGCCACCAGCCGGTACCTGTCGCCCAAGGATTGTACCGGGTAAACCGTTGCACCATCCGCGGTGAACTCCTCGAAGTTGATGGCGAACACCGCCACGGTGTCCTGCGTCCGGATCACTATGGACTTGTTGTCCACGATATCGCTTTGCTGGTGCATGCCTTGCACCACCGGGATCGTCACGGTGGTGGTGATGTTCGCTATCACCGTGAAAGGGATGTTCAACCCCAGCAATGGCATTTCCACTACGCCGGCGGTATTGGTGTAGGACGAAATGAAGATGTCAAGGCTTTGGTTCGGATTGCCCTGGTAGTTCTTCATGAACCCCAACCAGAACTCGGTGCCCATGGTGGGGACCACCCCTTGGGTATGGCCCGATCCGGCGAGGCCCAAAGTCGTGCAGAAGAGAACGATGCGAAGAAGAGAACCAGTGCGGGCAAGGGAGGGAAGGAAGTGCATGTGGGGAGCGTTCGCTGTTGAAATGACGCCACGACCGGGAAGGACGTTGCCGTGACCGGAAAATTAGGTCTTCGCAGCGACGCTTCAGCGGAACTGTAGATCGTAC
Source organism: Flavobacteriales bacterium (assembly GCA_016712025.1). Classification (GTDB taxonomy): domain Bacteria; phylum Bacteroidota; class Bacteroidia; order Flavobacteriales_F; family PHOS-HE28; genus PHOS-HE28. The sequence goes on from JADJRW010000041.1 coordinate 8,503, forward strand.
AGCTTGCGGTAGGCGCCGTTCAGGGCGAGCAACTCCTGGTGATCGCCCTGTTCGATGATCCGGCCCTTATCCAGCACCACGATGCGGTCGGCGTTCTGGATGGTGCTTAACCGGTGCGCGATCACGATGCTGGTGCGTCCTTTCGTCATCCGCGCCGTGGCCATTTGGATCAGCTGTTCGCTGGCACTATCCACTGAACTCGTTGCCTCGTCCAAGACCAGGATGGACGGGTGATGCACCATGGCCCGGATGAAGGAAAGCAATTGCCGTTGGCCTACCGACAGCACACCGCCTCGTTCGCGTACATCCGTATCGTAGCCCTTCGGCAGTCGTATGATGAAGTCGTGCGCACCCACGCTTCGCGCGGCCGCGATCACCGCTTCCCGGGTGATGCTGGGATCGTGCAAGGTGATGTTGTCATGCACCGTTCCGCTGAAGAGGAACACATCCTGCAACACCACGGAGATGCAGCGCCGTAATTCGTCCAAGGCATAGTCGCGGATATCCACACCGTCCACACGCACTGTTCCTGTCTGGAATTCGTAGGCGCGGCTGAGCACGTTGATGAGGGAGCTCTTTCCCGATCCGGTCGCACCTACCAGAGCCACCGTGGCTCCCGCGGGCACATGGAGATCGATGCCTTTCAACACCCAATGCGCGTTCTCGTGATCGTCCGCATCGTTCAACTCCTCGTACGCGAACCAGAGATCCTTCAGGTCGATATCGCCTCGCACGCCTTGCACCGTGCGTGAGCCTTGGTCCATAATAGTCGCTTCCGCATCCAGCAATGCGAACACCCGTTCGCTGCCCACCATGCCCATCTGAAGAATGTTGAAGCGATCGGCCAGTTGACGGATGGGGCGGTAGAGCATGCTGATGAAGAGGATGTATGCCAGGATATCCCCGAAGGTGGCCACCCCCGCCAGCACATCGCGCACACCCCACCACACCAGAAAGGCGAGCGATAGCGCGGCCAGGATCTCCACAAAAGGGAAGAAGATCGAGTACGCCAGCACCGAGCGGATGTGCGCCGCGCGGTGCTCCCGGTTGATCGCCTGGAACTTTTTGTACTCCTGCTCCTCGCGCCCGAAGGCTTGCACGATCGCCATGCCCTGGATGTGCTCCTGCACGAACGCGTTCAGCCGCGCCACATAGGTGCGCACATCCTCGAAGCTCTTCTGGATGCTGTTCTTGAAGATGTTCGTACCCCACAACAACAAGGGGATCGGCGCCATGCTCAACAGCGCAAGCTTCCAGTTCACGGCGAACATCACGATCACCACCACCACGAGTTTCAGGATGTCACCCAAGATGGAGAGCAGCCCCTGGGAGAAGATGTCCTCGATGGTCTCGATATCGCTGATCACCCGCGTGACCAACGTACCGATGGGCGTCCGGTCGAAAAAGCGCAGCTTGAACCGGACCACATGCGCATAGAGCCGTGTGCGCAGTTCATAGCTCACCACCTGCCCGAGCCAGCTCGTCCAGAACGCCTGGTAGTAGCTCAGCACCGTCTCCACTACCATAGTGCCATCACCAGCACCGTCATCCACAACAAGCCCTTCCCATCGCCGGTCAGGGCGTACTTATCGATCATATCGCCCATCAACAGCGGGCGCACCACAGCCACTACCGCAAGAAGAATGGTGAGCGCGAACGTGGCCCAGAACAAGGTGCGATGCGGACGCACAAAGGCCATCACCCGACCGAACAACTTCCGGTCGAAGGCCTTGCCCTTGGTCTTGGTAGCGCTCATCTTGTGATGTAGGGATAAGCGACGTATTCCAGATAGAGCCCGCGCGCAGGTGCCGACTTGCCGGCAGCACCGCGATCGTGCGCGGCGATCACCTCCGCCATGTGACCCGGAGGCTTGTGCCCGCGACCGATGAACAGGCAGGTACCCACGATCGCCCGCACCATGTTGCGCAAGTAACGATCCGCGCGGATGGTGAAGCGGTAGCCGTTCTCCACCTCTACCCACTCCGCGCGACGTACATCGCACAGCATCGTCTTCGCATCGCTTCCCGCACGGCAAAAGCTGCTGAAGTCCTGCTGTCCGATCAATGTCCGGCAGGCTTCGTTCATGGCGGTAACATCCAGCGCTGGATGGAGGAGATGGGATCGCCCCGTGAGAAAGGGATCCTTGTGGCGGTGGATGCGATAACAATAGCCGCGCTCGGTGGCACTGAACCGTGCATGGGCATCATCGGGCACCGATAGGATCCTCTTCGCAGCGATATCGCCCGGCATCAGACTGTTGATGCTGTAAACGAATCGATCATCCAAGGGCGCTTCGCCCGCATGATCCAGATGCGCGAAGTACTGGCTGGCGTGGACGCCGGTGTCCGTGCGCCCGCAACCCACCACATGGGCATTGGGCCGGTGAAGCACCGTGCGGATCGCCCGCTCCAGCGTCTCCTGCACGCTCGGCCTGTCCGGCTGGAACTGCCAGCCCCGGTAGGCGGAACCATCGAAGGAAAGTTCAATGAAATAGCGGGACATCAGCAGGGCCGCGAAAGTAGTCCGCCATGCTCGTGCCTGATAGTGGTCCCCTTCCTCCTTTCGTTGCGGATCCGTTGCGTACGCGGCACAGCCTGCCCCGGCGAAGGTCGGGGTGGCGGTGTGCCCATCAACCCGATCTTCGCGCGCATGCTGCGCATCGGCCTCCTCAGCGATACCCACGGCTGGCTCGATCCGCGCATCCGGGAACACTTCGCGGCCTGCGACGAGATCTGGCACGCGGGCGACCTCGGCGGCCTTGCCCTGCTCGACGAACACTGCGCCTGGTTCCCGCAGAGAACCGCTGCGCGCCAGTGTGGGGCAACCCCTGGCTGATAGAATGCCGCTGTCAGGGCCATGAACGGGTCGAGCAGGGCCAGGCCCATCGAACACCAACGTTCGGGAAGTACCGAGCTTTGCGGCGTGCGGCCAGTCTAGGATGACGATCCGCTCCATCTTGTAAAATCGGCGGGACCGCCCGCCGACGGTCTTCTAGTGACACCCACCGCTGTTCCGCGCATTCAGGAACACTTCGGCCTGCGAGAGCACCGCCTCCCGACCGGCCCTCTTCATCTGCGGCCACAGCCATATCTGCATGGTGAAATTCGATGCCATTGTCCGCCGACGTGCCGGAACAAGAATGCTCGATACATCGGCGGGCCCCGGCGCGTACGACCCGCCGTGCTGCAGGACTGGCGCACGCCTCCCCCTCTTCATCTGCGGCCAGCCACTCTGTATGGTGAAGCGACCCCCCTGAAAGGCTTGCGCGCCCCGGCCCGCCGGCGGGCATGTGATGCGCACCGTATTGCGCTTCACCTTGGAAGCGGGGCAGGTGAAGGACCTGGAGGTGGTGGAATTGGGAAAAGAGGGAGCGAGTAGAATAGCAGGTCCGCACATGCCGCGATACCGCAACCGATCCAAGCTCTTCACCAGCGCCTCATCCTTTCGGATGCCGCGCTCGGCCAGGAAGGCCAGGACGAGCACCACGAGCGGCGCCGCGAAGGCGACCCCATAAGCCACCGAGACCTTGCCCTGCTGGCCCAAATAGACCTGCACGGAACGATCGGTGATAACGGCGAAGGCCAGGACCCCAAGCGCGAAGAGATAAGAGTAGCGCACGATGCGTGCCTGCCGGGGCGGTTCTTGAAAAGGAAGATCGCGACCACAAGCACCGCCCCGAGCAAGCCGAACACCGCCACAAAGGGGACCTTCGGGCTCGCATCCGCCACCGGCGTTCCATCCGCCATGAAGAGGCCGGTGGTGCGGAACTCGATGGCCTGCGCCGAACCCATCACGGTATAGGTGGCGAAGGGCATCAGGTTGGCCGCGAAGGCGATAAGGGCGGCCAGAGCCAGGAAGATGGTCTGCTTGCGTTGGATCATGGGGGGAACGACCGCGCAAAGATGGCGAGCGCAGGGGCTTGCACATTCCGCCTTTCCCCTTAGGTTTGCCCTGTCCTTGTTCTTCCTGCGGGTGCCGTTCGGTACCTGCTCCCCCTCCCGAAGTCCTTTTCCACAAGCGTATCGAAGCCCTAGCGGGCTTTCCACCAGGCGTAGCACGCGCCTTTCCCCCTACCTGACCTACAAGCCATGCATGACAGCAGCGCGTTGAGCGAAATGAAACTGGCCGAACTGCGGGAGATCGCCAAAAAGCTCCAAGTGAAGAAGGCCGACACGCTCAAGAAACAGGACCTCATCGCCCGCATTCTGGAAGCTCAGACCAGCAAACCTGTCGCAGGTGACACACGCCAGGATACCGACGCCATCGCTCTGGACGCCGTGGCGGATGAAGATCCCGCACCCGTGCCCGATCCCGAGCCGGAGCCCGCGGAGGAAGGTGATGATGCGGATGATGACGATGATGACGAGGAGGACGATGATGATGAGGAGGAGGAAGAGGAGTCCCCGATACGCGGGAGCGCTTTACCCGAGACCAAGCCCGTTGAGCGTCCACTGCCAGATGTGCCACGCGACCCCGCACCGGCGGCACCGCGCGCCGATGACCGCCGCGACCAGCCCCGCCACGAACGTAACGAGCGGCGCGAACGCGGTGACCAAGTGCAGGCCGGTCGCGGACGAGAGCAAGGTCCATGACCGACCAGCCAGGACGCCACGATCGCGCCGATGGCGACCGGACCGATGGTCCCGCGACCAGGGGCAACGCGGTGGCGACCAACAACGGGACCAAGGGCAACGGGAAATGACCAGCCGCGCGAACAAGGCCAGCGCGGCGGGGACCAACCACGTGAGCAGCAACGCGACCCGCGAGACCAAGGCCAACGGGGTGGCGATCAACAGCGGGACCAAGGGCAACGTGGGAACGATCAACGCAACGAACGTCCGCCGCAACCACCGCGCGAACAGATCAACTTCGATGCGTTCGTAGAGACCGAAGGCGTATTGGAGGTGATGCCAGAGGGATACGGCTTCCTGCGCAGCAGTGACTACAACTACCTGGCTTCGCCGGATGATGTGTACGTGAGCCAGCAGCAGATCAAAGCAGCAGGGCTGAAGCTGGGCGATACCGTGAGCGGTTTCGTGCGCCCACCACGCGAAGGGGACAAGTTCTTCCCCTTGGTGAAGATCGATCGCATCAATGGACGCGATCCGGAATGGGTGCGCGACCGTGTGCCGTTCAAGTTCCTCACGCCGCTCTTCCCGGACGAGAAGTTCACCCTCGCTGGCAAGGACACCAACTTGAGCATGCGTGTGCTCGACCTCTTCGCTCCCATCGGCAAAGGCCAGCGCGGCCTGATCGTCGCCCAACCGAAGACCGGTAAGACCGTGCTGCTGAAGGATGTGGCGAACGCCATCGCCGCCAACCACCCGGAGGCCTACCTCATCGTGCTGTTGATCGATGAACGCCCGGAGGAAGTGACGGATATGGCCCGGAGCGTGAAGGCCGAAGTGATCGCGAGCACCTTCGATGAGCCCGCCTCGCGCCACGTGCAGGTCGCTGGGATCGTATTGGAGAAAGCCAAGGCCCTCACCGAATGTGGTCATGATGTGGTGATCCTGCTCGACTCCATCACGCGCCTAGCGCGCGCCTACAACACCGTGCAACCGGCCAGCGGCAAGATCCTCAGCGGTGGTGTGGATGCGAACGCCTTGCAGAAGCCCAAGCGCTTCTTCGGCGCCGCGCGGAAGATCGAGAACGGCGGCAGCTTGACCATCCTCGCCACCGCGCTCGTGGATACCGGCAGCAAGATGGACGAGGTGATCTTCGAGGAGTTCAAAGGCACCGGCAACATGGAACTGGTGCTCGATCGGAAGATCAGCAACCGCCGGATCTTCCCAGCTATCGACATCATGAGCAGTGGCACACGCCGCGACGATCTGCTCCACCACAAGGATGTGCTGCAACGCACTTGGATCCTGCGCAAGCACCTCGCTGACATGAACCCGGTGGAGGCGATGGAGTTCGTCAAGACGCACATGGAGGGAACCAAGAGCAATGAGGAGTTCTTGGTTTCGATGAACAGTTGAGTTCAGGAGCAAGGGCAGGAGCTAGGGGCAAGAGCACGTCCTGCGTGGAAGGGACGGTATTTTTTGGAACAAACCCAAACCCCCCATGAAGACCGCTTTCGTCATCGCTGTGTTGAGCATGGTGCTGCGCGTCGCGCTCTTCAGCACGGATCATGCGCCTGAGCCGCCCTTCTACATGCCAGCACATTTGTTGGCACTGGTGCTGATCCCATTCCTCGTTGGTCGTTCGGAGTTGCTCGCATCATCGGAAGCCAGCATCACGCATCTCTTTAGGGAGGGTTTGCGCGCATCAGCGCTATACGTGCTGCTGACGGGCTTCTTCCTCTACGCATTCTACACTTGGATGGATGTCACTTCCTTCCCCGTGCATGTCAATGCGCTGGTGGACCAGGCGGTGCTGGCCGGAAAGGATGAGGCGGATGCGCGTGCGCGCTTTTCGGAGTTCTTCTCCCCGTTCAACTACGCCAGCCTTTCCTTTTTTCTGATGCTGTTGCTGGCCGCCTTCAACACCTTACTCGTCACCGTGCTATTGCATAAGGTGGTAAGGCCGTTGGCGCGCGAACGTCAGGCGATATAGGCTTCGGCCATCGCTTCGAGGTCCACGCCACCGAAATTGCCGCTGCTCATCATCAGCAGCACGCCCGGCCCCTGCTCACCGTCGCGTATGGCACCCATCAACGCGATCGGATCGTGGACCACACGGAGTTGCTCGTTCCCGAAGGCACGCTGGATGCGCTCCGGTGGGATGGGTGGAAGTCGCTTCAATTGCACCGCGTGCGGATCATAGAACACGATCGCCGAATCCGCCTGGTCCATGGCACCGGCGTATTGATCGAGGAAGTTCTCGCTGAGGCTGCTGTAGGTGTGCAGTTCCATGCAAGCCACCAGCCTGCGGCCGGGGAACTGTTCGCGCACTGCTTCCACCGTTGCTTTCAACTTGCTGGGCGAATGGGCGAAATCTTTGAACACCACATGCTGGCCGCTCTCGGCCAATTTCTCCAATCGTTTCGCCGCACCGTGGAACCTGCGGATCGCTTCGAAGAACGTCTTGTCTCCGATCCCCAACTGATGGCACACATGGCGCGCGCCCTCCAAATTCATCAGGTTGTGGCGGCCGAAAATCTGTAAGGGCACCTCGCCTATCGCGGTCGACAGCACGGTGACGCCATCGGCGATCCTGTGCGCAGGCACTCCATAAGGAATGCGCACCGCTTTCGTTCCGGATCCTTCCGCGAGATGGCGTACTTCAGGATCCTCCGCGCAGTAAACGAGCTTGCCACCCGGCTCGATCACCTCGATGAACTTTCGGAACTGGTCGACGTAGCTCTCGAAGGTCTTGAAGACATTGATATGGTCCCAGGCGATCCCGCTGATCAATGCGATGTCCGGACGGTACAGGTGGAACTTCGGCACGGGCTCCAACGCTGACGCGAGGTATTCATCTCCTTCGATGATGGCTACCTGGCTGGTCGGGCTCAGCCGCACCATACAATCGAAGCCTTCGAGCTGCGCACCGACCAGGCTAATCGAACTCCACCTCCGCATGGCGCAACACATGGATGATCATGCTGGTAATCGTGGGTTTCCCATGGCTGCCCCCGACCACCACGCGGGTCTTGTCCTTCGTCTGCTCGTGGAAGTAGGAAGGATAGCTGAACACTGGAATGCCGAGCTCCTTCGCGC
>JADJRW010000042.1 GCA_016712025.1 Flavobacteriales bacterium
CGCACCATCCAGCATTCCGGGCAGACGCTGGATCTGTTCCAATGCTGTCTGCTGTACACCTGCGTCGGTATCGCTGAGCCGGTCCAGGAAGAAGGAGAGCAGGTCTTTGTCCTCCTTTGCGCCAAGCGCACGCAGCGCCGCGACGCGGATCATCGGCAGGCTGTCTTCCTCGGCGAGCGCGCGAATCGTCCTGGTGACTTCCTGCGTGGCATTGTGCTTCAATGCACCGATAAGGAACATGCGCACCACGTCATCCTTTTCCACACCGATCGCATGCAGCACGCCCGGTGCTTCCGCGATGAGTTCCTCCTTGGGTAAGCGGGCCAACTGCTGAGCGGCGCGCGTGCGGATGTCCCGGTCGTCGATTTCCAGGTAGCTGATCAGGAACTTGGCGTCGTGCTTGCGCAAGGCGAGCTCAGTGCGGAAGCTGGCCTCCTGCATCGCACGCTGTATCGCCGTATCCACTTCAACCTCAGCAGCAGCGTTCATTAGGACCAACGTGGTGCTATCCGCTATCCAGCCTAGCGCGAACGCGGCGTTCTTCCGCACAGCCGCTTCGGCATCCTTCAGCGCAGCGATCAGGCATGGTCGAGAAGCACTGTCCTGCACTGAAGCGAGCGCTAAAGCAGCGGCCTCGCGTACCGCCGCCGAGGGGTCGTTCAAAGGTACAGAGCGCGGAGGTGTTCCGATGGTCCTGCGCCTCCAGCACGGCCCAGCGCGGCGAGTCCACATCCGGGCGTGTCGCTCTGCTGGTGTCTGGATCAGGCGTGGTCGTGCCGCAGGCAGAAAGAAGAAGGACGATCGGGAACCACTTCATGCGGAGCGGACAGCACACAAGAGACAATCCGAGGCGGCAAGTTCGCCACGATCGATTCATCCTGCTGAAGGACTTGCGGGACCCGGGCCACTGCGGAACAGGTTCGTGAGGTCCAAACCGAAGTGCCGCAGCGCGGAGAGCAGCACTGTGCTGGCCGTCACTTCATCCACATTGCCGATGAGCGGGATGTTGTCCGGGACCAGTTCGAAGATGCCGAGCGTGGGGTTCAGCAAGTAGATGAAAGCAAGAAGACCAGCAAGGGCGATGAGGGATCGTTTCATGGAGGTGGGTCATCCGAGCGTCATACCGGGCACGCATGATGAATGAAAGATAGGCCGCCGGGTATCTTCGTGGCCTTCGCAGGCCGAAGCCTTGGCGAAGGCCCTATCATGAAAGCTCTTCGCTATACGTCCGCCATTTCCCTGCTCGTCTGCTCGCTCGCTTCGAAAGCGCAGTTGATGCCCGATGCCGATGTGCTGGATCAGATGAAGTACGATGTGCAATACCTCGCCAGCGACCTGTTGGAAGGCCGCGAGACCGGCACAAAGGGGGAACGCATGGCGGCGGACTACATCATCCAGAAGATGTCCAGCATCGGACTGATGCCTTATGGTGACAGTGCGCGCTATGCGCAAGCGTTCACCTTTGCCGGCGAGCCGGTCCTTGGCGCTACCCAAGCCTTGCAGGTAGGACGGCAGCGACCGAAGTTGCATGACGAATGGTATCCGCTCGCGTTCTCCGGGAACGGAAGTGTGTTGAGCACGATCGTGCGTTGCGGCTATGGGATACAAGCGCCGGAACTCGGACGTTCGGATTACGATGGCGTCGATCCCAAAGGGAAATGCGTGGCCTTGATGGTGAGCTCACCGGATGGTATCCACCCGCACAGCAAGTTCCTGGCATACCACGACCTGCGAACGCGTGCCGCAAAAGCTGTGGAGCTGGGCGCGGTGGCCGTCCTGTTCTACAATGATGACAAGGACGTGGAGGAGCCTTCCCGCGAGTTGCGCGCACGGATCACATCTGTGGGTGTACCTGTCATATTCTTGAAGGGCGACTATTACAAGGACGGATTGCGGGACGGTGACCCGTTCGCTGTGAACGTGAATATCGAGCGGCCCACCATGACTGGCCACAACCTGATCGGCTTGTTGGACAATGGGAGGGAGAACGTAGTGGTGATCGGCGCGCACTATGATCACCTCGGCTTCGGCGATGAGGGTTCCCTGCATCGCGGCGAACCCGCGATCCACAACGGGGCCGATGACAACGCCAGCGGCGTGGCCACCATGCTTCAATTGGCCCGCGACCTGGCCGAAATGGACGAGGCCCGCGCGAACGACTATCTCTTCATCGCCTTCAGCGGAGAGGAAAAAGGGCTCTTTGGATCGAACTACTGGACCAAGCATCCCACTTTGCCGATCGCCACGCTGAACTATATGATCAACCTCGACATGGTGGGGCGGCTGGATACCACCAACCACTTAGCCATAAGCGGCACAGGCACTTCGCCTATTTGGGATAGCGTGCTGACGGATCTCCGAACGCCGGTGCGGAAGCAGGGCAAAGCGGACGCGGATACGCTGAGCATCAAGACGAGCGCCGGTGGTGTGGGCCCGAGTGACCACACGAGCTTCTATTTGCAAGGCGTTCCGGCGATCCACTTCTTCACCGGCGCGCATGGCGATTACCACAAGCCGAGCGATGACGAACCACTGATCAACTACCCGGGCATGCTCCGCGTCACCCGCTTCATCGAGTCGTTGATCGTGAAGTTGAACGATGACGGAAAGCTCGCCTTCACCAAGACCGCCGATGCCGACAGCGCGAGCACGCCGCGCTTCAAGGTGACGCTCGGCGTGGTGCCCGATTACATGTTCGACGGCAAGGGCATGCGCATCGACGGTGTCACCGACGGCAAGCCAGCCGCTGCTGCGGGGCTGAAGACCGGCGATGTGGTGGTGAAGCTTGGCACGCTGGACGTTACGGACATGATGAGCTACATGAAGGCGCTCGGCCAGTTCGCCCATGGCGACCATGCCAAGGTGATCGTGCTGCGCGAGGGGAAGGAGGTGGAGGCGGATGTGACATTTTGAGGTATGTCTCCCTGCGGCTCAGCCGCAAGGGGACATACATTCAGCCCCATTATGCAGGACCCAACCACGGACAAGAAGCGCATCGCAGTGATCGGTGCCGGTTCCTGGGGCACTGCCTTGGTTAAGCTGTTGAGCACGAACGCCGATCAAGTGGGATGGTGGGTACGGCGGCCGGAAACCATCGCGCATATCGCCAAGTACGGCCACAACCCGGACTACATCAGCGCCGCGCAGTTCGAGGTGGAGCGCCTGGCCATGAACACGGACATCCATGCCGTAGTGAAGAACGCCGACGTGCTCGTGATCGCGGTGCCGAGCGCCTTCCTAAAAGCGACGATGGAGCAACTCGAACCCTCCGAGCTGAAAGGCAAGATCCTCTTCAGCGCGGTGAAGGGCATTGTGCCCGAGACGAACCAGATCGTGGGGGAATATCTCTTCGCGCACTGGGGCGTGGCCAAGGAGAACTTCGGCGTGATCTGCGGCCCCTGCCACGCGGAAGAAGTGGCCATGGAGCGCCTTAGCTACCTCACCATCGCCAGCCAGAACAATGTGCATGCGCAGCGCATGGGCGCCGCGCTGAATGGGCGCTCGATGAAGACCACCTTGAGCGACGATATCTACGGTACCGAGTACGCGGCGATCCTGAAGAATGTGATCGCGGTATGCAGCGGGATCAGCGTCGGGCTCGGCTATGGCGACAACTTCCGTGCGGTGCTCGTGAGCCGTGCCATCCAGGAGATCGCGCGCTTCGTGGAAGCGGTGCATCCCATCGCGCGGGACATCAATGAGCCCGCGTACCTCGGCGATCTATTGGTCACCGCGTATTCCACCTTCAGTCGGAACCGCGAGTTCGGCACCATGATCGGTAAGGGCTACAGCGTCAAGGCCGCGCAGCTCGAAATGAACATGGTGGCCGAGGGCTACTACGCCGTGAAGTGCGTCCACGAGATCAATCAGAAAATGAAGGTGGACATGCCCATCACCGAAGCGACCTATGGCATGCTCTACGAACGGGTGGTGCCGATCAATGCGATGCGGGCACTGAGTGAGAAATTGGCGTGATGGCGTCGCTGCGCTTTCACTGGGACTTCTTCGGCCCCGATGCCCTGCCCACCGCCGAGCATTTCGTGAGGCACCTCCACCAGTTCTGCGAACGCGAAGGGATCGCGGAACGCGAAGCATGGGTCACGAACGCCCCCGTGAAGTGTACTGCTACCCTGGAGTGCGACGAGCGCTTCCTGAAGATGGTGCGCGATGCGCTTCGGCCCGTGCGTGGCGAACGCGTGTTGGAGTGATATGTCAGGGTCGGCCGTGTGGTGTGACTACCTGTCGCATTCACGGAACCCACGACAATGAGATCCCTTCTCGCCATCATTCTTCTTCTCTGCACGAGCAGTGTCGCGCTCGCGCAGCACAAGCCCTATTTCAATGTGGACAGCAAGGGCCTTTGGGTCGAGGGCTACGATCCGGTGTCCTACTTTTTGGAAGGCAAGGCGGTAGAAGGCCAGCCCAGTTTGTCCTTCACCCACCAGAACGCCACGTTCCATTTCGCGACCCAGGCGCATCTTGATCTTTTCAAGAAGGAGCCCACGAAATACCTTCCTCAATACGGCGGTTGGTGCGCCTATGCGCTGGGGGCGAACAACGAAAAGGTGGAGGTGGACCCCGAGACCTTTAAGATCAGGAACGGCAAGCTCTACCTGTTCTACAATGCCTTCTTCAACAATACGCTGGAGGACTGGAACAAGGATGAAGCGCGGTTGAACAAGCAGGCCGACACGAACTGGGCCACCTTCAAGCACGCCAAGTAGAGCCCGCGCCCAGCAAGAGAAACACCCATCACCCACCATGCGTCTACTTGCCAAGTTGCCGAACCTGATCGCGGCGGTGATCCTCCTCCAGACCCTCTTCTTCAAATTCACCGCTGCACCGGAATCAGTCTACATCTTCACCACCCTGGGCATGGAGCCGGAGGGGCGGATAGGGTCCGGTATCGCGGAGCTGATCGCTGCTGTGTTGTTGCTCTGGCCGCTCTTGGCTTGGGTTGGAGCGGCGCTCGCCTTGGGCATCATGGGCGGAGCGGTCTTCAGCCACCTCACGGTCCTGGGCATCGTGGTGCAGGGTGATGGCGGGCAGCTATTCTATTTGGCAGTTTTGGTGGCGGTTCTTTCCGCATTCGTCCTTTACCGCGACCGAAGGAGTTGGATGACCGTGCTCGGCACCTTCCGCGCGCGATTTCGCCTTGACAACTGAATTAGCGCACGCTGCACGCCGAAGCGGCCCACCTACCGACCTTTGTGGCCCATTTCCAGCCCTACCTCATCCATCTCCACCCACATGCAGTCCCTTGTTGCTTACAATGTTTCGGTGCTGGAGAAGATCGATCAGCTACTGCTCCAACTCAATGATGACGAGATGGCGCGCCCCTCCGATCTGCTCTTCGGAAGCAGTGTCGGCCAGCACTGCCGGCACATCCTGGAATTTTATGAGTGCCTCTTGGGCCATGTGCGCGAAGGCAGCTTCAGCTACGATCGCCGCCGACGGAACTTGTTGATCGAGACCGAGGTCACCGCCGCCCGCGCCTCCGCCGTGCGCAGCATCAGCCTGCTACAGGAACTCCGGGAGGACAAGGTGATGGCCATGGAAAGTGAGCTGCCCGGTTCCAAGGACATGAGTTCCCAGATGACCACGTTGAAACGCGAACTGGCCTACCTCGCCGACCATGGCGTACACCATCTGGCGATGATCCGCATCGCTTTGGAACAGGAGCTCGCGCACGTCGCCTTTCCGGAGCATCTCGGTGTCGCGGCCTCCACGCGCAACTTCCGCCAGCGCTGAATGTGTACGCTGACCTATCTGCCCTGGGCGGACGGGTTCGCGGTCGCTTCCAACCGCGATGAATCGCGCGCACGGGGCGGTATGCGACCACCCGTGTTCGATGCCCAACGCACCGCCTTGTACCCGATCGACCAGCATGCCGGTGGCACCTGGTTACTCACCGCCCCAGGCCGCTTCACCTTGAACCTGATGAACGGTGGACATGAGACCCACGTTCGAACACCCCCTTATCAGCACAGCAGGGGGATCGTTCCGCTGCGCTTCGTGGAGGATGGGAGCACCGAGAACTTCCTAGCGCTTCGACTTCGAGCGGATCGAGCCCTTTACCCTGGTGGTCTTCCATCATGCTCCGCGCAAAGTGGAAGCGATCATATGGACCGGATCCTCGGTGGATCGCATGAACTACCCTGCCGACCAGCCGCACCTGTGGTCCTCTTCCACGCTGTACGACGCTCCCGCGCGCGCCATGCGGCGCCAGTGGTTCGCCGAGGCGGTGGAGCGGATGGGAGGATCGCGAAGTCTGGAGCAACTGATCGAATTCCACAGACACGGCGGTGAGCACTATGCCGATCCCTCAAAGCGGATCCTGATGGATCGTCCTGAAGGGTTGGGTACCGTCTGCACCGTTGGTGTAGAGCGCAAAGCAGAAGGTACCCGGATGTACTTCCACGATATCGGGGCCGGGAAAGAACAATGGTCCGAGTTGCCATGAGGCTGCGCTGGCCCGCCCGCTGGAACCATGAGTACCTGCCCTGGTATATCATCTACCTGCCCGTGGTGCCGGGGTTGTTGTACCATGCCATTCGCCAACGCAGTCTGGTCTTCTTCACCAATGTGGATCCCGCGATCGACATGGGCGGTTTCTTCGGTGAGCGCAAGTCGGCGATCTATACGCAGTTGCCGAAAGGTTCCTATCCCACCACCTTGCTTGTTGAGCCTGGAACGGCGGAACACGAATTGCGCGCGCGCCTCGCGACCACGGACCTCTCCTTTCCGTTGATCTTAAAACCCGACGTTGGCGAGCGGGGCGAGGGCGTGGTGCGCTTGGACGATGCCCATCGACTGCTCGAGGCCCTCGCAACGACCCGTGAACCCATGTTGCTACAGCAGTTGGTGACCTGGCCGCATGAATACGGGCTGATGTTCGCCAAGGATCCGCACACCGGCCGCACCAACCTGCTATCGATCACCGGCAAGCGCATGCTCGCAGTAGTGGGCGATGGACGGCGCTCCGTGGAGCAGTTGCTCGCCACGACCTATCGCGGTGGAAAGCAGATCGCGCGGCTGCGGACTTACCGGCAGGAGCTACTTGCACGCATCCCAACGGTGGCGGAAGAGGTGGTGGTGGAACCGATCGGGAACCACTGCCGTGGCGCCTTGTTCTTCGATGCTTGTGCGCTCACTACGCCTGCTTTGGAACGCGCAATGGACGCACTTCTGGCCCATGCGGGAGGCTTGCACTACGGCCGGGTCGATGTCCGCGCGGAAAGTGAAGAAGCACTGCGTGAGGGGCGGTTCATCGTGCTGGAGTTGAACGGTGTCTCCAGCGAACCAGGACATATCTACGACCCCTCGTACACCATCTTCCGTTGTTGGTCGGAACTGTTGCGCCATGTGAAGCACATACCACCGATCAGTGCGGCGCTGCGGGAGAAGGGTCACGAACCGGTGCTGCTCGCGGAGCTGTTGCGCCGGTGCGAAACGCATTTCGGGTACCGCATCAAATTCCTGCGGCAACTGGTGGAATGGCTTTCACCACCATCACCACGCCAGCGATCAACAGTGCCACGCCGATCAACCTGAACATGCTGCGCAGGCGCGGCGCATCCAGCCGATGCTGAAGTGTTCGCGCGAGGCGCACAAGGATCAGCAGCAAGGCCAAAGCACCGGCGAACGCACCGAGCGCGAACGCGACCATGACGGTCGGCCCGACAGCCTCTGGAAGGAACCCGCGCAAGCCCGCACCGACTCCGAGCCAGAACAAGAGAAGCTGTGGGTTCATGAGGCCGAGCAATACGCCGCGTCCAAAACTCGCTGATGCATCCGTGCGCTGCGGTGCGCTCATAGGTCGCGGCGGCCGCACGATGAAGTAGATACCCAGGCCTGCGAGCACAGACCCGGCGAGCAGTGGGGCATGCGTTGCAAGCCAAGGCAAAGTTCCCATGGAGCGCTCCAACAGCACGAACGCCGACCCGGCATAGAGCAACTCTGGAAATGCGCCGCCCCAGGCTGTGATACGCCCGGCACGTTCGCCCTTTGAAAGCGAGGTGGTGAGCACAGCGGTGTTCACGAGCCCGGCCTGCAAGGAACCGATGAAGCTGGCCACGGCGGCAACCAGGAAAACAAGCAGGACCGTCATTCGGATGTGGTTCGCCAAGCACCGGTCAGCGAAGTACCCAGCGCAGGATCTTCTCCTTTACAGAGCTGTAGGGCGGGAACTGGAGCCGGTGATCGAGCCAGGTGCTACCCTTCGCGATACCCTTCACATTGCTGAAACGTTCGAAGCTGCGCCGCCCATGGTAGCGGCCCATGCCGCTGGTGCCGACACCGCCGAAGGGCAGGTCCGAGGCACCGAAGTGGATCATCGTATGGTTGATGCATCCTCCACCGAAGGCGATGCGCTCGGTGAAGTACCGTTGCGTCTTTCGGTCGCTGCTGAAGATGTAGGCGGCGAGCGGCCAGGGATTGCGGCGCGTGATCGCGATCACCTCTTCGGCTTCGGACCAGGGGATCACTGGAAGCACCGGCCCGAAGATCTCCTCCTGCATCGGCGGACATTCGAGCGATACCTGGGTGAGCACCGTGGGTGCGATGTACCGATCGGCCGCGTCGCGCTCGCCGCCCAAAGCGATCGTGCCATGGCCGAGGTAGCCGCTCACTTTCGCGAAGCGCTTGTCGTTCACCAGCCGTGCGAAGTGCGGGCTGCGTTGCGGATCATCGCCAAAGAAGCGCTGCACGTGCTTCGCGAGCGCCGCTAGGAACTCGTCCATCACGGCGCTATGCACGAGCGCATGATCGGTGGCGACGCACGTCTGCCCCGCGTTGAAATACTTGCTCCAAGCGATCCGCCGCGCGGCCACGTCGATGTTCGCCTTACGGTCCACAATGGCCGGGCTCTTGCCCCCCAGCTCCAAGGTGACGGGCGTAAGACCGGGCGCCGCCATCGCCATGATCTTCGTACCTACTGTCTGACTGCCCGGGAAGAAGATGTGGTCGAACCGGTGCTGCGCGATCAACTGCGGAACGACCACACCACCCGGACCCTGGACCACCCGCACATGTTCCGGTGCCAGGGCTTCTGTGATCAGTTGATCGACCACCGCCGCGGTGCGCGGTGCTTCATTGCTGGGCTTCACCACTGCGCAGTTACCAGCAGCGATCGCCCCGACCAGTGGGGAGAGCAGGAGCAGCACGGGATAGTTCCACGGAGCCACGATCAGCACCACTCCGAGCGGTTCGTGAAGTACGGTACTGCTGGCCACCTGTATCGCAAGTGGTGTGGGGACATGCTCCACACTCATCCATTCGCGCAGATGGTGGAGTGCGTATGTGATCTCCGCATGTACCAGTCCGATATCGCTCAGGTACGCCTCGAAACGCGGCTTGCGCATATCGGCGTGCATGGCTTCCAGCAAGGCTTCCTCATGCTTGTGCAAGGCTCCGCGCAAAGCGAGCAAGGCCTTGCGACGCGAGGCGAAAGAGCGTGTTGATCCGCTGTTGAAGTACATGCGCAGCGGCTGCATCAACGCATCAATGCGCTCCTGGGTCAGGGCCTGACTTTCCATCGTCGACGGAAAGGTACCTTGCTGTGATCGTCACGCCGCAAGGATGAAGTCCTCACCTTCCACCAATCCCCGGGAAGCGAGGAAGTCCGCGATCCGATCCCCCGTGCCGCGTTGCGAGATGAAGGAGATGATCACCGCTTCGCCGGGAGCGGGCAGATCGTTCGGCGGGATGAAGGCATAGTCCTGTACTTCGCGCCGCTGCACATCCGTGAACGCATCCACGCGCACACCTTCCGCTTCGAGCAGAGCCACCCGGGCCTGGCAGAGTCCGCTGGTACCGGCGATGATCACCTTCCTTCCGTCCAACTCCTGCGTGAGCCACTGGGCGAGCCATTTCGCCTTGGTGGTGAAGAAGGCTTCCACGCGGTAGTTGGAATGCGTGCGGCTCAACCGGTCTTTATGATCCGTCCAGGTGAGCAGTTCCTCGGGGAGCTTGGCGAAACGTACGCCCGCGTCCATCCAGCGCAGCCAGAGTTCATGATCTTCCGGTAATGGCCCCGTGTTATACGCGCCGTGCGCTTCGATCAACCTGCGACGGAACATCACTGTAGGGTGCGCGAGCGGTGCATCCACGAACCGTTTCACGTAGTGATCATGCGCGGTAAGGATCGCGTTCTGCCAACTCACGAACCAAGCCATGCCGCTGCTCTTCTCCACGGAGGTTTCAAAGCGCGTCCGCGTGCCCAGGACCCCGATCTCCGGATGTGCCTGGAGGTAGGCGAGCTGCTTTGCCAAGCGCTCCGGGTGGGCGATGTCATCGGCGTCCATGCGGGCGATGAACGGAGCGACCCCACCCTTAAGACCCGTGTTCAGTGCGTGCGCGATACCGATGATCGGTTCATGGATCACATTGATCCGAGCGTCCCGCGCAGCCCAGTGCTCGGCGATGGTCGGGCCTCCGTCCGAACTGCCGTTGTTTATGAGCAGGAGCTTCCAACCGGAAAAAGTTTGGCGGACCATGCTCTCGATCGACTGCTCGAGCGTTCGTTCCGCATCGCGGAACGGGAGGAGTATGTCGACCTGTACCATCACGCTTTGGGGCCGAAGAAGGAGGGCACTGGCAACGATGTGCGACGGGGCTTCCATAGCGTGGGTTTGGTCGAAAATAGAGGCCTTGCGAGGCAGGGCGCAACGAATACCCCGCAAATTCACCACTAGTGGGTAGGAGACCCAAGACGGCTTCTTTCTCGCTCCCACGCGACAGCGAGATGGTGAGTGCCAGGGTTTCGCAGGCTATCGCACCACTGCTCGGATCATAGTTCGGCGAAGATCCGGGCCTTCCATCCGGACCAGGTAGATCCCAGGTCCAAAGACGGAAAGATCGACCTGAACGCGGTCGGTGGGTGGCAGCTGGTGGGCGAGGATCGTCCGCCCGGAGGCATCGAGCACCTTCAGTAGAGACCCGGTGGGTAGTGAGGGCCCTTGCAGCGCGAATATCCCGGAAGAAGGGTTCGGATAGGCGGACCAATGTTGCGCTAGGACGTATTCTTCCAGTGCCGTATTGCTGTAGTACTCATCCGCACCGATATCCACCGTGCCATTCACACGTGCCTCGGTGTCCATGTCCGTCTCGAGCAGCGATGCTACAAAGGCGATATCACCGGCGTTACGGGCGGGGGACGTGCTGGCGATATGCAGGTCCGGGTCGGGGAAGGAAGCATTCGCGAACTGCGGATCGCCGAAGGGCGAGTTACTGTCCTGTCCCGTGCCGCTCTGGTAGTCGGCGTAGTCGGTGTACGCGTCGTTGTGGTAAGTGATCTCGGCGTTGGCCGCACCACCCGGGCAGTACCACAGGTTATGGTCGAGCGTCAGCCCTGGAGAAAGAGGTAGGGCATCGTCCAGGTAGAAGAGCGCGTTGTTCGGGTTATCCGCGAAAAGGATGTTGTGCGCAATGGTACAGTTCTCCGAATAGGCCAGGGTGAGTTCGCCCTCGAAAGCGTTCTGTGTGTCGTTGTGGTAAAAGGTATTGTGGCGGATCAGGCAGTCCTCCACTTTGCCGCTTCCATTGGGATAATCATAGCCGCCGAGCATCAGCGCTGATCCCAGGTTGTTGTATGCCACGTTGTTCCGCACTTCGATGTTGGTCGCGCTCTTCCCTACATGTTCGCAACCGATCTCGATCCCCCACATGCCATCATAGATCACGTTGTGTTCGATCACCAGGTCGCGCGCACCGTCCACATAAATGCCGCCGCACATGGCGTATGGAGAGATGCAGTCATGCACGTCGTTCCCCGTGATGGTGCCGCTCCGGGCTTGGTCGAGCGCCGGATCGGCACAGGTGCCTTCATGTCCGATCAGGTCGATACCGATGTTGGAGATATGATGGACATGGTTGTTCTCCACCACGAAGTCCGTCACGTTGCCATTGATGGCCAGCCCTTCGCTGAACCCGGGACGGCAGTCATGCACTTCGCAATCGGCGATCGTCAGTTCGTTCAGCGCGTAGCTCATGTTCGAGCCGAACACGATGATCGGTTGCGCATTGGTGTTGTCGTTCACCGGTGCGTTCGGGTCGGCGGAGAAGTGGACGTCATGCACGTTGAGCCCCAATAGATCGATGCCCTGACAGGGACCATCCACGAGGACGCCGATCGCGTCGTTATGCACGTTGTTGCGGATCTCCAGGCCGATCACATCGATATGGCTCAGGTCCTGGATAGTGACAAGCGCATCGGCGTTCAGCCCAGTGCCATCGATCACCGCCACCTCGTTCAGGTAGTTGCGCAGGGTCAACGGTCCTGCGGCGGTGCCCCCGCTCACGAAGGTGAGTTCCTCGTTGTACACGCCCTCCATGACGTGGACCGTCCAGAAGGGCCCCGCCTGATCCAGGGCGTATTGCACGTGGCGCCAGGGCTGCGCCAGGGTTCCCGGGAAGGCATCGTCGCCGGAGACCGACACGTAGTAGTCCTGCGCGCGAGAAGCGGTGTCCGCAGCGATGCCAAGTGCTACCAGCAAGAAGCGGAAGTACCGGCTGGGATTCCTCATGAGGACCGGAAGGTACTCTTTGCGAGAGGCCGGCTCAGGAAAGGCCCTTGAGAAGGACCTCCGCCTTTCTCGCGCCGATCTCGGCCACGACCTCTTCCAGAGGGGCCTCCTTCACGCCCTTGATCGATCTGAAACGCGTGAGCAACTTCCGCGCGGTCTCCGGTCCGATGCCCGGAATATCCTCCAACCCGGTGCGGATGATGCGCTTGCTGCGTTTGCCGCGGTGGTGCGTGATGCCGAAGCGGTGCGCCTCGTCGCGCATCTGTTGGATCACCCGCAGCGTGGAGCTGCGTTTGTCGATGTGCAGTGGCGCGGGATCTTCGGGGAAGTAGAGTTCCTCCAGGCGTTTGGCGATGCCCACCAGCGCGACCTTCCCCCGGAGGCCGAGGCGGTCGAAGACGTTCATCGCGGCGTGCAGCTGGCCCTTGCCGCCGTCGATCACCACCAGTTGGGGCAGGGGCTCACCTTCGCCGAGCAAGCGGGCATAGCGGCGCTCCACGGCTTCCTCCATGCTGGCGAAATCATCCGGGCCTTCCACCGTGCGGATGTTGAAATGGCGGTAGTCTTTCTTGCTCGGTTTGGCGTCCTTGAACACCACGCACGCGCTCACGGGATCGGTGCCCTGGGTATTGCTGTTGTCGAAGCACTCGATGTGGCGTGGCAACTCGCCTAGCCGGAGGTCCTGCTTCATCTGCTCGAGCACGCGGTTGGTGCTGGCCTCGGGGTCCACCAGCTTTTCCTGTTTCTGTTTCTCCAGGAAGAAGAAATGCGCGTTGCGCTGGCAGAGTTCGAGCAACTTCCGCTGATCCCCTCGCTGCGGAACGATGAAGGTGACGCCCGGCACTTCGATGCCCGGATCGAAGGGCACCAGGGCTTCCGGGGCGTTGCTCATGTACCGGAGCCGTAGTTCGGCGATCGCGAGTTGCAGGAGTTCTTGTTCGGTTTCTTCCAATCGCCGCTTCATTTCGATGGTGACGCCATGCACGATCGCTCCCTCTACCACGCGGAGGTAGTTCACGCAAGTCATGCTCGCGTCCCCGGCCAGCCCGAAAACGTCCATATCGCCGACATCCATGTTCACCACTACGCCGCGGCTGTGGAACTTCTCCAAGCGTTCGATCTTCATCCGGGTCGATTCAGCGTCTTCGAAGGCGAGGGCTTCCGCATGCTGACCCATCTGTTGCTTCAATGTGCGCAGCAAGCCACCGATCCGGCCCTTCGCCATCTGCCGCACCTGGTCCACGTTGCTGTCGTACTCCGCTTCTTCCTGCAATCCTTCGCAGGGGCCCTTGCAATTGCCGATGTGGTATTCCAAGCACCGCTTGAACTTGCCCTTTTCGATGTTCTTCGGCGCGATC
>JADJRW010000043.1 GCA_016712025.1 Flavobacteriales bacterium
CCCGCCATGCCCGAGCACAAATACCGTTTCAACCCGCAAACGCTCAATTTCGAGCGCATCCGGCTATCGGCATGGCAGAAGGTGAAGCGTGTGACGCTCGCCCTCACACCCGGTCTTCTGGTGGGGCTGATGGGCATCTTCCTGGTGTACCAGTTCGTGGACAGCCCGAAGGAAGCAGCGTTGCGGCGCGAGAACCAGCAGTTGTTATTGCAGTACGAACTGTTGAATACGCAACTGGCCGAGGTGGATGAGGTGCTGCGCGATGTGCGGCGCCGGGACGACAACATCTACCGCGTGATCTTCGAGGCGGATCCCCTGCCCGAGAGCATGCGCCGTGCTGGCACGGGGGGCGTGAACCGCTATCGCGACCTGGCCAGTTTCGCCAATAGTGAAGTGGTGATCGGCACCCGCAAACGCTTGGATGGATTGGCCAAACAACTGGTCGTCCAAAGCGTGAGCCTCGACGAAGTGGCCGACCTCGCCTTACGCAAACAGGAATTGTTGGCGAGCATTCCGGCCGTGCAGCCCATCAGCAACGAGGACCTCACCATGGTGAGCAGTGGCTTCGGCGAACGGCTGCATCCCATCCACAAGATCATCAAATTCCACGCGGGCCTGGACTTCACCGCTCCCCAGGGCACCGAGATCTACGCCACCGGCGATGGCCGCGTGGAGTTCGCCGACTATGCTACGAACGGGTACGGGATCCATGTGATCCTGGACCACGGCTTCGACTACAAGACGTTGTACGGCCACTTGAGCTCCTTGAAAGTGCGCGTCGGCGAGAAAGTGAAACGCGGCGACTTGATCGGCTTGGTGGGGAATACCGGGCTAAGCGCCGGACCCCATTTGCATTACGAGGTACACAAGGGCGGCCAACCGATCGATCCGGCCAACTACTTCTTCAACGACCTTACACCGGAGGAATACGCCCGCATGCTCGATATCTCACGCAACTCCGGGCAATCGTTGGATTGAAGCCATGCCTTACAAGGAACGCACCGTCGAGAAGCTGTACCATTCCATCGGTGAGGTGGCCGAACGCCTCGGTGTGAACACCTCATTGATCCGCTATTGGGAGAAGGAGTTCGGCACCTTGCGCCCACGCCGCAACGGCAAGGGCGACCGCCTCTACACCATGAAGGACATCGCGCAGTTGGAGCGGATCCATCACCTGGTGAAGGAAAAGGGATTCACGTTGAACGGGGCCAAGGAAGCCCTGCGCGGCGATGCTCCACCTCCTCCCACAGACCGACTCGGGGAAGTGCGACAGCGATTGCAACATGTGCGTGATGCGCTCGTCGCAATGCGCGAGGGGAGCGGGAACAAAGCCGCGCCGCGCGACCTGACCACTGCGTGATGCTCTTGCGGTACGCCTTCCGCGCCTTGGATCGCCTCGGTCTGTTGAAGCGGATCGTGTTCGAACTGCCTCTTCGCCTGAGCGGAAAGCGACTGCGCATCCCTATTGTTCGCGGGGTCGGCGAAGGCCATCTGGTCTCGCCCGAACCCTTCATGGACCTGCTGATCGCGAAACTGGTCCCCGTGTTCCCCGGCGTGTTCCTCGATGTGGGTGTCAACATCGGCCAAACGCTGATCAAGGTGAAATGCGCGTTCCCCGATCAGCAGTACGTGGGCTTCGAACCGAACGCTACTTGTGTGAACTATGTGCGTCGTCTGATCGATCGCAATGGGTTCACCCCTGTGCGCTTGATCCCCGCAGGATTGGCCGATCACGACGGCAGCGCCAGCCTGGTGCTTCCCAGCGGAGATGCGGATGATTCAAGCGCCACGCTGCTGAAGGACCTGCGCAAGCCCGGCGCCGGTCAACGCGAGGTGACCGTGGACCTGGTCACCTGGAACGCCGCCGAGCGCGCACAGCCCATCGGTCTTCTGGGGGTGGTGAAGATCGATGTGGAGGGCAGCGAGCTTTTCGTACTCCAACAATTGGAACAGCGGCTGAAGCAGGACCGGCCCATCACCATCGTGGAGGTGCTGCCCACCTACGAGCCGCCTGATCCGGAACGCGCCGCACGCAACGCATTGATCGAAGCCCTTTGCCAGCGATGCGATCTGCATATCCACCGGATCCATAAGAAGCAGGATCCGATCCGACTGGAAGCGATCGCAGCTTTCGGCGTTCACTCTCACCTTCACTGGAGCGATCATCTGCTGGTGCCGCGCGAGCGCGAGGCCGAAGTCCAAGCGGCGTTCCGCTGAAGCCTACATCCTCGCCCCGCGGACGAGGTAGTTCCGCACGTAGTCGTTCACTCCTTCCTCCAGCGTATGGAAGGGTGACGCATAGCCGATACCCTTCAGCTTCTCCATGCGCGCCTCGGTGAAATACTGGTACTTGTCCCGGATATCCGCAGGCGTGTCGATAAAGGTGATGTTCTCCGGACGCTCCATCGCGGCGAAGGTGCTCCGCGCCAGATCGAGGAAGGTGCGCGCAATGCCACTGCCCAGGTTGTAGAGCCCAGAGTCCTTGCGGTGCTCCATCAAGAAAAGGCATACGGCGCAGAGATCCTTCACATAGACGAAATCGCGTAGCTGCCCTCCATCGGTGTAGTCGGGCCGGTGGCTGCGGAAGAGCTTCATGCCGCCGGTGGCGTTGATCTGGTTGAAGGCGTGGAAGACCACGCTCGCCATGCGGCCCTTGTGGTATTCGTTCGGGCCGTACACGTTGAAGAACTTCAGGCCCGCCCAGAAGTACGGCTTCTGTTCCTGGGCGAGTGCCCAGCGATCGAAGGTGTTTTTGCTTTCGCCGTAAGGATTCAGCGGATGCAACCGCTCGGGCAGCGTGTCGTCCAGATCGCTGTAGCCAAGCGCACCATCGCCATAGGTGGCGGCGGAAGAGGCATAGACCAACGGGATCGCATAGCGCACACATCGCTCCCACACGTCCTGAGAATAACGCACGTTCAACTCATCGAAAATGGCCACATCGAACTCGGTCGTGTCCGTGCGCGCGCCTAGGTGGAAGATGAATTGGACAAAGCGCTCGTTCGCATCCAACCAAGTGAAGAACTCCTTCCGCTCGACGCGGGCGGTGAGCTTCTTGCCTTCCAGGTTCGGCACTTTGTCCATCCGGGTGAAATCGTCCACGGCCACGATATCCTGCCAGCCTTGGCGCAGCAATTCACCGACCAGGGCGCTTCCAATGAACCCGGCGGCGCCGGTAACGATGATCATGGTGCCAAAGGTAGGGGTGTGTCACCCCGGCCTTGAGCCGGGTCGCGCCCCTACCTTTGGCACCCTTACCAGGACCAATGCCCGTCGTACACATCACCCGCCGCGCCCGCTTCAGTGCCGCCCACAAACTGGCGCGACCCGAATGGAGCGCGGAGCAGAATTTGGCCACCTTCGGCAAGTGCTCCAACCCCAACTGGCACGGGCACAATTACGAGTTGTGGATCACCATCAAGGGCTGCCCCGACCCCACTACCGGCTTTGTGGTGGATCTTTCCAAGGTAAGCCAGCTCATTGAAGATCATGCGGTGAGCAAGTTGGACCACCGCAACATCGACCTGGACGTGGACTTCATGAAAGGCCGCTTGAGCAGCACTGAGAACCTTTCCATCGCCATTTGGGAGCAACTGGTTGAACCTATCGCCGCGCTCGGCTGTTCCCTGCACTGTGTGAAAGTGCAGGAGACCGAGAACAACAGCGTGGAATATCATGGCGAGCAGTAAGGTGAAGAACAAGAGCTACAAGCGGAAGAACGGGAGCGAGGGCTTCGAGCGCGTGGACTCCTACGATGCAAAGGGGATCACGCGCATCGGCGCCCACTACAGCGACATTCTGAAAGCGCTCGGCGAAGACCCGCAGCGCGAGGGCTTGCAGAAAACGCCGGAGCGCGTGGCCAAGGCGCTGCAATACCTCACGCACGGCTACGACCTGGATCCAGCGGCCATTCTCAAGAGCGCCATGTTCCATGAGAAGTACAGCCAGATGGTGGTGGTGAAGGACATCGAGGTCTACAGCCTATGCGAGCACCATATGCTGCCCTTCTTCGGCAAGGCCCACATCGCCTATGTGCCGGACGGGCGCATCACCGGGCTGAGCAAGATCCCGCGCGTGGTGGACGCCTTCGCACGCCGCCTGCAAGTGCAGGAGCGCCTCACCGACCAGATCCGGGACTGTTTCCACGACACGCTCAAGCCCCAAGGTGTGGCCGTAGTGCTCGAGTGTGCGCACCTTTGCATGCAGATGCGCGGCATACAAAAGCAGAACTCGGTGACCACCACCTCGGCGTTCACCGGCATCTTCCTCACCGACCACCGTACGCGCGAAGAGTTCATCAAGCTCATCAGCGCCAAGCTCCACTGAACTCAAATGGCGCGAAGGAGGGTCCTTTCCTGCCCGGACTGACAAAGCCAGACCGGACAAAGCCATGGAGAACCAGACCTTCCCCCAGAACCCTTCCTACATCGGCACCGGCGAGGTTTCCTCGGTGCGCGCGTTCATGTCCAACGTGTTCAGCTACATGGCCCTCGCCCTGGTGATCAGCGGCGTGATGGCCTGGTGGTTCGGCACGGACCAGGGCATGATGCAATACCTGCTCAACCCTGCCACCGGTAGGAACACGATGCTCGGCTGGGTAGTGATGTTCGCTCCCCTGGTATTGGTGTTCGCCATGGGCGGCCTGGTGAACCGGATGAGCGGCATGGCGCTGATGCTGATGTTCATCGCCTTCGCCACGATCATGGGCATCAGCCTCAGCTACATCTTCATCATCTACTCCATCGGTGCGATCGCCAAGGTGTTCTTCCTCTCCTCCGCCGTGTTCGGCGTGATGGCCATCGCTGGCTACACCACCAAGACGGACCTCACCAAAATGGGCAACATCCTCATGATCGGCCTTATCGGGATCGTGATCGCTTCCCTGGTGAACATGTTCTTGAAGAGCGATACCATGGGCTACATCGTGAGCATCATCGGTGTGGTGGTCTTCACCGGACTCACCGCCTACGACACGCAGAAGCTGAAGCGCATGGGCGAACAGGTGGCCACCGGCACCGAGACCGCGCAGAAGATGGCTTTGATGGGCGCCCTGAGCCTCTACCTCGACTTCATCAACCTCTTCCTGATGCTGCTGCGTCTCTTCGGCGGACGGCGTGACTGAGCTCGGTACGATCTTTTCCGCAAGGCCCGGATGTGCTCCAACACGCCGGGCCTTGTACATTGGGCCCTATAGCCCCCAACCATGATCGCCTACGTCTTCCCCGGTCAAGGCAGCCAGTTCCCCGGAATGGGCAAGGACCTCTATGAGACCGATGCCAATGCGCGCGTCTTCTTCGAGCATGCCAACGATGTGCTCGGGTTCCGCCTCACTGACATCATGTTCAATGGCACCGATGCGGACCTGAAGGAGACCAAGGTGACCCAACCGGCCATCTTCCTGCACAGCGTGGTGAAAGCGAAAACACTGGGTACGTCCTTCCAACCGGCGATGACGGCCGGCCATTCGCTTGGCGAATTCAGCGCGCTCGTAGCTGCGGGGGCGATGGAGTTCGCCGACGGATTGCGTCTTGTAGCCGCTCGCGCGAACGCGATGCAGAAAGCATGTGAATCACAGCCCGGCACCATGGCCGCGATACTGGGCATGGAGGACGCCAAGGTGGAAGAGGTCTGCGCCACGATCCCGGGCATCGTAGTGCCCGCGAATTACAACTGCCCGGGCCAACTGGTGATCAGTGGAAGTGTGGAAGCGATCAATGCGGCCTGTGAAGCACTGAAGGCCGCCGGTGCGAAACGCGCGCTCGTGCTGCAGGTGGGCGGTGCCTTTCATAGCCCGCTGATGGAACCAGCACGCGCCGAGCTCGCGCACGCGATCGAGCACACGCCCATCGTCGACCCGCGCTGCCCCGTCTACCAGAACGTGGACGCCCGCCCGCACACCGATCCCGCGCGCATCAAGGCCAACTTGATCGCACAGCTCACCGCGCCCGTGCGCTGGACGCAGACCATGCAGAACATGCTCGCCGCTGGTGCCAACAAGGTGATCGAAGTGGGGCCGGGGAACGTGCTCCAGGGCTTGTTCAAAAAGGTGAACAAGGAGGTGGAGACGGTGGCGGCGGCGGGCGTGGGGCCTGCGCGAAACATGTACCCAAGGCCCAAAGATGCTGGCTTGTAGCCGGCGGACGCTGCGCGGTCCTACAGCGTCGCGTTCAGCAACTTCCCGCTGCCGATCACTTTGTGCAAGTAGGGCTCGCGCAGGGTGGCCTTGATGGCCTGCACATGGTCCATGCGGTGGCAATCGCTGCCGATGAGTTCGTACCAACCGTTGTCCACGAGCTTCTCGGCGCTGCGCTTCACGCTCGGTCCATAAGCACCGCAAAGGGCGATGGTGTTCAACTGGAAGAGCACGCCACGTTCCTTCAACTGTTCGAGCTTGCTTAGATCGGTGGCCCAGTAGCCGTAGCGTTCGGGATGCGCCAGCACGGGACGGTAGCCTTGCGTCTGCATGGCGAAGATCACTTGCAGCAGGATGTTCGGCTCGCTGATGAAGGGCAGCTCGAAGAGCAGCAGGTCCTTGCCGAAGGTGAGCACCTCCTTATGCTGGATCTTCTGCTCAAACTCGTGATCGAGGTAGTACTCCGCAGCGGCGTCGATGGTGATGTCGAGACCTTCCCGCGCCACTTCGGCCCGCAGTTTCTCCAAGCCGCCCAGGATGATCTCCGGCGAGTTCTTATAGCCATCGCTCATCACATGCGGCGTGGTCACCACCTTGGTGAAGCCCAGCTCGCGCATGGCGCGCAGCAGTTCCATGCTGGCCTCCAGTGTGGGCGCGCCATCATCGATCCCCGGAATGAAATGACTGTGCACATCGCAACGCAATACACTCAGGTCGGCCTCGCCCAGATCTGGGGGGCGTTTGCCGAAGATGTTACCGAAGAGCCCCATCAGCGGTCGGCGTAATGGGCGGTGTAGTAGCGCTGGTAGTCGCCGGAGGTCACATGTTCCAACCAGGCCTGATTGGCCAGATACCAATCCACCGTGCGCTCCAGTCCTTCCTCGAAGGTGATGCTCGGTTTCCAACCCAGTTCACGCTCGATCTTGCCCGCGTCGATCGCATAGCGCAGGTCGTGCCCAGCACGGTCGGTGACGTAGGTGATCAGCTTGGCGCTCTCCCCTTCCGCACGGCCCAGCTTCCTGTCCATGATGGAGCACAGCAGGTGTACGAGGTCGATGTTCTTCCACTCATTGTGGCCACCGATGTTGTAGGTCTCGCCGTTCACACCCTTGTGAAAGACGGTGTCGATCGCGCTCGCATGGTCCTCCACCCAAAGCCAGTCGCGCACGTTCTCGCCTTTGCCATAAACCGGCAGCGGCTTGTTGTTGCGGATGTTGTTGATCATGAGCGGGATCAACTTCTCCGGGAAGTGATGGCTGCCGTAGTTGTTGCTGCAGTTGCTCACCACAAAGGGCAACTTGTAGGTGTTGCCATAGGCGCGTACGAAGTGGTCGCTCGCGGCCTTGCTCGCACTGTACGGGCTCTGCGGATCGTAAGGCGTCTCTTCAGTGAAGAAGCCATCATCGTGCAGGGAACCGTAGACCTCGTCGGTGCTCACGTGGTAAAAGCGGCCCTCACCCCTACCCTCTCCCAAGGAGAGGGGGTTCAACCGGTCCTTCCAGGCATCGCGCGCGGCGTTGAGCAAAGTGACGGTGCCGATCACATTCGTGTTCACGAACGCCATCGGGTCGCTGATGCTCCGGTCCACATGGCTTTCCGCAGCCAGGTGGATCACGCCATCGGGCGCATACTCCGTAAAGACCTTTTTCAAGCCCTCGGCATCGCGGATGTCGCATTTCACGAAGACATAGTTCGCTGCGTTCTCCACGTCACGCAGGTTCTCCAGATTGCCCGCGTAAGTAAGCGCGTCGAGGTTGATGATGCGGTAGTCCGGATACCGCGTCACGAAGCGGCGCACCACATGGCTCCCGATGAAGCCGGCACCACCGGTGATGAGGATGGTCCTTGCGCTCACAGGCTCCAGTAGTTCAAGGCCTTGATCTTCTTGCGGAACACCCCCTTCAGATCGACGACGAGCCCTTTCGGCTTCAGCATGCTCTTGAACCAGGCTTCGTCCTTGTTGGCGTACTCGGTGTGGTTCACGGCCACGATGATCGCATCGTATGGGCCCTTCATTTCAGGCGCGAGCTTGTAGCCATACTCGTGTTCCACCTCGGCGGCATCGGCGTGCGGGTCGGTCACGTCCACCTGCATACTGTAACTCTGCAGCTCCTTCACCACGTCGGACACCTTGCTGTTCCGGATATCGGTGACGTTCTCCTTGAAAGTAGCGCCCATCACCAGGATGCGCGCATCCGCCGGATTGGTGCCCGCGGTGATGATGCGCTTCACCGTTTGCTTGGCCACATAGCCGCCCATGCTGTCGTTCACGAAACGGCCGCTGTCGATGATCTGCGCGTGGTAGCCCAGCTCCTTTGCCTTGAAGACGAGGTAGTACGGGTCCACACCGATGCAGTGGCCGCCCACCAGGCCGGGTTGGAACTTGAGGAAGTTCCACTTCGTGCCCGCGGCTTCAAGGACATCGTAGGTGTTGATGCCCATCCGGTTGAAGATGATCGAGAGCTCGTTGATCAACGCGATGTTGACGTCGCGCTGCGTGTTCTCGATGATCTTGGCCGCCTCCGCCACCTTGATGCTCGCCGCGCGGTGCACGCCGGCCTTCACCACCAGCTCGTACACCTTAGCGATGATCTCCGCGCTGCCGGCGTCGCAGCCGCTGGTCACTTTGATGATGCTCTCCAGCGTGTGCTCCTTGTCACCGGGATTGATGCGCTCCGGTGAATAGCCCACCTTGAAGTCGTCGACGAACTTCAAGTTGCTCAATCGCTCCAGCAGTGGGACGCAATCCTCTTCGGTGCAGCCAGGGTACACGGTGCTCTCATACACCACGTAGTCGTTCTTCTTCAGCACCTGGCCCACGGTGCGCGTGGCGCCCAGCAGCGGACCCAGGTCGGGGATGTTCTGCTGATCGATCGGCGTGGGCACGGCCACGATGAAGAACTCCACGTCCTTCAGGTCGTTCAGGTCGGCGGTGAAGTGGATGTCGCAACCGTCGAACTCCAAGGCTTCTAGTTCGTTGCTGGGATCCTCGCCGCGGCGCATCATGTCCACGCGCTTCTGGTTGATGTCGAAGCCCACCACCTTGATCTTGCGCGCGAACGCCAACGCGATCGGCAGACCCACGTAGCCCAGGCCGATCACGGCGAGCTTCGCCTCCTTCTTCAGCAGGCGGTCATACAAGCTGCTCATCCCTCTTCTGGTAAATACGTTCGATGATCTCCACCACCTTCAAGCCTTCCAACGCGTTGGTGGTCATTGTCGTGCGGCCCTTCAGCGTATCCACCACGTTGTCGATGATGAAGCCGTGGTTGTTCGCACTGCCTTTGTAAGCGCCATAGTCGTTCGCCGGATTGGTGGGCGCCAACTGCGGCATCGTGTAGTCCTTGATATGGCAGTATTCCACCTGGTCCATGTACTGCCCGCCGATCTTCACGCTGCCCTTCGAACCAATGATGGTCATGCTGCTTTCCAGGTTGCGGTCCCACACCGCGGTGCTGTAGTTGATGCAACCGATGCCGCCGTCGAGGAAACGGAAGTTCACCAGACCGCTGTCCTCGAAAGCCGTAAGGTCCTTGTGGTTGAAGTCGGCGAAGCGGCCCTGGATGTCGGTGATGTCGCCGAAGAGCCAGTACATGATGTCGATGAAGTGGCTGAACTGGGTGAACAGCGTTCCACCGTCGAGGTCCGCGCGTGCCCTTCCATCCACCCTTCTTGTAGTAGCGCTCATCGCGGTTCCAGTAGCAGTTCACCTGCACCATGTGTATCTCGCCCACCAAGCCCCGGTCCACCACGCTCTTGATCCATTGGCTCGGCGGGCTGTAACGGTTCTGCATCACGCCGAACACGTTACGGTGCATCTGCAAAGCCTTGTAGATGATCGCTTCGCTTTTCGCCTTGCTCAAGGCCAATGGCTTCTCGCACACCACATGCTTGCGATGCTCCAAGGCCATCACGCACTGCTCGGCGTGCAAGCCGTTCGGGGTGCATACGTTCACCACATCGATACCGGGAACTTCCGCGAGCATGGTCGCCATATCCGGGAAATAGGGGAACCGGGAACGCCGTTGCCCCCGACTCTTCGCGAGAACGCACGTCGCAGACCGCCACCAATTCGGTCTCGGCATGCCGGCTGATCATCTCCGCATGGCGCTTGCCGATGTGGCCGCAGCCCACCACCGCGAAACGGATCTTGTCGTTGGCGTTCATGATCACGAGGTCCTGGTCACACGGCCGTTCTCCAATTTGTACCGCTGTCCGCTCTCGGAACAGGTCGCCTCCCCTGTCGCATCGAACTTCAGCTTATGGCCGTATTCGCTCATCCAGCCGGTCTGGCGGGCGGGATTCCCGACCACAAGAGCGAAGTCCGGCACTTCCTTGGTCACCACCGCACCAGCGCCCACAAAAGCGAAGCGGCCGATATCATGGCCGCACACGATGGTGGCGTTGGCTCCGATGGAAGCGCCCTTTTTCACGAGCGTGCGAAGGTACTCCCCTCTCCGGGCCACCGCGCTGCGCGGATTGATCACGTTGGTGAACACCATGCTGGGCCCGAGGAACACATCGTCCTCGCATACCACGCCGGTGTAGATGCTCACGTTGTTCTGCACCTTCACATTGTTGCCGAGCACCACTTCCGGACTGATCACCACGTTCTGCCCGATGTTGCAGTTCTCCCCCAAGACGCAGCCCGGCATGATGTGGCTAAAGTGCCAGATGCGCGTGCCCTTGCCGATGGTGCAGCCTTCGTCGACAATGGCGGTGGGGTGGGCGGTATAGTCCATGGCTCCAGATGCGCATGGTATCCTGTGCCCATGGCCCGCGGAAAGCGGACGGCGAAGGTACCTACCCGCTCTGGACCGAAGGCGACCGGTTCAACCCTTCTAGGTCGGCCAAAGGAGCTTCTCCTTCAAGACTTCTTCGGTTGGATCGCCTTCCAGCATGCCTGCCCGTTGCAATGTGCCCGCGACCGTGCTTAACGCGCTGTTCTCCATCCCACCACCGGTATTCCATCGAACCTCGCTGAACCAGGCACGCGCATCATCGAGACCCATCGTGTACCGCTGCGCGATCATCTCGGGAGCTGTCCTCTTGGACATGAGCCCCAGCGCCTGGTCGCGGATCACTTTCAACAGGCGCTTCACCGGGTCCGCGTGCTCGGCGAGCACGGCCTCGCGCGCCACGATCACGAAGGACGGCCAGGAGGAGCGGTGCTCGTCCAGACAGCGAAGCGCGCCACTATCGACCAACGGTTTCGTGGTGTACTTCTCCCAGAGGAAGGCCAAGGGCAACGGTCCTTTCAAGTGCTCCACGGCTCCTTTCAGGTCGTTCACCACTACCAGATCCTTCTCTGCCAATTTCCAGCCACGGGCCGTGGCATAGGCCATGGCCGCGAGATGGCTCCCTGAGTTCGGCCGGCTGATCGCGAAGGGCACGTGGTGCAGTTGCTCGGGGTCGTTGATCCCCGACCCAGCGCCTACGTGTACGCCCCAGGTCAGCGGCGTATCCACGTAGGTGGCGATGATGCGCGATGGGTTGCCGTTGAGGATGTCGCGCACGGCGCCTTCAGTGACCAGTATGGCGAGGTCGATCTCCTCAGCCCGGAGCAATTTGCACATGGCGCCGGTGCCTTCCGCCACGGTGCGCCATTTCAGGTCGATGCCTGCGCGCACGAACGCACGACGCTCCAAGCCCAGGTGCCAGGGCAGGTTGAAGTGTTCGGGGACACCAGCGATGCGGAGCGTAGTGCTGTTCACTTGCGCACGTACCCTTCAAAGGTGTTGTGGTCCTTCTCGTGCAGCTCCTCCGGAGTGAGGCTCTTGAAGTAGTCGTAGGTGATGCGCAACCCTTCGGCGCGATCCACCTTGGGTTCCCAGCCCAGCACCTTCCGCGCAAGCGTGATATCCGGCTGCCGTTGCATGGGGTCATCCTGCGGCAGCGGCTTGTACACCACTTTCTGCTTCGTGCCCGTTAGCTTGATGATCTCCTCAGCGAACTGCGCGATGGTGATCTCGCTGGGGTTGCCGATGTTCACCGGACCGGCGTAATCGCTGAGCAGCAGGCGGTAAATGCCTTCGATCAGATCGTCCACATAGCAGAAGCTGCGCGTTTGCTTGCCTTCTCCGAACACGGTAAGGTCCTCACCGCGCAACGCCTGGCCGATGAAGGCGGGCAACACACGACCGTCGTTCAGTCGCATGCGCGGACCGTAGGTGTTGAAGATGCGCACGATGCGCGTCTCCACGCCGTGATAGGTGTGATAGGCCATGGTGATGGCCTCCTGGAAACGCTTGGCTTCGTCGTACACGCCCCGCGGACCGACAGTGTTCACATGGCCCCAGTAGCTCTCGGTTTGCGGATGCACTTGCGGATCGCCATACACCTCGCTGGTGCTCGCCACAAGGATGCGGGCACCCTTCGCCTTGGCCAGGCCGAGCAGGTTGTGCGTACCCAATGAGCTCACCTTGAGCGTCTGGATGGGGATCTTGAGATAGTCGATCGGGCTGGCGGGACTGGCGAAGTGCAGAATGTACTTCAGCGGGCCGGGCACATGCACGAAACGGCTCACATCGTGATGATAGAACTCGAAGTCCTCTCGCTTGAAGAGGTGCTCGATGTTCTTCAGTCGCCCGGTGATCAGGTTGTCCATCCCGATCACATGGTAGCCTTCCTTCAGGAAACGGTCGCAGAGATGCGAGCCCAGAAAACCCGCCGCACCAGTGATGAGCACACGGTCTTTCATCATCAGGCTTTGGTGGTGGAACGCAAAGGCACGTTCACGGTCTGGCGGCCCACGCTCACGTAGGTGAAGCCTTGCTCTTTCATGTGGTCCAGCTCATAGAGGTTGCGACCGTCGAAGATCACGCGTTCTTTCAAGCTCTTGGCCAGACGGGCGAGGTCCGGCGTGCGGAACTCGGCCCATTCAGTAGCGATGATCAGCGCATCGGCGTCCTTCAACGCTTCGTATTCATCCGCTGCGAAACGGATGCTGTCGCCCAGTTGCTTCTTCACGTTCGGCATCGCCTCCGGATCGAAAGCGGTCACCGCCGCACCTTCCTTCAATAACGCTTCGATGATGTACAGTGCGGGCGCTTCGCGGATATCGTCCGTATCGGGCTTGAAGGCCAGGCCCCAAAGCGCGAATCGCTTTCCGTGCAATGAGCCTCCATAGTGCGCTTTGATCTTCGGTATGATCGATGTCTTCTGGCGTTCGTTCACCTCCATCACACTGCGGATGATCTCGAAGGTGTAGCCGACATCGCTGCCGCTCTTGGCCAGGGCCTGTACATCCTTGGGGAAGCAGCTGCCGCCGTAGCCGATGCCCGGAAAGAGGAAGCGCTTGCCGATACGGGTGTCACTGCCCACGCCGATGCGGACCTTGTCGACATCCGCGCCCACCTTCTCGCAGAAGTTCGCGATCTCGTTCATGAACGTGATCTTGGTGGCCAGGAAAGCGTTCGCCGCGTACTTGGTGAGCTCGGCGCTGCGCTCGTCCATGAAAATGATCGGGTTGCCCTGCCGCACGAAGGGCTTGTAGAGGTCCTCCATCACCTTGCGCGCGCGATCGCTGCTGGTGCCCACCACGACGCGATCGGGTTTCAGGAAATCATCCACCGCGTAACCTTCGCGCAGGAACTCGGGGTTGCTCACGATATCGAAGGGCACCTTCGCGTGCTTCGCGACAGCCGCATGTACTTTCTCCGCGGTACCCACGGGAACGGTGCTCTTGTCCACGATCACTTTGTAGTCGGCGATGATCTTCCCAAGGTCGTCGGCAACTCCGAGCACGTAGCGGAGGTCAGCACTACCGTCTTCGCCGGGAGGCGTTGGCAAGGCGAGGAAGATGATCTGTGCGCCGTCGATGGCGCTCTTGAGGTCCGTGGTGAAGCTCAGGCGTCCCTGGCGGATGTTGCGCTCGAAGAGCACATCGAGGTGCGGCTCGTAGATGGGCACCTGGCCGGCTTTCAGGAGTTTCACTTTCTCCTCGTTGATATCCACGCATACCACATGGTTACCGGTCTCGGCGAAGCACGTTCCGGTAACGAGGCCTACGTAATCCTGTTCCTACTACTGCGATGTTCATGGTTGGCTGGATGTCGGGGCCGGAAATTTCCGGCCCTTACGGATCTATCGGTTGAAGTAGCTCTTCACCGTAGCGGTGATGTGCTTGAGTTGTTCCTCGTCGAGCTCCGTGCTCATGGGCAGGCTCAGCACTTCGTGCGTGAGTTGTTCGGTGATGGGCAGGGAGCCTTCGGGACAACGGGCGTTTTTGTACGCGTTCTGCAGGTGGCAGGGCACCGGGTAGTAGATCATGGCCGGTACGCCGTTCGCTTCGAGGTGTTTCTTCAGCGCATCCCGATGGCCGCCGGTCACCTTCAATGTGTACTGGTGGAAAACGTGCGTGCTGCTCGGGTCGCGTTCTGGCACCGTGATGTGCGCCATACCGGCGAAAGCCCTGTCGTAATGCGAAGCAGCTGAGTTGCGCGCGGTCGCGTATTCGTCGAGGTGCTTCAACTTGATGCGCAGGATCGCGGCCTGCATAGCGTCCAATCGGCTGTTCACGCCGACCACCTCATGGTAGTAGCGCACCTCGCTGCCGTGGTTGCACACACGGCGAAGGCGCTTCGCCAAGGCATCGTCGTTGGTGAAGAGGGCACCGCCATCGCCATAGCAACCCAGGTTCTTGCTGGGGAAGAAGCTCGTGGTGCCGATGTTGCCGATCGTCCCGCACTTCTGCTTCCTGCCGTCGCTGAAGGTGTAGTCAGCGCCGATCGCCTGGCAGTTGTCCTCGATCACATAGAGGTTGTGCTCCTTCGCGATCGCCATGATGGCGTCCATGTCCGCTGTCTGTCCGAAGAGATGCACGGGCACGATGGCCTTTGTCTTCGGCGTGATCTTCCGCCGGATATCCGCCGGATCGATGTTGAAGGTGCCCGGCAGTACATCAGCGAATACCGGCGTAATGCCGAGCAGGGCCACCACTTCCACCGTGGCCACGAAGGTGAACGAGGCGGTGATCACTTCGTCACCGGGCTTCAGATCCAGCGCCATCATGGCGATCTGCAAGGCATCGGTGCCGTTGGCGCAGCCGATCACATGCTTCACGCCGAGGTAGGCGGCCATTTCCTGTTCCAAGGCCTTCACTTCGGGCCCGTTGATGAAAGCAGTGCTTTCGATCACCCGCGCCAGGGCTGCTTCCACTTCGGGTTGGATCTTCCGGTACTGGCCGAGCAGGTCGACCATCTGGATGGGCTTCATAGGGAGGCGTCGAGCGGGCCCGCTATTGTAACGAGCGCGGCGAAGATAGCCATCGTGCCAAGCGTGATCCCCGCGCGTGGCAAGGGGCGCAGCGTGTGCCAGTGGCATGATCGGGGGATTACCTTCGCCCATCGGATGAAACGTCTCCATGCGGCCGTTGCGGCTGTTCTTCTGGCCATAGCGGGCCCTTCCTACGCACAGCAGAGCGTGCAGGATACGACCATCATCATGGTGCCTATCACCGCCAGTTACTCCTACCAGGTGCCGGGAGGGCACATGGCCCAACGCTTCGGGCAGAACAGCAACGTGGGGCTGTGCGCCTATGTGAAATTGCGCAGCAACTACCTGATCGGTGCGGAAGGCAGTTTCCTATTCGGCCGCAAGGTGATCGAGAGCGGCTTGTTGAACGGACTGGCGAACAGTTACGGCCAGATCCTCGATCAGGATGGCCAACCCGCCCAAGTACTGCTCTTCGAACGCGGGTACACGCTGATGGCCGTTCTAGGCAAGATCATCCCGATCGTGGGCCCGAACCCCAACAGCGGATTGATGCTGAAGCTGAACCTCGGCTACCTGCGCCACAAGATCCGCATCGAGACCCAAGTGGACGAAGTGCCCCAGTTGGAAGGCGATTATCTACAAGGCTATGACCGGCTTACCGCTGGCCCTGCCTTCGGGCTCTCTGTGGGCTACCAGCATTTCGGCAACAAACGTTTCGTGAATTTCTACTTCGGCTTCGAGGCCCTCTACGCCTTTACCCAGCCGCTGCGCGCGGTGAACTTCGATACCGGAAAGAGCGATGAGTCCTCGCGCGTCGATCAACTCACCGGGTTGCGGGCGGGATGGACGATACCGATCTACCGACGCAAGGCCACCGGCTTCTATTCGTACTGATGCCATTGCTTACCGATCTGGGCGCTGCGGGCTACCATGCGGGGGTCCGTCTGGCCGCTCCCTTCGTGCCCAAGGCGCGCGCTTGGGTGGATGGCCGCAAAGGACTCTGGGCAAGACTGGAAGCGCGTCGTGACGCTCTGCAAGGCGGCCTATGGATGCATTGCGCCAGCGTAGGCGAGTTCGAACAGGGACGCCCCGTGCTGGAAGCGATCAAACGCGAACGACCGGAGTTGCCCGTGCTCCTCACCTTCTTCAGCCCCAGCGGCTTCGAAGCGCGGAAGGACTTTCCCCTGGCCACCCATGTGGACTATCTGCCCGCGGACACCGCCGCCAACGCGCGCCGCTTCATGGATCTGGTGCGGCCAAGCACCGTGCTCTGGGTGAAATACGAGTTCTGGTACCATCACTTGCACGCGGTGAAGAAGGCTGGCGTTCCGGCCTACTTGGTGAGTGCGATCCTCCGGCCCGGACAACCTTTCTTTCGCTGGTACGGCGGCGCTTGGCGGAACATGCTGGCCGCGTTCACGCACCTCTTCGTGCAGGACGAACCTTCACGCGCGCTGCTCTCTGGGATCGGGGTCACTAACGTCACGGTGACCGGCGATACCCGCTTCGATCGCGTGATGGACATCGTTGGAGAAGCCTCCGCGCATGCCGGAGACTTGGAGATAGCCGCTGCGTTCCGGAGCCACAACCCCACCCTGCTCCTCGGCAGCACCTGGCCGAAGGATGAGGAACTGATCCTCGCTGCCTACGCAAAGCTGAACAGGAAGCCGAAGGTGATCATCGCCCCGCATGAACTCCACGAAGACCAGCTCCTGCGGATCGAAGCGCGCTTCCCCAAACCCCTCGTTCGTTGGAGCGAATTGACGGGCACGACAGCGACCAACATCCGGGCAACGCTGGGACAGGAGACCACGGGCACCTTGCTCGTGGACCGCATGGGGCTGCTGGCAAGACTATACGCGCACGGAGATGTCGCCTATGTGGGCGGTGGTTTCAGCGACGGCATCCACAGCCTGCTGGAAGCCGCGGCCTGGGGCCGTCCCGTGATCTTCGGGCCCAACCACCGCAAGTTCGCCGAAGCGCAGGGGTTGATCGAGGCGGGCGCCGGTTTCGAAGTGCGCAATATGGAGGATCTGGTGGCGTTGCTCGACCGGCTGTTCGCCGATCGAACGGAGCTAAAGCGAGCGTCGGAAGCGGCCGCGCGTTTTGTGAAGGAGCGAACCGGAGCGACGAACATCATCGCAAAGACCTGTCTCGGTTCCATGAAACCCTAAGACCCTTACCATGGCCCAAATCCTTATCCGCCTTTCTCTTCTGGTGATCGCTCTCCTGGCTGCACCTCTCTCCTGGGCCACACATATCCGTGGCGCGGAGATCCACTACAGCAATATGGGTGGTAATTCCTACGCGATCACGGTCCATTTCTACCTGGACCCCAATTCACCGGCCGATCGCCCGGAGGTGCTGGTCGACATGGGCGATGGCACGATCGACACGCTTCCGCGTCTGGATATCATCCCACTGCCCGGCGCAGGGTGTGAGACCAGTCTCAACATCTACGGCGGAGATCACACCTTCCCCGGATATGGCACCTACGTGATCACCATGCGCGATGCGAACCGGAACGCCGGCATCCTGAACATTCCCAATTCGGATCAAGTGGAACTTTGCGCCCGCGCCGTGCTTGTGATCGATGCGCTCAACGGAGCGAACAGCTCGGCCGCCTTCAACACGCCGCAAACCGAGCTCGGCTATGAGTTCAGCACCCTGGTGCACCAGCCATCCGCCGTGGACCCCAGCGATGGCGACAGCCTTTCCTTCGACCTGGTAACGCCAAGGGGAACGGACTGCCAGGAAATTCCGGGTTATGTTCTTCCATCCGATGCCACACCCGGCAATGACTTCGCATGGGTGGATCCGCTGGATGGATCTTTCCATTGGCACTACCCACAACTGTTGGGGGAATTCGTCATCGCCATCCGTTGCCGGGAATGGCGCAACGGCACGATGGTCGGTGAGGTAGTGCGGGATATGACCCTCTGCATTTCCGCCCTGCCGAGCAGTGTGGAAGAAGGAGCCGCCGAGAACGAGGACAACGTGATCCCTCTGGCAGAAGCGGGCCTTTACCGCTTCATCGGCAAGCCGGGCACACGCTTGCGCATTACCGACATGGCCGGGCATCTTGTCACCGAGAGCACCGATTTGCTGATCGACCTACGGAACGTGCCAAAGGGGATCTACGTAGTGCGCGGTTCCAGAGCGAACAGCGTCGCCTGGAGCCAGCGGTTGGTGAACCGTTGACCTGATCGGCGCGTCTGTTGCGCCAGCACTGCGATCCGTTGGGCAGGCCTGCTCCGTACCTTGTGGACGATGCGCGTCGCGAAAATGATCCGTTGGGTGTTGCCCACTATCGTGCTCGTGTGCGCATGGGTCGACGCGAACGCCTCGCATCTTTCCGGTGGTGATATCCGGTACACCCACTTGGGTGGCAACACCTACCGCATCGAAGTGCTCCTCTATACCAAGAGCACCGGGGTGGATCCTCAAATGGAGATCCCGATCGCGTTGGGTGATGGCGGCTTGGACACCCTGCCGTTGGTGGAGACCATTCCCCTTCCTCCGAACGACAGCACCTGCGCGGACCAGCAGGTGAGCCTATACTCAGCGAACCATACCTATCCCGGCCCCGGCGATTATACCATCACCGCGAACGTGATCAACCGCAATGGCGGCATTCTCAATGTGCCGAACTCGCTTGGGCAGAGCATCTGCCTGAAGGCCCGGTTGGTGATCGATCCACAACTGGGGCCGAACACCTCGGCGCGCTTCCAGGCACCACAGAACGCCGTGGGCTATGTATGGAGCACCTTGATCCATAACCCACTGCCCTCGGACAGCGATGGAGACAGCCTCAGCATGGATCTGATCGTGCCCGACGGCCTCAGCTGCGATCCCCTGCCCGGGTACATCACCCCTGCGGAAGTGCCGTCGCCGGACCCGATGTGGAACTACCTCGACCCACAAACCGGTCGCTTCCAGTGGTACCATCCGCAGCTCACCGGGCAATACGTGATCGCCATCCGCGCCCGCGAATGGCGCAACGGAACTTTGATCGGCGAAGTGACCCGGGATATGAGCCTTTGCATCAGTTCGCTCTTCGCGGTGACCGGTGTTTACGAGCCGCACGCCCCTGAACTGTTCGCGGTAAACCGAAGTTCCGAGGCGGGCGTATTCCGTATCCTGAGCGCCTCACCCATGACCTTGCTTGTGAGCGATGCCTTGGGCCGCGCGGTGCAAGAAAAACGCCTGGCGCAGGGCGAACAGCTGCTCGATCTGCGCGGCCACGCCGCCGGGAGCTACTTGCTAGTGGCAATTAGCGCATCTGGCGGTTCCCGCACTCAAAGGGTAACCGTCCCCTGAGCCCCCTCATGTACCCCATGACCCTACTCACCGCCATGCGCCACATACTGCTCCTTGTGGCGCTGACGGCGGGTTCTCGGATGACCGCAACACATATCTACGGTGGCGAGATACGGTACCAACACATAAGCGAGAACACGTACCTGATAGATGTGATCCTCTTTGTTCGCAGCAGCAGTGTTGACACCAGCGACCAATTGCTCTTGGACCTTGGGATGGCACGCACGACACCATCGATTGGGCAGAAAGCGACTTGCTCCCGAACGATACCAGCTGGTGGGATGTGTCCCGCGTGACCTATCCCACCTTG
Organism: Flavobacteriales bacterium; assembly: GCA_016712025.1. Classification (GTDB taxonomy): domain Bacteria; phylum Bacteroidota; class Bacteroidia; order Flavobacteriales_F; family PHOS-HE28; genus PHOS-HE28. The sequence continues at coordinate 19,980 of JADJRW010000043.1, forward strand.
CATACCTACCTCGGCGCTGGTGCCTACACCCTACAAGTGAGTTCGCAGAACCGCAATGAGGGCATCCTGAACATTCCGAATTCGGTGAACCAAGAATTCTGCATACGCGCGTTACTGGTGATCGATCCGCTCCTCGGAGCGAACAACTCCGTGCATTTCAAAGCCCCTCAAAACGATGCCGGTTTCTCCTGGAGCACATGGTTGCATCATCCACTACCTGAGGAAGCGGATGGGGACAGCCTTTCATTCGATCTCGTGGAGCCGCGCGGCATGAGTTGCGGCAATATTCCCGGATACCAAGAGCCTTTCGACGTAGGAACAGTGCCCGGCTCCTGGAACGGTGTAGATCTCGCTGACGGAACCTTCGCTTGGTACTTTCCGGACCTTCTCGGTGAATATGTGCTCGCCATCCGCGCCCGCGAATGGCGCAACGGAACTTTGATCGGCGAAGTGACCCGGGATATGAGCCTTTGCATCAGTTCGCTCTTCGCGGTGACCGGTGTTTTCGAGCCGCACGCCCCTGAACTGTTCGCGGTAAACCGAAGTTCCGAGGCAGGCGTATTCCGCGTTCAGACCACCTCGGCGATGACCCTTCGGGTGATCGACCCTTTGGGCCGCACGGTGCAGGAACAACGCCTGGCGCAGGGCGAACAACTGCTCGATCTGCGCGGCCACACCACCGGGAGCTATGCCTTGGTGGCGGTGGGCCTCGATGGCCGTCGCTCGGCGCACCGGGTAATGGTTCCGTAGGCATCGCAACGCGGCTTCGTTCGTCCTGAAGGCAGGCTGCTACATTCGCCCTCCGTTCACCCGCCCATGAAGGTCCTCGGTATTTCCGCGTTCTACCACGACAGCGCCGCTGCTCTGCTGCAGGACGGCCGCATCATCGCCGCCGCGCAGGAAGAGCGCTTCACCCGCAAAAAGCACGACCCCGGATTCCCGACACATGCAGTGCGCTATTGCCTGGAAGAGGCTGGCCTGAAATTGGAGGACCTTGACGCCGTGGCGTTCTATGACAAGCCCCTGCTCAAGTTCGAGCGGTTGCTGGAAACGTACTACGGCTTCGCACCAAAGGGCATCAAGAGCTTCTTGATGAGCATGCCGGTGTGGATGAAGGAGAAGCTCTTCCTGAAGAAACTGATCCGCGATGAACTGAAAGCCTTCGGCGATCCCGGCGCGGTGATGAAGAAGCTCTACTTCCCCGAGCACCATCTCAGCCACGCCGCCAGCGCCTACTATGCCTCGCCGTTCACGGACAGCGCCGTACTCACCATCGACGGCGTGGGCGAATGGGCCACCGCGAGCATTTGCCACGGCAAAGGCAAGGACCTCACCATCCTGCGCGAACTGCACTTCCCGCACAGCCTGGGTCTGCTCTATTCGGCCTTCACCTATTTCTGCGGCTTCCGCGTGAACAGCGGCGAGTACAAGCTGATGGGCCTCGCTCCCTACGGCCGGCAAGGCAGCGCGGAGGTAGCGCGCTATGTGGAGGTGATCACAAAGGAGTTGATGACGCTGAACGCGGATGGCTCCGTGTGGCTGGACCAGCGCTACTTCGACTACGCCACCGGCTTGCGCATGGTGAACGATGCCGCTTGGGCGAAACTGTTCGGCTTCCCGCGTCGCGAGCCGGAGAAGGACGAACTCGTACAGCACCATTGCGACTTGGCACTGGCGATCCAACAAGTCACCGAAGAGGCCGTGGTGCGCATGGCGCGCGAGGCGCAACGACTCACCGGCTCGGAGCACCTCTGCATGGCCGGGGGTGTGGCGCTGAACTGCGTTGCCAACGGTAAATTGCTGGAGAGCGGCGTGTTCAAAGAGATCTTCATCCAACCCGCAGCGGGCGATGCCGGTGGTGCCCTTGGCGCTGCCTATGCGGTACACCACATCCACCACGGTGGTGCGCGCGATACCGCCCAGCAGCCCGATGCCATGCAAGGCAGCTACCTCGGTCCGGCGGTGGTCGCGCAGGATGTGGAACGCCTGGCCCGGCGCTACGGCGCCCCCTTCCATCGCTTCGCCGATACCGCCGCTTTGATGGAACGCACCTCAGCACTGCTCGCCGAAGGCAAGGTGGTGGGTTGGGTGCAGGGCCGCATGGAATTCGGTCCGCGCGCATTGGGCGCACGCAGCATCCTGGGCGATCCGCGCGATACCGAGATGCAGAAGAAGCTCAACCTGAAGATCAAGTACCGCGAGAGCTTCCGCCCCTTCGCACCCGCCGTGTTGCACGAGGACCGCGCGAACTACTTCGAGCTCACCACGCGCTCGCCCTATATGTTGCTGGTGCGCCCCGTGCATGCCTCCCTGCGTAAACCATTGCCTGCGGAATACCCACAGATGGGCATCCGCGAAAAGCTCTACCACGACCGTTCGACACTACCTGCCATTACGCATGTGGACTTCAGCGCCCGCGTTCAGACAGTGCATCGTGAGACCAATCCACGCTTCCATGCGCTCATCAGCGCTTTCAAAGCGAAGACGGGCACGGGCATGTTGGTGAACACCAGTTTCAATGTGCGCGGCGAACCGATCGTGTGTACGCCGGAGGATGCCTACCGCTGCTTCATGCGCACCGAGATGGATGTCCTCGTGCTGGGCGATCACTTGTTCCTGAAGCCCGAGCAACCGGCCTGGCAGCGCACGGACAATTGGAAGGAGGAGTTCGTACTGGACTGATCACCATGCAGCGCCGCATCGGCTACGCGCTGTTCCTCGTCCTGTTCACTTTGCTCGCTGCGGAAGTACTGCTCCGCTTTGTGGATCCCTTCGGCATCCGCGTGCGCGGCGAACACATCGAGCTGCCCGCGAACACGGACCACACCTGGGAGAACAGCACGTTGCCCGATATCGACGCACGGATCCACATGCACCGCAACGGCTTGGGTTTCCGTGGTGCGGAACTACCGGCCGATACCACGGGCACCTTGCGCATCATCGCCGTGGGTGGAAGCACCACCGAATGCCAATACCTGAGCGATGGCCAGGACTGGCCCGCACTGCTGGCCGACAGCATCGCGCAGCGTTTCGATCGGTCGTGGACCAACAATGCCGGGCTCGATGGGCACAGCACCTTCGGCCATGCTTTCCTGTTGCGCGATCTGGTGCTGCCGCTGCGTCCGCAAGTGATCTTGCTCTTGATCGGCGCCAACGAGGTGGGGCGCGACGATATCGGTTGGTTCGATCTGGAACACATCAACAATGGCAAGGAACGTTGGGTATGGACCGATCACTTGGAATTGCGGAACACTTGGGAAGCGCTGCGCAGCGCCGCCCAGGCGAAGCAAGGGCATGTGATGCATGAAGCCATTTCACCGGAAGCTGCAACTTCTCTTGCGCTGGATAGCGCGATGGTGCAACGCGCCGTGCAACGCGAACTTCCGCTTGTGGATCGTTTCGGTGAAAGGCTCACTGACTTGATCGCGCTGTGCCGTTCGCATGGAAGCGATCCGATCCTGATCACCCAGCCCACGCTCTTCAGTAACGTCGCCGATCCCTTTACGGGCAAAGAGCTGGGCCACTTCCAGCTCGGCGACAGTTTGAACGGTGCCTTGGTCGCGCAGCGCCTCGACCTCTACAACGCACGCACCCGCGCCATCGGCCTTGGCACCGGCACCGCCGGATCGATCTGGATAGCCTGCTACCCGGCAACTCCAGCAACTTCTACGACAGCTACCACTTTACCAGAACGGGTGCCCGCCATGTGGCGCAGCGTATCGCCGAAGCCCTCATCCCATACCTTTCCGCCCACTACCCACAGCACCTGAAGCACTGAACGCATGGACTTCCTTACCGACCTCTGGGGCTTTCTCTGGAGCCGAAAAAAATGGTGGCTCGCACCGGTGATCATCGTGCTATTGCTGCTCGGCGTGCTGCTGGTGATCGGCGGCGGTTCCGCCGTGGCACCGTTCATCTACACGCTGTTCTAGCCATGTCCGCCACATCGGAACCGACCAAGGAGGCGGTGTTCTCCAGCATGCTGGCGATCACCACCGGGTTCGTGGTGCTGTACTTCATCTTCCACCATGCCTGGATGCTCACCGTTGCTGCGGTGGTCGGCGGTATCGGATTGTTGATCCCCGCGCTCGCGCGGCTGATCCATTTGGGCTGGACCAAACTCGCTATGGCCCTCGGCTGGGTGAACGGCCGCATTCTGATCAGCGCCGTATTCTTCGTGATCCTCACGCCCATCGCGCTATTGCGCCGTATCGGAAAAAGTGATGCCCTCAAACTGAAAGCGCAGCGAGGCGCATCGCTTTGGACGGTGCGCGATCATACCTACGCGCCGACGGATCTGGAGAAGCCCTGGTAAGCAGGCAGCGGTCAGCGACCTTGGCGCGTCCTACCTTGGCAAACACCCACGGCCATGAGAACGTTGCACACGATCCTGCTTTCTGCCCTAGCGTCGGTTTCCACCGCACAGGGCTACATCCCCTTCCCGGAGAGTAACGCGACCTGGTTGGAATACCATGGTTGGCTGTTCAGCGATGGGATCGGCGACACCTATACCAACTGCACGCGGGAGATCACCTTCAGCAATGACACGGTGATCGCGGGCACTGGCTATCACCAGCTTTTCAGCACGGGCGCTTGCGTGGAGCAGATGATCTTCCCTCCACTCACGCAGTGGAACTACACCGAACCCCTTGCGTTGTACATGATCTTCCGGCAGGATATTCCCGCCCGGCAAGTCTTTCTGTTCAACCATCACGATGGTCTGGAGTACCTGCTCTACGATTTCTCCATCGGCACCGGCACCTACCCTGCGACCTTCAATAATGTGATCTTCCCTTCCTTGGAAGTAGTGCGGATCGATAGCGTACCTCTTGCCGATGGCTGGCACCAGCGCTGGACCACGGGTGAGCAGGCGCTCGGCAGCGACTCGGTGCGTGTGCTCGAAGGCATTGGCAGCACGTTCGGCCTGCTCGGCGCAATGATCGGGCCCTTCGAGAGTGGGAGCACGTTGGGCTGCTTCACCCACAACGATTCCGTGGTGTGGTCCAACCCCTTCGTTCCCGGCGACCCGATCTGTTCCTTGGCGATGGCCATACCTGCACATGCGTCGCCAACAACGGAGATCGCGGTGGTGCCGAACCCCTTCCACGAAGCCTTCGATGTCCAGTTACCGCGCGGCACTGGCACCGCACGCTACCGGCTGTTCACCATGCTAGGTGTGTTGGTCGCGCAAGGTTCGATCAACGGTCCTGTGGCTGTGCCGAGCGGGACGCGCGCGGGCTGTTACGTATTGGAAGTGACCGACGCCGCAGGAAGCTTCCTTGGCCGCGAACGTGTGATCAAGCGCTGATCAGCGCAACTTCGGATTGGCGCGGTGCCGGTCCGCATCACGTTGCGTGCGGATCGCGACTTTCTTCTCCCATGCGGCCTGCAGGTCGGTGCCTGTTTGGTTCGCCAGGCAAAGCACCACGAAGAGCACATCGGCCAGCTCCTCGCCGAGGTCTTTGGTGCGGTCGCTTTCCTTCTCGCTCTGCTCCCCATAGCGACGGGCCACGATGCGCGCCACTTCGCCTGTTTCCTCCGCGAGCAATGCGGTGTTGGTGAGTTCGCTGAAGTAGCGCACCCCCGTGCTACGGATCCATTGGTCCACTTCGGCTTGCAATGCGGACACCGATCTTTGTTCCTCCATCATTCCCGCGTTTTACTGTCGATCATGATCGTGACCGGACCATCGTTCACCAGTTCCACTTGCATGTCGGCCCCGAACTCACCGCTGCGCACCGGTCTGCCCAACACTTCGCCGAGCCGCTGCTTGGCGCGCAGATAGAGCGGAACGGCCTCTTCCGGTCGCGCGGCGCGCAGATAACTCGGGCGATTGCCCTTCACCGTGCTGGCATGCAGGGTGAATTGGCTCACCAGCAGGACCTCGCCATGCACTTGCTGGATGTCCAGGTTCATCACGCCCTCGATATCGGGGAAAATGCGGAGCCGCACCAATTTGCCGCAGAGCCATTCCAGATCCGCGTCCGTGTCGCCCACTTCTATCCCGAGCAGGATCAGGAGGCCGTGAGCGATACGTGCGTGTTCCGTACCGGCGATATGCACCGAAGCCCTGCTTACCCTTTGAACGACCGCGCGCATCTCAGTAGCCGTTGTGCTCGAAGGATCAATCCACCCGGAAGGTGCTGGTATCGTCCACGCCGTTCAGCATGTCCACATAGCTGTTGTACCGCGTGCCCGCGAGCGTGCCCGCCTCCAATCCCGCGCGCACGGCACAGCCTGGCTCTTCCAAGTGCATGCAGTCATTGAAACGGCATTTCCCTTTCACCGCGAAGAACTCGGGGAATTGGTCGCCGATGTCCGCCTTTTCCAGATCCACCAGCCCGAAGCCTTTGATGCCCGGCGTGTCGATGATGAACGTCGGTGACGCGGACGGGGTGGCTTTGGGCATTCGAAGCTCGTACATCTCCGCGTTCGTGGTGGTGTGCTGACCCTTCTCGCTGGATGTGCTCACTTCGAAGGTGTGTAGGTCCAATGCGGGATCGATGGTGTTGATGAGCGTACTCTTACCCACGCCACTGTGCCCGGATAACAAAGTGACCTTCCCCTTCAGCAGGTCCACGACCTCCTGCACACCGCCCCCTTGCAGCGCTGCGGTCATCACCACACGGTAGCCGATCTGTTGGTAGGTGTCCACATGGTCGGCGAGCAGGTCACGCTCTTCGTCGTTGAGATCGTCCACTTTGTTGTAGACCAGAACGACGGGCACCTGATAAGCCTCAGCCGTAACGAGGAAGCGATCGATGAAGCCGAACGAGGTACGCGGCCGCAGCACCGTGACCATGAGCATTGCCTGGTCGAGATTGGCGGCGAGCACATGCCGATGGTGGCTCAGGTTCACACTGCGACGCACGAGGTAGTTCTTCCGGTCGTGCAAGTCGATGATCGAGCCGACTTCTTCCGCGCTGACCTGTGGAAGGAACTCCACACGATCGCCTACGGCCAGCGGGTTCGTGCTCTTCCACCCTTTGATCCGCAGGTTGCCCTTGGCCACACATGCGTGGAGCGCACCGTCCTCACCCCGCACGAGGTAGCGGCTGCCGGTACTGCGCATCACAAGGCCGGTGGGCATGTGCGCAAAGGTCGGGGTGGGCCGCCCTTCCGTGATCCCATGGGGCGCATTGATGGGCGGATACCTTTGCGCCATGTCCATTTCCGTTAGCCACGTCAGCAAGCGCTATGGCGCCCAGAAGGCGCTGGACGATGTTTCGTTCGAGATCGGCAGCACTGGCGTGGTGGGCTTTCTCGGACCCAACGGCGCCGGAAAGAGCACCATGATGAAGGTGCTCACTTGCTTCCTTCCACCTACCAGCGGGGAGGCCAGTGTTTGCGGCCATGACATCCGCACGGAGAGCATGCAGGTGCGCCGCAAGGTGGGCTACCTGCCCGAACACAATCCGCTTTATGTGGACCTCTATGTGCGCGAGTACCTGGAGTTCGTTGCGGGGGTTTATGGACTGAAGCAGCGCGACACCCGGGTGAAGGAGATGATCGGAATGGTCGGCCTTGGGAGCGAGCAGCACAAAAAGATCGGCGCGCTCAGCAAAGGCTACCGGCAGCGCGTGGGCCTCGCGCAAGCCATGATCCACCAACCGCACGTGTTGATCCTGGATGAACCCACCAGCGGCCTGGATCCCAACCAGCTCGAAGAGATCCGCGGCTTGATCAAGCGCGTCGGGGAGGAACGCACGGTGATGCTCAGTACGCACATCATGCAAGAAGTGGAGGCCATCTGCGATCGCGTGATCATCATCGATCATGGCCGTATCGTGGCCGATGACAAGGCCGAACACTTGCGGAACCTGCGCCGCGACCAGGACCTGCTGGAGGTCGAATTCGAAGGCACCGTGGATGGGCCAGCGTTGCGCGCACTGCCTGGCGTGGTGCATGCCCAGCACGAAGGACAGGGCCGCTGGGTTTTGAGCTACAACAGCGCACAGGACATCCGTGCCAGCGTCTTCCAGTTCGCTGTGGAAAAGGGCTTGAAAGTGCTTACGCTCCAAAAGAGCGCGCGCGGCCTGGAAGAGGTGTTCAAGGAGCTCACCAAGGGCTGAACCCTTGGCAAGTCTCAGAATTTGAACTGCAACCCAGCAGTGAGGAAGGCCGTGTCATAACCCACCTCCGCGAACACGCCGAAGAAATCCGTGAAGTAATAGCGCGTACCTATGAAGAGCGAGGTGCGCATCGGGTTGCGGGCGCGATACGTGCTGTGATAGCGGTCGTAGTAGTAAGCGGAACTGTAGGTCGAGCGATCATTGTAGGTGGTGATGTTCGCGCCAAGGGCAACCCCCGCGTACACATCCCAATTCTCCACCTTGTGCCAACTATTCCAGTGGTAGGTGCCACGCACCCCGAACCCTATGAAACTGTACCGCTTATCCTCCACCCATAAAACATCGGAGTTGTAGATGCGGCGAGAGGTATAGGAGAAGAACCCACCGATACCCAGCACACCCGGGCCCACACCGATCGCGGTTCCGCGGTCATAGTTGAGCGACAAGGTGGGCCGGAACCCCTCGTAGTTACCGTATCGGTAGTACGACCCGCCCACGCCTGCGCCGATGCCGACGGCATTGTCACCGGCCAGGAACGCCTGCGCGCGTGCTTCTTGTTGAACGACCGCAGTGATCAATAGGGCGGCCGTAATGAGGAGGGTGCGCATTCGCATAGCTGTTTTCTTCTTGGGCCGCAAAGTTCGTGCTGCTCGAAAGCAGGGTTGCGCCTTGGTCCGCACAGAAATAGAACAACCGATCGTTGAACAGCGGGGCAGGTCGGCTTTGCGGTGCTGGGGAGAAGCCTTTCCTTTGCGGCCTTCCCAAGCCAAAAAGGCCGTACGCACCGATCCATGCCCTACCTCTTCACCTCCGAATCCGTTAGCGAAGGCCACCCCGACAAGGTCGCCGACCAGATCAGCGATGCCCTCATCGATCACTTCCTCGCCTTCGATCCCAGCAGCAAGGTGGCCTGCGAAACGCTCGTGACCACCGGGCAGGTGTTCCTCGCTGGTGAGGTGAAAAGCAACGCCTATCTCGACGTGCAGCAGATCGCCCGCGAGGTGATCGAGCGTATCGGCTACACCAAGAGCGAGTACATGTTCGAGGCGCACAGCTGCGGCGTGCTCAGCGCGATCCACGAGCAGAGCCCGGATATCAACCAGGGCGTGGAGCGCAAGAAGCCGGAAGAGCAAGGTGCCGGCGACCAGGGCATGATGTTCGGCTACGCCTGCCGCGACACCGATAACTACATGCCGCTGCCGCTGGAGATCAGCCATCTGCTCCTGCGCGAACTCGCCGCCATCCGCCGCGAGAAGAACAGCAAGATGCCCTACCTGCGCCCCGACGCGAAGAGCCAGGTGACCATCGAGTACAACGACGACAACACCGCCATGCGCATCGACGCCATCGTGGTGAGCACCCAGCACGACGACTTCGACAAGGACGCGCCGATGCTCGCGAAGATCAAGAAGGACGTGATCGAGGTCCTGGTGCCGCGTGTGATGAAGAAGCTGCCCAAGCGCGTGCAAGCCCTCTTCGGCAAGGACATCGCCTACCACATCAACCCCACCGGCAAGTTCGTGATCGGTGGCCCGCACGGGGATACCGGACTCACCGGTCGCAAGATCATCGTGGATACCTACGGCGGTAAAGGCGCGCATGGTGGTGGTGCCTTCAGCGGAAAGGACCCCAGCAAGGTGGACCGCAGCGCGGCCTACGCAGCGCGACATGTCGCCAAGCACCTGGTGGCTGCCGGTGTGTGCGATGAAGTGCTCGTGCAAGTGGCGTACGCGATCGGCGTGGCGAAGCCCGTCGGTTTCTACGTGAACACGTACGGCACCGCCAAAGTGAAGATGAACGACGGCCAGATCGCCAAGAAGATCGCAGCATTGCCGGAGTTCGACATGCGCCCGTACTTCATCGAGAAGCGCTTCGCCCTGCGCACGCCGATCTACAGCGAGACCGCCAGCTATGGCCACATGGGCCGCGAAAGCAAGACGGTAACGAAGACCTTCAACAACGCAGGCCAGACCGCCAAGGTGACCGTGAAGCTCTTCCCGTGGGAGGAACTGAACGCGCTGGGTACGGTGAAGAAGGCCTTCGCGCTGAAGTAGGCCAGCAGCGGGGGTTCCAGGCTTTCCGGGCGCTTTGTTGGCTGGATCGGTCCGGCACCCTACATTTGCAGCCCATTTTCCGGTAGACCATGTACGCCATCGTTGATATCGCAGGCCAGCAGTACAAAGTGCAAGGCGGCCAAAAGCTGAAGGTCCATCGCCTGGAGGCGGAAGCCGGCAAGCATGTGGAACTCGCCAACGTGTTGCTGGTGAGCAATGGCTCCACCATCAGCGTAGGCACCCCTAATGTGGAGGGTGCCCGTGTGGCCGCCAAGGTGCTGGCCCACAGCAAGGGCGACACCGTGCTGGTGTTCAAGAAGAAGCGCCGCAAGGGCTACCAGAAACTCAACGGCCACCGCCAGTCCATTACGGAACTGTGGATCGAGGCCATCCTCGGCAAGGGTGAGAAGTTCGATGCCAGCAAGAGCACGGCACCGGCCTCGAAGGTTTGGAAGGTGGCTGAACCGAAAGCGAAGACCGCCTCGGCCAAGGCCGCTGCGGATAAAGCCGCACCGGCCAAGAAGGCCGCACCAAAGAAGGCGGCCCCGGCCAAGAAAGCCGCTCCCGCGAAGAAAGCGGCCCCGGCCAAGAAAGCAGCACCTAAGAAAGACAGCAAGAAGTAACCCTTCGACTCCGCTCAGGGTGACAAGCACCACGGGCATCGATGCAAGACCCAAGAAGCCATGGCACACAAGAAAGGTGAAGGCAGTACTTCCAACGGACGCGAAAGCCACAGCAAACGCCTCGGCGTGAAGATCTACGGCGGCCAGACCGTGACCGCAGGCAACATCATCGTTCGCCAGCGTGGCACAAAGCACCACCCTGGCAAGAACGTGGGCATCGGCGTGGACCACACGCTGTACGCCCTCACCGACGGCATCATCGAGTTCAAAGTGAAGCGCGGCGAGCGCAGCTTCGTGAACGTGATCGATCCGCCGACGACCTAGCAGCCTCCCAACTTTTCGATAGCCCCGCCCCTGGCAACAGGATGGCGGGGCTTCGCATCTCACACCTCACCTTCCGCACCTGACCGGCATAGGCCAGCTACCTACCTTTGACCATCATCCCATTCCCCCGTCCATGCTGGAATTGTCGTTCCTGAGAGCGAACCGTGCTGAAGCCGAACGCCGTCTTTCCAAGCGCCCCATCGATGCCAAAGGCTTGCTCGACCGGGCGGTGGATTTGGACGAACTCCGTCGCTCCACACAAAGCGTCCTGGATGCCCGCCAAGCCGAGTTGAACGAGTTGAGCCGAAGCGTTGGGGAACTGATGAAGAGCGGGCGCAAGGACGAGGCCGAGGCCATCCGCGCACGTACCACGGATCTGAAGGCCGACATCCAAGCGCTACGGAGCCGTTTGGAGGAGGCGGAGAAAGCGCTGCACGACCATCTCTGCACCATTCCCAACGCACCGAGCGACCGCGTGCCCGAAGGGCGCACCCCGGAAGAAAATACCGTGGTGATGCAGGAAGGCGCCGTTCCCGAATTGCCTGCCGGTGCCAAACCCCACTGGGAACTGGGTGAGCAGTACGATCTGTTCAGCCTGGATCTTGGGGTGAAACTCACCGGTGCGGGCTTCCCGGTGTACAGTGGTCAAGGGGCAAAATTGCAACGGGCGCTCATCGCTTTTTTTCTGGACAGAGCCACTGCGGCCGGCTACCGCGAGATCATTCCACCCCACCTGGTGAACGCCGCCAGCGCCTTCGCCACCGGCCAACTGCCCGACAAGGAGGGACAGATGTACCACGCCACCGTGGATGACCTCTACTTGATCCCTACAGCGGAGGTACCGATCACCAATTTGTACCGCGACGAGATCCTTGACCTCGCTCAATTGCCGGTGAGAATGGTTGGCTATACGCCTTGCTTCCGCCGCGAGGCGGGTAGTTATGGGGCGCATGTGCGCGGCCTCAACCGCGTGCATCAGTTCGACAAGGTGGAGATCGTCCGCATCGAGCACCCGGACAAGAGTTACGCGGTATTGGAGGAGATGGTGGACCATGTGAAAGGCCTGTTGCGCGAGTTGGAGTTGCCCTTCCGACAGTTGCTTTTGTGCGGCGGAGACATGGGCTTCAGCAGCGCGATGACCTACGACATGGAGGTTTACGCCGCCGCGCAGAAGCGCTGGCTGGAGGTGAGTTCCATCAGCAACTTCGAGACCTTCCAGAGCAACCGCCTGAAACTGCGCTACCGGGACGAACAGAAGAAGACCCGCCTGGCGCACACCCTCAATGGAAGCGCCCTCGCACTCGCCCGCATTGTCGCGGCGCTGTTGGAGAACAACCAGACCGCGGATGGCATCCGCATCCCGAAAGCACTGCAACCTTACACCGGCTTCGACCGGATCACCGCATGAAACGAAGCGTACCATTCCTCGCTGCGGCCGCGTTACTGCTCGCACTGGGTTCCGGTTGTCGCCAACCTTCGGACCCAGCCCTTGTGAGCGCTCTCGACAGCATGATGATCCGCACCGATAGCCTGCTCGCCGGACTCGACACCATCGACCTGGCGCGCTGCGACCACATGGACTCCGTGTTCCGTACCCAGCGCACCTCCTTGGAAAACGTGCTGCGCGATACGCTCGCCAAGGACCAGGCCGTGGCCATCGGCAACTACTACCGCGCCATGGACCGTTCGCTGGGGCGTGTGCGCGGCAAGACCGAAGGCGTGCGCAAAGAACTATTCGCAGCACGCGAACAGCTCGAAGACCTGCGGCATGACATCGATAACGGCCTGCTGCCGGAAGGCCCCCGCAAGACCTACTTCGAACAGGAACGACTGGTGCTCGACCAACTGGCACAGAGCGTGCAGGTGATCCTGAACAGCTACCGCACCGCGACCCGTGAATGGAACGCACAACACCACGGCGTGGCCGAACTGTTGGCCCCGCCCCCCAGCTCATGAGGACCGTCCTGTTGATCCTTTTGCTGTGCGCATGTAATGTGCGCCTGGTCGCCCAGGACGGTACGGATGAGCAATTGGCCGCACAGTACTTCCAAACAGGCGACTACGAGAAGGCCGTGCTATACTACGAGCGTCTTCATAAGAAGCAGCCCACCCCTTTCTACTACGAACAACTCTTCAAGAGCCACATGGCCTTGAAACAATACGACCGCGCCGAGAAGCTCGCCAGGGACCAGCAAAAGCGCAGCGACGACCCCCGTTACACTGTGGACCTGGGTGAAGTGTACCGCGTGAGCGATGAGCCCGACAAGGCCCAGCAACAGTTCGACCGCGCCCTGAAAGGCATGCGCCCCGATGCGAACGGTGTGCGTCAAACCGCCAATGCCTTCAGCCGCCACAACCTGCACGACCAAGCGCTGCAGGCCTTTGAGCGGGGGCAGAAGATGATGAAGGACGGCACCTCCTTCGCTTACGAGATCGCCAACTTGCACGCGCTTAAAGGGGATGTGCCCGCCATGATGAGCGCATATATGGACCTGTTGGCCACGAACGAAGGCTATGTGCAGGCCGTGCAGAACGGGTTGTCAAGGCACATCGACTTCACGCGGCGCGATGGCAACACCGACCTTCTCCGCACCGAACTGTTGCGCCGGATCCAACGCACCCCGGATCGCTCCATCTATCAGGAGATGCTCATCTGGCTCTATATCCAGCAGAAGGACTTGGACGGCGCGTTCGTGCAATGCAAAGCCTTGGACAAACGCTTTGATGAAGGAGGGACCCGTTTGATGGACCTGGCAGGGATCGCGCTGTCCAATGGCGAGTACGCTACGGCGCTGAAGTGCTATGACCATGTGGTGACGCTGGGGCGACGCGATGCTGTCTATACCCAGGCACGCATAGGTCAAGTGAAGACGGAAATGGCCCGACTCACCGAGCGAACGGACCCACCGCGACCAGAACTGGAGATCTTATCACAGCGCTACCTCACTGCGCTCAGCGATCTGGGCCGCGGACGCAACACGGTGGACCTGATGGAGGACCTGGCCCGTTTGCAAGCGTACTACCTGAACGATCGCGATGCCGCCTCCGGCCTATTGGAGGATGCGCTGGCGCTACCCGACCTGGACGCAAACACCCAGGGCCGCTTGAAACTCGCGTTGGGGGATGTACAACTCTTCAATGGGGATATCTGGGAGGCATCCCTCCTCTATTCGCAAGTGGACCTGGATTTCAAGTACGATCCACTGGGCCACGAGGCGCGCTTGCGCAACGCCAAAGTGAGCTTCCACGCGGGCGACTTCCTCTGGGCGAAGAGCCAATTGGACATTCTGAAGGCATCCACCTCCAAGCTCATCGCGAACGATGCCATGGAACTGAGCCTGTTGATCAGCGACAACCTGGGCGTGGACAGCAACAGTGTTCCCCTCTCGCTCTTCGCGCATGCGGACCTGCTCACCTTCCAACGCCGGTTCGATGAAGCGGTCGAGGTGCTGGACACGCTCGACGCCCAATTCCCTCAGGATGGGATCAGTGATGACGTGCTGTACCAGCGCTTCCGTATCGCCCGCGACCGCAAACAGTTCACCGAAGCCGCCGGCTATCTGCAAAAGGTGATCGAGTTCTTTCCGCTGGAGATCCTGCTGGACAATGCCCTTTTCGATCTGGGCCGCCTGTACGAGGACCAATTGAAGGACCCGGAAAAAGCGAAGGCCACATACGAGAAGCTCCTTTTCGAACAGCCCGGCAGCATTTTCATACCCGAGGCCCGTGCGCGCTATCGCCGTTTGCGCGGTGATGCGCCCGATACGGAGCTACCTGCACCAGCACCTCTCATCGAACCGTGATCGTCTACAACGTCACCATCAGCGTCGATGCGGACATCCACGATGAATGGGTGCGCTGGATGCGCGACGAACATATCCCCGACGTGATGGCGACCGGCCTCTTCCTGGACAGCCGCATGGTGCGTGTGCTCGCCGAGGAGGATGCGGGACTGACCTACGCCGTGCAGTACACCTGTGCCGATAGAACGACCTACGAGCGCTACCGCCACGAGTTCGCACCCGCCATGCAGGCGAAGACCCAGGCACGCTACGGTGGCCGCTTCGTCGCTTTCCGCACCCTGCTTGAAGTGGTGCATACCGCCTGATGTACGTCCGCGCCAAGAAGCACCTCGGTCAGCACTTCCTGAAGGAGGACGCCATCTCTGAACGCATCGCCCAGAGCCTCACCGGCCATGGCAGCTACGCGCATCTGGTGGAAGTGGGTCCCGGAACGGGTGCGCTCACCAAACATCTGATCGGGCGCACCGACCTGCAGCTCACCTGCTACGAAGTGGATCGGGACAGCGTGGCGCATTTGCACGCACGCTATCCCGACCTGCGCGTTTTCGAAAGCGATTTCCTGCGCATGAGCCCCGACGCCGTGGGCCCCGGCGCCATCGCTGTGATCGGGAATTTCCCCTACAACATCAGCACGCAGATCGTCTTCAAGGTGCTCGAACACCGCGATCGTTTCACCGAATTGGTGGGTATGTTCCAGAAGGAGGTGGCCGACCGGCTTTGTGCCCCACCCGGCAGCCGCACCTACGGCATCAGCAGCGTGCTTGCACAAGCCTGGTACACGATGGAGCCGCTGTTCATCGTGGAACCCACCGCCTTCATTCCGCCACCCAAGGTGCGCAGCGCGGTGATCCGCATGCGGCGCAACGAGGTCACCTCGCTCGCATGCGACGAGCGTGTCTTCACCGCGTTGGTGAAGGCCGCTTTCAACCATCGGCGCAAGACGTTGACGAACGCCCTGCGCGGATTCCCCGGGCTCCCAGTGGTACCACCGAAGTTCGCTGGCCTGCGTGCCGAACGCCTCAGCGTAGCCGACTATGTGGAACTCGCGCAGGCCTGTGGGCCGCACAGCCCTTCGTAGCTTCGCGCGCCTCAACGATGGGGCGCCGATGCACGACCCTGCGGCATGCGATCCGTCTTCACCAAAAGCCTTCTGGAGCGCTTGCAAAGCGATGTGGAGGAAGGCCGCGACCAGGATATCCTGGCCGTGCTCAGCGAACTGCACCCCGCCGACATCGGAGGCGTGCTCGACCGCCTGACGCTCGACGAGGCCCGCTATGTGATCCGCCTGCTGGAACCGGAAACGGCTGCCGAGGCCGTGCTGGAACTCGACGAGGACGTACGCGAAAAACTCCTCGAAGGCCTTACCAGCAAGGAGATCGCCGAGAAACTCATCGAGAACTTCGACTCGGACGATGCCGCGGACGTAATGGCCGATCTGCCCGAGCAGAAGGCCAAAGAAGTGCTCGATCTGCTCGAAGACGAAGGGCAGGCCGACGACATTGAGGAGCTGCTGCGCCATCAGGAAGGCACCGCTGGAGCGCTCATGGCGAAGGAGCTCATCAGCGTGCGCGCCGATTCCACCGTGGCGCGTGCCATAGTGGACATGCGCCAGCAGGCCAAGGAGGTGGAACATGTGTATACCATCTATGTGGTCGACAAGGACGATCGCTTCTTCGGCATCCTGCCCTTGAAGGACCTCCTCTTCTCCGCCGAGAGCACCCGTACATTGATCAAGCACATCTGCCAGACCGATGCGGTGAGCGTGCTCGTCGACACCGACGTGGAAGAGGTGGTGAGCCGGATGAAGAAATACGACGTGGTGGTGCTTCCCGTGGTGGATACGGAGAACCGCCTGGTAGGGCGCATCACGTTCGACGATGTGATGGACGTGATGCAAGAGGAAGCCGAGGAGGACTACCAACTCGCCAGCGGTATCAGCGAGGACGTGGACGCGAGCGACAGCCCGATGGTACAAGTCCGCGCCCGCCTCCCTGGCTGTTGATCGGCCTCGCTGGCGGGATCCTCAGCTCGCAGATCATCGGGCTTTACGAAGAGGAACTACGCATCGATCCGAAGATGGCCTTCTTCATGCCATTGATCGCGGCTACGGCCGGGAATGTCGGAGTGCAATCCAGCGCCATCGTGGTGCAGGGTCTTGCCTCGGGCGCACTGGCACATGTGAACATTTTCGCCCGCCTGTGGAAGGAACTTCGCGTAGCGCTGCTGAGCGCGGTGATCTGCGGTACACTCATTTTCGCGGTGAACCTCGCCTTGCGTCAGAGCCAGGCGCTGAGCTACACGGTGAGCATCGCGCTCTTCACCGTGATCCTCACCGCCGCTTTCTTCGGAACGCTCATCCCCCTCGCCCTCGACCGCCTCAAAGTGGACCCCGCGCTCGCTACAGGTCCGTTCGTCACCACGCTGAACGACATCTTCGGGCTCCTCACCTACTTCACGGTGGGCCATATCATGTACGACCTCTTCCGTTGAACCAGAACCGCCGGGATGGAACACATGCGCATCTACTTCCTCGATGAGGTGCATCCCACGCTCGCACAACGCTTGACCGCTGCTGCGGGACACACTGCATCCTCCCAGCCGACCACGATGCCAGGCCCATACCACCTGCCATGGCATCGTGGTCCGTAGCAGCGCCGTGGACAAGGGGATGATCGATGCGGCCCCGGGCCTCCGGTTCATCGCCCGCGTGGGTTCCGGCCTGGAGAGCATCGACGTGGAGCATTGCCGACGCAAGAACATCGCAGTGCTCAATTCCCCGGAGGGTAACCGCGATGGCGTCGGCGAGACCTGCGTGATGCTTCTGTTGGCGCTGATGAAAGTGCTCGTTCGCGCGAACATGCAGGTGCGCGCCGGGCTGTGGCTGCGCGAAGCGAACCGGGGCACCGACCTGCACGGGAAGACCGTCGGCATCATCGGCTATGGCCAAATGGGCAGCGCCTTCGCGGAGCGGCTACGCGGCTTCGGGGTGAAAGTGCTCGCACACGACAAGTACCGTAGCGGCTTCGATCGTGCGGGGATCATAGAAAGCGGCCTGGAACGTGTGTTGCGCGAAAGCGATGTGATCAGCCTGCATTTACCGCTCACGCCTGAAACGCACCACTACGCCGATCGCGACTTTTTCCTGCGACTCGGCAAACCCGTGTGGCTCCTCAATACCTCCCGCGGAGCCGTGGTGCATACCGAAGCGCTCCTCGATGCGCTCGATCACGGCCGTGTGATCGCCGCCGCGCTCGACGTGCTGGAGTTCGAACGCCCCGATCTATCCGGACTCGACCCGTCGCAGGAACCTTCCGTGCAACAGCGACTGCTCGCGCATGAACGCGTGCTGCTCACACCGCACATCGCGGGCGTCACACACGAGGGTCGCTACAAGATGGCCACCGTGCTCGCGGAGAAGATCCTTTCCGCATTCCCCCATGATCGACCGTAGCGTATTCCCCAGTGTAGCGATCGCCTTGCTGCTCAACTCCTGCATGAATTCCACCACCGTACCCGAGATCCACGGCCACCGCGGTTTGTCGCGGCCTGCGCCCGGAGAACACGCTGGAGGCCTTCCGCAAGGCCGTTGATGTCGGTTGCGATTGGTTGGAGATGGACGTGGTGCTCACCGGCGATGGGCAGGTCCTGATCAGCCATGAGCCTTGGATGGACCACCGCATCTGCCGCACGCCTGAAGGGGATAGCATCGATCCGGCGCAGGAACGCGGTTTCAACATCTTCCGCATGACCGTCGAGGAAGCGCAGCGTTTCGACTGCGGCAGCGCACCACAGCCCGATTTCCCCGAGCAGGACCTGAAGCCCAGTGCCAAACCGACGTTACGCGAAGTGGTCGAAGCAGTGGACGAACACGCGCTCCTCACCGGCTCCAGGTTATCCAGTTTCAACATCGAGATCAAGAGCGAGCCGGCCCTCTACGGAACTTTCCAGCCGGAACCAAGCAGCTACGTGAAGGCTGTGCTCACCTCCATGGACTCGCTGGGCATCGCGGACCGTTGTATCCTTCAGAGCTTCGATCCGGCCATCCTGGAAGCACTGCATGCGGCGGATCCTTCCATCCCCCTCGCCTTCCTGGTGGAGAAAAGCGAAGGGCTCGAGCAAGACCTCGGTCGGCTTTCATTCGCCCCTGCCATCTACAGTCCGGCGTTCGAGTTCGCCAATGCGGCCCTGCTTGCCGAGCTGCGCGGACGCGATATGCAACTGGTTGTTTGGACCGTGAACGAAGAGGCCGACATCGCACGCATGCTCGATCTGGGCGTGGACGGCATCATAAGCGACTACCCGGACCGGGTGATCCGCATGCTCGATGACCGTTGATCACTTCACCACGAACCGGGCGGTGCTCCGGCTCCGTTGCTCGATCAGCACTTCCTTCCCCGCCGTGAGCGTCGCCAGTGTGGCCTCATCGAAGTGGCGCACCGTGATCAGCTCGCAGCCGTCGTTGTAGCGCACTTCGTAGCCCTTCCGCAACTCCTCGATCAGCTCGCGCGAGCGCGGTGAATCGTCCACCACCACGCTGAACGCCACGGCGCTGTTCTGCATCAGATCGATACGCACGCCGCGTTGCGCGAAGAGCCAGAAGATACCGCTGAGGTTCTCCTCCACAACGAAGCTCAGATCGTGCGGCGTGATGCTGATGAGCAGTTGTTCCGGCTTGACGATGAACGAAGGGATGAGCGAGTCGTTCTCGCTGCGATCGTCGATGATGCTGCCCGGTGCATTGATCTCGACGAACGAACGCACATAGAGCGGGATGTGCTTCTTCTGCAGCGGTTGCAACGTGCGCGGGTGGATCACGCTCGCCCCGAAGTAGCTCAGTTCGATCGCCTCGCGATAGCTGATATGCGCGAGCAACGTAGTGTCGGGGAAACGCTTCGGATCGGCGTTGAACATGCCGGGCACGTCCTTCCAGATGGTCACGCTCTCGGCGTCCAGCAGGTAGGCGAAGATGGCCGCGCTGAAGTCGGAGCCTTCGCGCCCCAGCGTCGTGGTGCGGCCATCCGCCGTACGGCCGATGAACCCCTGGGTAACGATGCGGCCTGGTCGGTTCGCCAATAATGGCTTCAAGTATCGGTCCGCGAGGTTCTGGCAAGCCTGCCATTCCACCTTCGCGGAACGGTGGCTGGCATCCGTACGAACGATGGTCCGTGCATCGAGCCAGGAATTGACCAAACCTGTGGACCGCAAATGGGCGCTCACGATCAATGTGCTCCACACCTCACCAAACGACACGATCTGGTCGTAGTCCTGATCCACGCGACCGGACGACCGTTGCCCAAGTGTGCGCTGCAGCTCTTTGAAAGATGACTCAGCGCCTCGACCGCAGCATCATCGCCGGGGGCCACCTCGTGCAACACCCCCGCATGGAAGGCCTTCAGCCGGGTGAGAGAAGTGTTCGTGCTCTTTCCATCGGCATACGCCCACACCACCTCCTCCAACGCGTTGGTCGTCTTGCCCATCGCGCTCACCACGATCAACAGGTCATCATCCGGGAAGTGCGAGAGCACGTTCGCGACGTTGCGCACGCCTGCCGCGTCCTTCACACTGGCGCCACCGAACTTGAAGACCTTCATTGCGCTGCCAAGTTCTTCAATTGATCCAACTCCAGCGAGCCGTTCAACCATTCCTTGGAGTACTTCGCACCGAAGCGGTCATAGAAGCGGATCGCGTCGGTGTTCCAATCGAGCACCTGCCAGAGCATGCCGCTGTGGTTCCGCTCAAGGGCATACCTCACACACTCCATGAAGAGCTTCTCCCCGATGCGCCCACCCCGCGCCGCTTCCGTGACAATGATGTCCTCCAAATAGAGCCGGCGACCCTTCCATGTGGAATAGCGCTCGTAGCAAACGGCCATGCCCTGGACCCTTCCTTCGACCTCGGCCACCCAGCCCACCCAAACCGGGTCGTTCCCGAAACCGGCTTCGCGCATTTGCTCCTCCGTCACCGTCACCTCATTGGGTGCGCGCTCGAAGACGGCCAGTTCCTGCACCAGTTCGAGCATGCGCGGCACATCGCGCGGTCCGGCCCTTCGAGTGATCACCTCCATGCGCGCAAAGAAAGCGGTCGAGCCCATGGGTCGACGCTTCGCATCTTTGCATCATATGGCCCAGATCAAGACCCTCGCGGAGTTCATCACCGAACGCCAGCACGAATTCACCTACGCCACCGGCGAACTCAGCCAACTGCTCACCAGCTTCCGCCTGGCGGGCAAAATGGTGAACCGCGAAGTGAACAAGGCCGGACTGGCGGAGGACATCCTCGGCGCGCAGGGGAGCGAGAACATCCAGGGCGAGCAACAGCAGAAGCTCGACGTATACGCCAACGAC
>JADJRW010000044.1 GCA_016712025.1 Flavobacteriales bacterium
CCATTATGAACAACCTTGGTTTCTGCGACCCGGTAGGCAGCGATAGGCCGCTGAACTCCCAGGCCCAAAGCGCCTCCTGCTCACGCCTGGACTACCTCACCAACGACTACTTCATCGCCACCCCGAACCCCGCCGTGAACCCCGCCAACGGCGATGGCTACCAGTTCTGGATCTTGATCGTAATGGCACCTACACGCGGCGCGTGTTCCAATCCGGCATTCTACAACGGCTGGAGCGACACCGACCCGAACGATGCGTGCTACCTGCGCTTCGGCTGGTTGCAGACCAACCCGGTGCCGCTGAACGTGCTGCTGAACCTCGCCGTGCGTACCAAGATCAATGGTGTTTACGGCAACTTCGGCGCCGTATGCCAGGTGAAGGTGCTGAGCGCTCCGCCCACCTGCCCGCCCACCGCTTGGTGGACCAACCGCTGCATCCCAACAGCTGTGGTGTTACGCGCATGTTCGGCGCGGCCGAACAGATCCATGCCATCTCCCTTAGTGGCGCCACCGATTATCGTTTCCGCTTCGTAACCGATGGCGGCGCGTTCGTGCGGCAGATCATGAGCAACGGCAGCAGCCTCACCCTCAACTGGCTCACGCTCCCCCTCCAGGATGCTTCGATCTATGACGTCACGGTAGCACCGAGCTTCAACGGAGGGATCTCGTGGTGTCCCTATGGTCCGGTGTGCCAGGTAATGATCGACAATACGCCGGGCGCAGCGCCGCGCAGCATGGCCACCAGCGCGGTTGCGCTTTCCCTCTTTCCCGTTCCATGCGCGAACGTGCTCCAGGTGGAAGGCGTCGGAGCGGCTCCTTGGCGCATCCGCGATATCCAAGGACGCACGCTGCTCACCGGCCAAGGCCACGGCACTGGAGCGGAGATTTTGGATTTGTCCTCTCTGGCGAGCGGGAGCTACTTCTTCTCCGTGGAAGATGGACCGGAGAAGGGCTCGGTGCGGTTCGTGAAAGAGTAACGCGCACGAGCGCGCGACACTGCGCATGCCGCACGATCACCCTGCGGGGACCTCGTGGAAACATCTCCGGCAACCCCACGGTGCCCTCCCCGTCTCCAACGTGCATGGTCCGGCGGCATGAAAAGAGCAGGTGTACCGGAACGTTGACAGACAACCAGAACACGAGCAAAGACCGATGAAGTATCCACTGACCCTTCTTGCACTGCTCACCGTGCAGCTGATCGCGGCGCAAACGCTCCTGGGTGGCATGCCCACACCGGGTGGCAGTGTCTATGCGATCGAGAAAGCCGGTAACACCATGTACATCGGCGGTTTCTTCGGCACGGTGAACGGCCTCCCGCGTGCAGGGCTCGCCCGTTTCAATGCCACCACCGGTGTGTTGGATAGTTGGGCCCCGACCGATATCACCAATGGTGTCACCTCGCTCACGGGTGGCCGATAAGCTGATCGCGGGCGGTTCGTTCGTTACGGTGAACGGCCAAAGCCGCATGGGCATCTGCATGTTCGACCTCGCCACCGGGAATCTGAACCCCTGGTCGGATGTGGCCCACTTCGTTTCGTGGCGGCACGGTGTGGGCGCCTCCGGGAACACCTTCTACTACTGCACCTTCACCCCCAGCAGGATCGTGGCCGTGGATGCCACCACCGGCATCGCCACACCCTGGCAGTCCTCTCCTTTGTTCGAGGAGCAGGGCAGCATCAACGCCATCCACATTTCGGGATCGCATGTGTATGTGGGCGGTGATTTCCGCTTCGCCACAGGCAATTCGATGTACGACGATTGTGCCGCTTCGATCTGGCCACCGGGACGCTGGACAGCACCTGGCACCCGCAACCGGCGATCAACAACTTCGGCATCACCTCCATCGTCCGCACCAACGACCATATTTTCATCGGCGGCGATTTCAACGTGATCAGCGGTCAGAACAGAAAGGGGGTGGCCGCCTATGATCTGAACGGTGTGCTCGCCCCGTTCAACCAGAACAGCAGCAGCTATGAAGTGCTGAGCCTCTTTCCGGATGGCGACAACATCTGGGTGGGCGGCAACTCCTACTTACTGGGCGGGCAAACCCGCTACCGCATCGCGCAGATCAAGATCAGCAATTCGGCCGCTACATGCTGGGATGCCTCCTCCGTTTCTGACACGTGGAGCACTGTGCAAGCGATCCACGTAGCGGGCGACACCGTCTATGCGGGCCCGTTCGGCTCACCGACGCTCGCGGTGCTCGTGGGCGGACCGCTTCCGCAGACACCGGCCGCCATCACAGGGGCAGCCGCCGTAGCCGCGGCGCAAGTGGCCACTTACAGCGTGCCGCTCGTGGCGGGCTACACCTATGCCTGGAGCATTACCGGAGGCTCCGGCTCCTCCACCACCAACAGCATCGACGTGACCTGGGGCGCTGGCCCGATCGGTTCAGTGGCCGTGGTGGTAACCAACCCGGGCGGAGCCAATTGCTCCAGCGATACGGTGCTACTTGAAGTCGCCATTGGCAGCACCGCGATCAACGGCGCCGCTGCGAACGAAGAGAGCGCCTTTACGCTTTTCCCGAACCCCACCACGGGCCTGGTCACCGTGCGCTTACCACCTTCCACGACCGGCGGCCGGGCCGATGTGCGCGTTGTGGACGCGCTCGGGAACATTGTCTTTGCCTCCGTGATGAAAGGCGCGGTGGGCGTGTTGGATCTCACGCCTTTGTCCAGTGGCGTCTACTGCGTGCTGATGGGAACGGGCAGGAATGTGGTGGCCAGAAAGCTGATCAAGGAGTAGGTGCGGCGGGCGTGCCGGGACTTCGAAACGCCCCAAACGCTCTCAGGGCGTCTAAGACATGCTCGGCCTGGCTAGGATCCGCCTCTATCCCAGCCAGCGTCTTACATTTCCTCCCCCAACCGCTGCGCACATGACCCGGACCCTTACCCTTTTGGCCTTTCTCCTCCCCCTCCTAACCCGTGCCGCCTTGGGCGGGCCGGATGCTTACGGATACACCTGGAAGGACAGCAACGAGCCCGATGGACCCATCTTCAATTGGATCGACATAACCGGCACCGGCACGCAGGTGATGGGCCTGGCGGATGACAATGTGGTGGGCCCTTCGTGATGAGCACGAACATGCCTTACTACTGGTACACGGTAAAGAACGTGTGGATAGGCAGCAACGGCTACATCGCCTTCAACAGCACCAACATCGCCTCGCCCTTCCCCACCATTCCGCTGGCGGGCGGCCCGAATGATTACATCGCCGCGCTTACCGCGGACATGAATTTCTTCGGTGCGGGCAACATCGGCCAGTGCTGGGTGTACGATGCGCCGGATACCACCATCTTCAGCTGGATCAACGTACCCTTCTGGAGCTCCGTGGCGCCCAGTTGGACGGGCAGCAACAGCTTCCAGATCATCTTGAACAAGTTGGACAGCACCATCACCGTGCAGGTACTGGAGCAGACCGGCATAAGCCAGAACAACGATCTGCTCATCGGTATCGAGAGCATAAGCGGAGATATCGGCCTGCAACATTCCGCGGATATCTATCCGGTGGCCAACTACGCCATCCGGTATTACGCCCCGGCAGTGCCCCTGCTGGACATCACGGACGTGGCTGTGGATTGGGTGGGCGCCGAGGGCAGCCGTGGCCAGAGCATGCAGCGCAACGGGCCGGACTATCCGCTGGTGGTGAACATCGCCAATACCGGGAACCAACTGGTGAACGACGTGATCACCCTCGCGCAGGTGTACAACAGCAGCAACCAATTGGTGGTGAGCGACCAAGTGACCATCAACCAAATGGGCCCGGGCGTGGATTCACTGATCACCTTCCCCATCGCCTTCGCGCCGACGGGTGCGGGTACGCATCGTTACGTGGTCACCATAAGCGGTATCGCGAACGAACTGGTGACCACCAACAACACGCGCACGCAGGAGTTGGCGGTGTACGACACCACCCAAGCCATCGGGTTGGTGCGCTGGCACGGCGGCAGCGATGATGGCATCGGCATAGGTTGGGACGGCGGCAACGGCGGCGTGGGCGTCCATTTGGATCGCGCGCCGTTCTATCCCTGCTACGTAACGGGCACCACCATACGCATCGTGAACAACCTGCTGCCCTCGCCCATGTACATGAAGGTGTTCGATGACAACGGCCCGAACGGCGGTCCCGGCACCGTGCTCGATTCCATCTTCGTGCAAGCGGTGGACGCCGCTGCGGGCGACCACACCTACGACCTGGCGAACGCTTTCCTCTGGACCGAAGGCGGCCTCTTCGTGCAGTGGTACATGGGTGGCAACAACGTGAACATCGCGCAGGACAATGTGCCACCCTTCAGCTTGCGCACCTACGAAGTGCTGGATGGCGTGTGGGCCGAATACCGCGATCGCGAGACCACCGATTTCCACCTGGGCCTTCGCGTGGAACAACTGCCTGTGTACGACGTGGGCTGCGTCGGCTTCTTCGGCCTTGTGGACGGGCTGGACGTTTCGCAACCCACCATCGTGCGCACCTGGGTGAAGAACATCGGCAACCAGATCGCGACCGGCTTCCCGGTCAATTACCAGTTCACCGGCGAACCTGTGGTGTCGCAGAATTTCACCGGCACCCTCACCCCGGGTGATTCGGTGCTCTTCACCTTCACCCAACCCTTCCTCCCCTTAACTACGGTGACCGGTACCTTCTGCGCCTGGACCGATTGGAGCGCGGACCAGATCGGGACGAACGACACGGTTTGCGTGAACATCGATGTGATCGCCGGGCTGGAAGAATCGCGGAGCGCTTCGTTGTCGGTGACGCCGAATCCCGCTGCGGACAAGGTGACGATCACCGGTTTCGGCAGCGCCGGTGCGGAACTGGTGCTGGTGGATCTGAGCGGAGCGCTGGTACACCGCTGGCGCCTGGAACAAGCGGATCGCACCACCCTCGATCTGCAAGGCGTAGCCGCCGGATCCTACCTCTACCAAGTGCGCGCCCGCGATCGCGTGTACACCGGCAAGCTGGTGGTGCGACCGTAGTCCCACCGCATGCTACCTTTGAGCGCCCCGCTAGCGGGGCGCTCTTTTTATTCCCCCTATGAACAAGAACCTCGGCCTGCTGCTCATCATTTGGAACGTGCTGCTAAGCGCACTGCTCGCCTGGTCCCTTTTGGGCCGCTCCGCTTCCGCCGCTACCAACACCACCGCGGAGGCGATCCCGGAAGCTGCGGACAGCACGCCCGTGGCGACCCTCGATACCGCTGCGCTGGTGAACGCCAAGATCGCGTTCTTCTTCATGGACAGCGTGCAGGAGCGCTACGAACTGGTGAAGGAGCGCGGCAACGCTTTCCGCAGCGAAGGCAAACGTCTGCAGGATGGCTTGCAACAGGAAATGGCCAAGTCGCAAGCGCGCTATGAGGCTTTGATGAACAAGGACCACACCTACAGCACCAAAGCCGAAGTGCAGGCCGACGAACAGGAGGTGCAGGCCCTGATGGGCCGCATACAAGGCATGCAGGCGCGTGGTGAGGAGCAGATGGCCGCAATGGAAGGGCGCATGCTGGAAGAGATCAGCAAGGAGATCATGGACTACCTCACCGAATACAACACGGCAGGCAAACACGATTTCATCTTCAGCGTGCAGAACGGTGGCCAGATCTGGGTGGGTAACCCCGCGTTGGACCTCACCCCCCGGGTTATCGCCGACCTGAACGCCCGCCACCGCGCCAACAAAACCCCAGCCGCCAAGACGCCAT
Organism: Flavobacteriales bacterium; assembly: GCA_016712025.1. Lineage (GTDB taxonomy): Bacteria > Bacteroidota > Bacteroidia > Flavobacteriales_F > PHOS-HE28 > PHOS-HE28. The sequence goes on from JADJRW010000044.1 coordinate 5,690, forward strand.
GATGGACCGACTGCAGCACGAGCGGCAGGAGAATGTCGCTGGCTATATGGTGCGCATGTGGCACTTGGAAGATGTGCTGCGCGCCACCGAATTCGACCCCGCCGCCATACGTGCCACGTTGGTGGAGCCCATGGACGGCGACGCGGAGCAGAAGGCCAATGCCTTCGCCTGGTACCTGGCCTTGGCCGAACGCATGGTGAAGGAGGGGCTGACACGGCACGGTCACTTAAGCGAAGTACTCGAAGCCCTCACCGACCTGGAGGCCCTGCACCACGCACTGATCAACGTAATCGAGGAACCCCTTTACGCGAGCCTGTACATCGACGCGAAACAGGATATCGAGGCGCTGGGCCGGCAGGTGGAAGGCGAAGAGGATGATCGCGGCATCGTGGAACTCTGTTTCACCGGGCTCTATGGGGTGATGTTGCTGCGCGCCCAAGGCCGTGAGATAAGCAAGGAGACCGCCGCGGCGGATGAACGCATCCGAAAGTTGCTCGAGAACCTGAGCGCCCACCACCGCCAGATGCGCAAGCTGCCGGGCATCAGTTTGAACTGATCTCGGCTTCGGTGCCCCCCCCCCGCAGATGCCGCGGATAGCTCAGTGAAGTGGTGTGGCGTGCTAAATGACGGAACTGCGATGAGGCCTTCTCCTCATCTGCGCCATCCGCGGACCGCATTCACACCCGCTGACCTCCTGCCACCGATCTTCGCGCATATGTTCCCCAACGTATCTCCGCGCACGGCATGGTCTTGGCCACACCGCGCGCGTATGCGGATCCTTGTCCTGATCGCCTTAGGGCTCACCGCTGCGGCAGCGCATGCCCAGGAAGCGGCGCGCATCGAAGTGCTCAACGCGGATGTATGGAAGTTCGAGGAAGAAGTGGCACCCGGCGTGCAACGGCTGCAAGGCAACGTGCGCTTCAAGCACGAGGACGCCATAATGCATTGCGATAGCGCCTGGCTCTATCAGGAACGAACGGTAAAGGCCTACGGCCATATCCGCATCGTGCAGGGCGATACGCTCACCATAACCGGCGAACGGCTGGACTACAACGGCAAGGAACGCACCGCTACGCTCGATGGCGATGTGGTGATGGTGGATCCCGGGACCACCTTGCGCACACCGGCATTGGTGTACGATCTGCGCAACAAATCGGCGACCTACACGGGTGGTGGCACCATCGTGAGCCATGCCGAAGGCGACACCTTGACGAGCCGCGTGGGCACCTACCTCTCGGACGCGCGCCGCTTCGACTTCAGCCGCGACGTGGTGCTGCGACACCCGGAACGCACCATCACCAGCGATACGTTGCATTACCACACCGCCACAGGTGTCGCGGAGTTCTTCGGCCCCACCACCATCACGCAGAAGACATCGCGCATTGAATGTGTGCGTGGCACTTACGACACCCACACGCGCGTGGCCGATTTCACCCAACGTGCCCGGGTGATCACCGACGGGCAGGAACTGGAGGGTGATACCGTCCACTACGATGGCGAAGCGGGCATCGGCCTCGCATGGGGCCATGTGGTAGCCACCGATACGGCGAACGGCACCACCGTGAACGGTGACCACGGACGGTATGACCAGAAGAGCGAACACTCCTATGTGACCGGCCACGCCGAACTGTTGATGCGGTCGGACAGCGACACGCTCTTCATGCACGCCGACAGCCTCTTCGCCGCGCCGGATACCGCAGGCGGTCCGCGCCGCATCACCGCGCGGCGCGGCGTGCGCTTCTACAAGAAGGACCTGCAAGGCGTGTGCGATACCTTGATCTACGCAGAAACCGACAGCATGATCCGCATGTTCCACGAGCCCGTGCTATGGAGCGGCAAGGACCAGATCACCGGCGATCATATCCGCATCGCCTTGGTCGATGGCCATGTGCATCGCCTGTACGCCGATGGCAATGCGTTCATGACCTCCCTGGTGGATAGCGTGCACTTCGATCAAGTGGTGGGCACTACGATGACGGGCTACTTCGTCAACAACGAGCTGGACCACCTGCGCACCGAAGGCAACGCCCGCACGGGCTACTACGCTCAGGAAACAGAGGACAGCGTGGAGTGATCGTGGGCGTGAACCGCGCCGATTGTAGCAGCATCCTGGTGCGCCTGGCGGATGGCGGAGTGAACTCCGTCACCTTCCTCACAACCGGACGCGGTGCTCTATCCACCGGAAAAAGCACCGACCGAAGAATTGATGCTGCCCGGTTTCACCTGGCGCCAGCAGCAGCGCCCAGTGGATCGTGCGGATATCCAGCGCAAGCCTTCCGCGACGGCCCTTCCCGTTTGGGCGGACCCTTGAGTTACGAGAGGAAGCGGTTCATCCAGCTATCCGCGAGGCGCACGCGGAAACGTTCGCGAAGCTCGCCCACGGTGCTCACGAGATCATCGAAAACGATGGTATCCAGGGTGAATTCACCTTCGGCGATCAGCCCGGGAGTTCGTGCAAGCGCGTGCTGTGGATCGCGCCATCGCGCTCGAACACCACGACCATGCGATGCGGTGAGCATGAGGTTCAGGTCCATTTCCAATTGCTTGATGAAGCCCACGCTCTTGTCGATGCTGCATCCGCTGGCCAAGGCTTGCACCTCGTCCACAGCGACGACCACGAAACGGTCCTCCAAGACATCCACGCATGCATCCAGCGCGGCGCCATGCGCGGCCCATGTGGTAGTGAACAGGGCACCGTGTTCCCGGATCATCTTCTGTTCCGCCTGTCCCAGGTCCCGGGCCGTTTTGTACACCCATACCCGCGCGTGCGCAGGCATGTCCCGAAGGGTCTTCACTTTCAGTTCCGCAAGTGTGTTCATGTCCATGGTGCGAAGGGAAATAGACCGTGCCGCGCAAAGTTGGCAAGGGATCCGGTCCACCGGAACATCACTTGCGTAGTTGTACACACGACTCCTGTTCTTTTCTTCGTGCCCCCTACTACGCACCATTCCCATGCCACGTTCCCTCGCCGCGCTCGCCCTCGGGCTGCTCCCCTTGCTCGCTTCCGCCCAAGCAGCGCCGCTCTGGCTGCGCCAGCCGGCCATCAGCCCGGATGGATCCACCATCGTGTTCTGCTACCAGGGCGACCTATGGCGGGTACCTTCCGCCGGTGGCGATGCCGTGCTGCTCACCACCCACGGAGGCATTGGACGGAGCTCCCGTTTGGTCCCACGATGGGAAATGGATCGCCTTCAGCAGCAACCGCTACGGCAATGGCGATGTGTTCGTGATGCCAAGTACCGGCGGCACCGCCACCCGGCTCACCTACCACTCCAACTGGGATACACCCACCGATTTCACACCTGACAACACCAAGGTGCTCTTCTACAGCAACCGGCTCGACGACGTGAACTGCCAGCTCTTCCCGAGCGGCGGTCTGGGAGAACTCTACACCGTGCCCACCACCGGCGGCCGCGCCGAACAAATACTGACCGTTCCCGCACAGAGCGCGCGCTTCAACGCCGCGGGTACCATGCTCGTGTTCCACGATCGCAAGGGCTACGAGGATAATTTCCGCAAGCACCACACTTCGTCCGTTACGCGCGACATGTGGACCTACGATCTGGCGAGCAAGCAGTTCAAGCAGATCAGCACGTTCGCTGGAGAGGACCGCAACCCGGTGTTCACGGCGGACGGGAACACGGTGTACTTCCTCACCGAGGAGAAAGGCAGTTACAACATCCACAAGATGCCAGCGACCGGTGGCGCATCGACCCAGGTGAGCTTCTTGAAGGACCATCCAGTGCGTTACCTGAGCCGCAGCGACAATGGCACGCTCTGCTTCGGCTACCAGGGCGAACTGTACACCCTCACTGATGGCGCCACGCCCGCGAAGGTGAACGTGCGCATCGCCGCCGATGGGCGTTACAATCCCGTTCGCACAGTTCCTGTGAAAGGTGACGTGAGCGAGATCGCGCTCTCTTCCAACGGTAAGGAGGTGGCGTTCATCCATCGCGGTGAAGTGTTCGTGACCTCTGTGGCCGAGGGCACCACGCGCCGCATCACCAACACACCCGAACAGGAACGCTCGGTCTCGTTCAGCCCGGACGGCCGCACGCTCCTCTATGCCACGGAGCGCAAAGCCAGTTGGGACCTGTACACAAGCACCATCGTGCGCAAAGAGGAAAAGTACTTCTTCAACGCCACGTTGCTGAAGGAAGAAGCGCTCTTGAGCACATCAGCCGAGGAATTCCAACCGGCCTATTCGCCCGATGGCAAGGAAGTGGCCTACCTGGAAGAACGCACGGCCATCCGCGTGATCAACCTGGCGAGCAAGCAGGTGCGCACGATCATGCCGGGCGATAAGAACTACAGTTACTCCGATGGCGACCAGTTCTTCAGTTGGAGCCCGGACAGCAAGTGGCTATTGGTGGAGTTCCTGCATCCCGACCAGTGGATCACGCAGTGCGGACTGGTGAACGTGGAAGGAACGCCCGTGATCACCGATCTCACCAAGAGCGGCTACGGCGGCGGCATCCCAAAATGGACCATGGAGGGCAAGGCGATGCTCTTCGTCAGTTCGCGCGACGGCATGAAGAACCACGCCAGCTGGGGTGGTCAGGCCGATGCCTATGCCTTGTTCCTCGACCAGAAGGCCTTCGATCGTTTCAAACTCAGCAAGGAAGAAGCGGCCCTGCTGAAGGAAGAGGAGGACAAGAAGAAGAAAGAGGAAGACGAGAAGAAGGACAAAGAGGATGGGAAGAGCGGCAAAGACAAGGAGGATAAGAAGGACGAGCCCGTCAAGCCTTTGAAATTCGATCTCGAGGACGTCGAGTTGCGCAAGGCGCGCCTCACCATGCACTCCAGCGACCTGGCCGGCGCGGTGCTCTCCAAAGACGGTGAGAAGATCTTCTACCTGGCCCGCTTCGAGAAGGGCTACGACCTGTGGCAGACCGAGCTGCGCACCGGCGAGACCAAGGTGTTGACCAAACTGAACGCCGACAATGCCGGCGCGCTCGAACTGGACAAGGAGGGCAAATTCCTCTTCCTCTACAAGGACGGCGGTATCGCCAAAGTGGAGATCGAGAAAGGCGAACTGAAGAGCGTTGGCATCAACGGCGAGATGACACTGAACGAGGATCTGGAGCGGGCCTATCTCTTCGAGCACGTGTGGCGCCAAGTGCAGAAGAAATTCTACCGCGTCGATCTGCAAGGGGTGAACTGGGCGCTGTACAAAGAAGAATACGCGCGCATGCTCCCCTACATCAACAACACCTGGGACTTCGCCGAGCTGCTCAGCGAGATGCTGGGCGAACTGAACGCATCGCACACCGGCGGTCGCTTCTACGATGAGCCCGAGCATGGCGACGAGACCGCTGCTTTGGGCCTGCTCTATGCGAACGACATGACCTTGAACGGCCTTCGCGTGCTGGAGGTGATCGACAAGAGCCCGGTGGTGAAAGAAGGTTCACGGATCAAAGCCGGTGTGGTGATCGAAAAGATCGACGGGCAGGCGATAACCCCGCAGGAGGACCATGCCCGCCTCCTCAACCGCAAGGCCGGGAAGCCTACCCTGCTCAGCCTTTTCGACCCGATCAAGAAAGAGCGCTGGGACGAGACCGTGAAACCGATCTCGCTCGGCGAGGAAGGCGACCTGCTCTACCAACGCTGGGTGGAGCGCTGCCGCCACATCGTGGACAGCGTGAGCGCCGGGCGTATCGGCTACGTGCATGTGCGCGGCATGAACGACAGGTCCTACCGCCGTGTCTACGAGGAAGCACTGGGCCGCTACCACGATAAGGAGGGCTTGGTGGTCGACACGCGTTTCAACGGCGGTGGTTGGTTGCACGATGATCTGGCCACCTTCCTGGCAGGAAAGACCTACATGCGCATGGAACCACGCGGCCAGAAGCTCGGCACCGAACCGCAGTTCAAATGGCAGAAGCCCAGCGCCGTGGTGATGGGCGAAGGCAATTACAGCGATGCGCACATGTTCCCGGTCACTTACAAGGCCCTGAACATCGGCAAGCTGGTGGGCATGCCTGTTCCTGGAACCGGCACGGCGGTGTGGTGGGAGCGCATGCAGAGCGGCGTGGTTTTCGGCATCCCGCAAGTGGGCATGATCGACAACGCAGGCGACTACCTGGAGAACCAGCAATTGGAACCCGACGTGAAGCAGGCGTTGGAGCCGGGCCTGGTGAGCAAAGGCCGCGACCAGCAGTTGGAGGCGGCGGTGAAGGTGTTGTTGGGGCGGTGATCCGTTAGAGATCCCCCGCCTCCGCGATCAATTCCGCCACGTCCTTCACCTGCACCTCTCCTTCTTTGTTGAAATGCTTCACGCCGTCCGTCAGCATCGTGTTGCAGAACGGGCAACCGGCGGCGACAATATCGGGCTGCATGCCCAGCGCTTCTTCGCTGCGTTCGATGTTCACTTCCTTGTTGCCGGGCTCGGCCTCTTTGAACATCTGCGCGCCACCCGCGCCGCAACATAGCCCATTCGCCCGGCTGCGCTTCATCTCCACCAGGGCCGCGTCCAACTTCAACAACACTTCGCGTGGTGCTTCGTACTCACCGTTTCCCCGGCCGAGGTAGCAGGGGTCATGGAAGGTGATCCGCTTGCCTTTGAAGTTCCCGCCTTCCACCTTGATGCGTCCTTCCTTCAGCAAGGCGTTGATGAACTGTGTGTGGTGCAGCACTTCGTAGCTGCCACCCAGTGCAGGGTATTCGTTCTTCAGTGTGTTGAAACAATGCGGACAGGCGGTCACGATACGCTTCACACCGTAACCGTTCAGCACGGTGACGTTGTTGAGCGCCTGCATCTGGAACAGGAACTCGTTGCCCGCCCGCCGCGCAGGATCACCGGTGCAGGATTCCTCCTGGCCGAGCACGGCGAACTTCACCTTGGCCGCGTTCAGGATCCGCACGAAAGCCTTGCTGATCTTGCGCGCACGATCATCGAAACTCCCGGCGCAGCCCACCCAGAACAGTACCTCCGGAACTTCGCCAGCAGCGGCGAATTCGGCCATGGTGCGGATGTGGAGCGGCTCGTTCATGAGGTCACTGTTCCGTCCATTTCATGCGTTGATCCGGTCCGAACGCCCATGGCGCGCCGTTGTTCTCCACGTTGTTGAACATGCCGGTGAGCGCCGGACGCGTGCGGCTCTCCTCCATAACGAGGTACCGTCGCAGATCGGTAATGATGCCCACGGGATCGATGTTCACCGGACAGGCCTCGGTGCATGCATTGCAGGTGGTGCATGCCCATAGCTCCTCCTCGGTGATCCGCACATGCAGGCTCTTGCCATCGTCCTCCCATTTGCTCTTCGCGTCGATCACCTTGCCCACTTCTTCGAGACGATCGCGCGTGTCCATCATGATCTTGCGCGGGCTGAGCAATTTGCCCGTGAGGTTCGCTGGGCATACGCTCGTGCAGCGCCCGCACTCGGTGCAGGAGTAGGCATCCATCAGCTGCTTCCACGAGAGGTCGAAGACATCCTTCGCCCCGAAGCGCTCGGCCATTTCCACCCCCGCCACCGTATGCGCCACTACTACCGGCGGTTGTACCGAAGGGTCCAGCATGCTTCTCACTTCACCGGTTACGCGCGGCATGTTCACCAATTCGGTCTTTGGACGAAGGGTACTGTACCACACATTGGGGAAGGCAAGCAGGATGTGCAGGTGCTTGCTCACCACGATGTAGTTGAGGAAGGCGAGGATACCGATGATATGGAACCACCAGCACGCGCGCTCGATGAGGACCAGGGTGCCCGACACCATCGCGGGGAAGGAGGCCTGCTCCGCGATCCATGCGCTGACAGGGTACGAACCGGCCTCCCGGTAGTGTTCGATCCCGTGCTGTTGCAACGTGAGGTCGGCAGCGTTCATGACCAGGAACGCGGACATAAGGGCGATCTCCGCAGCGAGGATCAGGTTCGCATCAGTGCGCGGCCAACCGTCGAGCTCCTTCATCACGAAGCGTTTCAGCTTGATGATGTTGCGGCGCACGAGGAAAATGACGCACGCCACCCATACGCCGAGCGCCAGCCATTCGAAGCTGCCGATGAGGAAGTCGTAGAAGCCGCCGAGGAAACTGAGCACCCGGTGCGTGCCGAACATGCCATCGATGAGGATCTCGATCACTTCGATGTTGATGATGACGAAGCCCGCGTAAACGATGATGTGCAGGATGCCGGCCAGTGGCCGCACCACCATCTTGCTCTGGCCGAGCGCCACCCGCGCCATAAGCGCCCACCGCTCGCCCTGGCGATCGTTGATGGTGACATCGCGCCCCAGCAGAATATTCCGGCGCACGCGCATGAAGTTGCGCGCGAACAGAAGCGCCCCCGCAAGCAACAACGCGGTGAACAGGACCTGGGCGATCATGGGCTCTTCTCTTTCCGCGCGGCGTCACCGATGCGCTGCACGTCGCTTCCGCTCAGTTTGGGCAGCTTGTCCTTTTTGCCGAACACCGAGAGGTGCACATAGCGGTTCGGGTTGATGCGCACATCTTCGAGCAGAAGATCCAATTCATGACTGGACTTCTCGAGATTGCGATAGAGACTGTCGTTGGTCATCAACGCGCCCAAGGTGCCTTCCCCTGATCGGAGGTTGCTCATTATGGCGCGTGCCTCGATCACGGTGCTGTCCAACGCAACGATGGCGTGTTCCAATCTCCCGTTGGCGAGGGTCGCGGCAGTCGTGTCCAGGTTCTGGAGGATCCGCCCGATCTGCTTGTTGTTGGCCTCCAAATTGGCGCTGAAGCTCTCCAGGTTATGCAGCGTACCACTGATGGAACGGGTCTCCGCAGCGATCAGCGCATCCAGGCTCAGGGCCATGTGGTCCACCTTCTCCAAGGTGGCGCGGATGGAGCGGAAGCTGGCATTGATATCACCGCGCGTGCCCGGGTTCAACACGTCCTGGAACGCGGTGAGCACCGAGTCGATGTTGATCAGGATGGCCTCGGCCTTCTGCTTCAGTGGATCTATCTGGTCGCTGAGCGTTTGTGCGATGCCGGGCTTGATATCCCCGGTGATGGTATCACCGGCCTGGGCGAGTTCGGCGGATGTGCCAAGCCGGATCTCGGCCCATTTGTTCAACAGATCGCCTGTCAGCACCACGCGGGAGTCCTTCGGCAACGTGAGCCCATCCTCGTTCACTTGATAGGAGATGAGGATCCGTGCACCTGCCCCGGGAAGCAATTGCGTCTGGACCACCGAGCCCACCTTGAACCCGTTCAACAAGAGCGGCGTGGTCTCCGCGACACCGGTTATGTCCGTGTAGGCTGCGTGGTACACATTGCGGCGCTGCAATAGATCCAGCCCTTTCAGGTAGTTCACCCCGAACACCAGGAGCAGAATGCCGGTGATCGCCATCAAGGCGATGGACCATTCTCTTTTGAACTTCGGCAAGGGCTGGTTCTTATTGGGCTTGGGCCAATTTAACGGCTTCCGCAAGATCGATCCGCACCCCGGCTCTAAAGGCCACGATGAACGCGCCATCGAAGCCCTTGTCCCGGCAAGTGCGCTGGATCCCCCGGGCTTCCTCCAAAGACGATGCGTTCCCCACCGTATACCGGAACAGGCCCGCACCCTGCTGCTCTTCAACACCCTCGAGCCCCTTGAAGTTCTTCGCTACCGGTTCTATGCGCTTGCTGGAGGTACTGATCTGCACTTTGAACCGCACCGCATCCTTGCCTGCGTTCGCTTCCGGCGCTGGCTTCTCTTCTTCCACAACCGGGGTCGGTGCTGCGATCTCCACCCCTTCCACGGTGTTCTTGTACTCTTTGAAGGCCCGATAGATCGCCGAAGCCATGTAGTCCTGCCCTTCTGCCCCTTGCAGGAAGTCCTCTTCCGTAGCGTTGGTGAGGAAGCCCAGTTCGATGAGCACGCTGGGCATGGTGGTATAGCTGATCACAATGAAGCCGGCTTGCTTCACTCCGCGATCGGGCCGACCCACGCGCTCTTTGAACTGTTTCTGGATCAATGAACTGAGCAGCAGGCTGTGGTCCAAGTGGATGTTCTGGCGCAGACTGAGGGCGATGATGCTCTCCGGGTCCTTGGGATCGTAGCCATCGTACTTCAGCTCATGGCCGTCCTCCAATAGAATGGCCTCGTTCTCCTTTTGCGCCACCCGCATGTTCGCCTCGGTCTTGTGCAGGCCCATGGCATAGGTCTCGCAGCCGTGCGGATCCTTGCTGTCGTTGGCGTTGCAGTGGATGCTGATGAAGACATCCGCCTTCGCGCGGTTGGCGATGTTGCAGCGCTCCTTGAGCTCGATGAAGCGGTCGTCCTCGCGGGTGTACACCACCTTCACGTCGGGGTAGGCCTGCGTGATGTACTTGCCCAGCAGTTTCGCCACGTTGAGCGAGACATGCTTCTCGGTGGTCTTGAAACGCCCAGTGCCCAAGTTGCCCGGATCCTTGCCCCCGTGGCCCGCGTCCAACACCACGGTATGGATGCGGTTCACGTCGCCCTGCACAGGGCCCTGTGGCATGGTCCGTGCTGAGAGCGCGAGCGCCGCCGCGAGCAGCACCGCCCGGAACACGCCGACACTGGATCCGTTCATGGACAAGGCCCTGTGGCGATGCCCTACTTTCGGCCCCCGAATGGTGAGGCCGCGATGCATGCTGTCCACAAGGCGCGAAACTAGCGGCCCCACAACGCGTGGTGGTTCGATCCGGCGCTCACTTTTCATCACAATGCTGTTGATGTGCGCGGTGCCCGTCGCTGCGCAGGACCTCGACGAGGAGATCAAGTACAGCGCGCGGGACAGTATCCGCTACGACCTGCAACAGCAGATCGTGTTCCTCTTCGGCGCCGCCCGCGTGGTTTATGGCGATATCGAACTCACCGCCGACCGCATCGAGTACCGCTTCAAAGCGGAGGAGGCCCGCGCCTTCGGAGCGCCCGATAGCACCGGAGCAGTGGCGGGCAAACCGGTGTTCATCGAGTCCGACCATCGCATCGAGGCGGATAGCATCCGGTACAACTTTCGCTCGAAGAAGGGCCTGATCAAGGAGGTGCGCACCAGCGAGCAGGAGAGCTATGTACAAGCCCGGGTGAGCAAGCGCCATGCGAACGGCGAGGTACATAGCAAAGGCGGCACCTTCACCACCTGCGACCGACCGCACCCGCACTACTACTTCCGCGCGAGCCGCATGATGGTGATCCCGGACGACAAGATCGTCAGCGGTGCGGCGGTGATGAAGATCGGCCCCGTGCCCACGCCCCTGGTACTTCCTTTCGGTTTCTTCCCCAACAAGAAGAACGGCAGTGCGGGCATCCTCTTTCCCGCCTACGGCGATGGTGGCCCACTCGGCTACTTCCTACAGAACGGCGGCTACTACATGCCGCTGGGCGAGCGGGCGGATATGCAGCTCACCGGCGACATCTACACGCGGGGTAGCTGGGCGCTCAAGGCATTGGCCCGGTACAAAGTGCGTTACCGATACGGCGGATCGCTGAACCTGAGCTTCAACAACCGCCGAAACAGCATACCGGAGCTGCCCGATTTCCAACGCACGCGCGATTTCTTCCTCACCTGGACCCACGCGGTTGACAGCCGCGCCAGTCTCACCGACCGCTTCAATGCTTCGGTGAACGTGGGCACCAGCACCAATTTCCAGAACAACTTCAACAGCAGCACGCTCAACTTCCTGAGCAACACCTTCAATAGCAACATTGGCTGGAACCACTTGTGGCCCAGCAAGCCCTATTCCCTGGCCGTGAACCTCCGACACTCGCAGAACTCATCTACCAGGAACTTCGACTTCACCCTGCCCCTCGCTCACCTTCAACCTGAGCCGCATCGTCCCCTTCCAACCCAAAGTGGCGCGCGGGAGGTGGTACGAGCAGATCGGCATCACCTACACCACCAACTTCGACAATGTGCTGAGCACCACCGAGGACCAGCTCTCGTTCGACAATGTCGATGTGCTCTCGCGCCGCATGCGCAACGGGGTGAAGCACGGCACCACCCTCAGCACCTCGTTCAAGAACAAGTTCTTTACCCTGAACCCAGAGCTCGCGGCCACCGAGCGGTGGTACTTCCGTTCCCTTCGTCAGACGTACGACAGTGGCGCCGAAGTGGTCGTGCAGGACACCATCCCCACCTTCCGCCGCAATGGGGATTGGCGCGCGGGATTGCAGCTCACCAGCAAGCTCTACGGCATGTACCAGTTCCGCGGGGAACGCTTGAAGGCCATTCGCCATGTGATCACGCCCATCGCCAACCTGGGCTATCGGCCCGACTTCGATCCACGGCTGGACGTCTATTCGCCGAACGATTCCATCGTGAGCACCTACAGCCCCTTCGATGGTTTCATCTATGGCGCATCGCCTGCGGGTGAAAGCGGAACACTGAGCCTCGCCATCAACCAAAGTCTGGAGGCCAAGGTGAAGAACAACAAGGCCAACAAGGACAGCACGGCCACATCGCAGGATGCGTTCAAGAAAATGAAATTGCTCGACTTCGTGGGTTTGAACACAAGCTATGATCTGCTGAAGGATTCGCTGCGCTGGTCGCCGGTGAACCTCACTGCGCGCACCACTTTCTTCAACCTGGTGAACGTGAACTTCGGGAGCGTATGGGACCCTTATGCGGTAGACACGCTGGGTCGGCGCATCAACCGCAGCGAACGCGGGCAGACCGGGCGCTTCGCGCGCCTCACCACCCTCTTCGCCACCGCAGGTGTGGAACTGAAGAGCAAGAAGTACGGACAGGCGCCTGCGGAGAAACCGCCCACCGTAGTGGGCGAGGCCGACCCGAACAAAGGCGCGGACATCAACTTCAGCTTGCCGTGGCGGCTGGGCGTCAACGTGAACTACGACCTCAGCCGGGCCTATTTGAACGGAGGTGAACAGGACACCGAGCGCAAGAGCGTCACCTTCAATGGCGACGTCACCGTGTTCAAGTACTGGAAGCTCGGGGTGATGAGCGGCTACGACTTCGAGGCGCAGGATTGGACGAACACCTCGCTCAACCTGTATTGGGACCTGCACTGCTGGGAGTTCAACTTCAACATCATCCCGCTTGGGGCTGCGCAAGAGCTTCAGCTTCCAGATCAACGTGAAGGCGAGCATACTGCGGGACCTGAAGTACCAGCAGACCAGGCCACTGGGGAACGACGGGCAGTTGTTGTTCTGACCGAGATCGCGTTCTGGTCCACCGCAGCGGCGCAACGAACGCAACGAATGCGCCACGCAGCGGAGCGTTCCGATCAACCGTGCGTGATCCAGTTGCGGATGATCGCGCCTCCTTCGGGCGTGAGCAAGCTCTCCGGATGGAATTGCACGCCACACGTGGGGAGCGAAGTATGGCGCACGGCCATCACCACATCCTGTGCGCTCCGTGCCGTGATGCGTAGTTCAGAAGGCAGGGTTCCTGGATCCGCCGCCCAACTGTGGTAGAGGCCTGCCTCGAACGGAGCGGGCACTTTGAGGAAGAGCGCATCGCGCGGCTCCGAAGGAACGCAGGGCACCGCAACGCCATGCATCACCTTCGGAAGATTGAAGAGCGTGCCACCGCAATGCTCCACGATGCCCTGCATGCCGAGGCATACGCCCAGGATGGGATGCGTGGGCATCAACTTCGCGATCAGCTCCATCATGATCCCAGCCTCCGCCGGAAGCCCGGGACCTGGCGATAGCACGATGCGATCGAAACGCGCCGCCTCCTCCACGGTGATCGCATCGTTGCGCACCACGGCCACCTCCGCATGCGGTTCCAGCAGGTGGTGCAGGTTCCAGGTGAAGCTGTCGTAGTTGTCGAGTAGGAGGATGCGC
>JADJRW010000045.1 GCA_016712025.1 Flavobacteriales bacterium
TCCGGCGTCCATCCCACAGCAACGATATCGTCATTCGCGTCCACTTGGTAAGCATATGCTTCATTCAGCCGTACGAAGTACTGCTTATGTTACAGTACGAGCTGTCCGGCGAGGTCGACGCCAAGACTGTCCTGTCCAGTGAATTGGAGCTGGAGATCGCTGGGTGTGGAACCTGGGTTCATGATGAAGGACATCTTAGGCCCAACCGCTCCGAAGTAGTAGACCACATCCACGTCAGGATAAATCCCTTCGCGCCGAAGGCTGTGACACGCGGGCACTTGTTCGATCCCGCTCGTGAGGTGCGCACGGTAGTAATTAGAAACATCGTTTGTCGGCAAGCCTTCCACCAAGGTGTTGTCTGGGTCGAAGTCCTCCCCCACGAAGCTCTGCTTCACGTTATAGATGGTATAGTTGATACATGGAATATGTCGGCCGCGTCATCATGTAACCAGAGCTTAACGGCACCTCCTTCGCTGTAGTGCGTCACATCAGTAAGCGGTTGATGGTCGGTCTGGATGGACTGTCCCTGTTCTTGTCGGAAGCGGCCGAGACCGAGCGTGTCACCAAAGGCATCGAGCAGTTGCCCGAATGCCTTCGGGGGTTGAAGTTGGAGTAGCAGGTACGCTAAGAAAACAAGGCGTTGGAGAGTATCACGTTGCGTCATTTGAAAGGAAACTAGGTGGTCCGTCGTGTTTGCCGCTCTCGGAGCTATCCTCCATCGCAGTGGTACGAGCGGGGTCGGGGGTGTTCGTCTTAGCAGGATCGTTGCGTTCCTTCTGATCGGTGTGCGTTCCGTCCTTCCTGTCAGTGGAGGAACCCTGCTCTTGCGTAGGCTTTGCCGTTCCAGTGGGCGTGTTGGCTGTGTTGTTCTGGGTCGTGCTCGGGGTTGTACCCGTGTTCTCGCTGCGCTCTGTCATGGCCTTAGATATTAGGGTGTATGGGTCTGGCAGGTCCGTTCTCGGAACTTCCACCGGCTCCGCTGTTCATGTGCAAACGAGTGTCCGCAGCCGTTGCCGGGCGACAGGCAGGGTCTAGCGGCCGCAGCGGAGCCAGCAACTTCCTCTGCGCTGGGCAGATGGCGCCATGTTACCAGTGGGGGTGGCATGAGGAAGTACCTCCACGATCCGCTGCCTTTGTGCCCCCGAATTAAAAGTGGGCCGCGCGCGCCTTGTCGAAGCCGCACCCAGACCACATCACCAGCACCAAGGGGGTGCCCCGGAGACAAGCGCTAGGAGGATCCTAGGAGCGGGTGTTGCCAGGAGCTTGGTGTTAGCATTCCATCCGCATGAGCAACAAACAACGAAGAGGTTGGCGACCATGGGTCTATGTTCCGGTTATCGCGGGCCCGCCCATAGCTGCGTTGGGGACATTCTTCCTCACCACCGATCGATCTTCGACGGCCTTCGTGCGGGAGTTGGACAGCGTAGCGATAAGTCTTTGGTTCGTGCTGTTCGCCATTGCTTGGCTTCGGGCCAAGAAACAAGAGAGCAAGGCCCAGCGGCACGCGCGCACCCTGCGTTCACGCGCTGACCTGGGCGCGGTGAGCGGAAGCCTGGCGAGGGTGGACGCATCTCTACTTCGGCGCAGGAAGACCTGTGGACCGTGGAAGTACTGCTACAAATGCTCTTCGTGGTGTTCGGCGTGATTCGCTTGGTGAACCACTACTTGCAATGGCACCTGGCCATGGGCCTATCTGGGCATAATTGATCCGGGCAGCATTTACTAACAATGCGAGGGCCCGCCCGCCCGTGGCCCACGATCTGAACGAGGAACGACTAATGGAACGGGAAGGAATGAACGGCACGGTCGAAGTGAAGAAGCGTCAACCGACGGCAGGCGCATCCGTGCCGGTGGACTTTGTCCGCCATTTGCACGAGCAGGAAAAGTGGTTGCGGCGCCGTCATGGTATCCGCCTGCGTTTCGACAAACTGGCGGTGGATGACCATACTGTGCTCTGCACATGCAAGAAGGCGACACGATGGTTCTTCCGAGCGGCCCCGCCCGACCACGAGATCATCGAACTCGCCTACACGGCTGTGAAAGACCTGCATATGATCGGACTTCAGCCCATGATCTCCGTGGCACATGGTGGACCGCGTGGTTCCTTCCGGCCGATCGAACGGCATGATCCTTCCAACTTCGCTCAGTGCTCCACGTGGCTGGGCGCGCACATCTCCTCCCAGGCCCGCTGCCAGGGGAATGTCGCCTTCCATTCCGGGAATGAGCGCCGTGCGGCCAGAGTGCGCCGTCGATGGCGTAGCTGGTCGATCGAACCGATCGTCCACGTATGCTCGCCCTTGAGCAACGCGTCGAGATCGCCGGGGCCCTTCACCTCCTTCGCCTTCTTCACCTGCGCTTGCAGCTTCTCCTCGTGCGTGGGCCGGTCGTTCACGTAGAACACACCGAAAGGCCGGGGCATCGCGCCCTCGAAGCGCGGGTCATCGAATAAGCGCACGAGGATCGACGCTTTGAAGTTGTCGCGTTCGTCGTGGATCCAGCAGTCGTTCGGTGAGAAGTCCGGGCCGATGTCGATGATGCGCGGCTTCATCTCCTTGATGCAGATGCCCTTCGTTCCGTTCGCGAACGTGAGCGGTTTGCCGTGTTCCACGAAGAGCGTGTGTCCTGGCTTGTTCGCCTTCTCCGTGAAGACCTCGAAGGCGCCGTCGTTGAAGACGTTGCAGTTCTGGTAGATCTCGACCAGAGAGGTGCCGCGATGCGCATCGGCACGGGCGAGCACTTCGCGCATGTGCTTCGGGTCGCGGTCCATGCTGCGGGCGATGAAGGTGCCATCGGCGCCTTTCACCAGTGCGAGCGGATTGAAGGGATGATCCGTGCTGCCCATCGGCGTGCTGCGCGTCACCGCACCTTCGGGTGAAGTCGGCGAGTACTGCCCTTTCGTGAGGCCGTAGATCTCGTTGTTGAAGAGCAGCACGTTCACGTCCACGTTGCGGCGCAGCAGGTGGATGATGTGGTTGCCGCCGATGCTCAGTGCGTCTCCATCGCCGGTGATCATCCACACGCTCAGCTCGGGGCGCACGCTGCGCAGGCCGCTCACGATCGCGGGTGCGCGGCCATGGATGCCGTGAAGACCATAGGTATCGAGGTAGTAGGGGAAGCGCGAGGAGCAGCCGATGCCGCTGATGAAGACCACATCTTCCTTCTTCTTGCCGCTCTGCTCGAGCAAAGTCTGCACCTGCTTCAGAATGCTGTAGTCGCCGCAGCCGGGACACCAGCGTATCTCCTGATCCGAAGAGAAGTCGATCTTGTCATTCCGGCCTTGAGCCGGAATCGCGGAGATCCCGTTCGTCGTGCTCATGCTTTCAACAATTGGAGCGCACCGGCGCGTATCTCCTCACTGGTGAAAGGCATGCCTTGGATCTTGTTCAAGCCTTGTGCATCAACAAGGAATTCCGCGCGCAGCATCTGGCGCAATTGCCCACTGTTCATCTCGGGGATGAGCACCTTCTTGTATTTCTTCAGCAAAGGCCCCAACCCCTTGTTGAAAGGGAACAGGTGACGGATGTGAACGTGGGCAACGCTGTATCCCTCCTGCTGCAATTGAAGTGCTGCGGTCCGGATCGCGCCGTAGGTGGAGCCCCAACCAAGGATCAGCAACTCCCCTTCCGACGGGCCACTATCCAGCCGGATCGGCTTGTAACGGTCGGCGATCTTGGCCACTTTCTCGGCCCGCAAGCGCACCATCTTCTCGTGGTTCAGCGGATCGTAGCTGATGTTGCCGGTCTTGTCCTGCTTCTCGATGCCACCGATGCGGTGCTGCAATCCGGGTTGGCCGGGCAAGGCCCATGGACGCACGCCGCGCTCATCACGCTGGTATGGAAGGAACTTGTCGCCGTCGTTCGGCTCCTTGATGTAAGGCGGCTTGATCTCGGGCAGATCCTTCGATGCCGGGAATCGCCAAGGCTCCGATCCGTTGGCGATGTAGCCATCGGTGAGCAGGATCACCGGCGTCATGTGCTCGACGGCGATCTGCACGGCTTCGAAGGCCATCTCGAAACAATCGATCGGTGTGCTGGCGGCGATCACGGGGATAGGTGCTTCACCGTTGCGCCCATGCACGGCCTGCCAGAGATCGGCTTGTTCGGTGCGCGTGGGAAGTCCCGTGCTCGGCCCACCGCGTTGCACGTTCACGATCACCAAGGGGATCTCCAACATGAAGGCCAAGCCCATGGCTTCGGTCTTCAGCGCGATGCCCGGACCGCTGCTCGCGGTAATGCCGATCGCACCGCCATAGCTCGCACCGATGGCCGAGCTGATCGCGGCGATCTCGTCTTCCGCCTGGAAGGTGATCACGCCGAAATTCTTGTGGCGGCTGAGCTCGTGCAGGATATCGCTCGCCGGTGTGATCGGATAGCTGCCGTAGAAGAGATCGAGCTTCGCCTTCTGCGCGCCGGCGATCAGGCCCAGCGCGGTGCCTTGGTTGCCGGTGATGCTGCGGTAGGTGCCCTTCGGCATCGGCGCGGCCTTCACCTCGAAGCGCGTGGTGAAGGTCTCGCTGGTCTCGCCGTAGTTGTAGCCGGCAACGAGCGCCTTCATGTTCGCTTCGAGCACCTCGGGCTTCTTAATGAACTTCTTCCGCAGGAAACCTTCGGTCAGTGCGTTCTCGCGGCTGTACATCCAGTTGATGAAGCCGAGGACGAACATGTTCTTGCAGCGGTCCTTCTCCTTCATGCCGAGGGTGGTGCCCTCGAGCGCGGTGCGCGTCAGCTTGGTCACATCCACGCTGTGCAGATGGAAGTTCGCCAGCGATCCATCCGTCAATGGGTCGGCCTCATCGATGTAGCCTGCCAGCCGAAGGTTCTTCTTGTCGAAACCATCGCTGTTGGCGATGATCGTGCCCCCCTTCTTCACCTTGCCCAGGTTGGCTTTCAGCGCCGCCGCGTTCATTACCACCAGCACATCGCATTGGTCGCCGGGCGTGAAGATCTCCACACTGCCGAAATGCAATTGGTAGCCGCTCACACCGGCGAGCGTGCCTTGTGGCGCACGGATCTCCGCCGGGAAATTCGGGAAGGTGCTGACGTCGTTGCCGAACAGCGCGTTGGTATCGGTGAACTGGCTGCCGGTGAGCTGGATGCCGTCGCCGCTGTCGCCCGCGAAGAGGATCACCACGTTCTCGCGGGTCTCTACGGGCTTGGGCTGCTTTAGGGACGTGGACATTGAAATGGGACCGCAAAGGTAGCAGGCCGGTGGCCGAGCTATCAACGCCGATGGTTCTCTGTGAACCGCTTAGACGACCACCGCAATGTTCACAGCCTCCACCCGAACGATCGACGGTGCCACGCGCTTGATGGCTTCTTCCACCCCGGCCTTCATCGTCATGGGGATCATGCTGCAACTGCGGCAGGCGCCGTGCAGCCGGACGCGAGCGATACCTTCCTCAGTGACCTCTTCCAGGGTGATATCACCGCCATCGGCCTCCAGGAAGGGCCGCAACTCCGTTAGGGCTTCACGGATGCGTTCCTCGATGGCCTGGTGTTCGTGGCGTGGCATGTGTTCAGGCATTGGCACTGGCCTCCGGTTTCCCTGCCATTGGCAGGATGGGTTCGGATAGGCGCTGCTGCAATGCGGTGCAAAGGTCGTTGAAAGCCTTGGCCGACGGTGTATTCCCTTGCAGCACCGCAGGGCGGCCCACATCACCTGCTTCGCGGATGGTCTGCACCAATGGAACTTCCCCAAGAAAAGGCACCTGCAGTTCCTCCGCCAGCGCGCGCGCGCCGCCCTTGCCAAAGATGTAGTACTTGTTCTCCGGCAGTTCCTCCGGTGTGAACCAGGCCATGTTCTCCACGATGCCCAGCACGGGCACGTTCACACTCGGCAGGCGGAACATGCCCACGCCCTTGCGTGCATCGGCGAGCGCCACGGGCTGCGGCGTGCTCACGATGATGGCGCCGGTGAGCGGCACGGCCTGCACGAGCGAGAGATGGATATCGCCGGTGCCGGGCGGAAGATCCACGAGCAGCAGATCGAGCTCGCCCCAATCGGCGTCCTTGAAGAGTTGTTCGAGCGCCTTGCTGGCCATGGGCCCACGCCATACGATGGCCTGGTCCTGCGCGGCGAAGAAGCCGATGCTGAGCAACTTGACGCCATGGCTTTCCACCGGCACGATCATCGCCTTGCCATCCACATCGCGCGTGCGGGGCCGCTCGTGCACCACGTCGAACATCAGCGGCATGCTGGGGCCATGGATGTCGGCATCCACGAGGCCGACCTTCCAACCGCGCTGGGCAAGGCCGGCGGCCAGGTTGGCCGTCACAGTGCTCTTGCCTACCCCACCCTTGCCACTGGCCACGGCCACGATATGCTTCACATGCGGCAGCACCTTGCGCAGGTTGCCGCGCTCACCGCTCAGCGGAGTTACGTTCACCACCACCTTCACCTCCTTGCCCAACGCCTGTTGCAGGTTGAAGACCACGGCCTCCTCCATGCGCTTGCGGCTGTGCATGGCGGGATTGCTCACCTCCACGTGCACATGCACGGTGTTCTCATCGATCACCACCTCGCGCACGAGGTCGAGCGCCACGATGTCCTTCTTCAGATCGGGCTCGATGATGCGCGAGAGCGCGGCGTGGATGGCTTCTTGGGTAATGGGCATGGTTCGGGAACGGAGCGCGAAGCTATGATGGTCGCCGAACTCACAACCCCAACTCCGCCATCGGATCCGAGAACTTCTTCTTGAAGACGACCACTTGGTCCTTCTGCAGCCAAGCATCTAGGAGCCTCCCATATAGCGCCCTACTTTTGAAGCATGCTCAGCACCGATCGACAACGTCTCATCCGCGAAGTGCTCGCGCCATACGACCCCAAGCTGATCGCGGTGTTCGGGTCGCGGGCTCGCGGAGATCAGCGGAATGATAGCGACTTGGACCTATTGGTGGACCTGACCGTGCCGGTCGATTTCCTGGAACTGGTGGGGATCCAGCAATCCCTCACGGAGAAACTAGGGATGCCCGTGGACCTCGTTTCCGATCGTGCCGTGGATCCGAAACTGCGGCCGTACATCCAGCGGGACATGGTGCGTATCGACGCCCGGGCATGAGCGAGGCGCACAGCGATCGAATACTGCTGGACCACCTGGTCGAGGCGATCGACCAAGTCTTGTCCTACACAAAGGGCATGGACCTGCACGCCTTTCTTGCTGATCGCCTTGTGCAGGATGGAGTGATCCGTAACTTCATGGTCATGGGAGAAGCAGTGAAGCGCCTTTCACCAGTTGTTCGGGAGAACTATCCTGATGTGGAGTGGAAGAAAATCGCCGGTATGCGCGACAAACTGGTGCATGACTACATGGGCATCGACAAGTACGCGATCTGGCTGACCATAGAGCGCGTCCTTCCCCCTGCCCGTCTGCGTTTAGCGGAGATCCGTGACCGCACCATGTGACCGGTCTACAGTCCTAGCTCCACCATCGGATCCCAGAACTTCTTCTTGAAGTCGACCACCTGGTCCTTCTTCACCTGCACGCCTTCCTTCTTCAGTAGATCCGCCATGCGGGTGGGTGTGGCGAAGTGGTGCTTGCCGGTGAGCAGGCCCGCGCTGTTCACGACACGGTGGGCGGGCACGGTAGGCTTCACCACATGCGCGTTGTTCATACAGTAGCCGACCAAGCGTGCGCTGCGTGCCGCACCGATGTAGCGCGCGATGGCGCCGTAACTGGTCACGCGGCCTTTCGGCACCTGCCGCACCACATCCATCACGTCAGCGAAGAAGTCGCGTTCCTGCACCGCGCCTTGTTGTACCGTGCGCTTGGCCATGCTCAGGGGATGGAGAAACGAACGTAGTGGATCGTGCGGCCCTCCGCCAACCACATGCTTTCGTAGTAGGTGCGCAGGTTGAGCACCACCTGTTCTGCGGGCGACACGCGTGGCACCAGCTCGGCGTAGACCTCAGCACTGTGCTCGTGAAGGGTCAGCTTCTGCTCCGCGATCTGTTCCAAGGTGTACTCGTAGAGCAGCGGGCTATCGGTCTTGAGATGGATGAGGCCACCCGGCTTCAACACCTGCCGGTAGCGCTCCAGGAAGAGCGGGCTGGTGAGCCGTTTGCGCGCCTTGCCGATCTGTGGATCGGAGAAGGTGAGCCAGATCTCGTCGACCTCTTGCGTGCCGAAACACTGGAGCAGATGATCCACATGCGTGCGCAGAAAGGCCACGTTGGTGAGCCCCAACTCCAGCGCGTTGCGTGCCCCGCGCCAGATCCGCGCGCCTTTGATATCGACGCCAAGGAAGTTCTTCCCGGGATGGAGCTCCGCCAGACCGAGCGTGTACTCCCGCGACCGCAGCCCAACTCCAGCACCAAGGGCGCCTCGCGCTGGAAATGATCGCTGTTCCACTTGCCCTTCAGCGGAAAGCCGCCGTCGATGAGCGAACCGAAAGTAGGTTGCACCACATGGGCGAACGTCGCGTTCTCCTCGAAGCGGCTCAGCTTGTTCTTACCCATCGTTCGGTTGGTCGTTGTCAGTTGACAGTGAAGAGCGTTGCGCGATTTTTAGCGGCGCGAAAGTAGGTTGATCGGGATGTGGAGAACGAGGTGTGATCTTGCACCGCCGTAACGATCGTTTCACCTGCCGAGGCGGACTTTTGCGAACCATGCAGCAACTCTTCGGTGCTAGGATCCTGGTGGCCCCGCTCGATTGGGGGCTGGGCCACGCGGCCCGCTGCGTTCCGGTCGTTAATGCCTTGCTGGAAGCTGGCGCGGTGCCTGTGCTCGGTGCCGATGGTGGACCACTCGCCTTGCTCCGGGAAGAGTTCCCGGGTCTGGCGCATGTGCGTATCCCTGGAGTGCCGGTGCGCTATGCGCGTGGCAAGAGCCAACTCTGGAGCATGGCGCGGCAGTTCCCTGCGATGGTGCACAGCGTGCGGGCTGAGAAAGCGCAGTTCGATCGGCTACGACAACAGTTGCGCTTGGATGCGGTGATCAGCGACCAGCGCTTCGGCATCCGTTCAGCGGAGCTACCCAGCGTGCTGATCACGCACCAGGTGTTCCCCTTCACGCCCTTCGCTCAAGGCGCATTACGCCAGTTGAACCTGCGGCATATCACCCGCTTCGACCGCTGCTGGGTGATGGATGAAGCAGCATCGCCGGGTCTGGCAGGAGCGCTTTCGCACGGCCCTTCCCTCCCCACGAACGCACGGTACATCGGTGCCATCAGCCGCTTCGCACCGGAAGGCGCTTCGAGCCAAGTCCCACGGCATCGTATCGTGGCGGTTATCAGCGGACCCGAGCCACAGCGCACCCTGCTCGAAGGCATCCTGTTGGGCCAACTTCAAGGCATCGAGGGGCGCCACTTGCTGGTGCAAGGTCTCCCCGCACAACCGGTCGATCGGCAGAACGGCAATGTCCGCGTCGTGAGCCACCTTACAGGAGAAGCGCTGCGACAAACCCTGCTCGGTGCGGACCTGATCGTATCACGCAGCGGATATACCACGCTCATGGACTTGGCCGCCATCGGCCGCTCCGCGCTCATCATTCCCACGCCGGGACAGCAGGAACAAGAATACTTGGGGCGCCTGCACATGCGCTCCGGCCGTTTCCAGGTTCAGGAACAAGGGGACATCGATCTGCGGGCAGCGCTCTCCGTGGACCGTGGGTATGCGCCCGCGACCACCGCATCATCCCTGCTAGTGGAGGCCTTGGACGATCTTTCGTCGCTGCTGGCGCGTTAAGCTCGTCCCGCTACATTTGGTCGACATGCGAAAGATCCGCCTCTCGATACTCATCAGCCTCTGTACTCCGCTCCTCTGCCTCGCACAAGAGGACTTGGACCGCAAGCTCACCGAACTGCTGCAGCAGCAGAACCAGCTGCACGCGCAGGAAGAGGCGCTGAAGGGTCCGATCGAACAGACCCGGTTGGCCATGCTTCGCCGGGACCTCAAGCAATGGGGCCTACCAGCCATACCTCAAAGCGATGTGCTGATCGAACATCCCGGACATATGCTGGTGTATGACGAAGCGAACGAGCTACCGAAGTGGACCGCACATATCGCGAGCACGGAGTTGATCACCGGCAACCTCGCGCGCATCGACACCTTCCTGATGGATACGAAAGTGGCCACCGGCACTTCCACCGTGGAGGACTACTGGAACAGCGGCTTCGATCGGGGCCACATGGTGCCCAGTGCGGATATGCGCTGGAGCTACGAAGCACTCGCCGCCACGTATCTCTACAGCAACGTGGCCCCACAACGGCCCGAGTTCAATCGGGGTTCCTGGGGCGAATTGGAGGATTGGGTGCGTCGCACTGTGCGCTACGGAAACGAAAGAGTGTTCGTGGTCACCGGGCCGGTGCTCCCACCGAACCTGCCGAAGATGACCAATCCGGGGCATAAGAACGAGGTGAGCATCCCGGAGCATTACTACAAAGTGCTCGCTGACCTGGACGGGCCGGACCACAAGGCGATCGCCTTCGTGATGAAGAACGGAGTGAACGAATACCCGACCATCACTTACGCGGTGCCGATCGATAGCGTGGAACACCTCACGGGCCTCGACTTCTTCCCCGCACTGGACGATGCGGAAGAAGCGAAGCTGGAAGCGCAGCGCGATCCTCAAGCCTGGTACCACCCGGGCGATCCGTTCTTCGGCGAAGTGGAACCCCTGAAGGCACCACTTCCCAAAGGAATGTTCAACACCACCCAGGCGAAGTACCATGTAGGCAATTCCGTCACCGTTTGCGGTACCGTTGTCAGCACGCGCCGCACGGCCAAGGCCAACGCCATCTACCTGAACCTGGACCGCGTGCATCCCCACCAGGATTTCTACGTCACCGTGTGGGATAGCAACGGCCCCAACTTCCACTACGACCCAGAGAAGGAATTGGTGAACAAGAAAGTCTGCGTCACCGGTAAAGTCACGCTCTACGATGACATCCCGCGCATGAGCATCAACAACGAGAACGAGCTGATGTTCTGGGACGAGGCGGTGCGGAAATAGGTGCTCGCCTCGGCCCGGGTCGAGGGCACCTGCTATATTGACCGCTCAGGGCGCCCGCCTGATCGAACACCATGAACTACGCCTCCCTGCTCGCAGCGCTTGCCATGTGCGTCACCGCATGCACATCCGAACCTGCCACCACGAAGAAGAGCACGGCTCCGCCAGCCGCGGCCCAGCAAGCCCCCTTGTTCGTGGCACTTACGGCCGAACGTAGCGGGATCAGCCACCTCAACACGGTGCCCGAGGATGAGGAACGGAACCACTACAACTACGAATACATCTACAATGGTGGCGGCGTAGCTGTGGGCGACGTCAACAACGATGGTCTCGCCGATCTCTACTTCACCGGCAACCAGGTTTCGGACCGTCTTTATTTGAACAAAGGCGCGCTGCGTTTCGAAGACGCCACGGCCGCGGCCTTGCCGAGAGAAGGATCGCATGGCTGGCATTCGGGGGTGACGATGGCCGACGTCAACAGCGACGGCTGGCTGGACATCTATGTCTGCCGCGCCGGGTGGTACCGCGATCCCAACATGCGGACCAACTTGCTCTACATGAACAAGGGCGATGGCACTTTCACCGAGGAAGCCGCGGAGCGTGGCCTGGCCGATACCACCCGCAGCACGCAAGCCCTCTTCTTCGATCACGACCTCGACGGCGACCTCGATGTGTACGTAGTGAACGAGCCGCTCCAAACGAAGTCGAAGCTCAGTTTGGAGCAGGTGCATACCCTGGTGGCCCAACACCGATCGGCTTCCGGCCGCCTGTATAGAAATGACAAAGGCCACTTCACGGATATCACGATCCCCGCTGGCCTGTGGAACCTGGGCTACGGGCTCGGCGCGATCGCCTCCGACCTGGACCACGACGGAAGAACGGACCTCTTCGTGGCCAACGACTACTTGGAGCGCGACTTCCTCTTCATGCACCAGAAGAACGGAACGTACCGCGATGAAGTGCTCGACCGCATGCACCACATCAGCACCTACAGCATGGGGTGTGATGCCGCTGATTACGACAATGACGGGTACACCGATCTGGTGGTATTGGACATGGTGAGCGAGGACCATGTGCGTTCCAAAACGAACATGGGTGCGATGAACCCGGAGAAATTCTGGGCGTCCGTGAAAGGTGGGTTGCATCGCCAGTACATGTTCAACATGCTGCACCACAACAATGGCAACGGCACCTTCAGCGATCTGGGCCAACTGGCGGGGATCTCCAAAACGGACTGGAGCTGGGCACCCTTGTTCGCTGATCTGGACAATGACGGCTGGAAAGACCTCGTCGTAACGAACGGCTACAAGCGTGACACACGGAACAACGACTTCTCGCAGGCCATGAAGGAGTTGGCCAAGGAAGGCCCTATCACCGTGGATAAGATGCTGCAGTTGGTGCCTTCGACCAAGATCCGCAACTACCTCTTCCGCAACAACGGCGACCTCACCTTCGACAACGTCTCGGAGAAATGGGGCTTCAAGGACCCGGTGAACTCCAACGGCGCGGCCTATGCGGATCTGGACAACGACGGCGACCTCGACCTCGCGATCAACAACATGGAGGACGTATCGCAGATCTATGAGAACACGGCGATGCAGCAGGGTCTGGGTCACTACCTCCGCATCAAGTTGGAAGGCTCCGCTTCGGTATCACCAATGAACGCTCGAGCGGAGATCATCACCGCGAACGGGAAGCAATACGTGGAGTTCATGCCCACGCGCGGTTACCAAAGCAGCGTCGAGCATATGCTGCACTTCGGTCTTGGCAAGGCTGAAAAAGCGGAACGGCTTCGGATCACCTGGATGGATGGGAAAGTGAACGAGTTGACGGCCGTTGCGGCCGATCAGGTGATCACCGTGCGGCATGCCGATGCGCGTGCCCTAGCGAAAGATCCATTGCAACAACCATTGCTCAGCGAAGTATCCGGTGCGGGCGGGCTGAACTTCATCCACAAGGAGAACACCTATGATGACTTCGCGGTGCAGGTGCTACTACCCCAGAAGCGCTCCGAGGAAGGGCCTTTGATGAGCACTGCGGACGTGAACGGGGACGGCAAGCAGGACGTTTTCATTGGCGGTGGACGCGGGCAGGGTGGCGTGCTCTTCGTCGCCAACAGCGATGGAGAATTCCATCGCGCGGCACAACAACCGTGGTCCATGCACAAAGACCGGGAAGATCAAGGCTCCCTCTTCTTCGATGCCGATGGGGACAGCGACCAGGACCTGCTGGTGCTGAGCGGAAGCAATGAAGTGGACATGGCGGTGGATCAGTTCCACCCGCGCCTCTACCGCAACGATGGCAAAGGCGGCTTCACCTACGATCTGGCCGCGCTACCGCCGCTCGCTACCTGCGCCTTACGCGCCGCAGCGGGCGATACCGATGGTGACGGCGACGTGGACCTCTTTATCGGCGGCAGGCTTGTGCCCGGCGAATATCCGCGCGCCCCGCGCAGCTATTTGTTGGTGAACGATGGCAAGGGACAGTTCAGCGACCTCACCCAGGAACGCGCTTCCCATCTCATTTCGGCAGGCATGTTCACCGATGCGATCTTCATTGATGTGGATGCGGACAAGGATCTTGATCTGGTAACCGTGGGGGATTGGATGCCGATCGTGGTACACCAGAACATGAGCGGCACCTTCGCTCCGAGCGTTGCCACCAATGGGCTCGAGAACACCGAAGGTTGGTGGAACCGCCTGATCGCCGCCGACCTCGATGGGGATGGCGACCAGGACCTTGTGTGCGGGAACATCGGCTGGAACAGCAAGTTCCACGGCACCCCCGAAACGCCGTTGCATTTGTACAGCAACGACTTCGACGACAACGGCAAGGCCGATATCGTGCTGGCCAAGTCGAAAGGCGAGAAGCTGCTCCCTGTGCGTGGGCGCGAATGTTCGAGCCAGCAATGCCCCAAGATCCTGGATCGGTTCCCCACTTACGATGCGTTCGCACATGCCAGCTTGGAACAGATCTATACGCCACAGAAGTTGGACGGCGGCCAGCACTTGCAGGCCAGGCACATGCGCTCCTGTATCGCATGGAACGAGGGTGGCGGGAAGTTCCGCTTACAGGACCTGCCCAGCCTCGCTCAAGCCGGTCCGCTCAATGGCCTGGCCGCGTTCGACGTGAACAACGATGGGCACCTGGACCTGATCGGTGCGGGCAACCAGTGGGGCGCGGAAGTGGAAACCATCCGCTACGATGGCGGCACGGGTATCGTGTTGCTCGGCGATGGAAAGGGCGCTTTCTCTCCGATGTCCGTTTCGGGCAGCGGCTTGTTCGCCTGGGGCCATGTGAAGGACCTGCGGGTGCTGCCTGCCGGACCGGATGGCCGACCGTGGATCGTGGTGGCGAACAACGATGATGCCATGCAGGTGTTCCGGCCCGCACCGCCGGAAGGCCTGCTCGGACAACGCTGAACGGCCCGCGCGACGCCCGGTTAACTTCGTCCGCCGCGGCCACAAGGCGCGCGAAGCCCATGCGTTCCTCTTCTGCACTACCCATTTACCTGCTGCTCGCGGCGTGCGGCACCTTCCACTTCTGACAGCCCTATCACCACCGGCCCCGGAACGCATGCCGCGCTATTTACTTCGCTTCCTGCGGACAGCACGGGCATCGCGTTCGCGAACACCATCGAGGAATCGCCCTCGGTGAACTACTTCACCTATATCTACGCTTACAACGGTGGCGGTGTGGCCGCTGGCGACCTCAACAACGACGGTCTCGCCGACCTCTACTTCACCGGCAACCAGCAGCGCGACCGGCTCTACCTGAACAAGGGCGGGATGCGGTTCGAGGACATCACCCAGAAGGCGATCGGCGATGACCCCGGCGGCTGGCGCACCGGGGTGAGCATGGCCGATGTGAACGGCGACGGCTTCCAGGACATCTATGTCTGCCGCAGCGGTCCCACCTACGACACGGCACTTACCCGCAACCTGCTCTACCTCAACAACGGTGATCTCACCTTCCGCGAAGCGGCCCACGCGATGGGTGTGGCGGATACGAGCCATTCCACGCAGGGTGCCTTCTTCGATCTGGAAGGCGACGGCGATCTGGATCTCTATGTGATCAACCATCCCAAGGACCGCATCCGCGATGTGAGCGTGGGCATGGTACGTGAGGCGATCGCCAACGGTACGTCTCCCTCCGATCGGCTCTTCGTGCAGGACGGCGGTCGGTTCCACGACGCAACGCGAAGCGCAGGTGTTACGGACTACAGCTATAGCTTGGGACTGGCAGCGGCTCAGTTGGACGATGACGACCGGCCGGACCTCTACGTCGCCAACGATTTCGATGTGTCCGACGCCATGTACACGAACGTGGGCGACGGCACCTTTCGCGAAGTGAGCAAGGAGCGTACGCGGCACATGAGCAACTTCGGCATGGGCTGCGACGTGGCCGATGTGAACAACGATGCGCTGCCGGACATCATGGTGTTGGACATGACCGCCGATGACCATCAACGGAACAAGACCAACATGGGCAGCATGTCGCCCCGGGCGTTCTGGACCATCGTTGCCTCAGGGCAGCAATACCAATACATGCTGAACAGCCTACAGCTGAACAACGGCAACGGCACCTTCAGCGAGATCGCACAACTCGCCGGTGTGGCGCGCACGGATTGGAGCTGGGCACCACTGCTCGCCGACCTGGACAATGATGGTTGGAAGGACCTGATGGTGACGAACGGCTTCAAGCATGACATCCGCAACAACGACTACCAGCAGCAGGTCTACCAGAAATTGAAGACCGGCGAAGAGTTCTACAAAACCCTCGACCTGGTGCCTTCCTCGCGCTTGCGCAACTATCTCTTCCGCAACAACGGCGCGGATGAAACGGGACGCGCGCGGCTCACCTTCGCCGACAGTTCACAGGCCTGGGGCTTCACCGAACCGGTGAACAGCAACGGTGCGGCCTACGCGGATCTGGACAACGACGGCGACCTGGACCTGGTGATCAACAACATCGACGCACCGGCATCGGTCTATGCCAACAGCGCGCGCCAGCAGCATCACGATCGTCATTATGTGCGCTTCGACCTGCGCCACGGAAAGTCACCGGCGCTGAACACGCGTGTTACGCACTGCTGCCCAACTCCTGGCAGCATCGCGAGGACCCGTACAACGATTTCGAACTGGAAGTGCTCCTTCCCCATAAGCAAAGCGAGAACGGCCCCCTGCTCGCCGTGGGCGATGCGGATGGGGACGGTGCGGACGATGTCTTCATCGGTGGTGCGCATGGTTCGTCCCCTGCGCTCTTTTTGCAACAAGCCTCCGGAGCGTTCGCTGCGAAGAGCGGCCCTTGGGAGCAACACAAAGACCAGGAACAACTGGGCGCCGTCTTCCTTGATGCCGATGGCGATGGCGATCAAGATCTCCTCGTGATGGCCGGGTCGAACCAGCAGGATATCCGCTCGTCGCTCTTTACCCAGCGGATGTATCGCAACGAAGGCCAGGGGCGCTTCGTCGAAGCGACGGACGCATTGCCACCTATGACCACCAGCGCACAACGCGCCGCTGTGGCGGACATCGACAACGATGGCGATCCGGACATCTATCTCGGTGGCCGACAGACCCCTGCCCACTACCCTTTCGCGCCCCGCTCCTACTTGCTGGTGAACGATGGCAAGGGCCATTTCGCCGATGCCACCCCGCAACTCGCGCCCTCGGCCATGGGTCCCGGCATGGTCACGGACGTGCGCTTCGCGGACATCGATGGCGACCACGATCCGGACCTTCTACTGAGCGGCGAGTGGATGCCCATCTCGGTGTTCGGCAACAACGGAGGGCGCTTCGAGAACATAACCGCGCAATGTGGGCTCGCGAAGACCGTGGGATGGTGGAACACCTTATCCGCTGCGGATCTCGATGGCGACGGCGACGTGGACCTCATGGGTGGGAACCTGGGATGGAACAGCAAATTCAAAGCGGATGAGGAACATCCGCTGCATGTGTATTGGGCGGACATGGATGGAAACGGTCGCTCGGACATTGTGCTCGCGAAAGAGAAAGCGGGCAAACAATTGCCGGTGCGCGGCCGCGAGTGCAGCAGCCAGCAATGCCCGATGATCATGCAGCGCTTCCCTACTTATGAGGCCTTCGCCAACGCGGACCTCAGCGCCATCTATACCCCAGAGCGTTTGGAAAAAGCGCTCCATCTCACGGCCACGCACATGCGCTCCGCCGTGTTCCTGAACGATGGAAGCGGATCGTTCGCCACGCATGACCTTCCGGTGCAGGCGCAACTCGCGCCCATTCAAGGCATTTTACCCATGGATGTTAACTCCGACGGACGACTGGACCTCGTAGTGGCGGGCAACCACTGGGGGGCCGAAGTAGAGACCGTGCGTTATGATGCGGGCACCGGTCTCGTGCTCCTGGGCGATGGCAAAGGCAACTTCGCGCCGACCACCATCGCGCGTTCGGGCTTCTTCGCCTGGGGCAATGTGAAAGACATCGCGCTGGTGCGCACCGGACCCGATCGCGTGCCCACCGTGGTGGTGGCCAACAACAACGATCGGCCGCAGGCCTTCCGGCTGGGTCGCGGTCTCAGCGCACTTTCCGCAAAGTGAACACGAAGGAGGTGCCCGCGCCTTCCTTGCTTTTCACCGTGATCGTCTGGCCGTGCGCATCGATGATGTGCTTGACGATGGCGAGCCCCAAGCCACTTCCGCCTTCGTTGCGTGCGCGGCTCTTCCCCACGCGATAAAATCGCTCGAACAAGCGCGGTAAGTGCTCCTGGCTGATGCCGATCCCGTCGTCGCTCACCTCCACCACCACACGATCGTCCAGGTCGTCGACGGCCACTGTGCAATGGCCGCCTTGGTGCCCGTAATTGATGGCGTTCACGAACAGGTTGACGAAGACCTGGATCAACCGGTCGCGGTCCACCTGCACCGCCACATTGTCCGGCACTTGGTTGCGCATCATGATGCCCTTTTCGGCAGCCGCCAGATCAACGCTCTCGATCGCTTCGTTCACCACTTCGTGCAAGGCGTTCCTGCGCAACGACAGGTCCATCACACCGCTCTCCAACTTGGTGATCAGGTCCAGGTCCTCCACGATCTTGATCAGGCGGTCCACGCCATGGGAGGCACGCTTCAGGAAATCACGGTTCACCTTCTCGTCCTCCAGGCCGCCCTCCAGCAGCGTTAGGATGTACCCTTGGATATTGAAGATGGGCGTCTTCAGCTCATGCGCCAGGTTGCCGATGAACTCGCGGCGGAAGTTCTCCCGCTCCTTCAGTTCCAGGATCTCACTGCGGCGGGCGCTCGCCCAATCCTCCACCTCGCTGTTCACACGGCCGAGCACATCGGTATCAAGGTCCACCACCTCCTGGGCACCGCCGCTCGCGCGCAGCCCCTGCACGGTCTTGTAGATGGTGCGGAGCCGGTCCTGGATGAACCGTTTCACGCCATAGGACGCAAGCGCGTAGGTGGTAACGAAAGCTGCCACGGCCACCAACAAGATGGGCAGTAGGCCGGGCAGGAGCGACCAGTGGACCACCACGGCCGCAGTGAGGCCCACCGCCAGCGCCACAGCCGCTGCGATGAGCAGCACGACTTGACGTGGCGTGATGGGCTTCATGATCCGGGTACGCTGAGGCTGCCAAATATATCCGGAGGTTTCTCCGCGCTTCGCGGGAAACGCGCGCCTGACGTGGGATTTAATGTGGGGTTAACATGGTGCCGGACAGGCCCCCGGTACTTTTGATCGTCGTTCCGCGGCCCCTGTCCCCATGTCCTTCGGTATCCTGGCCTTCTTGAAACTGGTGGGCTCGCTCGGTCTCTTCATCTATGGCATGAAGGTGATGAGCGAGGGCCTGCAGAAGGTGGCCGGCAACGGCATGCGACGGGCCCTCAACGCCATGACACGCGCGCGCTGGAAAGGCGTGCTCACGGGGCTCGGGATCACGGCGGTGATCCAGTACTCCTCGGCCACCACAGTGATGGTGGTGAGCTTCGTGAACGCCGGTCTGCTCAACCTGCGCCAGGCGATCAGCGTGATCATGGGCGCGAACATCGGCACCACGCTGAAGGCCTTGTTGATCAGCATGCTGGGCTTCGCCAATCTGCCGCTCGCCGAACTGTGCATCCCCATCATCGTCCTCGCCTTCCCGCTGATGTTCGTCCGAAACGACCGGTTGAAAGCGCTCGCGCAATTCCTGATCGGCTTCGCGCTGCTCTTCCTTGGCCTGGACTTTTTGCGCGGCAACATCCCTGACTTCTCGCCCGATGCGCTCTCCTTTCTGCGCGACCTGGGCGGGCATGGCGTGGCCAGCGTGCTGCTGTTCGTGTTGGTCGGCTTCCTGTTGGCCGTGGCCATCCAAAGCTCCAGCGCGGCCTTGGCGCTCACCATGGCCCTGTGCGAAACCGGCGTGATCGGCTATCCGATGGCCGCGGCCATTGTGCTCGGAGAGAACATCGGCACCACCATCACCGCCAACTTCGCGGCGCTGGTCGGGAACGTGTACGCGAAGCGTGCAGCACGGGCCCATTTCGCCATCAAGGTGATCGGCGTGGTGTGGGCGCTGCTGCTCTTCTCCCCGTTCCTCGCTTCCATCGCGGCCTTGTCCAGCGCTTCACCGGAAGCTCGCCATATACCGAACCCTCTGCGGTGAAGTACGCCCTGGCCACCTTCCATGTCTCGTTCAACGTGCTGAACATGTTCCTGCTCATCGGCTTGGTGAGCTATCTCGAGCGCCTCGTTACCTGGATGGTGCCCACCCGTGACCGCGCCGATGAGCAATACCGGTTGGAGTACATCGACACGGACATCCCCATGCCGCCGGAGATCTCCCTGCTGGAGGCACGGCGCGAGATCATCAAGTTCGCGAAGCTCTGTGAGCGTATGCTCGATCTCACGCGCGATCTGCTCACTGTGACCGATAGTACCGCGCGGGAGAAACTGATGGCACGCATCGCCCGCTACGAGGAGATCACGGACCGCATCGAAGTGGAAGTGGGTAAGTACCTGGGCAAGACCAGCACCGAAGTGCGCAATGAAGAGGTGTCCGCCCGGATCCAAGGGATGCTGGCGATCGTGGGCGACCTTGAACGCGTGGGCGACATCTTCTTCCAGATGAGCAAGGCCATGGAACGCAAACTCGATGAACGCCTCTGGTTCACACCCGAACAACGGGAGAACCTGCAACAGATGATGGCCTTGCTGGAGCGCGCCTTCGGCGTGATGCACCGCAACCTCGAAGTGGAACGCGAACAGGTCTCGCTGGACGAGGCCGTGGTGGTGGAAGAGCAGATCAACCAGCTACGCGATCAGTTGCGCAAGGCGCACCTGCGCAGCATCGAAAGCGGCGACTACAACATCCGCAGCGGGCTGGTGTACAACGACCTCTTCGCCAGTTGCGAAAAAGTCGGCGACCATTTGATCAACGTTTCCGAGGCGCTGAGCGGTGAGGTTTGAATGGTCTCAACTCCCCTCCTGCCTGCCGAACCCTCCGCAAGGCCGGGCAAGGAGGGGTTGGGGTGGTTACAACGCAGGCGCGACATCGTAACCTTCAGAAAGCGGAACCACCCCTAGCCCCTCCCTGTGTTATCGATCGCGCGAGCGATCGACGGAGGGGAACTAGCCTCGTTAAGGCAGAATGATCTCGTCCGTGCGCACGGTATTGCTCTCGTGCAATGCGCGGTCCACCAGCTTCACGGTGTAGCGCACCGTATCCCACGGCGTATTGGGGATCGTGGGCCAATCCGTGAAACGGTAAGTGATCTCGCCTTCCAACGTCTTGTTCTGCCCGGTCGGGGTGATCAGCGGCACACGCTGATGCAGGAAAGGGAAGGTGAACCCGGTGAACGGCACCCATACCCCGTTCTGCAACTCCTCATATTCCACGAAGAGGTTGAAGACGAACGGCATCGTGTCGAAAGGCGGCAAAGTGTCGCCTTGGCCGAGGCCGATATCGCCATCGCCGTCGGTGAAAGTGATGGTGAGGGCGGCGGAATCACCGAAGGTCTTGAACTCCTTGAAGCCGATGATCGGCTCCTCGGGGAACTCATCCGTTTTCAGGCAGGCACCCAGCACCATGGCGACGCCCACCAACAGCAGGGCTACCTTCGCACGTAGCATGGATCCGACTTTCATCGCCTCAAAAGTACGGCTGTGACAGGCTGCTGCGCGCATGGCTGAGGATCGGTGGAAAGCACTTCAGGAAAGGCCGTTCCAAGTGCGGACGGCCGAGGAGTTCAACGCGCTGGCCCTCGAACTATTTCACCTGCACGCTGCCAGCAACCCGGTGTACCGTGCATTCCTGAAGGGCCTGGGGCGCGCTCCGGCATCGGTCAACACGGTGGAAGCCATACCCCATCTGCCCGTCACCGCCTTCCGGAACCATACGGTGTTGCTGGAAGGCCTGGAACCAAAGGTCACCTTCACCAGTAGCGGCACCACGGCGGAGCGCACCTCAAGCCACCATGTGCCCTGGCCGGAACTCTACACACGCTCGTTTCTCACCTCGTTCCGGGCGGCGTATGGCGATCCGGCCGGTTGGCGGATCATCGCCCTCCTCCCCGCCTATCTGGAGCGCCCAGGCAGTTCATTGGTGTACATGGCCGAAGCCCTTGTGAAGGCCACCGGCGATCCGCTGAGTGGCATGTACCTCTATCAATATGCCGAGGTGGCCGAACTGCTCCGCCGCTCGGAGGCGGAAGGACGCAAGACCTTGCTGCTAGGCGTCACATTCGCCCTGCTGGATCTCGCCGAGCAGCACCCCCAACCGCTCCGGAATACGGTGATCATGGAGACCGGCGGCATGAAGGGCAGGCGCCCCGAACTAGTGCGCGAGGATCTGCACCGCATCCTGAAGGACGCGTTCGATGTGGCGCATATCCACAGCGAGTACGGCATGACGGAACTCCTCAGCCAGGCCTGGTCGAAGGGGGAAGGGATCTATCGCTGTCCGCCTTGGATGCGTGTGACCACGCGCGACCCCAACGACCCCTTCGCGCCGTTACCTACAAGTCGTACCGGAGGCATCGACATCATCGATCTCTGCAATATCGCGAGCTGCCCCTTCCTCAGCACCCAGGACCTGGGCCGTGTGCATGCCGACGGTTCGTTCGAAGTGCTGGGCCGCTTCGACCACAGCGATCTGCGGGGGTGCAATTTGTTGATGGAGGCCTAGTCCACCGCCTTCACCAGGAAGTAGTTCTTCTTCCCGCGCTGCAGGAGGATGAAGCGACCACTCACCAGATCGCTGACCACGATGTTGCGGTCCTCGGCAGCCTTCACCTTGTTCACCGCGATGGAGGATTCTTTCAGCGCGCGCTTGGCTTCGCCTTTGGAGGCGAGGAAGCCGGTGCGGTCGCTGAGCAAGTCGGCGATGGGTACGCCTTGCTCGAACGCGGCACGTGGCACTTCCGCCTGGGGCACGCCTTCGAACACCTCCGTCCATTGGCGTTCACTGAGGCCCGCCAACGCTTCCGCGGAAGCCTGCCCGAAGATGAGGTCGGTGGCTTGGAGCGCGCTGTTCAATTCATCCGCGCCATGCAATCGCGTGGTGATGTCCGCGGCGAGCTCCTTCTGCAAGCTGCGTAGGTGCGGTGACTTGCCGTGTTCGCTGATCAGCGCGTTCAATTCCTCCTCGCCGCGTGTACTGAAGATCTTGATGTAGCGCGCGGCGTCCTCATCACTCGCGTTGAGCCAGAACTGGTAGAACTTGTAGGGTGAAGTGCGCTTCGCATCAAGCCATACGTTACCGCCTTCGCTCTTGCCGAACTTGCTGCCATCGGCCTTGGTGAGCAACGGCGTGGTGATGGCGAAGGCGGGATCGCGTGCGGCATCCTCTCCGCCCATGCGCCGGATCAGCTCCGTGCCCGTGGTGATGTTGCCCCACTGGTCGCTGCCGCCCATCTGGAAATGGCAGTCCTTGTTCTTCCACAGCCAGTAGTAGTCGTACCCCTGCACCAGCTGGTAGCTGAACTCGGTGAAACTGAGCCCGGTCTCCAAGCGGTTCTTCACGCTGTCCTTCGCCATCATGTAGTTCACGGTGATGTGCTTGCCCACTTCGCGGATGAAGCGCAGGAAGCCCATGTCCTGGAACCAGTCGTAGTTGTTCACCAGCTCGGCGGCGTTTGCTCCGCTGAAGTCGAGGAAGCGCTCGAGCTGGGCTTGGATGCACGCTTGGTTGTGACGGAGCGCGCCTTCATCGAGCAAATTGCGTTCGGCGCTCTTGCCGCTGGGATCGCCCACCATACCCGTGGCGCCGCCCACCAAGGCGATCGGCTTGTGGCCGCAGCGCTGGAAATGCACGAGGATCATGATCTGGACCAGGTTGCCCACATGCAGGCTGTCAGCCGTGGGATCGAAGCCGATATAGCCGCGTTGCGGTCCCTTTGCCAACTGTTCCTCAGCGCCCGGCATGCTGTCATGGAGCAATCCGCGCCAGCGCAGTTCGTGTAAAAAATCGAGGGCCATGATCGAGCGCCGGTAAAGGCGGCCAAAGATAGAAGCGGTGGGCGGGCGGCTATCTTGCGCGCATGCACCTTGTGACTGGCGCCACTGGTATTGTGGGCACGCACCTGCTGGTGGAACTGCTGCAACAGGGGTTGCCGGTGCGGGCATTGGTACGGGTCGGGAGCGATAGAAGCATCATCCGCAAGGTCTTTGCCCACTACGCTCCGGAGCAGGCCGACGCTTGGTGGTCGGCGATCCAATGGATGGAAGGTGATGTGCTGGACACCGCTTCGCTCGCCGATGCGATGCACGGTGTGGAGCATGTCTACCACACGGCGGCGCTCGTATCCTTCGATCCGCGCGATGTGGAGCGCATGTTCGAGGTGAACATTGGTGGTACGGCGAACGTGGTGAACATGGCTTTGGAGACGGGTGTGCAGCGCTTGTGCCACATCAGTTCCATCGGGGCCCTCGGGCGAAGCAAGAACGGTACACCGGTGGACGAGAGCAACCCCTGGGATGGTGATGCCACACATTCACCCTATGCGGTGAGCAAGTACGAGGCGGAGTTGGAGGTGCAGCGCGGTGTTTCGGAAGGCCTGGACGCGGTGATCGTGAACCCCGCATTAATCATGGGGCCTGGCACAGCGGGACGAAGCAGCAACAGCATGGCGCATCGCCTGTACAAGGGCACCCGGTTCTATCCTCCCGGCAGCAATTCGGTGGTGGACGCACGCGATGTGGCGAGGGCCTGTGTGGCGCTGATGCGCGCCGAAGGCGGAGGTGAGCGCTATGTGCTCGCGGGCGAGGACGTCACCTACCAACGCCTGTTCACGCTCTATGCCGAAGCGTTCGGACATGCCCCACCGACGTGGCGAACCCAGGCGTGGATGTTGGAACTTGCTTGGCGGTTGGAAAGACTGCGCACCTGGATCACCGGCGCGCGACCAATGATCACGCGGCAAACCACCATAACCGCACGGATGCAACGCCGCTTCTCCAGCGAAAAATTGCGTTCGAAATTGGGCTCCAACTTCCGTGGTGCGCAGGAGGCCGTGCGGAACACGGCGGCTTTCATCACTGCTCAGCGCGCCTGAGCAGCTTCATCCTTCTCCTTCGAGAGGCGCGCGATCACTTCCTCTTGGATGGCCTGAAGTTCTTCGGGCCGCTCCAGATAGTGATCGAAGGTGGCCTTGAACTGTTCCTTGGTGATGCCCTTCTCCGCGAACATCGCATCGTAGTACCCGGCGATCGGTCCGTCCAACTTCAGTTCGACGGCACGTTCTCGGTTGACGCGGGCCTCGATGAGGTAGCTTCCGGTAAGAGCGTCGACGAAGGTCTCCCGGTCGAGTGGTGGCGTCCCGGGCGCGGGCCCTTCTTCTCCAGCGCAGGCGGAAAGCACAAGGACGCAAATAAAGAACAGGGTCCTCATCGGTCGAAGCGTAGTCGCTCACCACGGACATTGTTCCGCACCCTTCCATCGGTGTACGCGAGGTTCCCGTTCACCCAGGTGCGCAACACGCGGGCTTGGAACTGTTGTCCTTCAAAGGGCGACCAACCGCACTTCGAGATCACGTTGGTGCGATCCACGGTCCATGGCGCGTTCGGATCCACAAGCACGGCATCGGCTTGATAGCCCTCGCGCAAGTAGCCACGCCGTTCCACTTGGAACATGCGTGCGGGGGCATGGCACATCTTCTCAACGACCTCATCCGCAGTGAAATGACCTTCTCGCGCGAGTTCCAGCATGGCAACGAGGGAATGCTGCACCAACGGACCACCGCTCGGGCATTGCGCGTAAGGGCGGGTCTTCTCCTCCAAGGTGTGCGGTGCGTGATCGGTGGCGACCACATCGATGCGGCCATCGCGCACAGCTTGGCGCACCGCGTCACGATCGGCAGCGCGCTTCACCGCCGGGTTCCATTTCAACAGCGCGCCTTTTGTGGCATAGTCCGCATCGGTGAACCAAAGGTGGTGTAAGCATGCTTCTGCGGTGATGCGCTTACCCTCCAAGCGGCCCGGCGTGAACAGTTCCAACTCCCGCGCGGTGCTGATGTGCAGCACATGCAAGCGAGTGCCATGCTCCTTCGCCAACGCCACCGCCATGCTCGAACTGCGGTAACAGGCCTCTTCGCTGCGGATCAGCGGATGTTGTTCCATCGGGATCGCATCGCCCCAGCGTTCCACAGCAGCCGCCATGTTCGCCCGGATCGTGGGCTCGTGCTCGGCATGCACGGCGAGCAGCATGTGCGCTTCGCGGAACAGACGTTCCAACGTATGCCGGAGCATCGACCAACATGTTGCCGGTGCTGCTTCCCAGAAAGGCCTTCAGTCCGCAGACCGAACGCGGATCGGTGCGCAACACCTCGTCCATGTTCGTGTTGCCGACGCCCATGTAGAAGGAATAGTTGGCCACGGAAGACGCTGCGCCCAACGCGTACTTCGCGGTCAGCAATTCCTGGGTAAGCGTCTGCGGGTCGGTATTGGGCATCTCCATGTAACTGGTTATGCCACCGGCCACGGCCGCTGCGGAGCCATGTGCGATGTCCTCCTTGTGCGTGAGCCCGGGTTCCCGGAAGTGGACCTGGTCGTCGATGGCGCCGGGGAGCAGCAACATGCCATCGGCACGGACCTCGTCCACGGAAGAAGCGCTACCAATGCCTTCGGTGGCGATGCGATCGATCACGCCGTGGCGGAAGAGCACATCGGCTTCGATGGTGCGGCCCTCGTTCACCATCCGCGCAGCGCGGATCAGCGTGCCAGTGCTCATTTGATCCTGCGGCGCATCTTGAGCACCCCGAGGAAGGCCTCGTGGAAGATGCTGGCGCTCATCTTACTGGTGCCCTTCACGCGGTCGCGGAAGGTGATGGGCACCTCCGCGATGCGGAAGCCGAGCCGCTTTACCCGGTACTTCATTTCGATCTGGAACGCATAGCCTACGAAATGGATTTCGTCCAGTGGCAACGCCTTCAGCACCTTCAGCGTGTAGCACACGAAACCGGCGGTGGTATCGCGCACCCCGAGCCAGAGCACCGACCGGACATAGAGCGAGGCGGTATAACTCAGCAGTACACGGTCCCAGCTCCAATCGCTCACCTTGCCGCCCTTCACATAGCGCGAGCCCACGCTCATGTCCGCACCACCTTCCGCGCAGGCGGCATAGAGGCGCGGCAGATCGTTCGGGTCGTGGCTGAAGTCAGCGTCCATTTCGAACACATGACCATAGCCACGCTCCATCGCCCAGCGGAAGCCTGCGATATAGGCGGTGCCCAGTCCGAGTTTACCCTTGCGTTCCAGAAGATGGATGCGGCCGGGATGCGCCGTGATCATGTCCCTGACGATCGCCGCCGTACCGTCCGGGGAGTTGTCGTCCACCACCAGGGTTTCAAAACCGGGTTGGAGCGCGAGGACACTGCCGAGGATATCCCGGATGTTCTCCTTCTCGTTGTAAGTAGGGATGATGACCAGCCGTTCGGGCACGAGAATAGGTTCAGGTTCAAATATATCGGAGTACCGATGGGGCGTAAGTGATCTATCGTACTAGCGTGACGTGGCCGGTGCGTTCGATGCGTGCCGTTGTACCGATCCCCTTCGCTTCGAGTTTCCAGATGTAAACACCGGAGGGTACTTCTTCGTTGCCCATGAAGCGACCGTTCCATGCGCCGAGCGGGTCCTGTGTGCTGAACAGCGGTTGTCCCCAGCGATCGAACACCTGGAAGAGATAATGGTCCGGATCGACCCCGACCAGGACCGGATGGAACGTATCGTTGATGTCGTCGTCATCCGGCGTGAAAGCGTTCGGGATATTCACCACGAGCGTGGGGTTCACCACCAAAGGCAGGCAGGCAGTATCCGAACAGCTCGGTGCGGAGAACGCGACGAGGCACACATCATACACCCCTTCCAATTCCGCAGGGAACAGGAAGCGGGGATCCTTCTCTTCCGAAGTGCCGAGTTCACCAAAAGTCCATGCATAGGCGTTGGCGCCGATGGAGAGGTTGTGGAAGTACACTGCCGGATCCTGGGTGGTCACTTCGCCGGGCAGTGCTTCGAACGATGCGATGGGAGGAACGAAAGCGGTCACGGCATCGTTGACCACAGTACTGGAGATACAACCGTTCCCCGCATCGATGAGGAGCGTGACATCGTACACACCAGCGTTGGGATAGAGAATGCTGTCGGGTGCGAACTCGGTGGAAATACTGTCGTTCCCCAGGTTCCACAAGAAGCTGCCCGAGCCGGTATAGTCGGTGCTGAAAGCGGCGAGCACCGGTACGCACCCATCGTTGAGCGAAACGGCTATCTGCGGATCGGGCAGTGCGGTGATGGTGACCTCGACTTCTGCCGCATCGTTCAAGCAAGGAGCGATGGCAACTAAAATGTACGTGTAGGTTCCGGAGAAAGCCAGGGAGGGATCGATCACGGAATTCAGGGACGATCCATGTGGGCCGATCCAGCTCCCACCAGCATCCGGCGTACCGCCCAACTGCGGGAAAAGATCAACAGGTGGTGCATTGGAGCAGAGCGCGAGCGAGGCATCGCTACCGGCGTTCGGAGCGATGCTGATCGAAATGGTCACTTGCGCGGTGTCGTTCGCGCAAGGTTGCACAGCTTGAACAACGTACTGGTAGGTTCCCTGCGCCGCCGAAGCAGGTTCAAGGAGCGGCCCGACCGACAAGCCATTTGGGGCGATCCAGGATCCACCGGCATCCGGCGTTCCGTTCAGCAAAGTGTTCAGTTGGAGCGCAGCACTGGACGAACAGAGCGAAGAGATCGCGTCGTCGCCCGCGTTCGGTGCTTCCTCCACTTCCACGACCACCGAAGTGCTCGCATCCGGGCAAGGGGCATTGCCTATCACGCTGTAGGTATAGACGCCTTCGTCCCCGGTCGCCGGATCGAACAATGGCGGAACGATCAGTCCGAAGGGATCGGTCCAGGATCCACCAGGCTGTGGCGATCCGGTGAGTTGTGCAAAGAGATCCTGCGCACCGGAGGAAGAACAGAGCGTGATCGCCCCTGGCGAACCAGCGGTCACGGTTTGGGAGATCGAGACCGTCAGAACGGCTTCATCCGAGGGACACGCACCGTTGCCCTGAACGGAATAGGTATAGTTACCCGAAACCGCGGTCTGCGGATCCAGCAGCGCGGGGGCGGGATCGTTGTTCGGGTCCGTCCATGTGCCGCCCACATCGGGCGAACCCAAGAGCGAACTGAACAGATCGAGCAGCGCCGCCGTTTCGCAAAGCACGATCCCGTTGTCCTGCCCAGCGTCGGGGCCGACGAGCACATCCACAATTACGCCCGATACATCATCGGGACATAAGAGCCCGCTCACGGTATAGGTGTAGGTGCCAGCCGGATCGTTGCCGGCGTCGAACGAACCGGAATGTGCAAGCCCATTGGGATCCGCCCAAACACCGGTGGCATCTGGCGAACCGCTGAGTTGTAGGAAGAGATCGGTAGCTGGTGAACCTGCGCACAGCGAAAGGAAACCACCTCCGCCAGCGTTCGGTGAATTCTCGATCGACACGATGATCATGCTCTCATCTCCTAGGCACGGCGCGAGGGCCCCAATGCTGTACGTGTAGTTGCCCGCGATGTCCGTCGCGGGATCGAAGCTGCCGCTGTACGCCGCGCCGTTCGGATCGGTCCAGGTGCCGCCCGCATCCGGTGTGCCACCGAGCTCCGCGAAGAGCCCGATCGCTGCGCCTTGATCGCACACCGTTACCGCGCCATCGATCCCCGCATCCGGCGAACTGGTGATCGTAACGGTGACGATGCTTTGATCCGCCACACATGGCGCCAGCGCGCCGATGCTGTAGGTGTAGTTGCCCGCGATGTCCGTCGCGGGATCGAAGCTGCCGCTGTGCGCAATGCCGTTAGGATCGGTCCAAGTGCCGCCCGCATCCGGAGAACCACCAAGCTCGGCGAAGAGCCCGATCGCAGCGCCTTGATCACAGACCGTCACTGCGCCATCCACGCCCGCATCCGGCGAACTGGTGATCGTCACCGCTACGATGCTCTGATCCGCCACACATGGCGCCAGCGCGCCGATGCTGTAGGTGTAGTTGCCCGCGATGTCCGTCGCGGGATCGAAGCTGCCGCTGTGCGCAATGCCGTTCGGATCGGTCCAGGTGCCGCCCGCATCCGGTGTGCCACCGAGCTCCGCGAAGAGCCCGATCGCAGCGCCTTGATCGCACACCGTTACCGCGCCATCGATCCCTGCATCCGGTGAACTGGTGATCGTCACGGTGACGATGCTTTTTGATCCGCCACACACGGCGCCAGCGCGCCGATGCTGTAGGTGTAGTTGCCCGCGATGTCCGTCGCGGGATCGAACTGCCGCTGTGCGCAATGCCGTTCGGATCGGTCCAGGTGCCGCCCGCATCCGGCGTGCCGCCCAGTTCCGCGAAGAGCCCGATCGCAGCGCCTTGATCGCACACCGTTACCGCGCCATCGATCCCCGCATCCGGCGAACTGGTGATCGTAACTGCTACGATGCTCTGGTCCGCCACGCATGGCGCCAGCGCTCCGATGCTGTAGGTGTAGTTGCCCGCGATGTCCGTCGCGGGAGCGAAGCTGCCGCTGTGTACCGCGCCGTTCGGATCGGTC
The DNA here is from genome assembly GCA_016712025.1 of Flavobacteriales bacterium. GTDB lineage: Bacteria > Bacteroidota > Bacteroidia > Flavobacteriales_F > PHOS-HE28 > PHOS-HE28. The sequence goes on from JADJRW010000045.1 coordinate 29,973, forward strand.
CAGGTGCCGCCCGCATCCGGTGTGCCACCGAGCTCCGCGAAGAGCCCGATCGCTGCGCCTTGATCGCACACCGTTACCGCGCCATCCACGCCCGCATCCGGCGAACTGGTGATCGTCACCGCTACGATGCTCTGATCCGCCACGCACGGCGCCAGCGCACCGATGCTGTAGGTGTAGTTGCCCGCGATGTCCGTCGCGGGATCGAAGCTGCCGCTGTGCCGCGCCGTTCGGATCGGTCCAGGTGCCGCCCGCATCCGGCGTGCCGCCCAGTTCAGCAAAGAGACCGATCGTTGCGCCTTGATCACAGACCGTTACCGCTCCATCGATCCCCGCATCCGGCGAACTGGTGATCGTCACGGTGACGATGCTTTGATCCGCCACACATGGCGCCAGCGCTCCGATGCTGTAGGTGTAGTTGCCCGCGATGTCCGTCGCGGGATCGAAGCTGCCGCTGTGTACCGCGCCGTTCGGATCGGTCCAAGTGCCGCCCGCATCCGGTGTGCCACCGAGCTCCGCGAAGAGGCCGATCGCTGCGCCTTGATCGCACGCTGTTACCGCGCCATCGATCCCCGCATCCGGCGAACTGGTGATCGTCACGGTGACGATGCTCTGATCCGCCACACATGGCGCCAACGCTCCGATGCTGTAGGTGTAGTTGCCCGCGATGTCCGTCGCGGGATCGAAGCTGCCGCTGTGCGCAATGCCGTTCGGATCGGTCCAAGTGCCGCCCGCATCCGGTGTGCCACCAAGCTCCGCGAAGAGCCCGATCGCTGCGCCTTGATCGCAAGCCGTTACCGCGCCATCGATCCCCGCATCCGGCGAACTGGTGATCGTCACCGCGACGATGCTTTGATCCGCCACACATGGCGCCAGCGCGCCGATGCTGTAGGTGTAGTTGCCCGCGATGTCCGTCGCGGGATCGAAGCTGCCGCTGTGCGCAATGCCGTTCGGATCGGTCCAAGTGCCGCCCGCATCCGGTGTGCCACCGAGCTCCGCGAAGAGCCCGATCGCTGCGCCTTGATCGCACGCTGTTACCGCGCCATCGATCCCCGCATCCGGCGAACTGGTGATGGACACGGTGACGATGCTCTGATCGCCACACAAGGCGCCAGCGCACCGATACTGTATGTATAGTTGCCGGCGATGTCCGTCGCAGGATCAAAGTTGCCACTGTGGGCTACGCCGTTCGGATCGGTCCAGGTGCCGCCCGCATCCGGCGTGCCGCCCAGTTCAGCAAAGAGACCGATCGTTGCGCCTTGATGCACGCCGTTACCGCGCCATCGCCCGCGTCCGGCGAGCTGGTGATGCGTCACCGCGACGATCGCTTGATCGCCACACATGGCGCCAGCGCACCGATGCTGTAGGTGTAGTTGCCCGCGATGTCCGTCGCTGGATCGAAGCTGCCGCTGTGCGCCACGCCCGTTCGGATCGGTCAGGTGCCGCCCGCATCCGGTGTGCCACCGAGAACCGCGAAGCCCGATCGCTGCGCCTTGATCGCCCAACCTGTTACCGCGCCATCATGCCCGCATCCGGCGAACTGGTGATCGTCACGGTGACGATGCTTTGATCGCGCCACACGGCGCCAGCGCTCCGATGCTGTAGGTGTAGTTGCCCGCGATGTCCGTCGAAGGATCGAAGCTGCCGCTGTG
>JADJRW010000046.1 GCA_016712025.1 Flavobacteriales bacterium
GGTGCTGGCGGAGGGGTGGGGGAGAAGATCGCTACTGCATTCTCCGGTGTGACGTATCGGAAAGGGAGCCACTTACATTTGGGTCAAAGCGAAGAGCATGGTTTACACAGTGACCAAGCGTACGACGAAGCGCCAGCGGGATGCCATCCTGAATCGGGCCGCCACACGCTCGCGCCGCAAGACCGGAGCGGACTTCAGCGATCTGGTGGGCACAGCGCCTTGCACAAGAACCCCGTGAAGTTCCAACGCGCACTGCGTGATGAGGGAATGAGCGTGTGGCCATCGACACGAACATCCTGCTGTACATCCTCGGCGGCGATAAGGACCTGAACCTGCTGCTGAAAGGTTGAGACATGGTGGTGAGCGCCATGGTGCGCATGGAGGCGATGGTTTACCACGGCAAGGATGCGGGCCATTTGGGCCAGGTTCATGCCTTCCTGCTCCGCTGCGAAATGGAGGAGATCCACCGCTCGGTGCAGGACGTGGCCGTTGCCCTTCGCCTGCGCTACAAGTTGAAATTGCCCGATGCGGTGATCGCCGCCACGGCGATCCACTTGGGCATACCGCTGATCACGGCCGATAAGACCTTTGCCAAGCTCAGGCCGGAGTTCGAGGTGGTGGTATATGGGAAGTGAGCATCCACCCGGTGCGTGCCGTCCCCTGCAAGTGAAAGTGAACTTCGCCGTAGCGTCCCGGGCCTCATCCGGGGTCGGCCCGACTGCTGCGCTACGAGATACGCGCGCACAGCCGCACCAACGTTGTCCAGGAACGCACCTACGCGGAGCGCCTGCTCGAAAGCCTGCGCAAGTACCACAACCGCGCGATCGAGACCGCGCAGGTGATCGGTAGATGATCGCGATGCCAAGGACTTCAAGGAGAACCTTGAGCGCCACAAGGATATAGGCCTCAGCACCGACGGGATCGCCTTCTATGATGCCTGGCCGCCCAGGCCGGGGAGCCGGGGTTGCGCCGCGATGCGGCTGATGATCGAACGCCTCTTGGAGAAGTGGGTAACGTCGCGGCATGCCGCGACAATACTCACCGATGGCCAGGACGATCGTTGCGCTTGTGTTCAAGTCCGCCAACGCGAGGCGTTTCGGCTGGTCGCAACGGGCGGACTTGCCTGCCGGAAGGCAGGGGTGCTGGCGGAGGGGTGGGGGTGATACGCTCTAGGATGCGCGTTTGAATTTTGCCACATCCGCTGGGGGCAGGTTCTTGGGTTGGTAGTTGCCCTGCAGCATGCGCTGGGGAACGGAGGTATGCAGGTATACCGTAGGGTCCTGGGCATCGCGGAGCAGGTTGCGCGACTTGGACCGCGCCCATTCCCACTTGTATTTGCCGAGCTCCTTTTTCCACTTGTGCACGGGCAGCCATTCCACCAGCTTCCACCCACCGGTGAGCGAGTCGTGCAGGGGTCCGTACACGTCGGCTGTGGCGGCATCGTTCACCTCTTCCGCAAGCCGTGCCGCGTTCACACGCAACTCATTTTCCTGGGCCGCGCGAAGCATCCAATCGAACGTGAGCATCGCCAGCCCCGCCTCTTTCTTGTTGTAGCCACCGCCCACGTCGCTATGCACACCGGCGAACCATACGTTCATGACATCGGGGTAATTCGCCGTGGCTGAGGCCAGGTTCTGCCGGAAGCATTTGCGCCGTTCATCAATGCTTACGGCGTGGCGAAGGCAGCGCACGCTCGCGTTGGTGCGCGTATGCGGATAGGCTTTGAAATGATTGAAGATGCCGATGGAGCTCACCGTATCCCATACGCCCACGAAATGCACATCCACCTTCCGGCCATGCGTGCGACGGAGCTCCGCGCAGGCGCGGCCTTCGTCGGTCGTAGGCGGTTTTTCATGCGGGATGATGTCCTTCATCCAGTACTTCACCGCGTAGCGCACCATATTATGCAGACCGGGGTTCAGCAGCCCGACCGCATGGATGAGCGCGGCGAGCGCGCGAGCGGTATAAGCGCCGCGGCTGAACCCGAAGAGGTGGTACCTGGGTCCCCATCGCGGTAGTGGTCCATCAGAAAGCGATAGGCCTCCGCGAGGTTGTCCTCAAAACCGCTTCCCGTGGCCGGGGCCGAGCACCAGGTCACGCACTTGTGCCAGCTTGTTCCGGCTCCACAGTTCCGGCATCGTACCCACACCGGGATCGTAGTAGACCAGCTGGTCATCCACACCAGAGGCGACCGCGGCCATGCGTGCTACGTTGGTGCGGTCGCCGACCAATTGGTTGTTGGTGCCGTCGCAGCAGATCACCAGGTTGCGTCCCATTGTTCGCGGCAGTGGTTAAGGGATGGATGTGCGGCCGCGGGGTTGCCCACCTTGTCCAGGCAACCGAAGGTGAAGGCGGCGGCACGGAAGCCACCGCTGGAGAAGGATGCGCCGATGGTTCGCATGGTGCGGTGTTCTTAGCGTGGAGGGAATAAGGCCCGCCGGCAACTACAGGGTTACATCGATGTACAAAGGGGTGATCGAAACGGTCTTGTCGAAACGCGTGCGGGCCGCGTCCGAGAGGTCTTTGAGGTCGGTGTCGCTCGGCGCTTTGCGCGTGCTATCGGACAGGAGCATGCGGCCCTTGGTCCGCTCCTTGAGGCGGCTCACCAAAGAGGGCCAGGGCATGGTGCGCGCGTAGCCCAACGAGGCGGCTTGCGATACCTCCAATGGCACCAGCGCGATCAGGTCGCGATGGATCATTTGCTCCAGACCCTGGTCCTTGAGCGTGCCGTTGTGGCTGCAGTGATGGCTCACCTTGTAGAGCACCGTGTTCTTCAGCAGTTCGGCAGCGCTCACCTTCTTGGTGCCCACCTTGAAGTCCGCGTCGTGCCAGCTCAGGCAATTGCCCACTTGCGCATCGCCGGGGAAGAGGAGCACGCGGCCATCGGGGAGTTGGAAGGCGAGCGCGAGACTGGTGTTGTTGGTGTCGCGCACCAGGGCCATGGCCAATTGCTCGAAGTCCGCGAAGTCGTCATCGACCAGTCGGCGCCAATCGGCATCCACACCTTTATCAATGGCGTCGAAGTGTTTCTTGAACGCCTCCTCGTAGGTGAGCTGCTCCTGGTTGGAGGGCCTGGCCGAAGTGGGGTGGAGCCGGAGCTCGGCGGGTGAAGGCGGGCGGCCGATGCTGATGCCTTCCGTGGCGGCGAAGGGGCCGGTGAAATCGAGGTCGGAACTACTCCCAGCATCTGTGAAACCGAAAGCGCGTTGGGTTTCGGGATAGACTTCCGGTGCGCGTTTGTCGGGATCGCTCTTGGCGATCTTCTTCACATCGTAGGGAGGCCCCAGCACGAAGACCTTCACGCCGGGCATGCGCGCATCGGTATGCACCGTGTGGGGCATGAAGTGCTTGTGCCTGTCCACCTTCTTCTTCACGCGGGCATAGATGTCCTCCAGTTTGGCGCCACCACCGGCGGCGCTGAGCCCGAGCCCATGGAAGCCCAGGAGGCCTTGGATGGTTCCGCTGCGCTCGGCGTTCAAGCGGAGACCGGGGCTGGCGGCCATGCGCACGGCTTCGTCCTCTACCTTCTTCTTCTTCTTACCGAGTTCCTTGAACACGGCATCGGCCATGTGATCGCCTTTCTTCTCGGTCCAGGCCATCCACAGTTCGCCGATGGCGATATCGGCCCAGACGTCCTTGGCCTGTTCAAAGCCGGAGAGGTGGTCCCAATGTTCGTGCGTAGTGACGAGCACATCCAACTTGCTGTTGGTCTCGGTGGCGATGTCGGCCACCACTTCCTGCATGCGCGCGCTGGCGTTCTTGGCGCCCTTGCAAACGCCGCAGTCGATCAGGACGTGGAAGGGCTTCTCGCCCACGCTGGGGAAGGAGAGGAGGAAGCAATCGCCGAGCCCTTGGCGGTACATGCGGACCCGGACATTCCCGGAAGGGTCTTTCTTCGTTGCTCGCTTAGCCATGATCGTGCTGGTTCCATTGATCGCCGTGCAGGAAGGCGAAGGGTTCGTTGCGGGCGGTGGCCTCGTCGCCGAAGAACTTGCTGCGCATGTCGGCGGATAGCGCCGTCATCATGAAGTTCTCTGAATCGCTGCGGCGCGCCTCGTCGGTGATGGGACAGCGGATGCAATAGCGCAGGGTGAGCGTGTCCAGGTCCACGATCAGCGTGGCGCCCCCTCGGAATTGGTAGCTGCTTCCATCGGCAAGGGTGATGTTGCGGCGCTGTGTGAGGGTGAGCAACGCGTGGTTCAGCAGGGTGCCATCAGGCCGCGCGCGGAATGCGGTGCGCACTTGGTGTACCTCGAACACGGGCAGCCCATCCTTGTCCACAGCGATCCCCAGCGAGGCGGGATCGTCCCCCAGATACAGGCCACAGAATTTGCTGAAGTGGTCGAGCCGGGTGATGTCCTTGTTCATGGCCGCCTTCTTGATGAATTTATGGAGCATGGCCTGGGCGGCGTTGGTCTTGTCCTGGATCCGTTCCCGATCGCCTTCGTAGCGCAGCCAGTCGGCCTTGTCGCGGAGCATCACGAACAACCACTTCAGACCCTCGCCCCGTTCCATCATGGAGGGCCAGGCCAGCTCTTCTTCGGATAGGATGGTAACGCCCGAAGCGAAAATGCCGCGCTTGCGGAAGGCGTCGATCAACGCGATGCGATAGCCGAAAGGATCTTCCGGGCACCATATCCCGGTCAGCGTGATCATGGCCCGCAGATAGTCGCCAAAGGTGACCCCGGCCGGTGGGCAATAGTCCAAGGCACGGATGCACATGCTGAGGAACTGGTGCGCGGTCTTGGCCGCTTCGTCCGCCAGCGCGTCCACCAGCTGGGCGGGCAGATCGCCCTCCGGCAACACGCCTGTGCCGCCCGTGGCCATGCGCACATGGCGTTTGGAGCGCTGCCGGTAGATGGTTATGAAGGCTTCGAACACCGCGGCCACGAGGATCGAACCGCGCGCGTGCGGCTCCATGGTGCTGGCGAGCGCTTGGGGATCGACAGGGGCTCCAATGGCCGAGCGCAGGGAGCGATGGTTGCCCAACGCCCGGCCGAATTCCTGGGCCAGCTCCACCAGCAAATTGGGCTTGTCGAGGTCGCCTCGCGTATGCGCTACCTCCTTGCGCAACACGGCGGGGAACGTGAAGTGTTGGAAAAGCGCGACCAGATCGGCGAACGCTTCGTGGAACGCCAGCGAATCGGGACTTACCGGTTCGATGTAGCGGCGGTGCATACCGTCGAGCAGGGCGTGCGTGGTTTCGTGCGCGACGATGTCATGCGAGAGGCAGGTGAAGACGGTGCTTTGTGGGGCATGGATGCCATCGTCCTCGTTGGCCGCGAAGTAGCCGAACAGGAGCGCTTTTTGTGCGGGGCTGTAGTATGCATTGGCACCGCGCAAGGCATGGGGGTAGATGCGCAGGCGCAGCACATCGGCATATTCGTTCGGGTTCTCGCCGGGCTTGGGGTCTACCCGTCTCGTTTTTCGTCGCCCCCACAGCACCTTACGCCCCAGGGCCATTTCGAAGTTCTTGATGGTGGTCATCACCACGGCATAGACCATTTGCTGATGCGCTTGCGGCGAGCTCTCCGAGGGCGCGAGGCCATCCTGCGCCAAGGCGTAGGGGTGCTCCAGGTCCACAGGATGGTAGAGCCGATCGCTCGACGGATCGTAGTCGACCACTTCGACATACTCGCCGACGGGGCCGGGCGCCAATGGTTCCCAAGGCACGGTGAACGTGGTACGATTGATACCGGCGGTTTCGAGCACCGTGCTCAAGCTGGGATCCATGGCATAGCCACGCAATCGACGGTAGGCGGGTGGGCGTTGGGCCTGGGGCATGGTGCGGAGGTGGGGGATAAGGCTGGCGGTGCGACGAGAACGTTACACGGTGAACGGCTTGCGCATCGTACTTCGCCGAGCGGACACCGGCCCGATGGTAATTGGGCTGCTGGCTCGCGGGCATCTGGCGCACGATGGCCGCATGGAGGCTCTTGTAGCTCCCTTTGAAGGAGCCATCCTTCCAGGTCTTGCGCAAGGTCCCGGTGAACTTGCCGTTACGCGGCCCATCCAACGAGTACTGGTCATCCTGGCATCCGGAAATGAGCAGGACGTGCGCGGCCACCTTCGCCTTCTTGTGCGACTTCAACTTCTTCTGGACCGCATCGTACTTCTTCTGATGGGCGAGGTAGGTCTGTTCATTGTTGCGCAAGGGCATGCGGCGCACCTTGACACCCGAAACGAAGTCGGGCATGAAGCGGATGACCGTACCGCTGTGGCAGGAATCCGACAGCACCATGATGCGTACGCCTTTCTTGAAGGTGGACCACAGGGCGTAGAGCTCATCGTCCACCAGCATACGGTCATATAGAACCCAGGTCTCGTCCATGCCATCCTTGTCATCACCGTTCGTATCCTGCACCCGCCCACCATGACTTGAATAGGTGATGAAAGAAAACGTCGCCTGCCAGGAGAGTCTTGGCGGCCGCTTGTTTGATGGCGCGTGCCAGGACGGCTTGGCCGTAGCCTGCTGGTCAGGGGACAGTGCGCTGTGGAAAGCCCTGGCCTTGGCCAGAGCGGTCCATATCCTTCGCGTCGAACTCACACGCGGTGAGGTCGCCGCTCCATCCTTCGTACTGGTCGGGGTCAACACTGTTGAGGCCGATGTGGAGAGAAATGCCTTTTGCCATAGTGAGGGAGATGGGTTGTTGAGGTGAGCACCTGTTGCACGGTGGGCCACAAACCAGCCAAAGAGCGATCACATTCGCAACGGGAAAAACACCCGGGGAGGGGGGGTATTTTTCCCGTATCCCAAGATCACGCACCCGATCGACACGGGGTTCAGTCCTTGCGTGTGGGCTTCCGATCCGCCGATCACCGGTGCGCGCGACCTTCCCGCTCCGCAGGGCCACCAGCATATATAGTCCGATCGGCCGATCGCATGGGGCGATGTTCCCCCGGCTTCCGCGTGGCCATCGACCGCTACTTTCACCGGATCACGACATGGCGGAACAAAGTGTGTTTTGCCGTTGATCCGACGCCCCTTTCCCCTGAGCCCGATGACCCTGCCGCACGCTACACACGCTCCTCGCACCTCCTTGTTCGTTGTTGCCGCCTTCGTGCTGGGTCTGCCAACCAGCCTCCATGCCCAAGCGCCCGGCAAGCGCGTGATCACGCCGCAGGACCTGTGGGCCATGAAGCGCCTGAGCAGTCCGGAGCTATCGCCGGACGGTCGCACCGCCGCCGTGGTGGTGCAAGAATGGAGCGTTGACAAGAACAAGAGCACGAGCAACATCTGGCTGGTGCCGGTGGCGGGTGGCGAGCCGCGCAAGCTCACCACGGCGCAGGCCGCCGACGGCTCACCGGCGTGGAGCCCCGACGGCAGCCGCATCGCGTTCGTTAGCAAACGCGGCGAGGACAAGGCCGCAGCGCTCTATGTGATCCGCACCGATGGCGGTGAAGCGGAGAAGATCCTGGAACTGCCCTTTCCACTTTCCAACCCGCGCTGGATGCCCGATGGGCAGCGCGTGATCATGGCCACGACCTGCGTTCCGCTTCTCGTGGGGACGTGGACCAAGGAAAATATCGCCGCCATGGAGAAGGAGATCAAGCGACGTACCGATGCCAAGATGACGGCCAAAGTCACCGAGGACCGCCACTACCGCTACTTCGATCACTGGCTCACGGATACGGTAGCAAGCAGGCTACTGCTCGTGAACACCAGCACCAAGGAATTCAAAGACCTTACCCCGAAGTGGGACCGCTTGTTCCAGTCCAGCGGCACCGTGGACTTCGACCTTTCACCGGACGGCTCGCAAGTGGCCCTGGTCGCGAACACGACACCACCGCCCTATAGCGGGTTCCTCAACAACGATGTGCATCTGGTGCCTACGGATGGATCCGGCGCGATGCGCAATGTGACCACGGACAATCCTGCCGGTGACAGCGATCCCACGTTCGCTCCTGACGGTCGCTCCATTGTGTTCACGCGCTATACCATCCCCTACGGAATGGTGAGGTGGGCAAGCTGTGGCGGCACGAGCTGGCCACCGGCACCAACAAAGCCCTCACCGAAACCATCGACCTCACCATCTCCGGCGTGGAGTTCTCGGCGGATGGCGCAACGCTCTGGTTCACCGCCGAGGACAAGGGCGTGATGCCCATCTTCAAGATGAAAGCGGACGGCACCGGGCTTACCCCGGTGTACACCGAAGGAACCTCCACCGAGCTCAGCGCGAAGAGCGGCCGCATCGTTTTCCTCAACGACAACTTCAACCGGCCGAACGAGCTCTTCACCCTGGACCCGAAGAGCGGTGCAGTGCGCCAGCTCACGCACTTCAACCAAACGCTGGTGGACCAATTGGACCTGGGCAAGGTGGAGCCCTACTGGTTCGATGGCGCGGCTGGCGACAAGGTGCAGGGTTGGTTGATCCTGCCCCCCGGGCTTCGATGCGGCGAAGACCTACCCGATGGTGCAACTGATGCACGGCGGCCCGAACACCATGGTGCGCGATAGCTGGAACTACCGCTGGAACGCGCACGCTTTCGCCGCACCCGGCTATGTGGTGACCTGGGTGAACCGCCATGGCTCCACCGGCTTCGGCCAGCAGTTCGCGCAGAGCATCCTCAACGAGTGGGGCGTGAAACCCTTGGATGACATCCTCCGCGCCACCGATCACTTGCTGGCCCGCTTCCCGAACATCGACCCGAAGCGCGTTGCCGCGGCCGGTGCCAGCTACGGCGGCTACATGGCGGCTTGGGCCGAAGGGCATACGGACCGCTTCGCCTGCATCGTCGACCACGCGGGCGTGAACGACTTCATCACCCAGTACGGTGCGGACGTCACGACCTACAGCTTCACGAAAGTGCTGGGCGGCACGCCTTGGGAGAACCCCGAGGGCATGCAGGAGAACAACCCCATGGCCTTCGCGAAGAACTTCAAGACGCCGATGCTCATCCTCCACGGACAACAGGATTACCGCGTACCCTATGCGAACGGCACGGCGCTCTATGGTATCTTACAAGCCATGGGCGTGCCCTCGCGCCTGGTGATCTACCCCAACGAGAACCATTGGATCCTCAGCCCGCAGAATTCCATCCACTGGAACTGGGAGGTGCAGAGCTGGCTGGCACGGTACATCGGTGGCAAACCCACTTTGGAGAAGCCAGTGTTCGAGGGAGCGGAGGAGAAGTGAAACAGGTGACCATGTATTCACCTCCGTTGCATAGGGCCACGGAGGAAGGATCGGGAGGAGGTGATTGTGCGCGGGGGCGGCGCAGCGGTTTGAACAGCGCCCGGGCGAGGTGGGCATAGTCCTTGCCTGTGGGCCTCCGTCCGCCGATCACCTTAGAGCGCGACCTTCGGGCTCCGCAGCACGGCCTGCCCCAAGCCACCAACCGAACACTCACCATGACGCGCACATTCGCCCTCCTCCTCGCCCTTTGTTCGATCACCGGGAACCTGATCGCCCAGACCCCGCCGGACCCGCTCGGCGAGCTCGCCGGGGCCACCACCCGCCAATGGAGCGTGATCGGTGCCACGTCAGCGACGGGTGCGGCATGCGCGGCCGGTGAGGTCCAATACACCTTCCAGTTCAAGCCCGCACAGGTGGAGGTGAAGCAGTGTACGGGGGGCGCATGGAAGTCGCGTACGGAGGCGGTCACCTCCTGGGCGGCCAACGGCAAGAGCGGCATCGCCTTCGGCGGAACGTCCTATGAGGTGAAGTCCCTGCCCCCGAACGCGCCGGTGTGCAAGGGCAACGCCAATTGCGTTCGCCTGGCCAGCGTGCCCGATGGCAAGACGGACGCCACCACCACCATCTATCTCACGCGCTGATGGAAGAGCCCACCAAGAAGGGGATCGATGTGTCCAAGGCGATCACGCCGCTGCTCACCGTGCTCGGCATCTCCGTGGGTGCCTGGCAGTTCACCAGCCAGATGAGCCACGAGAGCAAGATGGAGTTCAGCCGAAGCATGTACAACAAGAAGCTGCAAGCCTTCGAGCAGGTGGGCAAGGCCGTGGGCGACCTGCTCATCGTTCCGCACGATGAGCAGCTTTGGATCAGCGCGGGGGATACGCTGGCCTTCGATAGCTGTCTCGAGGCCTTCCGCACCTGCTACTGGGGCGTGCTCCCCTTGGTGGAGGACAAGGCCGTGGAGGCCGCGATGATCCAGTTCAAGGACATGGCCCGCTTCTATCGCCGTGGCGAGAACGATTACCAGGACCTGGCCCGCGAAGGCATGACGTTGATGAACACATGCAATCGATCGCTGGAAGAACATTGGCAGAAGAAGCCGAAGGGGGAATAGGCCCTCCTGCTTGGATGCCGATCGCCAACCACCGAGCTTGGCGCGGTGTTGCGTTCGTTCGCCGTCCTTCTTCTCGCGCTCGCATGGAACGGGGCGCTGGCGCAACCGTATTTGGATGTGGTGAACACGGCGGGCTACATCAGTCCGGACCGGTTCGAGCGGTACGATGTGAACACCGCTCTGCCGGTCACCATCGGTAAGCGGGGCGCGCGTTTGGTGTTCAGCCCGGGTGTGGAGCGTTGGAACGCGCTGGTGGATAGCGCGGCGCAACAACGCACCGATATACTTACGGGCTATGCGCTTCCCATCACCCTGCTCGCCCCGTTGGTTCCGGATCGATGGACACTATCGATCACCGGCATCGGTCGGTACATGGTGATCGAGGATCCGGCGCGCGGCGATGTGCAGCTCGGGGGTGCGGTGTTGCTGAACCGTGTGTTGCGACCAGAGCTCACTTTGAAGTTCGGGGCGTACGCCAATGCCGATGCCTTTGGATTGTTCGCGCTGCCGCTGCTCGGTTTGGATTGGCGCATCAATGCGAAGCACAATTTGTTCGGTGTGCTTCCAGGCAACCTCATTTATGAGCACAAGGCATCGCGCCTGTTCCATTGGGGTGCGGCGTACAAGGCGATCACCACCAGTTTCGGTACGCGGGATGGCGACTTCCGTCGTGTGGACGAGAATACGGTGGGCCTCTTCGCGGACCTCTATCCGTGGAAGCGCCTTGTGTTACGCCTGGAAGGCGGCCATACGGTGATCAGCCAGTACCAAGGCGGTCGGCTCGACCCTTACTATCCGGCCGACAGCGAGGACAGGTATGTGGACCACGGCATTGGCGATGGGTTCTACGCCCGGGTGATGCTCGCCTTCCGGGTGCGGTTGGACGAGGAGGCACCCCCACGCATTCGCGAGGATCCCCGACGCGTTGGGGCCCGACGCGATCTTTGATCGGTGTGTTGGGCAGCCCGCGCAGGACCGCACAAGGAGATCGCTTCGCACCTCCGGCCGCTCGCGAACGCGGGGATCGATCAGCTCCCGGTGCGCGTGCTTTCCTCCATTTGCGCGTCGAGCCAGGCGCGCGCCTCTTGCTCGTTGTCAGTGACCCGGATCCGGTGCAGTTGCGGGAAGTAGGAGAAGTAGAGCTTCACCAATAGCTCGACCATGTTGGCGCGGGCCACCACGGCGGTGGCGATCACCTGGCCCTCTTTGCGATCGGTCTCCAAGTGGTCCACCTGCATGGTGGGCAACTCGAAATCAATGTCCCCCGGAATGAAGGTGATCATCCCATACGGCGTGGTGCCCATGATGCCCCGACGCATCGCCTGCACCTCCGCCATCTCCGGGATGGCCAGGGTGCATCCGGGCTTGTAATGGATCTCCACCAGGTCGGTGCGCACGCGCGTGAGCGTGGCGATGGCCGTGTGGAACTCGCGAGGCTCGATGGTCATGATGGCGGTGGCTCAAGTGCGCAACTGCTCCGAAGAAGCGAGTTTAACACCACGCCGCTCCAAATGCAATACAGACACGGATCGCGATGATCGTTGGCGCTCAAGAAAACCACGCCAGGAAGCGGCACATCGGGTTGTCCCCGTGGTATCGCGGCGACCGTGACAAAGGCGCGGCGACCGCGCCATCCTTGGCCAAGACCTACTTGGCGGTCTTCTTCTTCGGCACGCGCTTCGTCTTCGCGGGTGCGGCCACTTCGGGCTGCATGGCTTTGAGGCGGGCGATCTTGAGGGTTGCTCGGCGCTTGCGCTTCTCGTTGGCTTGGGAATCGGATGCCATGGTTTCGGGGTGGATAGGGCGGCGAAGCTAGGTGCTTGGCGAACACGGGCGAAGGAACACTGCGCAACGGCGACATTGCTGCGGCGCAGCCTTCGTCGAGCCCTCGCCCAAGGAGGTCAGCCTACGTCAAGGCGTCGGCCAACGAAGTACAATCTCCACTTTCCCCCCCGCCTTTGCCTCGGGACGGGGGGGCAAAGCCCCGCGCGCCGTGAACGTGAATCCCGGCTCATCCTTCACCAACGCATAGGTGCTCTCGCTGATGTTCACCTGTCCCACTTCACCACTGCTCTCCATGCGACTGGCGGTGTTCACCGTATCGCCCCAGATGTCGTAGGCGAACTTCTTCACGCCCACGATGCCGGCCACCACGGGGCCGGTGTGGATGCCCACACGCATCTCGAAAAGGGGCATGCCCGCAGCATCGCGTTCCTTCTTCCGTGCGATCATGAACGCTTGCATCTCCAGCGCGGCATGTACGACACCCGCTGGTGTGGACGACGACGGAACAGGCAAGCCACCCGCACACATGTACGCATCGCCGATGGTCTTGATCTTCTCGATGCCGCGTCTGGTTACGATGTGGTCGAACGCCTTGAAGCAGGAGTTCAATTCCTCGACAAGCTCTTGCGGAGACATGCGCTCGCTCGCTTCGGTGAAGCCTTTGAAATCGGTGAAGAGGATGGTGACTTGCTCAAAGTGCTTCGCTTCCGCGTGGCCTTTCGCTTTCAGTTCCTCTGCAACTTCCGAAGGAAGGATGTTGAGCAGGAGCTCCTCGCTGCGCGCATGTTCCTTTTCGATCGCGCGTTTCGCCTGGCGGGTGAAGAGCAACCGACGCCACAGCAGGAACGAGAGCACCAATATGGCGGCCGCGGTGATGAGCAGGATGTTGCGCCGGTTCTGTTCCGTGGACAAGCGCTGCTGGCCGGCCAGTTCAGCCGCATAGGTCTCTTGGGCATGGGCCAGGCTGTCCCGCAGGATCCTCGTCGTCATTTCACGGGTCAGCTCAACGCGGATCGCGTCGTCGGCCTGTTGCTTGTACTCCACACTGTCCTCCCATTGATGGGCCAGCTCGGTCCACTCCAATGCTTTTCCCGGTTCGTTGAGCGCCTTGTACGCTTCGGAAAGAATTCGTGACGCATCGCGTTTCACCACGTCGTTCTCATCGACTCGCTCGGTAACGAAGGCGGGTATGCGGAAGCAACGGCTTCCCTGCAGCGGCCCCGGCGGAGTTGCAGAAGGGCCCATGCGTTGTTGCCACTGTTCGTGGGATCCCCACCATGACCTTGGTGCTTCGCAAGCGACCAAGTATCGCTTCAGCTTGGTCCAGACTGTCCAAACGGACCAGCATGTATCCGATCCCTGTTTCAACCTGGGGCAAGAATTCCAGCTCGTGGCCGGTGGCAGTGGTTACCTGATACAAAGCGCGATACTGCTCCAAGGCTTCGCGCCAGTGACCTTTCACCTCCATCACATACGCCCAATTGTTGTGGTTCTGCAAGCGTAGCGCGTGGATCCCCATGCTATCCGCCAGCACCAACGAAGCGGTGAAATCCTTCACTGCTCCAGATCCCCGAGCCTACCGCGGATCATACCGGACAGGTTGTAGCCCACTGCCTTCAATCGGACATCATCGATCTCCTCGGCCAGGGCGTTCGCCGCCAAGGCGCACTTGAAGGCCTCTCCCCAGCGCTCCGCGATCCTGAGACTGTGTGCCCTGGTATAGGTCGTCAATGCCAGTAAGTGCTTGTCGCCGGATCGTTCCGCAGCCCATTGGGCCGTATCGATGTACAAGGCGGCCGTATCCGGGATCTGGAACAATGCATTCGCCCTTCCGATGGTGCGGTAGAGCAAGACGAACTCTTCGGTGCTCGCCCACTTGCGCCGTTGTGTAGCTCCCCGGGTGTGCCCGTACCACTCTTCCGGGCTTGCACGAAAGCCGCGATCGTTCACGCCGAGCACGGCCCACAGATGCCCTTTGAAGATCCCGCGTTCCCAACCGATCCTCTCCGCGAGTTCCAACGCTTGCGCCGAAAGCGTGGAGTCATGAACGAAGCCCAGGACGGAGTTGTTCGAGGGCGTGCGGGCTTGCTGCAAAAGCCGGATCACCTGTAACGTATCCGGCGGCGAAGGCTGGGCTCGAAGTGCTGGACTGAGCAGAAGGATGGATAGCAACGAGCCGTAGGATCCCCACCGCGCCACTGCTGCTATGGAGGATCCCCGCGCTGCTCCCATTCTAGGCGTGACCAACGAAGTACATCTCCATCTCCCCTTGCCCTTCGCCTGCACTTTTCCGCGCGGGGTGAACGTGATTGGGCCTTCGATGAGCGGAGTCGAAGCGTCCTTCACCAACGCATAGGTGCTCTCGCTGATGTTCACCTGCCCGACCTCTCCGCTGCTCTCCATCCGGCTCGCGGTGTTCACCGTATCGCCCCAGATGTCGTAGGCGAACTTCTTCACGCCCACGATGCCGGCGACAACGGGGCCGGTGTGGATGCCCACGCGCATCTCGAAAGCGGGCTTGCCAAGGCATCACGTTCCTTCTTCCGTGCATCGATGAACGCTTGCATTTCGAGGGCGGCGGCATGTACATCGACCCTGCTGGCGTTGATGACGCCGGAACAGGCAAGCCACCGGCACATGTAAGCATCTCCGATGGTCTTGATCTTCTCGATGCCGCGCTCGGTGACGATACCGTCGAAGGCCTTGAAGCAGGTGTTCAATTTCTTCCACCAACTCCTGCGGCGAGAGTTTCTCACTCGCTTCGGTGAAGCCCTTGAAATCGGTGAAGAGGATGGTGACCTGGTCGAAGTGTTGGCATCTGCATGGCCTTTTACTTCAGTTCATCGGCGACTTCGCGCGGAAGGATATTCAACAGCAGTTCATCACTGCGTTTCTTCCCTCTGTAGATGATATATCCCAGGACAAGTAGCACGACCAGCCCGCCACCTGCGGATAACATGACGATCCGTTGCTGCTTGATGCTCGTCTCCCGGCGCTGTAGTTCCAATGCGCTTTCCCGTTCCTTCACGGTTCCTTCGTAACCCGCGATCGCGCGTTGGTCCGCGACCGCCTGCAACGAATCGTTGGGTGGGTGTATGCGCGCAACTGCTCTGCTTCGCTCCGGAGCACGCCGTTCGCGCCATAGTAGGCAGCAAGCATTTTGCGGTACTTCAGCATGAGCGGCAGGTCCTTCATGGCCAACGCAGCTTCCAAGGCCTTCTCCAGGTATCGTTCCGCGAGCGGTGCATTACCCAGTTCGAGTTGGAAGAGGTGGTTGCACAGATCCACTTCACATCTACCATCGATGGACGATAGTGCGATCGATTCCGCCTCACGCAGCAGGTTGAGCGAGTCCAATTCGATCCGCGCGCTGTCCTGTTTGCCGGCCCGGAGATAGCAGGGGATGAGGCGTGACCGGAACAAGGTGCGGCTCATTCGGTCCGCGGGGCCCAGCAGTGCCCGGCCGCGCCGGTAGTAGTCCATGGCCCGCACGGTATCCGCAACGCTCAGCTGCAGATCGCCGAGGTTCAGATAGAGTTCAGCGGTCTCGGATACGGCGTTGTGCCCGGATGCCGATGCTTCGAGCGCCTCCTTCAGGAACTGTTCGGCACGGGCCAGGTTGCCCCATTGCTGGTACACCTGCCCGATCGACCATCGTCTCGTTGTTCGCCGTCCGGGGTGTCACTATCCTGAACACCTCCCGCGCCCGCATGTAGTGCTCGATGGCCAGCGCATACTGCCGCTGCATAAGGTAGTAACCGCCCAGCCCATGGTGGCAGGTGCCCACATTGAGCGCAGGTCCGTTCTGCTCGTATCGCTCCAGTGCCGCTGTATAGAAATCCAGTCTTTCCGGCTGCGATCCGTTGCTGATGAACAGCGACCGGATGTCCATCAACGGTGAGCCCCAACCCTGGGGTATCCCTTGTTCGTCCAACCGCTGTATGCAAGCTTTGTACGCGATGATCGCCTCCGGGTAGCGGTCCGACAGCTCGTAGCGATAGGCTTCGATCATCGGTGCATAGGCCTTGCCCGCGCCATAGTCCAGTTCGTTGGCCAAAGCCTCGGCCTGCCTCAAGTACTTGATCCCACCGGTATCGCGATAAGCCAATGTCCAAGCGATGCCCAACGCATTGAGCAGGTCCACACGCGCGGCGTTGTTGCCCTCGCTCTTCAGCCGCAAGAGCAGGGAATCCAAAAGCGGCGAAGGCTGGCCGCGCAGTGTAGCAGAAGCCAGAAGAAAGGCGATCGCACCAGCGAATACATTCCCGCACCACGACCTTGCTACCATGATCCAAGTCTAAGGTTCAAATGGATCGCACGAAGTACATCTCCATCTCTCCCTTGCCTTTCGACTGCACTTTTCCGCGTGAGGTGAAGGTGAGACCGGCCTGGTCTTTCACGAGGTAGCCACCCCCATGAACTGGGGGGCCAAAGCTCTACACCGACGCCCGTTCTTTGTGGCCCCGTCCTTGCCCAGACTATGATCCGCGTCCCTCTTCGAAGACAACACCGACCTGGCCGAGAGCCTGGGGAACTGATGCGCGATACGGACGACATCCGCCTAGTGGCCCACTACGGCAACGCCCAGAAAGCAGAGAAGCATGTGGGCTACCATCATCCCGATGTGGTGCTCATGGACATCGACATGCCGGTAGAGAACGGCCTGCAAGGGCTTCGGGCGATCCGCGCGGCGGGTAGCGGGGTGATGGTGCTGATGTTCACCGTACATGATGACAATGAGAACGTGTTCCAGGCGATCTGCCATGGCGCGAGCGGCTACCTACTGAAGCAGATGGCTCCGGAGAAGATCCTCGATTCCATCCGTGAAGCGATCACGGGTGGAGCGCCCATGAGCCCGAGCATCGCCAAGAAAGTGCTCGCTCTTTTCGCTCAACCGTTCAAGCGGTCCGAGGATCTGCAGGCGCTAACGGCTCGGGAACACGATGTGCTCTCGTTACTGGTGCGCGGCCACAGCTACAAGATGGCGGCAGCGCAGCTGGAAATCGGTGTGGAGACCTTGCGCTTCCACATCAAGAACATCTACGCCAAACTGCATGTGAACAGCAAGAGCGAGGCGGTGGTGAAGGCGTTGCAGAACAGGATCGTATAGTGCCCACCCCTTCATGGGGTTTCGGAGCCGCCTGTTATGATGAACGTTTGCGGTGTTCATCAACCATCACCGACATGCGCACACCTCTCCTCCTCGCCAATGCGATCTTCCTGCTGTGTTCGACCGCAAGCGCCCAGATCTTCAACCAGAAAGCCGACCTGCCGGAACCACGCTACCGCGCGTTCTCCTTCGCGGCCGACGGCAAGCTCTACACCGGCTGCGGCCGTGATGACGGCAATGTGATGAACAACGCGTTATGGCAGTACGACCCCGCCACCGATCAATGGACGCAGAAGGCTGATTATCCTACCGCCCCAGCCCGTGGTGGTATCGCCATGGTGATCAACGGTGTGCCGTATGCCCGGTCCGGATGGAACGGTGTTTCCACCTTCACGGATTGGAACCGCTATGACGTGGCCACGGATAGCTGGGTGCTCATGAACGAACCGACCGGCGACCCGGGCGCGTACGCCGGCGTCTTCACCTTGAACGGTAAAGGCTATGCGGCTTGCGGAAGTGGTGCGGTGGGCGAGCACAATGATCTGTGGGCCTACGATCCCCTCGCGGATACCTGGGCACAAAAGGCCGACTTCCCTGGTGACGCGCGCGACTTTCCCTTCGCCGATACCGTCGGTGGCTTTGCTTTCGTAGGACTTGGGGACTTCTTCCTTGCTCCGCCCTTTTACTCCGACATGTACAAGTACGATCCCTTGGCCGATAGCTGGACGTCGATAGCACCTATTCCCGTTTCTTCCACAGGTGCCATTGCCGAAGGCGGCTGCTCGTTCCACGCTTCGTACAACGGCAAGATCATCCTGATGAACATCATGGGGATCAACTCCGGTGACGCTGCGGACTTCGCTACGGTGTATGTGTACGATCCGATCGCTGATGCGTGGACGCTCTTCGAGAACACCAACCCGCTGGTGATCCGCGAAACGCCCGTGATCGGGCAGATCGGCAGCAAGGTGTACTTCGGTGCGGGCGCCGATGCCAATGGCGCGGTGTACCAGGATCTGTGGGAGGTGGACCTCGCCGCGCTCTTCACCGGTCTTGACGAAGCACAACCGGGGATGAACGATGTGCGTGTGTCCGCAGCAGGGTACATGATCCAAGTAAGTCTGCCAGCTGTCGTTGTGAACGGAGCAGCCGCAAAACTGCAGATGTACGATATGGAAGGGAAGCAAGTCGGAGCCTATCCGCTGTCATCCAGTAGCTCGATCGACGCATCCGGAATGTCCGGTGGAGCATATGTCTACACGATCAGCAGCCGCGATCGGGTCTGGCGATCGGGCAAGGTCTTCCTCGGACATTGATCGTGAAGCATTGAGCGGAAGGGCGGCCCTGGGGTCGCCCTTCCGCCTGTATAGCGCGGCCTATCTTGCTCAAGAATGAGCAGGACACAGCCCCCGGTGGATCGTAGGTATGCTCTGAGAGCAAGAAGCGCACGTATGCTCTTGTGTGCGGCCACTACATGGTTCGCTTGTTCAGTGCAACCGGCCCAGGCCTATTGGGGCAAGCCACCCAAACCAGATTCCTCTACGCGGTCTGGTGCGATACAACAAAGGCCGAGTTTGAGCGGGTCGTTGGCCTTGCAAGAGCCATGTGGGCGGATAGCACCATCGGTGTGGAGCGAGCGGCGCTAATGGGTAGACCGGGGCCACGAGCAGGAACAGCGCAGCACGTGTACATGAGATCACAGTTGGCCAATGCGTGGTTCGCACGCGGCATGGCCAAGGGATGGCAGGGGCAACTCGAGAAAGGCCTGGCCTGCTATCGCGAAGCCCAAAGCATACTGGAAAGCTTGGGTGATGTCTTCGCGAACGCCAAGGCGCGCTGCTACGCCGCTGACCTGTACCTCTTTGCCGGCCGCTACACCGAGGCGGGTGATCACCATGCAACCTGCGGCACAGCAATACCTGCTGCACGGGGATACCGTACAGGCGGTCGATGCGTTGTGGACGATCGCACGCGCGCTAGGGGAACAAGGCAACCATGCGGCAGCGGCGCGTGAATACCAACGCGCGCTGGACTTGCACGGGGAACAGGGAAGCGTACAGACGCTTCTGCCTCCTTACTGAACTCGCACGGTACGAGGTGGATGCGGGCTACGCCGATCGCTGTTCGTGCATATCGGCTGGCGCAGGCGCTGATCGCTGATGGAAGTATGCATGACGTGCGCATGCAGTTGGGTATTGCGACGGCGCGGGCCCATTTGCTCCAGGGGGAATGCCAACAGGCGATCGCCGTTGCTGCCCCTCTGTTGGCTACCGCACGTACGCGTTCGGCCCTGATGGTAGCCCAGCCGGATCTGGCCGCGACCCTCTCCGAGGCATGGGTCTGCCTGGGTCGTGGCGATCTGGCACTCCCTTTTGCCATGGAATGCCTGCGCGTAGCCGATACGCTTGCTCTTCAGAGGGAACGGTTGAACGCGCTTCACCTTATGGCACGCGCATACAAGCTCATGGGCCGGTCGAGCATGGCACTGGAATACATGGAGCGCTATCACGCAGCGAAGGACAGCATTGCCAGTGCGGACGAGTTGGCGGAGGCGAACAGGACGGTGCTCCTCGCCGAGTTCCAGCGGCAACAAATAGCGGACAGCATGAAGACCTCGGAGGCTCGATCACGTGAGGCGGTCGAGAATGCAAAGGCGCAGGCGCGCAGCCGCACACAGCGGACAGTACTGATCCTCGGCCTGCTGCTCGTCTCCATCATCGCGGGCCTGCTTCTCAACCGGGCACGGCTGAAGCGCCGCTTGCACGTAGCGCAATTGCGCGCAAGCCTCAGTCGGGACCTGCACGACGACATCGGCAGCACCCTCAGCAGCATCAACATCCTCAGCAACGTTGCGCGCAAGAAGGCTGAAGTCATGGGAGATGCCGATGCCGTCGCATCCCTGGACAAGATCAGCGACCGCAGCCAGCGCCTCATGCGCAACATGAGCGACATCGTGTGGAGCGTGGACCCGAACAAGGACACGTTGGAAGAACTGATCATGCGCATGCGCGAATTCGCCGCCAGCGTTCTCGATGCCAAGGGCATCGCCTATACGTTCGACCTGCCTGCGAAAGTCCCGTCGCTAACGCTTGCGGCGGAGGTGAAGAACAACCTCTACCTTATCTTCAAGGAGGCGATCAATAACGTGGTGAAGCATGCGGAGGCGAAGCATGTGGACGTGCGCATCGTATTGGAAGGTGGCAGCCTGCGATTGGAGGTGAAGGATGATGGCACCGGTATGGCCTCTGCAATGTCGGTCAACGGAGCTGCAACATCGTACCGCTCCAACGAGGGTGGAACGGCCTGCGCAACATGCGCGAACGCGCGAAGGAGCTGAAGGCCGACCTGCGGATGGAAACCACCCTGACAGGGAACCAGCATTTCGGTGAAGATGCCGGTAGCGTGAGTTGAGCCGCGGAGACCGCAGCGGAGCCCCGATCACCAACGCGACCGAACGATCGGCTTTCAGCAACGGCCTGTCGAACGAGCGCACCGCAGGCATTCTTCCGTCAGGTAGCCATGTGGTACGCAGAGGACCGCTTCCGCATCCATCAAGGAGGCGCGATCATCCGGTAACCCCGATCAGGGTATTCCAGCGCAGCCGAACGATGAACGTTTGTGCCGAACATCAAACACCTGCATCATGCGCCTGCTTCTCCTCTTGCTACTTGCGACTTTCACCTCCGCTGCCATTGGCCAGAACAGGCGCTCGCTCGGTGGAGCGTTCATGCATGCGAGCCCGCTCGGGCACAACGGCGAAGGAATGCGCGGCGGTGGCCCACCGGCGAACGACGATTGCACCGATGCACAATCCGTATCCGTAGCGGCCGACTGCAGTGCGCCCATTGACGGGAACAATGCCGAGGCCACTGACGATGGCCCTGACGCCACGTGCGATGATCCGGGGAGTGAATTGCTCGATGTGTGGTACTCCTTCAACTCCGGTGCGGAAAGCGCGGTATGGATCACGCTCACGCCCAGCGCGAATATGACCGATCACGTTTTCGTGGTGTATGATGGATGCGCCGGTACGGAGATCTTCTGCCTTGTCACCCCGGCGGCTCCAGCTGAAGTGACCGTGGCACCGAATACCGACTATTGGGTGCGTGTGCATTCCAACCTGGATTATGGTGTGGGTGGGGCTTTCACCCTGTGTATATCCACGGAAGTGAACATCGACCCGCCACCACCCAACGACCTCTGCACCGGCGCAACACCACAATCCTTGGCCATTGGTGATACTGTGACCTACAACGGCGATAATTCGGGAGCGACCGATAGTGAGGGACTGGATTCAATTCCGCATGGGAAGCGTTCACGTCATCGATACTTGCGCCGATGTGAAGATCAGCTACTGCGGAACGCCCTCACCCTTCGGTACGTTCTGGGGCGTGCTGTATAACGGCTGTCCGTTCACGGACGCACGCTCGGTGTCCTCCTATGATAGTACGGCCTGTTCCGATGGCAACTTCACCATCTGCTTTCCTGATCTGGACGCAGGCACCTACTACTACGGCGTGGCGCAGTTCCTCGGCTCCACCGGACCCTATGTGCTCAACGTTTCCGCTGCGGTGTGCGGCTCGGATCTGGCCACCAACGATGAGTGCGTGAACGCCATCCCTATCCCAGGGCAGGCCGATTGCCAGACCTCGTTCTTCACGAACCCGTGCGCCACACAGTCGCTACCTGCCGTCACTTGCGGCACCTTGGCCGGCGACGCGAGCGATGATGTGTGGTACAGCTTCGTGGCTACGGCCGCGGACATGACCATCGGCGCTTCCCCACGCGGCAATATGGACATCGTGCTGGAACTCTTCTCCGGTTCCTGCGGTTCATCCACATCGATCGGCTGTGCCGACGTCAGCGGTTCCGGCGCGCCAGAGGACCTCATCGCCAGCAACCTGACCGTCGGCACGACCTATTATTTCCGGATCTACGACTTCCGGTTCCAGTACGCTTCAGCAGAGCCCGGCTATGATCTGTGCGTTGTGGAAGGCCTGGGCAGTGGCGTGGGCATGGAGGAGGGAGTGGTAATGAGCACCTCATCGAGCATTTACCCGAACCCGAACAATGGCGACTTCACTGTAAGCGTGGATCCGCGCAGTGCTTACGGTAGCATATCGATCATCGACGCAACCGGACGCATAGTGCTCGCTCGCAATGAGCGCAACACGACGGGCACCGTGCAATTGCTTGCCGCAGGAAAACTGTCTCCGGGCGTCTACACTGTGCGCGTGGGCGCTGGAAGCCGAACAAGCGAAGGAAGGCTGATGATCCAGTAGCGGCGGACCATCTTTGTGTCGAAGCCCCGGTATCGCCGGGGCTTCGACCTTCAAACCCGGCTCACGAAGTACATCTCCATCTCGCCCTTGCCCTTCGCCTGCACTTTTCCACGCGACGTGAAGGTGAGGCCTGTCTCGTTCTTCACCAGTTCATAGGTGGCCTCGCTCTCGATGCCGTGCTTCGCTGTGATGTGATCGAAGGCACTGAAGCACTCGTTCAGGTCGTGCACCAGTTGTCTCGGGCTCACCTGTTCGCTCATGGCGGTGAAGCCCTTGAAGTCCGTGAACAGGATGGTGACATTGTCGAAATGCTTGGCGTCGGCGTGGCCCTTCGTCTTCAGTTCTTCAGCGACTTCCTCCGGCAGAATGTTGAGCAGCAGCTCATCGCTGCGCTCCAAGGCCTTCTGCGTCTTGCGCCGCTGTCTGTAGCTGATGCTGCCGAACACCAGGGCGACCAGCCCTGCGATGAGCAGCAGGTTGCGGCGGTTGCGCTCCTTGGCGATAGTAACCTCTGCATCGCGTTGGCGTTGCATGGCGACCAGGCTATCGGCCAATTGTTGCTTCTCGAAGTCCTGGGTCAGCGCCGCATCGCTGAGGCTCCTAGCCGACTCGGTGTTGATGACCGAATCGAGCAGGGCATGGTAGCGTTTGTAGTAACGTAGGCTTTCGCGGGTGTTGCCCAGCGCTTCGTAGGCAACGGCGAGGGGGTAGAGATTGTCCAGTTCCTCTTTTCGTAGGTGGTGTTCCTCGGCCATGGCCAACCCGGCCGATGCCCATTCCACAGCTGAGCGGAAATCCTTGGCGCAGGCGTGTGCCATGGCGATCCGTGACCGCATCCAGCTCTTGCCTGCCGGGTTGTACGCCTCCGCATCGATGGCCGCCAATGACACTTGGATCTCGGCCAACGCGCTCGTGCAATCACCGTTGTCCATCATCAGGTCGCCGCGCATCCAGTTGATCATTCGTTCGGGATCCGCGCCCCCTTCCTGCTCGACCACCTGCGTGGCA
>JADJRW010000047.1 GCA_016712025.1 Flavobacteriales bacterium
CGGAAAGATCGTCACGAGGAAGCGATGACCAGCGTAGAGATCTGTGCAGGTGCCGGAGGGCAATCGTTGGGGCTGGAGCGTGCGGGCTTCGAGCACGAGGCCTTGGTGGAGATCGACGATGCCTGCTGCGCCACGTTGCGCGCCAACCGGCCGCAGTGGAACGTGCTGCATGGCGATGTGACGCGTTTCTGTGGCCGTCCTTTCCGGGCGTTGACCTGCTGGCCGGTGGTGTTCCTTGTCCGCCGTTCTCGGTGGCAAACAAGCAGCGGCCAGGACGAGCGCGACCTGTTCCCCGAAGCCCTACGCCTCACCGACGAGATCGGCCCCGCGCCGTGATGTTGGAGAATGTGCGCGGTTTCCTGGACGCCGATTTCGAAGGGTACCGCAAGCGACTTTTCGCCCAATTACGCAAGCTGGGCTACAAGACGGACATCAAATTGCTGCACGCGTCTGACTACGGTGTACCGCAATTGCGCCCTCGCGTGGTGATCGTGGCACTGCGTTCGGACGATGCCGACCACTTCGCTTGGCCCGAAAGTTGAGCACAACCGCACCCACCGTGGGCAACACGCTGCTGGACCTGATGGCGGCGAACAAATGGCGGGGGCCAATGCATGGGCAGCAGGTGCGCAGTCGATCGGCCCCACCATCGTAGGCGGCTCCAAGAAACACGGCGGGCCTGACCTCGGTCCTTCGCGCGCTCGCAAGGCATGGGCTCAGTTGGGTGTTAATGGCGGCACCATCGCTGACTTCGCCCCGGAGCGTGACTTCGCCGAAGTGCCCAAGCTCACCGTGCGCATGGTGGCCCGCATCCAAGGCTTCCCGGACGATTGGCATTTCACCGGACGCAAGACAGCGGCTTACAGGCAGGTGGGCAATGCGTTCCCGCCGCCAGTGGCCGAACAGTTGGGCGCAGCATTGTGCAGATGTTCGAAATGGCCGCGCACAGTTCTGTAATGGTGGCGTGATGGCCAAGAAGGAACGTGCTGAAGGTGCCCGCTCGAAGCTGCGCAAGTTCTTTTGGAGAACGTTGGTCGCGTACTCGATTCCGCAACGCTCTTCGATGTCTCCGGCGGAACGAACGAATTCGGCCGTCGCATCCGTGAACTGCGCAACGAAGAGGGCTACGACATCCAGACGCACAACGATCGCAGCGAACTGAAGCCGGGACAATACATCCTGGTCTCAGCGAAACCGAAACCTGCGTTCGATCGGAGCATCTCGAAGGAGACACGCTCGTACGTGCTGGACCGCAACGGCTTCACCTGCCAGATGTGCGGCGCTGCTGCGGGCGAACCGCATCCGTACGACCTCGGAGAAAGACCCGGTTGCACCTGGGCCACATCATCGATAAGTCAATGGGCGGCGACGATAGTCCCGGAAATCTGCGGGCGATCTGTTCGGTATGCAACGAAGGCGCGTCGAACCTAACGCTGAATCGTCCCGATGCCATCAAACTCATCGCCTCAAGTACGACGCGCACCGGCCAAGGATCAGCTCGACGTCCTTGATTGGTTGTTGACGAAGTTCCCGAAGCACGGCGCGAAGTAGGTTTTATTAACCCCTTGCGCTGGCGCGAATATGCTGATCCGTGCCGCTGCATGGTCTGCCTACCGCCCCTCCCTCTTCCTTCTCGCCCTCTCCGCCACGATCATCTTCAGCCCCTGAAATGGCGCAAGTGTTCCCGCGCCTTGAGTTAGCGCGGGACCACTTGTGCCTTACGTGACCTCCCACGATCGGCCCCGCAAGGTCTCCGAAGTCTGCGACTTCGCCATCGGTAGCACCGAACGGATGTGCGTGTGGCCAGTTGCAAACTGGCCGCGGATCCAACTATGCGATCTGTTCCAGTACAAGTGACCGGCCAACCCACTTAAGCCGCGCGCGGCCGAACACTTGCGCTATTGTGGGGCCAGATCAGGGGTTGCTGGCCGCTGAGCAACCCAGCGCTCGCCGCTCCGCGCGTAAGTAGAGGGCGGGCTTACGCAAGGGCAATAGGGGCTTATCTTTGGACATATACGCGCATGACCATGAGGAGCCCGGACATCAACACCGTGATCGAACAGTTCGATGCACTGCCATGGGCGGAGAAGGAAGTGGCTGCGGAGATCATTCGTAAGGCCTATGCCGAAGCGGCGCGCGAGGTGCTGGCGGCGCGGGCCAAGCAGGCCGCACGCAACCTGAAGGCCGGGAAAGTGAAGAAGGGCGGCCTCGCGGAACTGCGCAAGGACTTGGACGCATGATCGACCTGGTCTGGGATGCTGGGTTCAAGCGATCGTACAAGAAGCGCATTGCACCGGATCCCAATCTGAAGAAGCGGTTCTGGGATGCCGTGGAGCAATTCACCGGGGATCCCTTCGCAACCCCGCTGAAGACCCATCGGCTCACGGGCAAATTGAGCGGCTACTGGGCGTTCAGCGTGGATGAGGACTGCCGGGTGTTGTTCCTGTTCATCAAGGGCAACAAAAAGGCTTTGCTGCTGGACATCGGCTCGCACGATGAAGTGTATTGATCGTGAGCGCACCAGCCTCGCCGATCTGTACGACCCGCTCCCTCCACTAGCGCGGGTCTTCCAAAGTTCTTCGGGCGGGGGTTAGCCGTGCGGGGCTGTGCGTGCGGAAGGCGGCCTCCCGTGCGCTGGGAATTGTCTATCGTGGGGGCAGGAGAGTTCACCTTCGCTATCGCTTCGGCGACTGAAAGACGACTCGCAAAGCCTCGCCTAACGCTTGCGCCCTATCAAGGGGCAATGGTCCGAACACGCTACACTGTGTTGGAAGCCCGCGTCGCTCCGCTTCCTCCTTTATGAAATGACCTTGATAGGAGCCAGCTGTGTTACTGATATGCAGCACATGGAACCCGGCAGGAAGCTCTTCGACATCCAGCACGGGACTATTCATCTCGCCCGTGGCGATCGTCCGGCCGGTCGCATCGGTGATCCAATAGCGCGATCGGCCGTGGATCCCTTCCAGGTTCAGGGATCGTCGCGCTGGGTTCGGCCATATCCGCGTCTCCGTCATGGCACTTTCGCTGATCGTGGTACCAAGGTCAGGCATCAGCCGCATCACCCCGTTGCGGAAGGCGCCGGCGAAGGTCATTAGGGCGCCGGACAACAGGACCCCACCATCCGGTTGGACCACGATGTCCATTATGCCAGAAGCTACGAAGTCGACATCGAGCGTGCCATCGGCATTGATCCGGAGCAAGTTGCCATTCGCAGGAACGCCGTTGTAGCTCGTGAACGATCCTGCCACCAACACGTCACCACCCGGCAAGGTGTCCACGGAGAACACGGGGCCATCGAAGCCAAGGCCCGGGTCGAACGAAGGGTCCAGCGAACCATCCGGGAGGAGGCGGGCGATGTTGGCGCGTGGCTGGCCATCCACCGTATTGAAACGGCCGACGACCACGATGCGCCCGTCTGCGAGCAGGGCCATGTCCACCAACGCTCCGAACGTAGCCATGATGTTCGGCGTGAAGGACGCATCCACGGTTCCGTTCTGTTCCGAACGGGCCATGTACGGCGCGTCGGATAGTCCGACCAGCACCCGGCCATCTGGCTGAGCGCGCAGGCACTGCGTGGACGGTACCAGCGGTGGCGTCGCAACATCATTGCCGTTGGCATCCAACACCATGATGCCCACACCCGGAGAGAATATGTCACCACCAACGAACACGTTGCTGTTGGGCGTCACCGCTGCGGAGAAGAAGTACCCGTCGAGGCCGTGCGAGAAGGAGGGGTCGGTCGTGCCATTGGCAAGCAGGCGAGTGAGGCCCAAGCAGGGGTTTCCGTTCATCTCGGCGAAAGCGCCCCCCACCAGGATCCGGCCATCAGGCTGCAGGGCGAAGGCTTGCACGCTGGCACCGGTACCGGTGATGGACATCGCACTGAACCCCATGTCCACCGCACCATCCGGCTGCAGCCGAACAATATCCTCACGTACCACCCCATCGTACTGGCTGAAACCACCACCGCAGAGTATGCGACCATCCGGCTGCAACGCCATTGCGCTCACCCCTGCTCCACGTTGGTCGCTGATGAACTGAAGCTGGGATCCAGCATCAGCGTCTGTGCCATCATGGCTGAACCCACCAAGTAGGAGCAGGCAACCAGCGTGCTGCATATGCGCGCATGCGGTCGACGAGGATGCGATCTTTCCATGCCGTGAAGACGAAAGTACTTCCGCGGGGTTGTGCTCATTACGGATGAACTCTATAGACCTGCGCAGGGTGTCCACCTCCCAAACCTTCGCAGCGGTCTGTCCGCGCTCCCGGTCTTGAGCCGGGATGGCGGACGACCCTGCGGCTTCAGCGCCGGTGCGCTGTACCCCCTGCTGCCGCGCATCTTCGATGCGTGGCCAATCCACCAGCTTGCTGACCGATGCGTATGACGAGCAAGCCGGCCGTCGGGAGTGAACCATGTCCGGGTCCGGCCCCACGGATCGGCCACACAGGTTAGCGTGCGCGGGTTAAGGTCCCGCAGTCGACCACCGATCGGCTTGGGCCGTCACGATCGGGAACCGATGATCCCCGATACACTGCCGGTGGTTCAGCGCTGCTCCAACCAGGCCCTGGCCTCCTGCTCGGTCATGGAGATGCTGAACGGGACCGGGCTGGGGAAGTACCCAAAGTAGAGCCGGGCCAGCTTTTCGTTGAAGTCGTTGCGCACGGCCCACGCCTCGGCAAGGCATTTCGCCTGATCGGTACCCTCCGGGTAGTGCTCCGTCAGCATGGCGTTCATTTCGAAATCCACCACCTCAGGCAGCACCACCAAGATCTTCACCGGAACGCCCTGTGCAGCTGTTGCACGGGCCTGCATCAGTTCACCGATCGCGGCCATGGTCCATGTGGCCTCCTCGTGGCAGCGCACTTCCACCAGGTCCGGTGCGGTCCGGTGCACCGTGGCGATGACGGTGTGGATCGGCTTATGTTCGGTGGACATCCCGTGAACGTTGCCGCGATAGTACAAAATGTACCTATTGCCCGCGCAGGGTCTTCGTCATGGAGATCCTGCACTTCTACCGATCTACATGCACTGTGCAACCGGCGTCGACGAAATGGCCGTCGCTCAATTCATGCGATGCCGTGCCTGTTCAGCAACCTTGGTGGCGACCTTCTTGTCCGCCTCGCGGAGGGCTTGGTCCAGCTTGTTGTGCAGTGCCGCGCTGCGGCGGCGTTGGGTGTGCCACCAGCGGATCACCACCAGCAACAGAAGGACCGATGCACCGGTACTGACGATGGCCCAGGTCATGGTCGAAGGTAACGGTGGGGTATTCAGGCGATGAACTGGTAGTAAAGGAGCGCGATGGCCGCAGCGGTCATGATCAGCAGGGTGAGGATGCCCGCCATGTTGGTCCATCGGTCGTTGACGAACCGGCCCATGATGCGCCGGTTGTTGCATACGCGCAGGATAACGGCGATGAGCACCGGGGCGGTGAGGCCATAGAGCACGGCCGTCCAGATAAGGGCCTTGATGGGACTGATGCCGATGAAGTTGATGCCCAGGCCGATGAGGAGCGACACCACGAGCGTGATGTAGAAGCCGCGCGCCTGGTGGAATTTCTTGTTCAGCCCCTCGGGCCAATCGAAGGCTTCGGCCATCATGTAGCTCAAGGCCCCGCCCAGCACCGGTATGGCCAGGAAGCCCGTGCCGATGACACCCAGGGCGAACAGCGCGTAGGCCATGTCGCCGGCCAGGGGCTTCAATGCACGCGCCGCCTCTTCCACGGTGTCGATGTCGTGTACCCCGGCATTGAACAGCACGGTACCCGCGGCCAGGATGATGAAGTAGAAGACGATGTTGGTGTACAGCATCCCACTGCGCACGTCCAGTTCCACATTGTGGATGAGCTTCTTGTCCACCACCAGGTGCCATTCAAGCTGTTCCTCCACTTCCATGGAGGCCTGCCAGAAGAAGAGGTAAGGCGAGATGGTGGTGCCCAGGATGCCCACGAGCGCCATGAAGTAGGCTGCGTCGTTGGTGAAGGTGGGCAGCACCGTACTGCTGAGCACGGCGGGCCAATCGGTATCGATCAGGAACGGGATGAGGATGTAACTGAACAGCACGATGCACAGCCACTTCAGCACTTTGGCGATGCGCGCATAGGACCACACGATGATCGCGTACAACAGGATGCCGGTGAAGGCGATGGAGAACAGTGCCGCCGGTACGCGCGGGAACAGGAGGTTGCCCACGGCGCCCATGCCCGCGATGTCCGCACCGATGTTGAGCACGATGGACGGGAAGCTGATGCACAGGACCACATACATGAGCGGCTTGGGGTAGTGCCGTTTGATGGTGCCCATGAGGCCCTGGCCGGTGACGATGCCGATGCGGGCGCACATGCCCTGGATGGCCACCATGAGCGGATAGGTGACCACGGCGGTCCACAAGAGCTGCGGCCCGAAGCGCGCACCGGCCTGCGTGTAGGTGGCTATGCCGGAAGGGTCGTCGTCACTGGCACCGGTGATGAGGCCGGGGCCGAGCAGAGCCCATGAACGCTTGATCCGATCGAGGAAACGGTTCTTCCCGGGATGCCTGTGCCCCGCATCAGTACCGGAGCGTTCTTGGGACCGCATGCGGTGAAGATGGTGACTCGTCCCTGAATGGACCTGCGCTTTTCCACGCAACTCGCGCGATCGTCCTTCACTCGTGCGCTTTGGATCTGGTAGGGTGTGACACGAGCGTGGGCGCTCGCGCCAGAATTTGGGGGGCCAGCGCTCCATCCATGCACCGTCGAACACTTCCGCTATTGCGGCGGTATGCCCTGCCCACGGAACCAATACTTTTACTTGGACCGTAGGCCATGGCCTACGGGCTGGACCGGACACCTCAACCACATCCCCGAACCATGATCCCATCCTTTACGCGCCGAGGCCTCGCTACGGCAGCGCTGTTGGCGCTTCAAGCCGGAGCCGCTTTCCAAGCGGATGCCCAGTTCGTGCAGATCGCTACCGGAACGCCGAACACGCCGCTGTACGCCGTGGGGCCCATCTACATGTCCTCCACATTGTTCTACCGCCACAGCCGCTTCGCGTACCTGTACACACAAGCGGAACTGGCCGCTGCCGGCATAACGCCCGGCACCGATATCCTGGCCGTCGGCTGGATGAAGGACACGCTCAATTCCACCGCCGGGCCGGCGCTCTTCAACATCTACATGAAGAACACCGTCACAGCCGCCTATGCCGATCCAACTGCGGATTGGGTCGGCCTGACCGTAGGTGCCACCCAGGTGTACAGCGAACCCGCACAGTCCATTCCGGCCACCGCCAGCCCGGACTATATCGACTTCACGCTCACCACCCCCTTCAGCTACTCCGGCGGCTCGTTGGAAATATTCACGGAGTGGGATATCTCCGGACCGCCCGCGCCCATAGCCACCGGCGCGTTCGAATGGGTGAACACCACGGTGGTGGACAGGATCTATGCCAGTGGGAATACCACCATGCCCACCACACTGTCCAGCACCATGAACAATGTGAACATGGACGATAGACGTCCCGTGATCCAATTCACCTTGCAGGGTGGTACAGCTGCCATCCCGGACCGCTTCACCAGTTCCATAAGCATCTGGCCGAACCCGGCGGGCGCCTCCTGAACATCACCAACAAGAGCGGCTCGCCCGTGGAGCGCATCGTGATCACCGATGCGCTCGGACAGATCGTGCTGAACGAGCGCCCCGCAGGGGTGATCACCGATCACCGGATCGATCTGGACCGGTTCGATCCCGGCGCGTACATGATCCAAGTGGAAACCGGCGCAGGCCCGGTGGTGAAAAGGGTGACCGTGTTGTAGGTCAGTTGTCCGGACTCCGTTGTCCGTTAATGCCTCCCCTGAATGTTGTCGTTCCGGGTCCCCGAGTGACGGCTTTTCCTGAAGCCTCTCTGGCCCGACTGAACATTCACGACGTGCGAAGCCATACTCACTGCGCACTCGGCAAACGCCCGAGCGCGCACTGGGAATGGAGCGGACTAGAGTCATTCTATATCATTTCCAAATGTGTTTTTGAGGTCGTGAGGAATGGTTTGAAGGCTTCGCCAATGCGGATGACGGCGCAGACGCGATGCACGATCTTGTTGCGGATGGCGTTGACCACCAGGATGGGCTTCTTGCCCTCTTGGACCTTGCGACGGAAGTATCCCTGCGGGGGATCGAATGCTCGCCGAGCAGAAGGCCCTCAGGGCAAGCAGGCGAGCGCGTGAAGCTACCTTGCAACTCAGCGCAAATCCCTGGGGCTAGTCCGCGACGCAACGCACACAGAATCCAAAAGTATTGGTTTGGGCGTCCCAGTATATCTCGGCAGAGGAACTAAACATGTAGTAGGATTCGGCGGCGGCCCCAGGCTGCTGCCAAAACTCAGTGGCAGACCACCATTGGCCTTTGCTGGTACCCCCCCCGAAATAACCGTCAGTATCGCGCAGACCTCCGGGAACAGCAGAGAAGCCGCTCTCGTTAGTCGCACCAGTGTTGGGTGCTAGCCAATATTGTATACCAGTACTTTTCATCTTGCCACCTGCAACAGAACTCCCGCCCAAATGGTTTATCAAAGTAAGCCAGTCATCCACAGCAGGCACATGCCAACCTAGCGGACACAGACCTGCCGCGTTGTCCACCGCATACCAGTTGTACAGCTTGCCCAAGATCGCATCGTTGGCAGTGTTGTTAAAGTTGCACCAAGCGCCACTTGCGAGGTTTACCCATTGCGCACTGTCCGTCACATTCGGGATCGGTGTATTGTTCCGGTAGGTGCTTGTCCTCAGGTTTTCCATCATCCAACATTGCCCGCCGATCTGTACCGTGTTATAAACGTTTCCGTCAACGTCCGTTACCGTAGGCATTCCCGGACATGGCTGGGGTAGGTGATCCGAGCAAGCGTCCACCTGCCCCATATCCTCGGTTTCATTGGGCATCACGGTCACGCACGGGAATAGGTTTGGATGTTAACGCTGTAGGTGGCACCGGCGTCGTTCACCGCCACCTCCACCAAGATCCTTCCGTTGGTGTTGGTTCTTGTGGTATAGGTGCGCGAGAATCCCGTACCCGTCGTGCGTAGCCGTACCTCCACATTGACAAGCGGATCTGTGCCACAGAGGAATTCGGCCTTGATCGTGCCGCGCGCTCTTAGTTTGTCGCAATTGCCATAGCTGGACGAGGTCACGGGCATGTATACCTCGGGGCCGCTCACGGTGATGGCGCCTCCGAAAACCACTGGCCGCTGATGTCATCGTAGTACCAGGCGTTCGCCCCTTCGCTATTGATCGATGATGGCATCTTGAGAGATTGCATCACCGCGCGCTGCCCGAGTTGGGGAACACGTTCCATTGTCATCAGTGAAACCGAAGGCGGTGAACCGCATAGGATTCAAGGACGCCCTCCTCCCGAGATTCACCTACCGCACTGAAGTCGCCACCAGGCATCAGTTCGGCGATGATGTCGGATACGCTCGCGTTGATGTAACGGGCGTGTACGGTGATGTTCCCATGACCGGATCGCCTTGCCCGTTCTCGAACCCTGTCCGTTCAACTCCAAACGGAAGTCCGCTGCATTGATGGTACCTGCCGGTATTCCCATCGGTCGTCCCGATCAAGCTTGTTCCTCGATCGACCGCACCGTGCAATAGTGCAGGCTGCTACTGATCGCCCGAGACGTTCCGATAGCCGTTGAAATACCCGTTCAACGTGACCTTGACAACGATCTTTCCATCGTTCGCCGGTGCGCCGGATAGCGCGGCTGTGCCATCGGCCCCCGCTGGTCGCCTGCGCGGAACCACCTTACCGAAGCGCCAGAAAGCGGGAAGCCGGCTCGTTCAGCACCATGACCTCCACGGAATAACCGCCACCGCCACCAGACCCACCCGGTAGGAGGGTCGGCTCTTCGTCCGCCTCCTTTTTACATCCGGATAGTGAACCGATCGGGAACAGAAGAGCTAAGGAAAACTTCGAGTGATCGAAAGTGCATGGTTAAGGAATGGGCGGGCAATATAGGTGGTGAATTGGAACGAGAGCACGAAGGCGCCTGCCCTTCTGCCATCGTGCGAGCGAACTACACTCGTGCGGGGCCCTCCGGAGAGCGAGGTGGTGGTGAGCGGCACAATGGCCTGGCGAGCGCCTGCACTTTTACCGCAGGTGGCTACATTGGCGGAGGCTCCCCGAAACAGCACAACATGCGTTGTTTGGCCTAATTGCTCTTCTCTCTCGCTGTTCGATCGCTGTGCGCACAAACTCCGGAGGAATTGCATGCCGTATGGCAGGATGTGCAGCAACCGGATACCGTTCGCTTCAAGGCTGCCGATGACCTTATCTGGGCTTTTGATCTATGATGTACCCGATAGTGCCTGGACCTTGGCAAGCGCACAATTGGCCCTGGCGCAAAGGATGCGCGGTGAGAAATATGTGGCTCTGGCCCATGGCAACATGGGTTCGGCGGCCTATTTCAAAGGAGACATGGCCGCATCCGCGAACGCGTATGCGCTCGCGTTGAAGGTGAATACCGGGCTCGGCAATAAGGCCCAAATGGGGAAGAACCTGAACAACCTGGCGAACGCATGTTGACCGCTCAGGAAGGCCGGATTCGGCATTGGCTTATTACCAACAAAGCCTTCGCCTAAGGGAGAGTTGCATGATGGAAGGGCGTATCAGGTTGGCAGAACGGTATCGGCACGGTCTATTTCGACCAGGGCTCATACGCCCTGGCGTTGATCGACCATCAACGGGGCCTGCGGATCGGGCCTTGCGTGATACAATTGGCATGCTCAATGGCCTCGGCAACATCTCGAACGTGCTCCACTCCACCGGCGGTATGCACTGGCGACCACGAACAGCAGGAAAGGCTTGCGCTTGCAGTAATGGTCGGCGAAAGACGCAGATGACAGCCGCGATGTCAGGTTTATCGACCGGATACTTCCAACTCGGGCATCTCGGTTGACCGAACACTACAGTAGCCTGGCTCTGGTTTGGTAAGAGAGTTGAACAACCATGGTGCCGTTGGCGGAACACCGCACAACGGGCGCCTGTGCCTCTGAGGGCGGTCGTTACAAGGTCCATGGCGAACATTGAACGAGCACTGGGCGAAAGGACCCTTTCGCGCGACACCGTAAGTATCGCCCGTGCCAAGGTCGCCGAGGCTCGGTGCATCGGGCGCTCACATGCGCCGTGCCGCCCGTAGATCTGCATGGATGCGCGGGATCTCGCTGTGCGCATACTCGCACAACGCGAGCGTGCTGAGGCGTGTCTATGTATCGCCCGTGCCTCCGCTGCATTGGGGGATATGGGAACGGCCTACGCGCATCAGGCCGAGTACTCGCTTATTCATGATTCCCTACTGAATGTGGGTCAGGAGAAAAAGGTAGCGGTGCTTCAAGCGACCTATGCGTTCGAGTCCGAGCAGTTCGCTGATAGCCTTTCATACGCCGCTTCAGTGGAAGAACTGGAGCGCGAAAAGACCATAGAAGAGCCTGCGTGCCGACCGGAACAGGAACCGCATCCTCGGACTGGGTGGCGGATCGGTCTTGTTGATCGGCGGCGGTCTGGCCTTTTTCGTCAGCGACCGCAAACGCCGCCAGGCACGCCATGAGAAGGAAGCCGCCCTGCTCGAAACGCAAGCCTTGCGCTCGCAGATGAACCCGCACTTCATCTTCAATGCGCTCAACTCCGTCAATGCCTACGTGCAGCG
>JADJRW010000048.1 GCA_016712025.1 Flavobacteriales bacterium
AAGCGAACCCGCAAGGCCTCCCGGACCAAGACCAAGGCATAGCGTTGCGATGGTCAAGGTGCCCGATTTCAGGATCGACAAGTTCCCCGACGTGGACAAGAGCCTGGGGCCCGAGGCAGCCTTCGCGCCTCCGCGCGCTGAAACGCTATGGCGCGCAAGCGCGTTCCGCTTCGGCGCCCGAGGAATGAAGAGCACCGGCGAGGCGATCTTACTTCATCAAGGACTTGAAGGATTTTCCCTTCTTTAGGCAGGTGTATGGGGAGAGAAGCATGTACTTGAGCAGGTGACCGTTCCTTTTTATCAGTATTTCGGTCAATGACATCCACAGGGATCATCTGCGCACTCGCGATCCCTCTTCAGCTGAATGCCCAGACCTTCATTGAATTGAGCGCTGGAGAGTTGGATCTCGTTCGTGTCCTGGACTTCGAGGATAGCTGCGTACTAAAGGTCGAGCCGTTGGCAATAAGTGGCCTGATCACACGTGCTCAGTATCAAGAGTTTCTTGAATATTATTGGTCTGTCCCTTATGCATCACTTCCGGATTCGAATAGAGTGATCCACTTTGAACGAGATCAGAAGACCCACACTGATCTGGGTAATGCAGGCGGGGAGGCAGCTACTGACGTGACATGGGTCGAGGCTGTCGCGTACTGTCAGTGGTTGACAGGTAAGCAAGTAGGGAACAAAGAATGGGTTTATCGGCTTCCCGATGCTATCGGAATGGCTTTTCGCGCTTGATACCCGCAAGCTTGACCAAACGAGCACGGGGTGTTGGTTGCAGAATGCCAAAGATGAAGCTCTTCTGAACTGCGACCAGTTCGACTACACCTATTCTTCGAAAGAGGGTGATCCTGGTTCCTTGAGAAGGAAGATGGCGGGTTTCGAAAGTGCCCGCAAGCATCCTGAACAAAGAGGTTATTATGAATTCATTCCATATCCAGCCGTTGGTTTTCGGGTAGTCCGTGTGGCGAGAGATAAGCGATGAAAAGCACTCGTGAGGCGATCTACTAATCAAGGACCTGAAGGAGGAGCCTGCCCCGCACTTGATGCGGGGTTCTGTCACTGCGAGGCCCGGCTCTGCGGGACGTGGCAGAGGCTGGTTTATGTGGAGGAGCATGCACCTAAGCCGATGAGAAAGACGGTATGGTCCGAGTTCAGTTGTTATGGGCTCTTGCAGCTCCTTTGGCTGGAGTGGCGTGCACCGGGTCATACATCGGGTACCGAGAACGGTGATAGCACTGCGGCACCAGACGGTGCAGATCGCGGAGCTCAAAGGGTAGATGTCGTGCGAGATTACCGCGGAAAGGTCCGGGCGGAGGACACGACACTTGCGATCGTGATTACGACCGCAGATACAGCCACAGACTGCACGGTTTACGTGGCCTCTTACTTCACGCGCTCACTGTGCATGCACAGACCGTACGTGCGCGTTGATGACAAGCCGGTATTTCTGGACTTGGACGGATCTTGTTCCCTGTCAATAGTGGCAGGCCTGAGCATGTTCCATGACTCATGCCCTGGAATGACAGAAGGCACCCTCGATGTCTACGATCCGCCGGTCTGGACTTTTTGGTCATGGATGGGAGGCTGCACTTTGATTACGAGGATTGAGGGAACGGTCCGTTAGCGCCATGCGTTCCGCCACGATCGTCGCACTCTCCGCACTGGGAATAAGCACCGCTGCCGCCGGGACCCAGCCTACCAGCATTGGCTGCTCGGGGAGCGGCTGCCGAGTTGGGCCCTAGCCGAGTTCACGACAATGAAGTTGGACTCGCTCTACGACTGGTCTGACCATATCAATCCCTTCTACCTCGAGGCCGACTTCAATGGCGACAGCGCGCCCGATGTGGCCATGGCGATCGTGGACCTGCGTACAAAGCAGAAGGGGATCTTGATCCTGCACGGCGCGCACGCGGGCCATGCCGTTCTCGGCGCAGGGATCGACTTCGGCAATGGCGGAAGCGATTTTGACTGGATGGACGTTTGGCGGGTGGAACCCGTGGGCGAAGGCGATGACCTGTTCAAAGGCCAGCATGGCAAGGTCCCGGGCGTTGCGCTCCATGTAGAGAAGGCAGAGAGTGCTAGTGGCTGATCTACTGGGATGGGAAGGCGTACCGATTGGAGCAGGCGGGAGATTGAGCGCAGACTGCGACGCAGATGGTTTCCTCGATTACGCACTCGACTCCACACGTTCAAGAGAAGGTTAGGTTCTTAGAAGACTACTTCGATGCCGCGGTCGCGCTGTCGGCGCGAGTGCCACAGTTTCATGTCGACAACCATGAACTGCTCCTTGATGAACTCTGCTTTCATCTAGGCCTTCCAGGCCGATCCCGCTGGAAGTTGCTCTACGTCGAGCCTATTCTATCACATGACTTATGGAGGCATAAGGACATAATCAGCAAGTCGAAAAGCTATAGATCGTTTGAACGCCATCGGCGCTCTTACTTGAATAGTCCGTCTAAGACGAAGAAGGAAGAATGGCTTGAGGCTAAGGCAACTATTCTACTAAAACACGCGACTGCGTTACACCGCGACCTCAAGCGCTGGTATCTCCGGAAGCAGGTGGACGAAGTGGTAAGCTTCGTTGGATGTGTACATAAGCTCGCGTTCCATCTGGAAGACATGTGCGAGGCCATCAGGTGCATCGTGTCGCTCCACCTTTTGGAGGGACAACATGAGAAGGACTTGCGAGAACTAATTCATACGTAAATCTTCACGGGATATCAAGAAGTACCCTTTCCCCAAGCGACTTGTGGGCGCAACGAATGAGAGGAAGCGGGAATATCTCGACAAGCTCACTCTTAGGAGCAGTTCCGCTCCTTGCTTACTTGAAGCACAAACCAGACGGACTGCATACGCCGTCTTTCTTCTTTGGAGTGAAGACGACCAGTCGTTCACTGTGCGGTACCCTGGGGTGGGTTTAGGCGTGGAGATAATGCTCGACTGGTTCGCTTGAGGACCCATGAGGTAGATGGATGGTCCCACATGCTTTTCTTGAATCGGCGGACTGTCTTTTGCGTCGTCAGGTCAGAAGTAACAGTGCGATGCCCGTGAGCGCGTTGCCATGGCCAGAGTGAGACAAGCCAGCGAGTATTTGAAGGCACAAATTGGCGAAGGGTTCCATCTGGATATCACGAGCTATCTCACTACTTCGGATTTCACTGGTGTGGTGGTCGACTCTCATATAATGAAGGACTTCTTCGGGTGAGCAAACTCGATGAAGAGAGGGGTTCCAGCAGTTCTTTTTGCACTTCTTGCCCGAGTTCGTTCAGGCGCAAAAGGCAGAGTTTTTCGGAATGAGCCGCTTTTTACCGCGCTGTTTTGTCTGGCTTGCAAGCGACGCTATTGGGTCTATGCTGAAGTGCTTCTCTCAGGCTCGCTCCACTCAGCAACGTATTGATAGGCTCTCGCACCTATGCGCGCTAGGACAAGAAGGCTTACGCGGAACGAATGCTTCATCCGTATCTGGAATGTTGTAGCGCATGAGAGCCCCGAGCAACAGGATAACGAGCGCTCAATCAGACCATCTCTATTCGATTTCCACACACCAGGAGGCTATGGTTGACTGGATCGAGAAGCACGTGGATGTTCCCATTGTTCAACGATTGATCCTGTACTTGCGCCAAAACCAGAATATGAGTCCAGCGGACTATGCCCCGACAATGCGCATGTGTGGGGTTCGGACGTATGGCCAACGCAATGGACTCCTGCATTCCAATAATTCCAACGCGAAGACACTCAGTCTGCATCGCCATCTGCCTCCTCTCGTCCGCCGGATGCGTGCCAACGTTGTGCAGAGCATAAGCTCAATCCTTCGCGGACTTTGAACGAGGTGCTTGCATCATTATGAAGCTTGACTTCAATGTACGTCCGCCGGTAACCTGGACGTGCGAAGACAATCAATTTACCAGGTCAAGCATCCCAACCTCGTCCGCGGCGCAGCCGTGGAGGTACTACAACAAGCCGCTTGCCCGCTCCAATGAACTGATCTTCGGATGGTTCGCTGGGAAGCAAACCTTGTAGATGCGCAACGCTTCCCGGTAGTGTGCTTCAGCTGCGGCATTGTTGCGAGCACCCTGTTCGATATCTCCAAGCGCGACGTGGATGTCCGCCAGTTGATCATGGTCCTTCCAGAAGTGTTCTGGTAGGTAACGCGAGCACCAGAAGCTGTTGCGCTTCCACAAAGCGCCGTTGTTTGCATGCGCAACTGAGCCTGATTGATCGGGATCGCGCCGTGAACGGATGTTCTTCCCCGAGTATGGCGAGCGAGGTGCTGTAAGCTTGGCCCAACAATGAGATCGGCTGCGGCGGTCCGCGAAAGTGCCATCGCGACCAGACCCATCCCGTTCAGGCTAGGGAATACGTTGTGATGTTGGTCGGGTGTACCTGCGACAGACGGCCAACGTGATCGAAATAGCGCTCTTGTGCCGAGGAAAGGTCGTTCAGGCGGTAGTCGGCATACGCGGCGGTGTTCAATGTGGATGCCTGACACGGGAAGATGTCGGAGCAGAGTCGGTCACAATCGACAACGCACTGTCCGCAAGGATCTTCGCCTTCGCAGGTTCGGCAAGGTCGATAAGGACCTCGGCCAAACCCGCCAATAGCGCCCAGGTCCGCATACCGCCGCCGGACTTGTCGCCAGTTGGATCGGGCTTCTTTCGTACTCGCGTCTCGCGCGGGATCGTAGTGCCCTTGGAAATGATGGATAGCGCGCTCAACTGGATGGAACCACCCAGACAGAGGAGCCAGGATCCCAACGATGTGGAGATAACGCTCGACCTCGTTCAACGAGCTCCCGAGCTGGCGGATAGTCGGCCAGTGCCGTCTTTACGTAGCCCCAGAGAGAAAGCGCACGGCCTTCGTACCGTCGTTTGACAAGGCTGACAGGCAGTCCACCGCTTGCTGGAGGGTGGTGTCAGCCGAGCGGAACATGTTCTGCTTATAGAGCAACGCGCCCTTCACCAGCAGCACCTCACAGTGCAACAGACTATCGCTGTGTGAGGTCGTTAGGCAAGGTCCAAGGGTCCGTTCGGCGAGCACGAGGCTGTCCGTGGTGATCAGGTTTTTGACCAGCCGCAGCCTGTACTTTATCCATCGTGTGTCCTTGCTCTTGTCCGCGCTGTCAGATCCGCAGAGCGCAATGGCGTATCTGAGCATGTAATTGGAGGAGGCCCATTCCTTCCGATCGGAGAGTGAGCGTGCCCAGTCAGCGAGGATCGCCGCAGCATCCGAATCCACGCTGTCATTGACATACTTGTACAGTTCCAATGAAGCGTTGAAGAGGGAATCGGACAGTGCGTATTCCCGATCTCGGAGGCCGCCCTTACAACGTTGCTCAACGACCATACACGCTCTTTAGCCCAGCCTCCCGTCCGGTCCTTAATGACGTTCAAGAGGCTGTCCCCTTTGCGAAATGGACGAACGCGGATCAGTTGCGATGCACTCGCGGCGTTTTCCGCAAGGCACATGGGCTAAGTAGAGAACATCATAGGTGCGGCTGATCTTCCAAAGCTCCTGTGGGTGCTCCTGTTGGATCGCCCGCATGATGGGATCCAATTTCACCAGAAGGCTATCGTTGAGCTTGATCGTTATGGAGTTCGCACCCGGGGCAGGCTCCGGCGGACTTTTGCCGTATAGCCATACTAATCCATGTTCATTGGATCGGGTGGCATGTTCCAATGCGTTGGCACAATCACCGCGCTCGTACGCCAGTTCAAAGGCGTCGTGTTCCTCGACCATGCGCATGTTCGCGATCAGGCGTTCGTTCCCTCGGTTCAGCGCGATGATCTCCAGAACGATATAGGGCATTCGGTGGCATGTATGACAGGAAGGCAAGGACAACGAACAGGATGACCGAACGGAAGAGCAAAGGGAGCTCTGCGCTGTTAGACCCCTTACGAATCAATACCCAACGGATAAGCAGGAAGACGAGAAATGCCCCGTTGATGACAGGGAGAACCATGAGGAATACCTCCCGCCGGGCATGCGTGGCGAATGGCAATGCGACCAAAGCAGAGGCGAACGCAACCCCGGCCATTACAGCGAGCCAAGCTGGGACATCCGGGGATGGTCGAAGAAGACGATAACCCCACCCGAGATAAGCTAGCGCCAACGCGAACGAGCCGAGCGCGAACAAGCCCGCACCGCCTATGATGCCCGTCATCTGACCAATGAGCAGCACCAACAGAACGAGCAGCAGGATCTTTCGGGCTTTTTTCCAAGAGAGGTGTCTTCGCAACCAAAGTAGAGTCAAGTGGACAATTTGAACCTCGGCCTCTCAGGTTTGGAGGCCGCAGGCCAAGTGGCCCAGGGCCTATTGGCTCAGAGCGGCTTAAGGCCTGAGGTGCTTAAGAGGCCAAGAGGCCAGCAGGCCCATCCGCCTGAGGCGGCCTAGAACCAACTGCCAGGTGCGCTATCGGCCGGGTCTCGGCGGCGCTCCGGATCCCTTGGCCCAGGGGAGGGCTGGCCGAGCTGAGGGCGGCGGCCGGGATGGGCGCTTTCATAGCGCTGCTGGTCCAGGCGCTCCATCTGTTCGATCTGTTCCTGGAACAACTTGCCGTGATCGACGAAGGTGGTGAGCTGTGCCACCGTGTCCTTCACGGCCCAGACGCCGGTGAGGTAGCCGTGGCGTATGCCGCAACGCAGTTCACCGAGGGCATCGCAGCTTTCGGTGCCCATGTCCATGTTCTCCACGGCGAACTCCTTGAAGCGTTCCAAGGCGCCGGCCGCCTTGTTGAAGCGGGCGAAGTATTGTTCCAGCAGGTGGCCGCTGAAGTGGTAGGAAATGCCTGGATCGCAGATGCGGGCGGCGCGCAGCTTTTTGTCGCTGCCCCAGTAGTACACGTACGGCACAATGCTCACCACCTTCTTGGTGGCGCGCAGCACGATGATCCAATTGTTGCTGTTGTGCGAGCGGTACTCCACGAACCGCTCCTTGTCACGCACCCGCGGGTCCACCTTCACCTGCCGTTGCAGGCGGGCAACGGGTTCTTTGAGCTTGTTCCAGACGGCAGGCAGGTCGCGCACGGCTTCCGCGACCACTTCGGTGGGGGACATGGTGTGGACGATCATGGCG
This sequence comes from Flavobacteriales bacterium, assembly GCA_016712025.1. Classification (GTDB taxonomy): domain Bacteria; phylum Bacteroidota; class Bacteroidia; order Flavobacteriales_F; family PHOS-HE28; genus PHOS-HE28. Next base: position 7,076 of record JADJRW010000048.1, read on the forward strand.
ACGTTTTTCTTGCGCCTTTGAACGAGGAAGAGGAAGTCGGGGTTCCGCTACGCTGGCCCAAGCCCTATCCGCAGCTTGCTCCGGCCCCGGATGGAGAACGGGGGCATCCGGGCGGGCATTGTACTTACACCAACACCACCACGCCACGGCAAAGCCGGGCCACCCTCATGCCGCCCTGGCGCATGTGATATCGCTCATCGGCCTATCACCCAGTACGCCCTGTGGCCACCACGCGGAAGGTGTAGGTGCTGCCGCTGGCAAGGTGCTCGATGGTGAAGTAGTTCCGGGCTGTCACCTTGATCATTTCATAGTTCTCCAGTTGGGCCGGGTCGCCCTCGGTCATGAAGACCTTATAGATGCGGCGGTTCTTCACCCCGTTCCAGCGAAGCTCGATGCATCCGGGATATCGGGTATGCAGGGTGCGCAGGTTCTGCGGTGCGGGCATCGGCTGGCTGGGCTGGCGCTTCTTGCGCACCTCGAAACCGGCGCTTCGGATCAGCGAGGCATCGCCATGTGAAAGGCTCTGCACCATGCCGGCCAGGTTTCGTATATTCTGCCGGAGCTCTTCATAGGCGCTGTCGCGCAGGAAGAGGTCCTGTCGGCCTTTGTTGAACTCGTAGACGCGGTTGGCCAAGTCGAGCTCCTCGCAGGCCACCTCCAGTTCCGGCAGCATGTGCTGCAAGCCCGCGAAGTCGGGGTTGCCGGTGAGCAAGCGGACATGATTGCGTCCGCGCGTCACCAATTCCCCAGCGGGCAGACGCTTCGTGCCGACCCGGACGATGCTAAAATGGTCTTTCATGTTCGTGTCCTTTTGCTGTACCGTGTTACCGATCGGTGGCCTTGAACGACATCCGGAACGGGTGTGTTTCAGTGGCTTGAGGCTGTTCGTCCCAGCGCCAGATGTGGCCGGACGTCGCCGTCGTCCCATCATCACGCGGCGGGATACGATCGCATCGCGCCGTCCTCCCATCAACACACGTCGACATACGATGGTATCGTGCCTCCGTCCTATCATCACATGGCTGGATACGATGGTACCGCGCAGCCGTCCCATCATCATATGGCGGCATACGATGGTATCGCGCAGGCGTCCCATCATCACATGGCGGCATACGATGGTACCGCGCCGTCGTCCCATCATCACATGGCGGCATACGATGGTACCGCGCCGCCGTCCCATCATCACATGGCGGCATACGATGGTATCGCGCCGCCGTCCCATCATCACGCGGCTGCTTACGATCGACACACAGCGTCGTAAGATGGTACCGCCTCGCCGTCCCATCATCACCTTGCGGCTTGCGAGCGTATCGTCCCGCTGTCCGATCATCCGTTCGGCACGTTCGGCCTTACGACGTCATCGTCCGATCGTGGCGTGGCTGTGTCCGGCCTTGCCCTACTGCCGTCCCAGCATCCTCGAAGTGCGCAAGCCCGCCTCGAGCGGTTGTCGCATCATCGCATGGGCGCATATGATCGCATTGCGTTGTTGTTGCACGATGACATAGCCGTATTCGAACTTCTCGGTTCGGCCTTGCTTGTCCAGATCTGTTCGTCCGCTGCTGCGCCGTGGATGCATTGTATTTCGATCCGCGGCGCAGCCGCGGAGGGAGACGAACGCAACCGTAGCGGTTCGCGACCGTCATAAGTTCACGAACCCTTGTAGATGGAACGATCCCCAGCCCTTGTCCCGAGCCTGTCCGTGTTGTTCATCGGCCTTTGGCCGATCCATCACTGCCGGGCTCAATTCGCGACCGCGGTATCACAGATCAGTGGTAGCGATCATACGGCGGCGTTCGAGCCTTCGTTCGATCCGTTCGGCAACTTGTTCGTGACCGGGGTCTTCCGGGGCACGTGCGATTTCGATCCCGGTGTGGGGACTTATCCGGTTGTTGGGATCGGCTTGGATAACATATGGGTGGCGCGTTACGGTACCGATCGCACGCCGGATTGGGTGGCGAGGTTGGGTGGAGGTGCATGGTTGGATCAGCCACGTGGGCTGGCCACCGGATCCTTGGGACAATGTGTGGTCGCCGGCATCTTTTTGGACTCCGGAGACTTCGATCCCGGGCCGGGCATCAGTACGCTGTCCGCTCTGCACGAATCGGACATCTATGTGGCACAACTAGACTCGTCCGGTGCACTGGACTGGCTGATCCATCTGCCCGATTCCTCCTATGACCAGGTCTGGGACGTCGGCATTGACAGCGACAACAATGTTTACATGACCGTTGGGGGGCTGGATTCCGTGGATCTGGATCCCGGGCCCGGGACCACGCTGGCCTACTCGCCGTTCGGTGTCGATGGCTTGGTGAAGTACGACCAGAACGGGGCGTATGTGTGGAGCGCTTTGCTGCCTGTGAACTTTGAACAATTGTTCATTGATACCAATGACAACGTACTGGCCGTGGGGGAGTTCTCCAGCACCTTCGACCTGGATCCGGGACTGGGGGTCACCCTTGTGGATGCGGCGGATGGTGAAATGCTCGTCGTGGAGTACGCGCCGAACGGTACCGTGAACTGGTACACCCAGTTCGCGCAAACCGTTCCTGGCTCCTGGGGGCTACGCGTGGCCGATATCGAAAAGGACCAGAACAATGATCTTGTCATTACCGGTGCGCTCCTGGGCACCGGGGTGGACCTGGATCCCGGCCCGGGCCAGACCATGGTCGGTTCCAGCGATAACGGTGATGCGGATTGGTTCTGCATGAAGATCTCCACCACGGGCATTTTCCAATGGGGTGTTGCGGGAGGCTCCACCTATAACGAGTACATCAGCGATCTTACGCTTACCACTTCCGGCTCGGTCCATCTCGCGGTGAGCTATGGCGGCCCGCATGATGTGGATCCCGGTCCGGGTTCCTGGATGGTGGATCCGCATGGTGCTCCAACCTTCAATAGCAGCGATGATGATGCCCTGCTGCTGACCCTGTCCGCCACGGGGGTGTTCGAGCAGGCGACCCCGATCTGGGCTTTGGGAGGGGTCTACTTCGCAGGAACGATGTGGGGGCCCATGGGAGAATTGATCGCTGTGGGGTACTTCAGCGATAGCCTCACGTTCGGGCCCCCGAACGGTACCGGTCTGCTGGCCAGCGGGCTCACGGATGTGTTCATCTGCGAACTGGACCCCGAATTCCAGACAGGCCTACCCGAGATCGCTCCCAACACCCTCTTCGCTTACCCCAATCCAGCCACCACCGAAGCGCGTGTCGTTGGTATGGACGGGGATGTGGTCGCATTGCAACTGTACGATACGCATGGCCGACAAGTCCTGGATGATGCGGGACGATCACCCGGTTCCAACCGCATTGATGTCTCCCGGCTTGACCCTGGGAGTTACTTCCTTCGGGTGATATGCTCTGGAGGTGGTGTCTTGACCGGCAAGTTGATGGTAGCGGCGACGCATTAGGATCCAGAGTGCCTCACCGATCGCGCACGAGCCCTGCGATCCACGCTCGTGCGCTTTGCACTCGGGCGTGCGGTCAGGGCACGAGCTTGGACGCTCGCGCCAGAGCCTGCGCAGCAGCAGTAAGCCACGCTGCGTTCACGGATGTAACACCTCCTTCCGCTCCAGCATCTCCACGAACCGCACCAGCCGTTCCGCACGTTTCTCCGGCTTCGCGGTCTTCTCCAAACGGTGCAGGATGGCGAACCGGTTCTGTGCCGTCAATGTCTTGTAGAACGCTTTTGCGCGTGGGCTCTTTCGCAAGGCGGCCAGCAGATCCTTCGGTTCGGTCATGGTGCTTGCGGGGCTGTATGCGCGATCCCACTCGCCATTTGTTTTCGCGATCTCGATAGCGGCTAGTCCAGCAGGAAGCATTGCACCGGCCTCGATCAATGCGAGCACGCGCTCGCGGTTCACCTGGCTCCAGATGCTGCGCGGTTTACGCGGCGTGAAGCGCTGTACGAACGAAACAGCGTCGTACGCCTTGCGGATCGCATCGATCCAACCATGACAGAGCGCCGTCTCCACAGCTTCATCGTAAGTGACGGTGATAAGTCCGCTGTTCTTTTTGCCGATACGCAGCCAAATACCAGTGCTTTTGGCATGGTGCTTCTTCAGCCAATTGTGCAGTGCGCCAGCGTTGTCGAACACGTGTACTTCTGCATCGTCGAGGGGAATGGTGCGCTTGGCCATTGGGCGAAGGTCGTGCATGGAAGGGTCGTTGTTGAACCCAGCATTCGCACGCGCTCGTCCAGATCCGTTCGTTCGTGGCCGCCGCGGACGGGCCTGCCTTGGGGGCATTTGGAGCGAGCTTACCTTCGTTACCGGATGATGTGCCGCCTGCTTTGCACCTCGGGCCTCCTGCTTTCGCTTGTGCTCTCCCAGGCTCAATGCCTGGATAGTTTGGGCCTGGACAATGCCACGAGTTTGAACCGTTGCGAGCAGGAGGTACTCGTGGAACTGGGTGGCTCATGGCCCCATAGCGGACAAGCGGCGCCCGTGGTGTCGTTCCGGTATGGCAACAGCGCGCATGCCATCAGCAGATCGGATTTCTTCAAGAGGGAGATCCTGCCCTGGCTGCAGCGCGGCGGGCAACCAAGCGTTCCAGTGGTATGTACTCAGCGCGCAGGGCGGAGGACACCGGTGTGGACGCCCTGCAGTGGCCTGGAGCAAGATCGAGTTGACCGAACGCGCCAAGCGGCGGGCCATCCACCAGTTGATCCGCGCGAATGCCTGGTGCGGCGGTGCGGGTTGAACGACATTGAGCACAGACCGGGGCTAGCGATGTAGGACCAAAGCCCCCACCCTGCGCGTAGCTTGCAGCATCGTGCAATGAATAGGCTAGGTTGCGCCTACCACATCGGTTCTATGGGCACACGTCCTTTCTCACAAACTGCGCGGAGCGTTGGTCATGCAGGATGGGGACTATGCTCACTCCACGATGAACGGTATGGTCACAGCATTGTTTACCGACCGGTACGATGCGACATACACACCTGGGGTGAGCACACCGCTACCGACGAGCAGGACGCGATCATCGCTTTGGACCGTACGCAGTCCGATCCTGCGCCCCCATGCGTCGTGGACGACCACGGTGCCACCGCCCCGGCGATCGCCGGTGATCAACGTGACGTCCGTGCCCTTGGTAGGCACCGGAAAGGCACCGGGTCTGGAACCATGCTTTTCATCCGTTCCTGTGGAAATGTCCGCGACCTGGTAGCGGACCATTCCCGGTTCGGAGCTCATGCCCGAGCCGCGGGTGGCGAGGACGACCAAGGCGGTGTCACCTTGGGCAGCCGCACCCCATGCGCTGGCGTCATTCACCCAGTTCACAAAGGCCTCGCCGTTCGAGCCGAACCCGGATGCCACCGAGCCGTCCGAGTTAAAGCACTGGACATTGAACCGCTTGGATGCAGGTCCGTGGAAAGGGACCGCAAGTCGATCAGCGTGGATAAGGTCACCTCGGACCACGGTGCATGAGCTCACGGAAAGATCGTACAGGACTTCGCTGCTCGTTCCAAAGGAAGGGTCGAGAGCGCCATCGGCGTCGTAGGCTTTGATCGCGATGCGGGCATTGGCTCCTGTGCCATTGCCGTAGAACAACAACCGCCCTTGGGAAGTGATCACCACACGCGCTTCAGCGATACTGCCTGTGGTCAACGTCCCGGTGAGTTTGCCGTTCACAGCGAAGAAGGGGTCGAGGGTTCCATCGCTCAGGTAGCGATAAGCCACATGATCGGCCCCCAGACTACCGCCCACGAGCACTGTGCCATCATCCCGGGCGATCACCGAGTTGATGTAGTCCACACCAGGTTCGTCGATCGAAGACTTGTCCATTCCCTCCGAAGGTGGGGTCGAGTTGGCCGTTCGGAAGGAGCCGGCGAACGAAGCCCCCTGGGATCCACCACCTGCGTAGAAAATACCGGCCACAAGTACTTTCCCATCGGCTTGAAGATCGATGTCGCGAACCTGCACATCATTAGGCGCCATGTTCACATAGTGCAAGCCTGAAAGCCCCCAGGTATCATCCAATACACCTGTGGCGGTAAGGCGGAACACGATGCCCTGATCGTACAGGGCATTATTGAAGCTCTCGTATCCCCCAGCGATCACCTTGCCATCAGGCTGGCTGTGCAGCGCGGTGAGGCGGTCGGTGCTGGTACAGAAGTTCACTAATACCGTTCCGTTGTTCCCGAACGCCGGGTCCAGGTTGCCATCCGGCATGAACTGAACAACCCAGCATTCGGTGTTCACACCGAGGTACTGGGTTCCGCCAGCTAGAATGCGGCCATCCTCCTTCACATGAACGCATTGAGCCTGATCGCCGACGGCAGATGGGTTGAAGGAAGCAGCTGAGGAGGCGAAACTGAAGTCGTATTGACCATCCTGCGCGAAGAGGGAGGACACCGCGAACGAGGAGATGATGAGGAACATGCGCATGGTGGTAAAGTTAGGCGGGTAGTTAGACCTCCGCAGGTTGTCCTCCCGAACCCCCGCAGTGGTCTCCCGCGCATTTGGCGGGGACCCTGTGCCTCGAAGCCGTGATCACCGGCCCCGTCACGCAGGAGGCCGGGTGATCGCAGATCGCTTGTCCCGGCTTCGCGAGGCTCGGCGAAGCGACGGCGTCTCACAAATGACATCCGCGTGCAGGCATGAGTGAGACTCCGGTTCGCGCTTGAAAAGCGCCGCTTGCCCGGAGTGACGTGCGGCTTGGGGTGTGGTCTTCGTCCGGGTTCGCGACCTCGATCACTGTAAGGTGTTCTCCCAAACCTTCATCGGCTCTCTCCGCTGTTACGAAGCTGCGCGCAGCGAGTCGTGAGCTGGTCAGAATAGCTTTGAGAGATGCGCGCGACGTTGACCGCCCTTTTGCCCATTCTCGTACTGACGACATGTTCACCTGGTCCGGAGGATAAGGCGGGCACGAGCGCTCCAGTCATGCCATCGACCACGTTGATCTGCGGCCAAACTTGGTCGACCCGGAACCTGGATGTAGCCACCTACCGCAACGGCGATCCCATTCCGCAAGTGACCGATCCCACCGCGTGGACGGAACTGACCACCGGTGCCTGGTGCTGGTACAACAATGACTCGGTCACCTACCACGCGTACGGCCGTCTCTACAATTGGTATGCGGTGAACGATCCGTGGCCTCGCGCCGGAAGGCTGGCATGTACACACCGACGCGGAGTGGGAAGCGATGGAAACGTGCCTTGGTGAGGACTCTGTCGGGTACCGCATGCGGGCGGCAGGTTCATCGCAGTGGTCTGGACCCGCAACCGCGATCGACAACAGCAGCGGGTTCTCCGGCTTGCCGAACGGGAAGCGTTCAGAGGGCGGAGCATTCAGCCATGCTGGAAGTGCGGCTGTGTACTGGACCGCTGTGGAAGGCAGCGTGAGCGAGGCGTGGTGCGGTCGTTTGATCCACGATGAGAACCTACGCGACCATCCGACCATGATCACTGGCGTAGGCTACACGAACAAGGCGGATGGATACGCCGTACGGTGCGTGAAGGACAAGTAGACGTTCAGTGTTGTGCGTTCTTCGCACGAGGGTTCTGATCTTTCGCGCATGATCGACTACAACGACAAGCGCTTTCGTCCTGTGCAGAACACGACGAATGGGGAGACATCAGCGGAGACCATCTTCCATTACAAGCAAGAGGGAGTGGTGCTCACCTGCGCTTACTCTGGAGGTAGGATCGTGACCGGGCACTTGATCGCACTGGTGGATGATGATGGCGGCATCGACATGCGCTACCACCAGGTGAACGACAAGGGCGAACTGATGACGGGGGTGTGTCGCTCGGTGCCGGAGATCATGCCCGATGGCCGGATCCGGTTGCTTGAGACCTGGCGATGGACCAGCGGAGATGGGTCCAGTGGGAGTTCCGTGTTGGAAGAGATCTAGGCCAGTGAGCGGGTCCGCACCAATGCCGCGGTAGTCACTTGGGTCTTGTATCAATGAGGATACCAGCCACCGGGGTGTCCGGTCTCCAGCACTCCATTGTATCTTTCTGCCACGATGAACACCACATTGGAACAAACGAGCACCGTTGTTCGCAAGGATGAGTATGTAACCATCCAGGTTTCGCACCCGGAACAGATGATCACGCTCAAGTGGACCGGTTACGCTCCCAGCAAGGCGTTCCGTTCTATTTTGGAGGAAGCCCAGCAGTATGTGCGCACTTCGGGCCTGAAACGCTGGCTTGCTGACCTGCGCCAGATGGATGCCATTCTCAGGCAGGATGAGCATTGGACGGTGACCGATTGGCACCCCCGCATGGTGACATCCGGCCTGAGGCGCATGGCCATACTGACCAGCGCGGACTACTTCAACCGGATGAGCGTTGATCGCATCATTACGGCCGCCAGTCCGGAGATGCCTTTCGAGATCACGTATTTCGACGACCTGAACAAGGCGAAGGCTTGGCTGCTCGCCAGCGAGAACTAGAACCATTCGGCCCCGCCTTCGCCGCAGAACGCGCTTTGGCGACAACAACTTTGTGACTTGCATCCTTGGCTGATCCCGTTGCGCGCATCGTTTAAGGTCACCGCAGGGTGTCCTCCCAAACCAGCGGCAGATCACCGCCTTACCTTACTGCTTCAGTATGCGCAACGTGCGGCCGCTGCCGTCGTGCAGGAGCAGCACACAGGCGCCGGAGCCGACCCCGTCAAGGCCGATGCGCGTCGTTCCGGCCTGCGCTGTGCCGGTGAGCACCGAACGACCCATGGCATCGATGAGCGTGAAGCCCACGGACCGTTCAAGGCCTTGCAGGAAGAGCAGATCCCCTGCTGGGTTCGGCCATGCCGCAAGCTGCGGTGCTGAAGCGCGCTGCACCGCGGTGCTGATGTCGCCACAGGTGAAGTCCTGGAAGTACTCCCAGATCACCTCGGTGGCGTTCAAGTCGGAACCAGTGGGCCAGGTATGCCCGCCGCCGCTGATCTTGTAGTGTACCACGGTGGCGTTGTCATTGCAGGGGGCATACACCTGTTGTTCCACGGTGCCGTTGATCGGCGTGATCACAGCCGGTGTGGCGCATGCGAGGTTCGCGGTCCAGAGGTCGAGCACATCCTGCACGCCGAGCCCGCTGAAGATGCTGCCGTTGTAACTCACGATGAAGTCGGATGTACCATGGATCTGCAGCACGCCCGGGGTGTGCTGCGGAGCGCATCCGCCGACGGCGCCTGTATTGATGGTGCCCGATACCGAGGCGATGGCTGCGAAGCACTTGGGACTTTCGCAGCCGAGCTTGTGGCTCATATAGCCGCCTGCGGAGAAGCCACAGGCGTAGACCCGCGTGCTATCCACGCTGTACTGGGCCTGCAGGCTGTCCAACAGGGCACCGATATAGCCCACGTCGTCGGCCGTGCTTCCACCAGGAAAGGGAGAGTTGGTGTTCCAGCCGTTGTTCACGCCATTGGGGTAGGCCACGATGAAGCCCTCCTGCTCGGCCAGGTCGTTGAATCCCGTGACGTTCATGATGGCAGAGGCGCTTTGGGTAAAGCCGTGCATGACGAAGACCAGCGGTGTGGGTGTGCCGGCCACATAACTCGTCGGTGCATAGATGATATAGTCGCGGGTGATGCCGTTGTGCGTGATGGTGCTGTTTACTTGCGCGATGGCGGGTGCGGTGAGGAGTGCCAGGACAGGGATCAGGTTGCGTGCGGTCATGGCGATGGAATGTTCGTTTGGGTTGGCCTAGTTCTTTACAAGGACCAAAGTTCGGCTTTCGCGACGGTCAGCGAAGATCATCTCCACCCGAAAAGCGCCTGTTTCAAGACCGAGGAGATCGATGATGAAACGATCGCTGGTCGGTATCGTGCGCCTCAGTTCACGGCCCAACGCATCACGAAGGACGATACTGGTCGGTAGGTTTTGCCGGGGGTCAAGGATCACTTGTGCGTGATCACTGGCCGGATTCGGGAAGAGCTGCCAGGTGAACGCGCTGCTCACTGGATCGGGCCCAGTGGAGGTGGAAATGATGGGTTCCACCTTGCTGAGGTAGCTGTCCTGCGAAAGACACAGGATCGTGTCGTTGGTGAAGGCCACTTCGCCGTTCACATCGCCGCAGAGGTAGAGGGCTCCCTGGCCATCGCTTTGCACATCAGCGATGAAGGTTGAGCCGCTCAGTGGATCGGGCTGAAGGACCTCGATCAGATTCCCCAACGTGTCCAGCCGGACCAGGGCGCTATTGTTGCCAGCGTTCTGGTCGAGCGCGGTTCCTGCCAACGAGGCTTGGAAGAAGTAATAGGCGCCGATGACCAGTTCGTTCGCTTGCTGGGTTTGCGTGATGCATGTGGCGAAATCGCCGCCCACGCCAGCAAGGTGATCGGTCCAGAGCGGTGTTCCGCTCGATGAGGTGCGCATCACGAAGCCATCATCCAGGGTTGCCGCGTTCGTTCCATTGAGTGTGCCGCGGTAGAAGCCCGCGAGGATCACATCCCCGTTGTCCGCCACCTCCAGGTCCTCCACGCTCGACAGCAGGGAGGTGTTCACATCGAAGCCGCTCAAGGGTTCGCCGTCGGGCGAGAGCACGTACACCAATCCGGGTCCATCATTGATCACCGTATTGGTCAGTTGCACGGGGCCGCTCACAAAATCGGAGGACACCTCATCCACACCCCCGGTCCAGATGTTGTTCTGTTTGTCGATGTCGATGCATTTCAAACGACCGAAACCGTTGTATCCGCCGATGGTGTGCAACCACAGCGTATGGCCAGCGGTATCCAGCTTCTGGACGAAAACGGAGTTGGCTGAAACAGTGGGTACCGTGCGGAAGCGGGCAGTGTCCACACGCAGCAGGGAGAAGCCTGGATCAACCGACTCGTTCGGACTGAAGTAGAGACCGGCCACGACGAGGTCGCCTTCGTTATCCAGCTCGATGTCGTTACCGATGCATGCGGGCCCGAAGAATCCGGTCCAGGTGGCCTCGGCCGAACGCACCCAGGCCAGATCACCATCTGGTGTGAAGCGTGCCACAAAGTGGAAGGGTAGAACGGCGTTGTTGGGGTCGCCCGTGGCGATCAGCGTGTCCTCGAACACCGCGAAGTCGACATAGAACCCGGTGATGTACACGTTGCCTACGGCATCGCAGGTGATACCGTACGCATTGTCGATGGACGGACCGCCGGCAACTCGGGCCCAGAGCAGTGAACCGTTCGCGTCGTATTTCACGAGCAGGATGTCCTCCAGGCCGATACTCGTCACAGAGGTCCCTTGTTCACTGAAGGTGCCGTTCAAGACACCGGTCGCGTAGACGTTCCCCTGGCCATCCACCGCGGTCGCCCAGAGTTTGTCGTTGTCGTTCTGGCTGCCGACACGGCGGGTCCACGAGTGCTCCAGTGTTTGGGCGGATGTAATGCCAACTGCCAGCAAAGCGAGAAAGAGGAAGGCGGTTCGTTGCATAGGTTCCAAGTGATCGTCCGCATTGACGGCGTCAAAGCCAAACACGTTGGCTGATAGACTTGTTCCAAAGCACTTACGACGATGGGGAATGAGGTTGGCAATGGATCATCAACCTGCACGTCAATTTTGGTTCATACTCCAGTGGAGGTGCCTTTCGCAACTTCCGCCAGCCGACCTTCGCCCCATGCATCCCTGGTTGGCGCCATTGCGAGAGACGTTCAAGCACCATGCATGTGCTCCGAACGCCGAGGCGGTATTCGCATACATGAAGGGCATCGCACCCTTTTTCGGGCTGAAGACCGATCAGCGTCGTTCGCTCGTGAAGGAGCACATAGCTATCCATGGTGCGCCACCTTTGGATCAATTGCCGGCGATCGCCCGCGCGGCCTTCGCCTGCGCCGAACGTGAGATGCAGTATACCGCGGTGGACCTGTTGATGAAGCATGCGAAGAAGCTCGGGCCTGAGCACCTGCCGCTGGTGGAGGAGCTGATCACCACCAAGAGCTGGTGGGATAGTGTGGATGCGCTGGCGGTGCATGTGGTGGGCGTCATCCTGAAAAAGTACCCGAAAGAGATCCCGAAATGGAACAAGCGTTGGATCACGAGTGACGACATGTGGTTGAATAGGACCGCCATCATCTTCCAACTGCGATGGAAAGAGGATACGGACCGTTCGCTGCTCTTCGCCAACATCGAACGCCATGCTGCGCATAAGGACTTCTTCATCCGCAAGGCCATCGGCTGGGCGCTGCGGTCGCTGGCGGAAACGGATCCCGCCGCAGTGAAGGCGTTCGTGCGATCCCACAAGCTTGTTCCCTTGAGCGAGCGCGAGGCCTTGCGCAAGATCGAGTGAACCCTTCCGCACGCGGGTTGTTCTATTGGGGAACACGGATGAAACGCAAAGCCATGTATGTCCTCATCGGCTTGGTGCTCGCTTTCGTAGGGGTACAGACGTATACCATCATGAGCACCAAAGGCACGCCCCAGCAACCCTATACGGTGCTGAAGACCATCGGCGACCTGGAGGTGCGCCGTTACCCGGAAGCCCTTACAGCCTCGGTCCTGAAGCCGGGTACTACCTACAAAGAAGTGTCGAACTCCGGCTTTCGCAGCTTGGCGGGGTACATCTTCGGCGGGAACGCCGAGGAGAAGAAGATCGCCATGACGGCCCCGGTGCACATGGAGATGGGCGCGGACAGCTCGCGGATGCGCTTCGTGATGCCGGAAGGCCTTACGATGGACAGCCTGCCCCGACCGAACGACCCGAACGTTCGACTGGAACGTGTTGCCGAAGAGGTGGTGGCGGTGTTGCGCTTCGGCGGCTTCTCCAGTGATGAAAAGATCGGGGAATGGACCGAGAAGTTGATGCAGCAATTGGAGGCGGCTGGCTTGCAGCCCACAGGCCCAGTGCGCTTCCTTGGATACGACCCGCCATGGCAATTGGTGGCCCGTCGTAATGAAGTGGTGGTGCCGGTGAATTGGCCGAATTGACCTGTATCAACGAACAGCTTCGGTTTCACATGTCATCCAAGCAACGTATGCCCTCTGCGCAAGACTGACAGCAGGCCCCAAGACCAGCGTCTTTCCCGAACTTCGGCCCGATGGCCAACTCCGCTGAATTGCGCAAGTCTGGTTTCTGGACCACCGTAGTGCTCTATGGCCTTGCACTGGCGGCGCTGGTCTTCGTCCTGAAGTACTTCGAGTACCGTTTTTGGATCCGCGAGCTGCGTGTGGAGGTATACATCGGTTTGGTGGCGCTGCTTTTCACGGCGCTGGGCATTTGGATGGGCTCGAAACTGCTGCATCAACAGAAGGATCTCGTCACGGCGGAACAGGGCGAACCGGTGAGCACTCCGCCCCAAGTGGACGAGGAAGCCTTGCGCAGGATCGGCCTAAGTGGGCGCGAACGCGAAGTGCTTCAACTGATGGCGACGGGGAACTCGAACCAGGAGATCGCGGACAAGCTCTTCATCTCACTGCCCACAGTGAAGTCCCATTCGTCGAACCTCTTCATGAAGTCGGAGGTGAAGCGGCGCACCGAAGCCGTCCATAAGGCCAAGTCGCTGGGCCTCATTCCTTGAAATGTATCATCCTTTGGTATGGATCTCCGCTTCGCGGTGCATGATCCCTACCGAAGTATGATGGCCGGAACTTCGGAACGGCTGGTTTGGTTCCTGCGGCGGGTCACAAAACCAACAACCATGAAAAGGATAGTTCTCACTTACGGCATCATCGGCGGCATCATCGTTTCCGCCATGATGTGGTTGACCCTCGGAAGCGGCAAGCACGACTTCGACAATGGGATGTGGATCGGTTACACGACCATGGTGATCGCCCTGTCCACCATCTTCTTCGCGGTGAAGGGCTATCGGGACAAGCACCTGGGCGGTTCGATCACCTTCGGCAAGGCCTTCCTCATGGGCCTCTACATCACGCTGGTGGTCTCCACGCTCTACGTGGCATCCTGGATGGTGCTCAGCGCCACGTCGAAACAGGACTATATGGAGCAGTACTATGAGCACCAAGGCCCAGCTCGAAAGCAGCGATCTCTCTGCGGAGCAAGTGGAAACCCAGCTCCAGGAAATGCGGGACTTCCAGGAGATGTACAAGAACCCTGCTGTGAAGATCGGCTTCAGCTATATGGAGATCCTGCCTGTGGGGCTCTTGGTCAGCTTGCTCTGCGCGATCATGCTGAAGCGTGGTGCGCAGGTCGGGGAAACCCGATCCTGATCGGATCAGAGCCTCTCGTGCTCGTCCGCCTCAAAGCTGCTTCTCGAAACACACGCTGCTCTCCACACCGATGTACTGACCGTAGTTCGGAATGACCCGGTAGCCGCTCTTGGTGTAGAGCGCGATGGCCTCCGGCTGCATTTTACCGGTCTCCATCACACAGCGTTGGTGGCCCAACTCGTGCGCCCACTGTTCCAGTTCACGCAGCACCAATGAAGCGATGCCTTTCCGCCGGTGCGCTGGTGGCACGTACATCCGTTTGATCTCCACGGCATCGCCATCGAACGCCTTGAACGCGCCGCAGCCCACCGGCAGTGTGCCGTGCATAACCACCACCGCGTGCCGGATGCTGTCGATCCTGTTGAACTGGGCATAGAAGGCGTGGTCCTTTCCATCGCGGATCGCGAGGTCCTTGTCCAGTTCCGCCACCAGTTCTTGGAAGGCGGGGTCGCTCGCATCAGTGCGGACCAACCGGTATCGCTTCGGGTGCATGGGTGCGGGGACCGCGGCGAAAGTATCTACCACGCCATCCACAAGAGTATCGCGGCGAACATCGCCGGTACGTACCACCGCGCATTGAACCAACCGCGATCGATGCACGCGAGCACGGGATCCTTGGGGTGATGGTATACGGTGATCGCTGGAGCCCACCGGGTGCTTGGCCACCATATTGGTCACACTGCTGAAGGTGCTGTGCCGATCGTCGATGTCCAGCGCCTTGTTCGAGCTTGTGTAGGACTTGCCGTCAATGACGTACGAGTAGGTCACGCGCCACCAATGTTTGGTGCTCCCGCGCGGCCCGATTCTGGCGGAATTGTTGATGCCCATGAACACCGCTTCGCTTTGGGTGATGGTGCCTTGCACCTTCGGCCATGCCAGCGCGCGCAACGACCAGATCAACTGGTATGCGGCCCAGGAGGCTGCCCCCCAACCGCCCCACCACATCAGCATCAAGCCTGCGGACTTCTGGTCCATGCCAATGGGGATCACCTCCGCAGGCCATCCGCTGAAGCCGATGAAGCCAACCGCAGCCACGATGCCTCCATTGGCCATCCACATGTCCGGCTTGCGCGAACGCAGCGCCTTCACAAGACCGAAGGCGATGAGGACGAGACCCGCGAGGAATATGCCGAACCAGATCACGGGGGCAACTTAGTGAAGTGCAGGTGATCAAGTCGCACTCCGTGCCCCACCTACTCGGGGCCGACCCGCTGAGATCCGCAGCTATGCCGCTACATCATGCTCCACTTGCTCGCGCAGACGGATCAATGCCTCTACCCAATCGTTCCCAGCCTCGCGGGCGAGTTTGGTGCCTTGTTTGAACGCAGCGAAATCCCCTTGCTCCACGGTAACCAGCGTGCGGCCATCCTCTTCCGGTGCCAGTTGAAGATCCACCGATGTATAATTCTCGGGTTGATCGGGCAGCCCGGTGGAGTGATCGTAGGCCATGAGCGCAATGCGCCTCGGGGCCGCGACAACCGTTACATGCGCCTTCACCAAAGGAGCTTTGTTTGGATCCTCGGGTTCGTGCCACACATGGGTCGAACCCTCCTTCAGGGGTTCATAGCCCTCCTCGTTCAACAAATGCAACGACGCCAACCCATGTTCGATCAGCGCTTTCCAAACGGCTTCCTGGGGCGCTTTTATCACCACCATTCGCCGCACGGTTGTTTCGGGACCTTTCATAGTGAACAAGTCTCTACCGATCCAATGCCAAAGATCTCCCTGGAGATCAATTGTCAGTCGCAACGGCCATTCCAAGTGGTATTCATGACCCTCGGATGACACGACGGCGTTAGAAGGGCCGATCGGGGCGTGTTCTCAACACTTGTTCAGTGCGCTCCTCTCTACATGGATGTCGAGGAATTCGATCGCGCCGGTGATACCGGCTTGTTGGAACAAGCGTTTCACCACAGTGATCACATCCGCCCTTTCAGAGACCTGCAAAGCCTGGAAGTGCAGGACCACGATCCCGGACCGCAAGCAGGTGTACTCCAAGTTCACCTGTTGCTCCTTGGCTATCCGGGCGGAGATCCGACCCAAACCAGCATCGTCGAGCCCGTCCACGCGGACCGTTACCAAGCCATCGGCTCCGCCGGAGGGCAGATCTCCTTGGGCGAACGAGGCTGGACTGAAGAGCCCTATACAGAGAATGAACAGAAAAAGCGTTCGCATGGTCCGATCGGTTTATGCAGGAAAGGTGCATTGGCCGACCGTAGATGGAAATGACCTTCGTCACCCGAGCGCATTTGTGGTGATCTCCGCGTGCTGATCCGGAACGGCGCCCTGATACCTTCGCCGCATGCAACGGATCGCGGTGTTCTGTGGCGCCAGCAAGGGGGGCGATCCGCTGATCCATCATGCTGCGCGGATCGCAGGCCAGGCCATTGCCGCGCGCGGAATGGGCGTAGTGTATGGTGGTGGGCATGTGGGACTGATGGGCGCAGTGGCGGACGCGGCGCTACAAGCCGGAGGGGAGGTGATCGGCGTGATACCGGGCTTCATGGTGGAGAAGGAATTAGCGCATGCGGGTCTCACCGAATTGATCGTGGTGCACGACATGCATGAGCGGAAGATGCGGATGCACGAACGCAGCGATGCGGTGATCGCCCTGCCCGGTGGCTTCGGCACCATGGACGAACTCTTCGAACTGCTCACCTGGCGGCAGCTCGGTCTGCACGCCAAACCGATGGGCCTGTTGAACGTGAACGGATTCTACTCGCCGCTGCTGGAACAGATCGGGCGTATGGAACAGGATGGGTTCCTCCATGGACCCACCCGGGTAAGGGCATCCGCCAATGTGGATGAATTGTTGGATGGCCTGATGAGCGAGGTCGTCCGGGTTGGTCCCGCTGGAGCGGATCGTTGAGCGCTCTTTCTACCGCTCCGCGCGCATACCTGCCATGCTTCACAACCGGCGATCCAGCCAGTGGATCACATTGAGCAGGAGCTGCGGGTTCTGCTCCGAACCGGGTTGGTTCATTCCCATGTGCCTCCGTTCAGGGCCTTGCAGTTGTGCGCTGAACATGGCCGCCTCGCCAAAGATGACCACCCTTCCGTTGCCGAACGGCAGCATCGCGCCATTGATGAAATACGCCCCATCCACGTGGGCGGTGGAGTCGTTGAACTGGCCCGCGATCGTGGGTAACAGGATCTCGTAGTCGTCCCTCATGCGGGTGATCGGTATCGCTTCCGGGGGCACCAGGAACGCACTTCCGGTGAACGTCTGGATGCTGTCGATGCGCTCCAACGCGCCTCCACCATCGGTGATCGGGTTGGTGGTGAGGTTGCCCGCCTTTCGGGCGAAGAACTCGGGTGCTCTGTCTTTACGCACCGCGTAGCCATTGATCCAATTCACCCCGAAGCTTCGCGCCAGGCCGGCTGCGGCCCCTGCGAACGGCATATGATCCGCGATCAGCAGCAAACTGCCGCCGTTGTACACCCAATTTTTCACCGCTTCGTTCTCCTCTTTCGTGAACGCGCCGGACGTGGGCAGTTGCCACGAGCTTTCATCGGGCAACGCGTTCGAGATGACCAGAATGCGTGCTTCTTCCAGATAGCGCAGGGTGAATTTCTGTGTGCCCGGGCGCATCTGGTAGCCATCGTTCCCGAGCACTTTTCCGAAGGCGTGATAACGGCCGCCGAGCGTATGGAAGTTGAAATGGGCCTCATCCAGCACGACGACCGGACCTGTGCCCTTTGGATACGCGGGCGTCTTGCTTTGGTAAGTGAAGGCGCTATCGGGGATCTGCTGCGCGGCACCGATCAAGCAGAGCATCGAGCCGGTGACCAGGGCGAGTGAACGAGGCTTCATCATCGAACAAGGTTAGGAACGCGGTTACACCGACCGTCTTCCCCCGGGGAACGTTCCATCCCTGTCCGCATCTCCGCGCCTGCCTTTCCGCGACCGGGCTCACATGCCCTTATCCACGTTGAAGGAGCGCGAACCGCCCCGCGGTATGGAGAGCGAACGGAAGTTCTCGCCGAGGAAGAGTTTTCCCAGGAGCACGATCTGTCCGACGTGGTAAGGCACATGCGCCAGTTGTCGAGTGATCGCCTGCGCTACGGTATGGGGCTCGGTCCTTATGAGTGCGATGCGTTGCAGGTCTTCCGGCGTGAGCGGATCGATGGCATTGAAGAGACAGCTCCATCCTTCGCTCCAGCGTGCCATCAGTTCCTCTCGATCATGCAGGTCGTTCTCGAACTCCGCGTCGCGCTGGCGCCACGGTTTCTCGCCGTCGCTGGTCAGGAAGTCCGTCCAACGCGACCGCATGTTGCCATGGAGATGTTTCACGATCACGGCGATGGAGTTGTTTCCCTGGTGCGGGCTCGCGGAAGAGGTCAGCATCCGGCAGCGGCGCGAAGAGGTCTTTTCGCCGAGTTGCCTGTAGTAGGCGAACTCTGTGCGCGCGCTCAATAGGAAGTCCATGGGCATAGGCGCAAAGGAACAGCACCGACAAAGCCATGCGCTACTTGCGCTCCTTCTTCGGATACTTCGTCTTGGGCTCGTAGAAATCCTTCTTCGGATATCCACCGCCGCGCGTGGGGCGCTCGTTCCCACCGCCGCTTTGCGGGCGGTCAGGACGATCGCCACCGCTTCTGTAGCTGCTCTTGTAGCCTCCTGCACCGCGATCACCGCCTCCTTTGTAGCCACCGCCACCTTGCTGGCTGCTGCCACCGCGATCTCCACCGCCCTGGTAAGAGCCACCGCCGCGCGGAGCGCTCTTCCCGGGACCGCCAGCGGCATCCACGCGCACGCTGCGGCCTTTGTAGCTGGCGTTCTGGAACGCGGTGAGGACTTGCTCGAAATGGGCGGGTTCGATGTCGATGAACGAGTACACATCCTTGATCAGCATTTTGCCGATCAGTTCACCGCTCAATCCGGTGATGCCACAGACATAGCCGAGCATCTTGCCCTTGTCGAAACCGTCGGCGGTGCCGAGGTTGATGAACATCTGGCGGCCGGTGCTGAAACGTTCCAGCGAAGAGGGCCTTTCAGCGCGTGCGCTATGGTCCTTGCGGCTCATGTCCACGTTCAGGTCGTAGGAAGTGCGATGCTGCTCGATGATCCGGTTAAAGGCCAGGCTCATGAATCGATCGATCAATTCGTCCTTTTCAAAGCTCTGCAGCTCAGCGCGCGCTTCGGACAACAACTCGGCGAGCCCCTCGCGATCCACTTCCACCGAGGCGAGGCGTTTCATGTACGCCTTCACCTGCTGCTGGCCGATCTCCGCACCACCCGGGACCCGCACAAAAATGAAGTGGGTCTTCAGGCCACGTTCCAATTGGCGCACTTTGTTCACGTCGCGCACGCCGATGATGCTCAACGAGATCCCGGTTCTGCCAGCGCGGCCCGTGCGGCCACTGCGGTGGGTGTAGTTCTCCACCTCGCCGGGCAGGTCGAAGTGGATCACGTGGGTCACATCCTTCACATCGATCCCACGGGCGGCCACATCCGTGGCGATGAGCAGACGTAATGAGCGGGAGCGGTACCGGCCCATCACCTGGTCACGTTGCGCCTGGCTGAGATCGCCGTATGGCATCGGCGTTGTAGCCGTCCTTCACCAGTGCGGTGGCGAGGTCCTGTGTCTCGTGCTTGGTGCGGCAGAACACGATGCCGAAAAGCTCGGAGTCCGCGTCCACGAACCTTTTCAGTGCGGCATAGCGGTCTTTGGAATGCACCACGCAGTATTGGTGCTGTATCATGGTGGCCGCCGCGTTGGCCGGACCGATGCTCACCTCCTCGAACTCGCGCATGTAGCGTTTGGCGATGCGCCGCACATCGCCGCTCATGGTCGCACTGAAGAGCCAAGTGCGCTTGTCCTTCGGGGTGTTCTGGAGGATCTCGGTGAGATCTTCCTGGAAGCCCATGTTCAGCATTTCGTCGGCTTCATCCAGCACCACCACGTCCACCGTGGTGAGGTTGAGCACATCGCGGCCGATCAGATCGAGCAGACGACCCGGTGTTGCCACGATGATCTGGGCGCCGCGTTGGATATCGCGGATCTGATCGCGGATGCTGGCGCCGCCGTACACCGCTACCACGCGGGTGCCTTTCATATGCGCGGCGAAGC
>JADJRW010000049.1 GCA_016712025.1 Flavobacteriales bacterium
CTGGTGGCCTTCCTTCGCGCGGGCAGCGACCTGGAGGTGGGCGGATCGGAAAGCGCGGTGCTCGTTCTGAGCCTCGCCGAAGTAGGGATCTTCTTTCTGTTGCATTTGCTCAGCGAGCGGCTGAAGAAGATGGTGGGTGATAACACACGCCAAATGCTGCGCATCCTGATCGCCTTGCATGTGTTGCTCTGGCTGATGGTCGTGGGCATGTGCCTCGAGGGTTATTCCGAAGAGACCAGACGCCGCTGGCCCGTGATCATGATCGTCGTGATGCAGGTCGCCTTTACCGTTCTGATGAACGTACGCGGCAAGTGGGTGCGCGCCTTGAACCCGAAGGATGCCGCGATCACAGTTCCGGACCGGAAGGCGAGTTTGTTCGATCGTTTTCCCCCGCCAGTTGGAGTTGCCGCTCCGCGACCAGGAAGAGGTGTTGCCTTATGCCACCGAGCGCAAATACTATGTGGTCTTCAATGTCATTTCCGCAGCGGTGCTCGCGCTCATGGTCATCGTGTGGGCATGGCCAGGAACGGCCCCGGCCATCGGGCCCTTCGCCGTGGTATGGTTCAGCGCGGGGCTGCTGATGGGCGTCTTCAATTTCAAAGCGCGGCTGGCCCAGGTCCTGGGCGTGCCCCTTGGGCTTTGTGCTCATCGGCTGGGTGCTGGTGGTCGGGTTGTGTTGGGACCACCACAAAGTGTTCACACAACCCACTGTGACAGGGGTCGTGGAACGCGGCTCGTTCCGCGAGCACCTCGTCGCTTGGCTGGATGCCAATGTGCATGCCGATACCAACCAACGCGCGGTGGTACCGATGATCTTCGTCCTGGCCGATGGCGGCGCCAGCAGGAGCGGTTATTGGGCGGCCCGCGTGCTGGAGCGTTTGGACCGGCAGGACAGTACGTTCCGTGATCGCCTGTTCTGTCTCAGTGGCGCTTCGGGCGGGGCGGTGGGTATCGCCTCCTATTACCAGTGGGCGGCGCACCATCCATCCGGCGCGGGGCTCAAAGCGGGTGACTTCCCGGTGGCGCAAACGCTCGGCCAGGACATGCTGAGCGCCACCCTGGCCAACATGTTGGGGCCGGATGTGTTGAATCTCTTCGTACCTGTTTTTCGCGATCGCGCACGCGCCCTCGAAATGGCGCTGGAGCGCGCGGACACCAGCCTGTCGGAGCCCGTGCGTCAGCTCTTCGCCCCGGAGCGCGCGGCCCGGCGGCCAGTGCTCTGCCTCAATACCACCCGGCTGGATGATGGCCAGCCGGGGGTGGTCGCTTCGGTGCGTATCGAAGGGTTCACCTCCCGCATCGACATGCTCGACCTGATGGACGATGCGGAGGATATGCCCCTGAGCACCGCGATGGTGCTCAGCTCGCGATTTCCCTATGTGTCGCCAGCAGGGTATCTGCGCGTTGGGGAGAAGAAGCACTACTTCGTGGACGGTGGTTACTTCGACAACAGCGGGGCCGGCATCGTGCAAGAGATGCTCCTCTACCTGAAGGGCTTGGCGAAAGAACCAGGTTGGAAGGGGGGGTACACCCCCTGGCCAATGATGCGGCCGCGCCACTGCTCACCGTGCTCGGCACCTACAGCGCACAAACGAACATCAACGACCAGCGTCTCAAGAAGTACCTGTGCGAGGCGTTCGGCGAGCTTGCGGTGTACATGGACATCAACCTTTACGAGGAGGCCCGCGATGAGGAGTACAGCATGAGCTGGAGCGTGAGCCGACTTATGGCCGAAAGCATGGATGAGAAGGCGATGCACCATCCGGCAGCCAGCGCCTTCTTGCGTTCCTTGACCCCGCCGGAGCGCTGGGCATGGCGGCTGAAGCCACGGGAAAGCGCGCCGCCGGGTTGTGCGCTGCGGTGATCGCCAGGCGGATCCACCCCATCGGAGGTCACATCTTCACCAGGCCCCAATGCACGGCGAAGACCACCAGACCGGTCTTGCTATCCACCGAATTTCTGGCAGCGCGATGCCTGATAGCCGTTGAGCGTGCTTCGGTGCATCGCCATCAACTGGCGGAACCCCACGTAGGTATGCGCGTTGGGGTCGCCAACCAATGCCGTTCCGCAATATGGATCGGTCATACGGGGTCGTTCGTTTTTGCCCCGGTGGACGCGGACCTGCGAACAACAACACGATGTTGATGACGGGTGATCAAGGGATGAAAAGGGGAGGGGCTGGCACGCCACCTTCGCAGCCCGTCGCCAGCCCTTTCGCGATGGTTCCATGACCGATCGTTCCATTATCCTCTTGCTCGAGCGGCTACGCGCCATCGCCGCCCGCAAATCCCGGTTCGCCTACGATGTTCGCGGCAACTCTTATGTGAACAGCGGCATGGTGGCGCCCTATGCGCCCGCCTCAGCCAGCAGCGACCCCACCGATCTGGAAGGCGTGCTGCACCATGCGCTGCAGCACGATGCCGTAGTAAGCGGCTACCGTGACCCCGCCGATGGCAAGATGCGCTACACCAGTTGCAGGCTCTTCACCGATGTCCACAATGCGGTGGTGTTCGCGCGGGCGCAACGGCAACCGGCGGTGTACAACTGGAACCGGTTGGAGGAGGTGGCGGTGGAGCCGATGGGAACGGCGAAGGAGCCAGTGGGCGGCTCCTTCGTGTGAAAGGGTCTTGCTTCGGATCAGAACTGATCACGCGGTGCGCGGCATGTGGGCCGTTCGCTGATCGATCCTTCGCCCCCCTCAGTAATTGATCCCCACCAAGAACCGGAAGGTGTTGGCTGACCGGTCATAGAAGGGTCGGGCAGCGTAGCTGTAGCCGTTGTACCAACCGGCGTAGTACAAGTCTGGATCATCTTCGTCGATCTCGCTCCAATAGTTCCCCACCACCACTTCGAAGCCGACCATGAGCTGCTTGTAGCTCATGCCGAGGTATGGCCCGTGGCCGAGGCCCCAATGGGCGAAGTCGCGGATGTTGTAGGCGTAGTTGTTGTTGTTATCCGGATCGAAGGCGAAGTTGTAGCCCACGGTCGGCATCACGCTGTATTTGAACATGATGGTGAAGGCATCGCTCAGGTCCGCTGCGAAGAGGAGGCCGGGTTTTAGGAATTGCAATTCACCGGTGCCTCGGTCATCGCCGAAATTGCCGCTCAAGCTGAACCAACCCATGTTCATGCCCACATGCAAGCGCTGCGCGATGGCCGTCCCGATGTAGAACTCGGAGCCCAGCCCGAAGATGAAACCAGCGTTCGGAACGCGGGTGTTCAGCGAGTAGTTCAACCCAACGTGCAAGTAACCCGGGTTGTGCTCTTTCGCCGCAGGCTCCGCTACGGTCTCCTGGGCGGAGGCGCCTTGGGAGCAGCAAACGAGGAAGGCGAACGATAGCAACGGGCAGCGCGTAAATGTTCGCATTGTGCGGGCGGATCGGAGCGTTGGTGGAACGACCGTTGGAACAAGGACATAACGAATATGCGAATTGTCCGGGAATATCCGGCCCCGGGCAGCTATTCGCCGAATAGCGCCCACGTACTTTCGTCGCCGATGTCTTCTCCCATCTACCGCATGACCGCCCAGACGATGTTCGGCATGGAGGACTTACTCGTAGCGGAGCTGGAAGGCATCGGCGCGTTGGACATTGAGAAGCACAACCGCGCCGTCGGTTTCCGGGGCGATGCCGCATGCATGTACCGGGCGAACCTCTGCTTGCGCACCGCGCTGCGGATCCTGGTGCCGGTGGATGTGTTCGAGGTGCGCAATGAAGATGACCTATACCGTGGCATCAAGCGGATCAAGTGGGAGGAGTTCATGGATGTGGACGATACGCTCGCGATCAATTGCACGTTGAGTTCCGAACTCTTCAACCACTCCCAATTCCTCGCGCTGAAGGCGAAGGATGCGGTGGTGGACCGCTTCCGCGAGAAGTTCGGGCGGCGCCCTTCGGTGGATCTGGAACAACCCACCCTGCGCATCCACCTCCATGTGCATGGGGAGCAGGTGCTCGTCTCCTTGGACAGCTCCGGCGGCTCGTTGCACAAACGCGGCTACCGCGACCTGACGAATCTGGCACCGATCAACGAAGTGCTCGCGGCGGGCTTGGTACTGCTCTCCGGCTGGGATAAGAAGAGCAATTTGGTGGACCCCATGTGCGGCAGCGGCACCATCCTGATCGAAGCGGCCTTGCTGGCGGCCAACATCCCTCCGGGCAGCTACCGGCAGCGGTTCGGCTTTCAGGGTTGGCAGGACTACGATGACTACCTCTGGCACAGCGTGCGCGAGGAAGCCATGGCCAAAGTGGATCAGGAGAACAGGCCTTTGATCCTGGGCGGCGAGATCAGTCCGCATGTGGTGCGCAAGGCCGAGAGTAACATCGCCATCGCGGGGCTGAAGGACCGCATCCGCATCCGAAAGAGCGCCTTCGCGGATCTCGAAGCGCCCGAGGGCGGCGGCACCATGATCCTGAACCCGCCCTACGGCGAGCGCATGGACCAGGACGAGGACATCACCGCGCTGTATAAGATGATCGGCGATACCCTGAAGAAGAAATGGGCGGGCTACAGCGCATGGCTCATCACCAGCAACCTGGAAGCGGCCAAGCATGTACACCTCACCCCGAAGCCGCGCATCAAGCTCTTCAACGGCTCGTTGGAATGTCGCTTCATGCGGTACGAACTGTACAGTGGAACGCGCCGCGTGGAGAAGCCGGTGAGCGGGGCCTGAGCATCGAGTAGCGGCGGTGCGAGGGAAAGCGTGATCCGCACACCGGTTCCCGTGTTCCGCAAATGGCCAGGCACCGTATTCGCCGATCCTTCTAAATTCCCGCACCTTACCACCACATCCCGGAACTCATGCTTCGTAGTTCGTACCTCGCCCTCGCCGTTCTGCTCGCCGCTTGCGGCAACGCGCCGGAAACCACCCTTACCGCCCCGCCACCCGACCGTGGCCCCTTGGGCACCGAGAACATGGCCTATCGCTGGGGCTCGGTGGCGCTGGAGGGCACGGCGAACGATACCGAGCACAACAAACCCAGGCCTCCGGTGAACAGCCGCATGCTGGCGCTACCCATGATCGCGCAGTTCGACGCATGGAGCCGCTTTGACAGTGTGGCCGAGCCCGTGTACCTCCAAGCGGAGCGTCGCCCTGTGGCCGAGCGCACCCTGGCCAACAAGGAGAAAGCCATCAGCTACGCAATGTGCCGGGTGCTTTGTACAGTGTATCCGGCGGATAGCGCGCTCTTCCTCGGCCGGTTGAAGGAGTTCGGGTTCGATCCCACCGATCGCAGCCTGGACCCCACCACCCCGCAGGGCATCGGCAACCTCGCCGCGAAAACCGTGATCGATGCGCGCCGGGACGACGGTAGCAACATGTTCGGCGATCACCCCGATGCGGATACGCTTTATGGCGACTACACCCACTACCAGCCGGTGAACACCGCGGACAAGATGAACGACATCAACCGTTGGCAGCCCAAGTACTTCACCTTGGAAACCAAGCGATGGGCCCCAAAGGCGATGGCCCCGCACTGGGGGCATGTGCGCCCCTTCGCATTGGATAGCGCCGCGCAGTTCCGCTGCACGCCCCCACCGGTCATGGGCGACTCCCTGCTGGAGGCGCAGGTCGCGAAGTGGTCGCGCTGCAAGCCCGCTCTCACCAACGAACAGAAGGCGCTCGTGGAGTTCATGCGCGATGGGCCCCGCAGCGTGCAGCAGGCCGGCCACTGGCTCATGTTCGCACGCGATGTGAGCGTGCGTGACAACCACGACCTGGACCAGGAGGTGAAGATGTACTTCATCGTGGCCACCACCGCCATGGATTGCTTCATCGCCTGCTGGGAAACGAAGTACTACTACGACAACAGCCGTCCCTACCAACAGGTCCACCACCTCATGGGCAACGAGGACATCATGGGTTGGGGAGGCCCGCACAAAGGCATGTTGAAGATGAAGGGCAAGGACTGGCGCCCCTACTCCCCGGACTATTTCCTGTGCCCGCCCTTCCCGGCCTACCCCAGCGGCCACAGCACTGTGAGCGGTGGTTGCGCGCGTGCGCTCGAGCTCTTCACCGGTAGCGACAAGTACGGCGTGCAGGTGCGCTTGCTACCAGGCTGGCTCACCGAGCCCGGCATTACCCCGGACAGCATCACATTGGACTTCCCCACCTTCAGCAGCACGGCGGAGCAAGCGGGTTTCAGCCGCGTGCTCGGCGGCTACCACATTCAAGTGGACAATGTGGAAGGCCTGACGCTGGGTCGCAAAGTGGCCGATGTGGTAGTGGCCAAGTGCAGGGCGCACATAGAAGGGAAGGCCAAGCAAGCAGGTGCTTGATCGCCCTTTTCGGAGGAACGACGCCAGAGGGGCGGGGCATAGCCCCGCCCCTCTGCTTATCCCTTCAGCCCTCGTCCTTGGATCACACGTAGAATGATCGCGATCAAGGCGATCACCAGCAGCAGGTGGATGAGGCCGGTGGCGCTGTAGACGAACACACCGAGCAGCCACCCGATGATAAGCACGACCGCGACGATGTAAAGCAAGTTGCTCATGGCAATGGGTTTTAGCCTCCGTTAGCGAAAGGTATGCCCTGCGGACGCGATAAGGCGGGCTCCTCCTACTTCACACACATTGGCGTGGTCCCAGGTGGGCTGACCAAGGGTTCCGCGTGCGGTGCAAGGTGGAGGGGCGTGGGGGCGATGCCACATGATCGGGGCGTTTGCTCCAAAGGGTGCTAGCCGTAAGGCGACCATGCCAAAGCACTGGAGCCATAGGAACGGCGGGGGGTGTGCGGGCATCTGCGCCGCGGCGGCATGGTTCCGGACCTCCAGGGGCGACGCCACGAAGGCATCCACATATTCACCAACACACAGAAGCACCATGCGAAACACCGCAGTATTCGGGAAAGGCACCGCCACGCGGACCTTCCTCTTCATTGCCGCTGCCTCGATACTGGGCGCCTGCCAGACCGGCCCAAGTCCTGAAGAACTCGCCCGGCAAAAAGCCGAGGCCGAGAACTTGCGCCTGACGGCCGAACTGCGCTCGCGCGATTCGCTTATCGGCGACATGACCCTCTCCTTCGATGACATCGAGAAGAACCTCGAACTGGTGCGCGAACGGAAAGAACTCGTGGACAAGACCGCCGATACGGAACTGAGCCTGGACCAACGCAAGCGCATTGTGCGCGACCTGCAACTCATAAACGGACTTGATGCAGGACAGCCGCGACCGCATCGCCGAGATGACCAAACGCTTGGACAAGAGCAAGATCGACGCGTCCGGCTTGCGCAAGCGGTTGAAGGACCTCGATGCACAACTCGCCATGCGCGATAGCAGCATCACGTTGATGAAGAGCGATCTGCTCGCGAAGGACTTTCAGATCACCCAGGTGAACGATAAGTTGACCGCCATGGAACTGGAGATCGCCAAGCGCGAAGCCGTGATCCTGCAACAGGAGACCGAGATCAACAAAGCCTACATGGCCATGGGCACCTTCAAGGAACTGGAGACCCAGGGCGTGTTGACCAAGGAAGGCGGTTTGATCGGGATCGGCAAGCGCACCGAAGTGCGTGAGGATGTAACCCGCGCGAAATTCAAGGAGGTGGATGTGCGCACCTTGCACACCGTGGCGCTGAACGCACAGAAAGCGAAACTGATCACCGAACACCCGAAGAACTCCTACCGCTTGGTAGAAGAGGATGATAAGTTGGCCTATCTGGAGATCAAGGACGCCGAAGAGTTCTGGAAACTGAGCCGCTACATGGTGGTAGAGGTGAGGTAAGAAGCAAAGGCGTTCCGGTCCATGACGTTCCGGAACATGTGAAAGGACCCGGGCGCGCGATGTGTGCCCGGGTTCTTTCATTCCCCTTTTCCGGACCGTCCGCATCCAAGGATCCGCTGTGGACATCGAGCCCCGATCCTGTGGAACTACCGCCACACTTCGCACGCGGCTCGCTGCGGTCCTCAACGGCCGACGAGGTGGTCTTTTCCAGGGGCATGCGGTACGGGCTCAGTACCTTGTGCGGTAAGCCCATCGGTGAAAGGGCCGCCCCACTACCCCGGTGCGGACTTTGACGTGGAACCATAAAGAGGATCATGCAGGCACAACAACCCACCACGCAGCGCGAAGGATCGGCGTTGAAGGTCCTGCTGGTGGACGACGAAAAGGAGATCTGCTTCCTGCTCCACACCATGTTGGAGCGGAGTGGGGCGAAGTGCCGTTCGGCCTATTCGTTGGCCGGGGCGCAGGAAGCGCTGGGCCTGGACCGGTACGATGTGGTCTTCCTGGACATCAACCTGCCGGATGGCTTGGGCTACAGCTTGATCCCCACCATCCGCCGCATACTTCCGGAGGCGCGTGTCATCGCCATCAGCGCCCTGGACCATGAAAAGGACCGGGCCGTGGAACGCGGTGCGGATCTCTTCGTCTCCAAACCCTTCAATCGTGGTGCTATCCTGGGCGCCTTGGAGCAATTGGGCGTGAACAAGTGAACCATAAGACATCCAGCTCATGACCGCTATCAAGATCCTTGTGATCGACGACGACCAGGACATCTGTCTTTTGTTGTCGCGCTTCCTCACCAAGAAAGGCCACACCGTGGAAACCACTTACCGCGGTTCCACGGCGCGTGAGCTGTTGGGCAAAGGGCGCTATGATGTGGTGCTCTGCGACTACCGGCTACCAGATACCGATGGCGGCGATATGGTGCGGTTCATCCGTGACAGCGATCCCGCCACGCGCACCATCGTGATCACCGGGTACAGCGATGTGCGCCTCGCGGTGGAACTCATGCGGCAAGGCGCCTTCGACTATGTGGCCAAGCCGCTGTTGCCGGACGAGATCCTGATGCGCATCGAAGAGGCCTACCAGTCCGGGCAGGAACATACCGGGAACGGGCAAGCGGTGCCGGGCGCGGCAGGCAAGCGGCCCAGCGCGTCACCAAGCGCACCCGGACAGGACTTCGTGGAGGGCTCCGGCCCATACGCGGACCATCTCAAGAAGCACCTCGATCTGGTGGCACCCACGGATATGACCGTGCTGATCATGGGCGAGACCGGAACGGGGAAAGAGTATGTGGCGAAACGCATCCATGCACGCAGCACCCGCAGCAACAAACCGTTCGTCGCGATCGACTGTGGCGCGCTGCCCAAGGACCTTGCCGGCAGCGAACTGTTCGGCCATGTGAAGGGATCGTTCACCGGTGCCGTAGCGGACAAGAGGGGCAGTTTCGAACAAGCCGATGGCGGAACCTTGTTCCTGGACGAAGTGGGCAACCTGAGCTATGAGAACCAAGTGAAGTTGTTGCGTGTATTGCAGGAGCGACGCATCAAACGCGTGAGTGCCGACAAGGACATCGCGGTGGACGTGCGCGTGCTTGCAGCCACCAACGAGGATCTCCATAAGGCAGTGGCCGAGGGTCGGTTCCGGGAGGATCTCATGCACCGCATCAACGAGTTCTCGCTGCAATTGTTCCCGCTCCGCCAGCGCAAAGAGGATATCCCCGCGTTCGCCGAGCACTTTCTGCAAAGCGCGAACCAGCGGCTGGGACGCAGCGTCACCGGCTTCGAACCCGCCGTGCTCGACCGGTTGATCGCGCACGCCTGGAGCGGCAACTTGCGCGAGCTCAACAACGTGATCAAACGCGCCGTGCTGCTCACCACCGGGGAGCGGGTGCAGATGAGCGCATTGCCCGCAGAGGTGATCTCCGAACGATCCATGGCACAGGCCCCGACCACCGGAGCGCACACCGTGGCCGAAGAGGACGATGGCCTGCGCGGTGTGGCCCGCACAGCGGAGAAGGATGCCATTCTGAAGGCCCTGGAGCGCAACGGATTCAACAAGTCGCGCACGGCGGATATGCTGAACATCGATCGCAAAACGCTCTACAACAAGTTGAAACTCCTCGGGATCGAGCTGTGAGCGCGATCCGATAGCGCACCGCCCCCAATGCCTTCCCGGCCCGCCACCACGCGTACCAGCGAACTGCGCTTGATGGGGCTGCTTTACGTAGGCACCTTGTTGTTGCTTTTCGGTGTCCTGTACTTCACCTATAAGAGCTTCGGTAAGTACCGTGGAGCGCAGCAGCAGGTGCGCCACTTGAACCGCGAACTGCTGTTGATGGAGACCTCCCTGAGCGCCCTGAAGGATGCGGAGACGGGCTGCCGGGGTTACCTGCTCACCCACGACACGACCTTCCTATCGCCGTTCGGTCCAGCGGCCGATTCGCTCCGAGCGTGCATCGCGGAGATGGAACGGATCAACACGGATCCGGGAATGAAGCCCAGGCTCCAGGCGTTCTCCCTTCTTGCGAACACCATGCTGGACCACCTCTCCGGGTTGGTGGTTATCGCACAGGCGGATAGCAGTGCGCGTGTGCAACGGGTCCGCGAAGCGCTCGTTGCGTCCAAGACGAAGATGGACGTGCTGCGGGATCACCATCAACGGATGGTGGGCGACCTGCGCCTGTCGCGCGCGGGCTTCCTGGAAGAAGAACGCACCTTCGGATGGTCTACTCCGTTCATGCTGCTGCTCTATGCGGTGATGGCGATCCTGGCCACCGCGCTGTTGTTCTGGCGGCTCTTCCGCACATTGAAGCAGGCCCAACTGGCGGAAGCGGAGATCAAACAGAAGGCATTGCTCCTGGATGCCGAGGTCCATTCACGCGAGTTCGCTGAACGCTCCCTGCGACGCGTGCTGGATACGAGCCCCATCGGTATCATGTCCTTCCGCGCGGTGCGTGGCCCGATGGGCACCATCGACGATCTCGAGTGGTTGTTCACCAACGATGCCGGCGAACGGCTTGTGGATCGGAAGGCGGAGGAACTGGTGGGAAAGCGATTGCTTGTGGAGATGCCGGAGAACCGGCCGACCGGGTTGTTCGACGCCTACGTGCAGGTAGTGGAATCCGGTCAGGCGTTCCGCGCGGAACAGCATTACACGGGGGAAGGCCTGGACCTATGGCTTTCGATCCATGCGGTGCGGTTGCTGGACGGGGTGCTGGTGATGTTCATGGACATTTCCGCACAGAAACGGGCGCACGCCATAGCGATCGAAAGCAGCCGCCTCGAACTCACCGACCGCATCGCGCGCACGGTGGCGCACGAGGTGCGCAACCCGCTCACCAATTTGCACCTCGCGCTGGAGCAACTGAACGATGAACTCCCTGCCGCACAGCGCGAGGAAGCGGAGCCCTACATCAGCATCCTTCAGCGCAACATCCAGCGCATCGGACAATTGATCAGTGAGATGCTGGAGAGCGCCAAACGGCGCGAACTGGACCTGGCACCCTGCCACGTGGCCGAGCTGATGAACAGTGTGATGCGACGGGTAGCCGATCGTCTGGCCCTGCAGAACATGAAGGGAGAGGTGTCCGTGGCGACGGACCTGCCCCTTGTGCGGGTGGACCACGACCTGGTCGAGCTCGCGTTCACAAACCTTGCGGTGAACGCGATCGAGGCCATGGAACCCCATCGTGGGCGACTATTCCTCAAAGCGTACCGCGATGGAGCGGATGTGATCGTCGAGATCATGGACAATGGCAAGGGAGTACCACCCGGGGAATTGTCGCGGTTGTTCGAGCCGTACTACTCGGGCCGCGCGGGTGGGCTGGGGCTCGGGCTGACCACCTCACGGACCATCCTCAATAGCCACGGGGTGTCCGTGGATGTGAAGAGCGAGGTGGGGAAGGGCACGACGTTCATTTTGCGCTTCCCTACGAACGCCATGGACCAGGCCCGATAGGGTGGGCGCGATGATCGCGAAGAGCGACCGCGCGTCCGGCAACGCGTAACAACCAATACATCGCGGTACCGGGGTGCTCTGGTGTTGTTCCGCACCACCACCCTGATCCAGCGGAGGGCTACCTTGACCGCACATGCCCGCCAATCCCTTCCCCTTTCAAGGTCTCAGCGATGCTGAAGTGATCGCGGCGCGGGCTCGGCATGGGCGCAATAACATCGAGGACAAGACCGGCGGAGCGTTCTGGCCTGCGGTGAAAGGCGCTGTACTGGAACCCATGTTCCTGCTGCTGCTGGCCACCAGCATCATCTACTTCGTACTGGGTGAGCGCACCGAAGCCTACTTCATGGCGGGTGCCATCGTGCTGGTGTCAGCCATCTCCATCTACCAGGATTCGCGCAGCCGAAAGCGCTGGCCGCACTGCACGCGTTCAGTGAGGCGCAGGCAACGGTGATCCGCAACAATGCTGTGGTGAAAGTCCCTGTGGAAGATGTGGTGGTGGGCGATCACGCGGTGGCTGAAGAGGGCAACTTGCTCGCCGCCGACGGGGTGATCGTGCAGAGCAACGATTTCAGCGTGAACGAGTCGATCCTCACCGGCGAAGCGTTCGCTGTGGCGCGCAACGCGGACGATCCTGAGCTGGCCAAGGTGAGCAAGGGCACACAGGTGGTCTCGGGTCTGGCTGTGTATCGCGTTACGGCCGTGGGCAAGGGCACACAGTTGGGCAAGATCAGCACCTCGCTCGCTGCGATCGAAGTGCCGCCCACGCCGTTGCAACAGCAGATCACGCGCTTCGTGCGCAACATGGCCATCGTGGGCGTTGTCGTGTTCGTTGCCGTGTGGGCCGTGGCATACAGCCGCAGTGGTTCGTTGCTGGACAGTTTGCTCACCGGCCTCACGTTGGCCATGTCCATCCTGCCGGAAGAGATCCCTGTTGCCTTCGCGACGTTCCTCGCGTTGGGCGCATGGCGCTTGGCCAAGCAAGGGGTGATCGTGAAGCGCTCCACCACGGTGGAAACGCTGGGTTCCGCCACGGTGATCTGCATCGATAAGACCGGCACCATCACCGAGAACAGGATGTCGCTCGCGCAACTCTTCGTGCAAGCGAACAGCGCAACACTCGCACCCGATGCATGGTCAAGCCCCGAAGCGCGCCGCGTCATCGAGGTCGCCATGTGGGCCAGCGAGCCGGTGCCTTTCGATCCGATGGAAGTGGCCTTGCACGACGCCTACAAGAAGAACACGGAACACGACCGCCGCCCCGACTTCCACATGGCGCACGAGTATCCGCTCGGAGGCAAGCCGCCGATGATGACGCATGTGTTCGCGAACGACTCGGGCGAACGCATCATCGCGTGCAAAGGCGCACCGGAGCGTGTGCTGCAACAGTCATCCTTGAGCGATGCGCAGAAGACCACCGTGCTTGCTCAAGTGGAAGCACTGGCAGGCCAAGGACTGCGTGTGCTGGGCGTTGCCGAAGCCAGGCTGTCCGGTGATACCTATCCCAAGGACCAGGAAGAATTCACCCTCGACTTCCTTGGCCTCGTGGCCTTCAACGATCCACCGAAAGCGAACATCGCCGCCGTCTTCCAGCAGTTCTACGATGCGGGCATCGAAGTGAAGATCATCACCGGCGACATCGCCCTCACCACGGCGGCCATCGCCAAGCAGACCGGCTTCCGTGGTGCGGACAAGACCATCAACGGCGACGACATGATGAAGCTGGATGATGCGGCGCTCCGCGTAGCGGTGAAGGACACCAACATCTTCACGCGCATGTTCCCCGAGGCGAAACTGCGCATCATCAACGCGCTGCAAGCCGAAGGGCATGTGGTGGCCATGACCGGCGACGGCGTGAACGATGGCCCCGCATTGAAGGCCGCGCACATCGGCATCGCCATGGGCAAGCGCGGCAGCGAGCTCGCCAAGGAAGCCGCGTCGCTCATCCTCATCAACGATGATCTGGGCAACATGGTGGACGCCGTGGCGATGGGCCGCAAGATCTACGGCAACCTCAAGAAGGCCATCCAGTACATCATCTCCATCCACATCCCCATCATCCTCACGGTATCGCTGCCCTTGTTCCTCGGTTGGGTGTACCCGAACATCTTCACGCCGCTGCATGTGATCTTCCTGGAACTGATCATGGGCCCCACGTGCAGCATCGTCTACGAGAACGAGCCGCTGGAGAAGGATGGCATGCGTCGCCCACCGCGCCCGCTCAGCCTCACCTTCCTCACCTGGAAGGAACTCTCGATCAGCATTTGGCAAGGGTTGGTGATCACGCTCGGTACGTTGGGCACCTATCAACTCGCCGTGCAACAAGGCCATTCCGAGGAACTGACGCGCGCCATGGTGTTCAGCACATTGGTGATCGCCAACATCGGCCTCACGCTCGTCAACCGTTCGTTCACGGCATCGGGGTTCAGCACGATGGGGTACAACAATCAACTGCTGCGCGGCATGCTGTTGCTCACCCTCGGCTTACTCGCCGCGTTGCTCTATGTGCCGGTGTTCCGCGACTTCTTTCACCTGGCTTCACCCACGGCGTCGCAGCTCGGCATAGCGGCATCGATCGGTCTCGCCTCGGTGTTGTGGTTCGAAGTGTACAAGTGGGCGAAGCGGCGGGGTGATCCAAGGGCGCGGTCCAGTGAACATTGCCACCCCGCTTAGCTGCGGAACCGATCATCTTGTTTCCACGATCCGGCTAAAGCCGCTCCGTATCCGCATTTTCGATGCCATTCACCATGGCCGTCGTCCAGTTCGCGCGCTTCTCCGCATCCGCGAACTTCACCCTGTCGAAGCGCG
Source organism: Flavobacteriales bacterium (assembly GCA_016712025.1). GTDB lineage: Bacteria > Bacteroidota > Bacteroidia > Flavobacteriales_F > PHOS-HE28 > PHOS-HE28. Next base: position 14,486 of record JADJRW010000049.1, read on the forward strand.
TCACCTTCACCGGGCTGATCCCACAGAACTTCAGCGTAGCCTGCTTCAGGGCGTTCAGGTCGCTGTTGCGGTACTGCCACCATGCATAGATGGAAGGAGAATCACAGGTCGTGATGATGTGTGCCGAACGGCCTTTGAGGAGCTTGTCCCACCATGGACCTTTCGTATGGTACTTGTAGGCGAACCCCGGATGCAATGTGCGATCCAGGAATCCTTTGAGCAACGCCGGCACCGAACCCCACCACATCGGGTAGACGATCACCCAGCGTTCGCACCCGTGATGTTCTGTTGCGCCTCCAGCAGGTCCGGCTCCAGTTGTTGGATCCGAGGCCTTTCAGAGGATGGGATCGAAGCGCATATCACCCAAGCGCTGGATGCGCACGTCGTGTCCTTTTGCGCGTGCGCCTTCGCAGTAGGCATCAGCCAACTGGCCGTTGAAGCTGTCCTTGTCGGGGTGGGCGGGGAGAGTCTTGTGGGGGGGCGGGGGAGGCTTCCGTGTTTCTAGCTCGGAGATCCGTGCCGTGAAGGGCGGCCACTGGACGGGCGAGCAGGGGGGGCTTTGGATGGGCACACCCGTTCGGGCGTATCCAAGGCCGCGGCCGGGGCATGGGGCGTCAGTCTTGCGGCACGCACCAGCCAGCTCTCCTGGCGATCTCTTGGCACTGCATGGGGCCTGATGGGTTTCGCAGGCCTCGGGCTCCGATGCCCATTGGGAGCCCGTGGGGCGCGGGGGCGGTGCTCTTTCTTGTGGCCTGCATCGCATTGGCGCTAGGCAGCGACCGTTGGTGGATGCCTGCCGGTCGCGTTGAATTGTCGCAGGTGCTGATCGTGTTGCGGGCACGGCGCTCGGTACCATCGCCATGGCTTGACTGCTCGGGATCGCCGGTGCCGGGTCGGGTTTCCGCACGCAGTACACTGCCGCTGTGGTGCGTACTATGGAACGCACGAGAGCCTTGCCGGAGCATCGCATTGCAGAGGAAGAGTTGGCACCCTTGCCGCAACCCGTGCAACGCTTTCTGCGCGCGGCGGGCGTAGTAGGCAACAAACCGCGCAACCTGCGCATCGTGTTTGACGGCAGTCTTCGTGGCTTCGATGGTCCATGGATGTCCTTCACAACAGTGCAGACCAACAGCTTCGACGAACCGGCGCGTTTCTTCTGGATCGATGCGACCATGAAGGGCTTGCCGACCAAGGGTCTGCACGCTTACGAGAACGGCACCGCAACGATGCTGATCAAAGCGATGGGCCTGGTGCCCGTGATGGAAGCGCACGGCGCCGAAATGGACACGGCCGAAACCGTGACCTGGTTCAACGACCTCTGCCTCTTCGCGCCTGGCGCGTTGCGATCCGCGCATCACCTGGGCGGCTGTGGATGACCGTTCATCCAAAGCGACGTTCACCCACAACGGTATCACCATCAGCGCGGTGCTGGTGTTCGATGCAGGGACCGCTTGGTGGATTTCATCAGAGCATGCCTTGGCGGACAGCAGGCGAAGAAATGCGTCGGGTGGAGGTCTTCTCCTGCCGGGTTATGGTGAAGCCGTGTGGCACCGGCCCGAAGGACCGTTCGTCTATGGTCGCTTCACGTGCGTCCAGTATGACATCGGATGGCCCACCATCGGCCATGCGCACCCTGCTCCCCTCCTCGCGTTCAATGCGCTTCGGCTTGTTCGGTGGCGGTGTGTTCATGGCCACGGCTCCCTTGGGATGCCGTTGAGCATGCTCGCCGTACGCCGTTCGTTGATTTCCTCGTTCCAGGCCTGATCCTCTTCACTGTTCTGGGAGTCGGCAGTGGTATCGGATGGATGCTCGTATTCCGCCATGCGCCATTGGCCATGCGGTGGGTGCAGGTGGTCGGTCTGGCACCGGTGGATCGTCACGCAGATGATCGGATGGGCGGGAGGTGCTGCAGGGGCGGTGGGCGTGGCGTTGTTCGTGCTGGCGCGAAGAGGCGTTCAGTGAAGAACGCCACCGACCATTACTTCGCTACCGCCGCGGTCCCCGGAGCGACGACGACCGATACCGGCATAGCGGCCAGGTTCGCGTACAACTTTCCGCGTCGTCGCAACGGCCACCAACCGTAGAGGTAGATCTGCATCGGTTGCCACATGGCCACCCAGCCCGCGATGACGAGACTTTCGCGTAGCACATCCACCACCGGGCCACCGGGATCCGGCAGCAGGTAAGCCTTCACGAACAAACAGCTGGTGAGGAACGCGATACCGATGAGCAAGCTCAGGCGACCCTGTTTCAGCAGTCGGCGCAATTCCATCTTGACGATGCCGCCTCGGTAGGCGAAGTAATTGTGGATGGCATCGCGCACCATGGGCGCGTCCTCTTCAACAGGCGCTTCTTGCACATGGATGCGCAGGCTGAGCGGCGTGCCGGCCGCGTACTCTTCCGCCCAGCCTACGATGAAGGCTTCCGCCGCCGCGTCCAGGTCCTTCTCCCGAAAGGGGGCTGGATCCAAGGAATTGAAGAGAGCGTTGATGTTGCGCACCTTCAGTTCGATGCGGTGCCGACCGTCGCGCGCCACGGGTGCGGATACCGCTGCCGCATGGATCGCCTCGATGTGCTTGGTGGTCGTTGCGGTGGTCATGGCTGGTCTGCCTCGTAGAGGCGAAGTCGTTCGCGCAATGCACGCAGATCCTGTTGCGCCGCATCCATGCGTTCCAGCAAGTGGCTGATGGCTTCGAGGCCTTCCAAGTTGATGTCGAGATCGTAGTGCATGCGTGCGAGCTGCTCGATGCGGGCCAACTCATCGGGTTCCAGGAAGTGCTGTTCCTGCACCACGGTGATGCGGATCAACCCGCGCTCGTGCAATGCTTGTACGAATGTGGCATCAACCCCTTGATGCGTGGCGAAGACCTCGACGGCGATCAGTTGTTCGGTGGTCATGCGGAAGCGGTATTTCGGATGGCGGCCAGTTCGCGGAAGAGCGCTTGTTCGCGTTCGCTGAGCCCCGTGGGCAGTTTCACGTTGTAGGTGACGAAGAGATCCCCGAACTGTCCTTCCTGCTTGTACACCGGGAACCCCTTGCCCTTCAACTTCACCTTGGTGCCGTTCTGTGTTTCGGGCGCCACTTTCATTTTCACTTTGCTATCCATGGTCTCCACGGTGATCTCACCGCCCAGCATGGCTGTTGGCAGGTCGAGGTCCTGCGAAATGAACAGATCCTTGCCCACCCGTTTGAAGCGTGGATGTGGTGCCACGATGAAGGTGATGAAGAGGTCTCCGTTCGGTCCGCCGTTCACACCGGGGCCGCCCTGGCCCGCGATGCGGATGGTCTGTTCGTTCTCCACGCCTGCAGGAACCGTGATGCGGATCTGCTTGCCGTTGACGTTGAGCGTTTGTTTGTGCGTACGATAGGCGGCATCCGTGTCCAAGCGCAGTTCGGTCTGGTAGTCCTGTCCGCGGAACTTCACGGAGCGACCACGACCGCCGCCGAACATGGAAGAGAAGAGATCCTCTTCATCCACAGCGCCGCCGCCGAACGGGTTTCCACTGAACCCTCCACCGCCGCTTGGCCGTGAACCTTGCTCCTTCTTGGCTTGCTCGTACTGCTCCGCGTGCTTCCACTGTTCCCCGTATTCATCGTATTTCTTGCGGCTCTCCGGATCGCTCAGCACCTCGTTCGCCTCGTTGATCTCCTGGAACTTCTTCTTCGCGTCGGCGCTGTTCGGGTTCAGGTCCGGGTGGTGCTTGCGCGCCAGTTTGCGGTACGCCTTCTTGATCTCGTCGGTGGTTGCCGTGCGCGGAAGACCGAGCACCTGATAATAGTCTGTTGGCATAATGGAAAGGTGGGCCAAATTCGCCCGCATGGAAGGTAAGCACGATCCCTTCCACAGGCCATGCCGACCTTTATCCCGTGACCGAGGAACTGCAAGAACTGTTTTTGGGGCTGCTGATGAGCCTGGCGCTCGGCTTCCTCATCGGCTTGGAGCGCGAGTACGCCAAGCGCGTGGTGGACAAGGAGGAACAGTTCGCCGGTGTGCGCACGTACACCTTCATCGCGCTGTTCGGCTTCCTGTGCGCGTTCCTGTCGCAGCGCTTCGGCGACTGGCTGCTCATCACGGGCCTCTTCGGCCTCATCGCGATGGTCATCACCACGTACGTCATGACCGCCAAAAGCGGCAGCTACGGGATCACCACGGAACTCGCCGGCATACTCGCATACATCATCGGCGCCTTGGTGTTCGAAGGGGAGGTCCTTCTTGCGGTGATCGCTACGGTCATCATCACCTCACTGCTTTCGCTCAAATTGAAGCTGCACAGCTTCATCGCTACACTGACCCCGCAGGAGATCCGCGCCTTCATCCAATTCGTCATCATCTCCGCTGTGGTGCTGCCCTTCCTGCCGAACGAGCCCTTCGGCCCCAATGGTGTTTGGAACTTGTACGACATCTGGACGATGGTGATCCTCGTCACGGGCCTCAGCCTTGCGGGCTACCTGCTGGCCAAGATCCTGGGTGCGCGCAAAGGCACGTTGCTCGCCGGCATCGTCGGCGGACTGGTCTCGAGCACTGCCGTAACGCTTACCGTCGCAAGGCGTACGCGCGAGCATCCGACCGCTTCGCACATCGTCGCGGCCGTGAGCATCATCGCGGCCACGGCGATCATGTACCCGCGCATCCTGTTGGAAACCTGGGTGGTGAACCGGCATCTCGCCTTGCAATTGGCGCTACCCGTTGCGTTCATCACGTTGGTGGCCCTGGGTACGGCCTACTTCATCCACCGCAAGGGGGCACGGAAACGGCTGCGGAAGTCCCGACGAAGAACCCGTTGAACTTCGGCGTTGCGATCCAGTTCGCATTGATCTACATGGCCGTGCTCTGGCTGATGGACCTGGCCTCCGCGAAATACAGCGCGCAAGGACTTTACATAGGCAGCTTGATCTTCGGCGCCACCGATATGGACGCGATCACGCTGTCGATCGCCCGCAAACCTGATATCGCGGACACCCTGCAAGGCATGACCGCCGTACTGCTGGCGACCCTGTCGAACACCGTAATGAAGTTCCTCATCGTGGTCTTCTTCGGCGACAAGGCACTGCGGAAGTGGGTGGCCTTGGGCTTCAGTGCTATCTTTTTGGCCACCGTGTTGGGCATGGTGGTAATGCGGTGGATATGAGCGCACTCGGGTTTGAGGTCTTCTGGGGTCTCGCATGATCCGGCGGACACTAGAACGGCATCCCGAAGGATGCCGCTCCACGCGTGGCACTTCGCGCCGGACGATGGCCGTGCGCACAATTCTAGTGACCGTCTTTGTCCTTGTCGGCAGTGGTCTTCTTGTCCACCATTTCCTTCTGGCGGGCCCACCATCCTTTCACCTCTTCGGCACCCTGTTCGATCTCGGCCTTCGCGGCGGTCCAAGTGGCGTCCGTGGCGCCTTCGGCCCGTGTGATCAGGCGCTCCACTTTGTTCTTTTCACGGTCGAGTTCGGTCTTCAAGGTTTCGTGGTCGTTGCGTTCGCTGGGCTTCAATTTGGTATCGGCCAACTTTTCGTTGGTGGCGGTGAGCTTCGATCGATGTTGTCGCGCAGATGCGCAGTTCGTTCAAGATCGCGGTGCGCTCGTTCTCCCAGGCGGCCAGCGTGGGTAGGGCGGAAGCATCGGTCATCTTGTCCTCGATCTTTTCCAGTTTCTGCTCGGTCTCGGCCTTTTGTTCGGCTGGGGTGGTGCTGCAACTGGCCAGCAGGATCGCACTTGCGAAAGCGAACAGCGTGCGGTTCAACGGGGGTGTGGTGGTCATTGTAGGTGGTTTGCCGTCGTGTTGGCCAAAGACGTTCCAAGGTGCGTCCCGGTGAGCCGCCACGCAGGCCTTCCGCAGTGGTCTAGGGAGTGGGGTGTGGAGCGCGAAAATGATCCATGCTTTGGATGGGGCGAAAGCGCCACGCTGCGGGGTGATGGCTTTACAGCATATCCGCTGGTGGGCACCCGGTTGTGAGCGACGAGCTCGGTGAGAGGGCTGGGTCCGTATCGGCAGGCTCAGTCGCGTTCCGCGCTCACCCCGTTGCTTCGGTCGAAGAGACCCTTCGCAGTTCGGAACCCGCGCTGTGCGGCATCCCACAGTTCGCCCATGGCGCCCGTCGCGCCTTTGTTCGCCAGGATCGGCAGGGCCATGCTCAATCCGGACCAGAACAACCGGCTGCCGAACAGCCCTCTTCGGCCAGCGAGCAGTGGGCCCACAATGGGCATCCATCCGCCGGCGAGCTTCGCACCTTGGGCCAGCATGCCCAACGTGCTTTGTGCATCGCGGCCGCGATCATCCTTGTCCTTGGTGAGCATATCCGTCACCGCATCCATAAGCAAGGCACGGCGATACCCCTTGTCCTTCACGTTCTCCCAATGCGCTTTCAGATCGTTCAAACGCAGATCACGCTCGGTCTTCAAGGCGAGACGATGGGAGCGCACGCTCTCCAGGTCGGGGAACCGTTCAGTCGTTGTCATGGAACGCATTGATAATGGCGAGTTGCACCTTCTTTCCGAACACGGACTTCCATAGCAGGAAGAAGAGGAGCAGCAGCACCAAGTAGGCGCCACCCACGTAGAGGAAGCCCAATGCGATGCTGCCCAGCAGCTCGCCGATGCGGTACGCCCCGGCCATACTGAGCATGATGATGGTGACGCTGGCCAGGGCCAAGGCCACTACGCCGCCCACCATGGTGCGACCTGCCCGAGCGGTTTTTTCGCTGGCGACCAAGTAGGTGTAGTCGCGTTGCGCACGCCAGAAATTCTTGGCGTCCGCGCTTACCTCGTTCAGCAGATCGCTGAGATCGGGTGGGGCAGGTGTTTCCACGGTGGGCATGGCGCAGGGTTAGTTGGAGCGCGCAGCGCGTTGCTGGTCTTCCACAGTGCGCTTGGCCTTATCGGCCACATCGTTGGCGGCGCTGGTCACCTCGTCCTTCACGCGGGTGGCGGTCTGCTTTCCCTTGTTGAACATGTGGTGGATCAGCTCGCTCACCTCATCCTTCGTCGTGGATGCGGCATCGGCCATCTTGCCTTTTGCCCTGCTCCATTCTTTGCGGGCCTCATCGATACGCTCGTCGAGGTCCTCTTTCATACCCTCGCCCTTCGATCGGAGCGCGGCGCGTGTCTCTTTGCCCGAACGAGGCGCCAAGAGAATGCCCAGTGCTGCGCCAGTGGCCAGGCCAGCAAGAAGCGCCAGTACGGTTTTGCCATTTGAGTTGTCCATGATGTCGTGTGGTTGGTTATGTGATCGCATCGGCCAAGAATGGGACCAACCGACCAGGCGCATCGCGGTGGCGATCATTGCCACGCCTGTAGCGGAACAAAGCCGGGGACACGCGGCGCGGCGAGATCGGCTGATCGGGAGAAAACACCACGATCCGTGGCGTTCGTTCCACGGTAGGCGTGGTGCGCGCCCTGCGGAACCGTGTGTTGATGTGTGCGGGGCTCCCGCACAGAAGTGCCCGTGCGGTGGCATGCAGGCGTGGGAGGCGCCATCGCCCGCTGGTGGACTTGCGCTGCGGCGTGCGATCTGCCATGGAGGGTTCGAAACAGACCTAGAACCAACACCTCCGCCGAGACTTAGGCGTGCGAACCATGAAAACCATCCTTTCCCTATTGATCGTCGGCACAGCAGCGCTCAGCGCGGTACCGGCGAACGCGCAAGAGATCCTCTTCTCCGGCGGGTACAACGGCTCCAACGTGCAGGAGAAAGGTGATGAAGGCTGGGTAGGCCGCGGCGGTTACCAGTTCGGCGCGGATGTGAAATTGGGTCGCCGCGTGTTCCTGCAACCCGGCCTGCACTTTTTGGTGCGCAACCTGAACTACACCTATGCGACCGCGGCGGATATCCCCGCCCAAGAGTTCCGCTACACCGCGCAAACCTTGCGCGTACCGATCATGGTCGGTGTGAACCTGATGGACCCCGCCAACGATCCCGGCTTCAACGTGAGCCTGATGGGTGGCCCCAGCGCGCTGATCGGCCTCAGTTCAGACCTGGAACAGGATCAAATTACGGTGAGCACGAACACGGCGCAGTGGTACATCGGCTTCGCCGGTGAAGCATCGGTGAGCTTCATCTTCCTGCGCGCCGGCTACGATCTGGCCATGAGCAATGTGTTCGATGGCGATAAGTTCGGCACCAACCCGAAGGTGAACTTCTACCACATCTCCGCTGGGGTAAGGCTGCGGTTGGCGAAGTGAACGCGCTACGGAACTCGAGACCATAAAAACGCCAAAGCCCCCAGGATCGCCTGGGGGCTTTGCACGTTGAAGAGGAGTTACATCCCGTGGTCCAGCACGGGGGTGTGGTGCAAGCAACTCACGCTGCGCGGCTGCTCACAATGTCGCTGGCGGGTCCTTCGCCAATGCGGCCCAGGGCCGCAACGCGGAAGGAGTAGAACTTGCCGGGCACCAGGTCCGCAATGCGCGTCTTGGTGCGGCTGCTCACCGCCACCATCTGCCACTTGGCCGTGTCAGAGGGGTCGGTGTCGTTGATGTACACCTGGTACATCCGCGCATCGTCCACCCCCTTCCACTTCAGTTCTACGCACCCTTCGAGTCGCTTATGCGGGCTTCCAGCTGCGCGGGTGGGTCCAGGTGGGTGCTTGGCTCGGGCCGTTTGGCCGGTTCGAAGCCGCTGCTCACCGCCTTGTCCACATCGCTGCCGGCCACGTTGTTCACGTAGCGCGCCAGGTTCACCAACAGGGTGCGAAGTTCCAGGGCCAGCGTGTTGCGCACGGCGATGTCGGCTATGGCACGGCTCTTCGCGTTGGCGACGGCCGTTACCAAGGCTTCCCGCGCGGCGGTAAGCGTGGCGATCGTCGGGTTCGGGGTGGCGAAATTCAGGTTGCCCGTCATTCGCCCTTCCACGTATTCCGACTTGGCTATGAGGCCCTCGGGGTTCAGTCCGGTGGTTCCTGCCTTGATCTGTTTCATGGTTGTTCGTGTTGGTTATCCGTCCGGCTTCGAGTGCTTCTGGTTCTCTCTGGCCTCGGCGCACCCCGCTAAGTCGGGGTCCCGCTGGCCGGGCACTTCAACCGAAAAGGCACCGGCCGGGTGTTGCGACCGATCGTGGAAAACCATGCGGGACGCGCTGTGAGCCTTGCCCAACAAGGCGAAGACATTATATACCACGATCGAAGATTTAACATTCGTACCGCTGAAGAAAGCCGGGAACATGCCCGTGAAAGAACTTTTCATGCCCGTGTTCTTTCCATTCACGTCCGTGATGAAGCATAACATGCGCGTGTTCGTGGCCATCACGCCCGTGTTCAATTCGTTCCCGCCCGTGAACGCTCCTAGCACACGCGGGATAAGCGCTATCACGCCCGTGTTCGTTCCGTTCCTGCGCGATCAAGAACATTTCACGCCCGTGTTCGCGGCGCGCACGCCCGTGTTTTTTCCGTTCCTGCGCATGTAGGGTATTCACATACTGCATTGCGCCACGATCCGGGCTGGGACGGAACGTGAGTAAAAAGCGCCTACCCCCCTGAAAGTCGGTATTGCGCTTGTCCTGTTCGATCCGGTGTTTTCGCCCCCATGGGACCGGCCGCTGTGGGCTTGGGTTACCTGCTAGCGGCGCCCTTGCCGCAAGTACCTGCGTGTTGGCGGTACACCACGAACAGTTGCTCTGCCAATGCGCACCCCGCAGCGGCCGCCTGCTGCCCCCGCGCGAACTGGGAAAGGCGTTGCGCACACTATTGGCCGCGCACTGGAAGCAGGCCCTGGCCCGCTATACCACCCTGGCCCGCACGGACCCGCAACAGGCCAATAGCCTAAAGGCCCAAGCCCAAGCCTGGATGGAGCAGGTGCGCCGCCACCACCTTACGCCCCACCACCTCCGCGTGCCCCGCACCGATCGCTTTAGCTGCTGGGCCCTGCCCGAATGTGTGCGCCGCCAACTGCTGCGCCAACTGGCCCATGCACCGCAAGACCTTGAACCCCAGCACCGTTTACGCCTGCTCTTCATAGTGCCCGTTACACCCACCCTGCGCCTGCTCGATAAGCTGGCCGTGTACCTGCGCGCCCCGCACACCTGCCCACGCACCGGCCGCCACCGCCCCATGGCCACCGGCCAGTGGTGGCCCCTGCCCATGGAGCGCGTGCATGCAGAACTGGTCGCGGATGTGGTGGTGGTGCTGGTGGAGTGAACGAGTACGTGCAGTGGTGTTCGGTATGAACAATCCTTGTACGGATTAAAATGGTGGGCGGAGCCCATGGGTTGGTGGGGCCAGTTGGCAGTTGTTCGTGAATGCTCCTTGGTGGTACGGCCGGGGCCTGCTGGCGGAATTATGTACCTGATGTACCACGGGAAACCGGCTGGGCCTCAGCGCACAGCTCCACAAATGGAGCGCGATGTGCGCTGAGGTAGGGTCCGGCGGAAAGCGCATATGGTCCGGAGATTGCTCCGAGCCGGTTGTGATCCCAGACGCCTACGCCATACAACTGCATGATCTAGTGCTAATGCGGCACGGGGGAGCAATGGGGCTAAGGGCCCCTGGTGCCCTCTCGGCGTCCCTATATCGCCCCAATACACACTTTGGGAAACGCCAGCATTCCCGACCATCTTCGACAAGGCAGCCGCGTTAATGCACGGGATAATCACGTCCCACCCTTCGTGGACGGGAATAAGCGCACGGGCTACGTATTGGCCAACATTGTGCTTCGGATGGCGGGAATCGTTCTTCATGCCCCGATGTCAGAAAGTTTGGAATTGTGATGGATATAGCCCTTGGCCGGGCAGATGTAAGTGCCACCGCCTCAGCACTTCAAGACGCGTCGGTCTGTGAATATTTCTCCCCACGGAGTGTCGATTCAGAGGAAGAGATGCACAACCTGGTGGATCGTGAACGCGCGGTCCTAGCGCTGCTGTCCGACGCTTAGGGTTCAAGCCAAAGGGCTATGTTTCGGACATGGCCCGGCATCGGAAAACCGTTCGTCAAATCGCGGAAGCATCTGGCCGGGAGCTAGATGACGTGATCATAGCGCTATGGGACGCCGGGTTTAGCTGGATCAAGGGGCCCGATGACTTCTTAGGTAGCCAAGAGTTGAATAGAGCCCGCCGCTTGGTAGGCGTTGCAACTAGGCGCGAACTGGTATCAGCGGAGTACTGGATGAAAGTCCTGGACCTTGATACCACCAACTTCCATGCGCTTCTGCTTTCCATGAAGTTGAAGTGGCGGCCAGGGGTAAAGAACGTGCCGGACAAGTCTGATCAGTAGACTGAAGGGATACGCACGGACAAAGGGCAACCGACCGGCCCAACTTATCAGGAGCGGGTCCTTCCGTGGCTAAGGCTCCCGCGCCGAGGGACATCCCACCCTTTTGAATGGACGGTCATTGGCGCGAGGTGGACAACATCGCATTCCTGCATGCTTGGCAGATAGAGCACATGCACAGGGCATTGGTAAAGGACTTTCGGGATTCGTCAAACCCCGTGGATCCTCCTGGAGTCAAAAGCCAGACGAACCTTGAATCGGCTGCGTTTCGACCACAAACCAGCAATGGTGACACCCGGAAATACAGTTCGGTCCAGAGTTCCGCAGCGGCGTTGGCCCATTCGTTGACCAACAACCATGCGTTCCATAATGGCAACAAGCGCACGGCCTTGGTTGCTTTGATTGTTCATCTGTACTCGAACGGCTACACCCTTACCTGCGACGATAACCAACTCTTCGAGATCATTCTCGAATCGCCAAGCCAAGTATTGACCGAGGAGACAGATGAATACCACTTCGATCGCGCGGACGAAGAGGTGCATGCCATCTCGAAGTGGATCCGGGACAACTCGCGGCCTCTTGAAAAGGGTGAGCGGGCCATCAACTTCGGGGAACTTGTCCGCTTGCTCAACAAGCATGGCTGCACAAGCCAGAATCACGGAAGTGGAAAGTCCAAAACCCAAGTCACCAGAACGGTGCGGCCCGGAGCCATGGTCACGACTTCCCGCATGGTCGTATCTTTCTATGGCGTACAGACTCCGGATGGTGATCCACCTGGTACTACTTCAGGCGCTTCTCGTAGGTATATGCAGTATCGGCAATGATTCCGATAGCTCTTCTCCGGATGGGACAAGGATGATGCTTACTCGATAGAGATATCTCTTGATCCAGGATGGTGTACCTCACCCGATAGTGGATCAATACGTCGTGGGTGGTCTTCACCGCTTCGACGCAGGAGCGGATGGATTGTCATGTGTCAACCGCTGCCTTGAGGGTGGCCGTGGTGCTATCGGGGTTGGTCGAGATAATACCCCCGCTCCAACGGATAGTTTGTAATGAAGTCGTCCGGAAAGTTGGGCTCTTCAAACGCGCCGCCTTTCAAAATCACTTGATGGTGGGTGACCATCTCAGATATGTGGACGGGCGCCGATCCAACGTTCTTGAAGGCAAAATTGACCCGACCATCTTCCTTCATTTCGCCAGTGCTAATATGCACCACCTTGCCGCGGGTTGCATCAATGTAGGCGTCCACACTGCGTTTGGTCTGCTTGTTCGATCGCTTCGCGGCCCTTAAGGCTCCGGCAGCAGTGGCATTGGCCGCCTTCAGGGCTCGGAACTGAATGAGCGCGACCAGGACACCCCCCAGCGCGACCAGGACGGCGGCCCAGGTGGCCGCATCGCCCACCCCATCCCACATGGATAGTCCCATTGGGTTTCGTAGTAATGCTGGGTGCGTTCTGCTATGTGATCGCGTGCCCCATAGCCAAGCCAAAAGCAAAACGTGACAAGCGCTAGCAGAACGAAGGTCGGTAGGTGGTCTTTGGCTCGCACCCAGCCAAGCTAACCGATCGGCCTCCGTTGGGTTCACAAGCAAACTGTTCTTAAAGTAACGGATACTTTCCACTACTTTGGCGGACGTTGTGGGTTTTGTTCCGTAAACAGGAAAGCCCCTTTCGGGGCCTTACTGTTTGGAAGTTGGAGCCGGGCATCTGCCCGGTAGCAGAGGGTGATAACGTGGGTTGGGGTTGTTCTCGCTCTCGTTCTTTCGACGGGTCGCAACACCATCACAATAGGCCGCTGCTTACGCAACAATGCCTCTTGCTTACGCGTCTCGGCGATTCCCTTGCTCAATCTTGATTTCCGCATGATTGTAGGCTTTGGGGTTAAACGGATGTGGAACTAAACCCTCCCACCTAGGCAAGAAACGGGAACCCCGGCTGCAACCGGGGTTCTCTGCTTAAAAGGCTACCTCATCTCAACATTCGTTTTGCTTGCGGTCGCGGCTCTGAGCAACAACTCCACCATGTTGCTCCACACTTCTGAACTCTTCCTTGGCGCGTTGCTCTACCGCCTGGACAACCTCCTTGTCCAGACTATAGGCCTTCACCACCTTGGAGGGGAGAATGTCTGATGGCTTCATTCGTTGTGATGGGGTTTGAGTGCCCAAATGTGGGACCTGGGTTATGATCATTTTACAAATCCTTATAGTGAAGTTTCAACCGGTACCTGTTCATTCGGGATGGGGCGCCCCTCAACTCGCGCAAGTGTTCGGCGCGGGCGGGTTTGAGCGGAGGCGGGCCGGCCACTTGTGCCTAGGTACGCCCTAGCAACGAAGCCTCGGCCAGTTTGCAACTGGCCCCAACGGC
>JADJRW010000050.1 GCA_016712025.1 Flavobacteriales bacterium
GAAGAGGAAGTGCGCTTAGGCGGCGCGCTTCATGACCACATCGCTCGCGGCACCTCACCCAGGGTACCCACAGCGGTGATACGGAACCAGTAGATCTTGCCACCCTCCAGGTTGGAGACGGTGTACGAGGTCTTGCTGGAAACACCTACCAAGCTCCAGTTCGCTTCCACGGTGGGATCCGTGGAGCACATCTGGACATGATAGTTACGGCTGTACTCCACCAGATCCCACTTCAGGTCCACATCACCGGCAACGTCGGTGAGGGGCGGGCGTGGGCATTGGCGGGTGCGGGAAGCCTCCGCTGGGCGTGGAACGCTTGATCAATGGAAAGTTGCTGGTAACAGCCACGGCCGGGTCGCCGGCAGCGGCGTTGTTCACGTAGAGGCACAGCTGTGCCACCAACGCGTCCAGCTCCCCTTCTGCGATCCTGCGGAGCTCGCGCTCTGCAGGCCCCCCGATCAAGGCAGCATCATAGGCGGAAGAAAGCTTGGTCACGGCCGCGGTCACCTCCGCCATGGCAGTGTGGGCGTGGGAAGGCGGGGTTGCCCGAAATGCCGCTCACGACATTCCTGGTGCGGGCCACCTTTTCCATTGTTCTCAGGCCTATCAGGCCGCTCTTCTGATTCTCATCTGTGTGGAGGTTGTATTGAACTGACATCCGGGTGCGCTGTACGCCCGGTTGGCGCGTTCGGTCGAACTCCGGTGGAACAGGACCCGGATGCTTCTCAGCGGCCTGGTCCATGGCCCTTTGTACCGCAGGGGCTTCGCGATTTGTGCAGCGCCCAGTTCTCCCGAATGCCTTTGCCGTACAGGCCTTGTGTGCATTGGGTTCGTGACCACCGAAGCGATGGTTGAACTCGTGGAACGAGGGTCTGGGACGGGGCGAATGGTTGAAATGGTCGCGTCATTCCTTATGTCTTTTGCGGCATTCCTTATATGAATTGCCGCATTCCTCATGACTTTTGCGGCATTCCACAGCAGGGTTGCCGTGTTCCTCATGAGAAGGATACATCCGCAGCGAACATGGATGGGGTTGCGCTGAAGAAGGACAGGAATGCCGCAGTTCACGTTCCATCCCACCCCCGGTTTTCGGGATTGCAAGTGAATAAGGTGTTGGGCTGCTTTGGGGTATGTGGGCGGCGGGCTTCGCCATCGAGGTGTTCGGCAGGGGTCCCTGGCCGGGCATGCTCACCTTGCTGGTATTCCGCGATGACCACTTGATCTGCACGGGCCGCCTGCTGCGCAGCCGCGCGCAGGGCTGCCGCAAATTCCTCGCGGCACTGAAGGCGCTTATGCTGCGCACCACCTACACCGATAAGGAAGGCAAGCGGCGTTGCTTGCTGGGATAGTGGAACCATGAAGCGCCTCTGGCAGCAACACAAATGCCAGCGCCGCCCGGGCAGCACCTGGTATACCTGGAAACCCCTGGGCCTGCATACCCAAACCACCTTGAGCGGCCTACCGCGCGATGCGCGCCTCTGGCCCAAAGAGCCAAGCCCCAATGCCGGATTGGAATTCTTGGAAGGGCTGGAGGACCATCTGGCCCTGGTGCTACTGCTGCCCAAAACCTGCCGCCCGCCCGCCGCCCAACAACTGCTGTGCTACACGCGCCCGGTGGTGGAGTTCGCCAAGGGCCTCGCCCCCACGCCACGCTGGGTGCCCCTGCCGCCCGAGCGCATGCACTGCGCCGCGATGCGGAGCCGGCGAGCGGCGCATGCGCGCTGGTGCTTCGGCCGGTGGTGTGGTGAAGATCGGTTGGCGGGGCATGGTTGCTAGAGCACATCTCAAAAATGCCCTTTGGACTGGCGCTCGGGCCTTTGCGACCATGCTTCGTTGCTGGAAGCCTCACAGAGCCGACTATGCTCCGGTTCCAGCGCCTCGCTGTCTCCAAAAGCATTTTTGAGATGCCTCTAGTGCATGGTGTCGGTGCGTGTATGACGCGCTCCGCGACCAGTAGCTGCCCACTGCCAACCAACAACTGACAACCAACAACTGACAACCAGCAACTGACAGCCCGCCCTGGTACCCCGATCTCGTGCCCTATCTCGGCGTCGCGCGCACTGGGCCTCCTTGGGGCGGGTTCGCGCATGGTATGCCCAAGTTGGGGCGAAGCTTGCTTCTGCGCGCCCAGTGCGGGGTTCGCGCGTTCGCCCCCTGCCCCTACGCACGCGGCACATCCGCTACGCGGCATAGGCCTTGGCGTGGTAGGCCCACATCAAACCCGCACATGAAACACATTTTACTCGCGCTGGCCGTTGCACCGCTTGGTTTTGCAGCGAACGCCCAGTGGCAGGTGAACCCACAGGTAGGGGTCACCTATCAGAACATCACCAAGCCCCCTGTGGGGATCACGTACTCCGCGCGCGTCGGCTTTCTGGTAGGGGCGGATGTACGCTGGGGGAACAAGGTCTACCTGCAGCCCGGTGCGTTCATCGGCCGGAATTCCACTTTCATTGAATACTCCGATACCCTCGCCCAAAGCGGGCGGTTCGTGGTAACCAACCTGAAGCTGAAACTCATGGGCGGGTATCGCCTTATTGACAAGTACCAATTCGACATGCGGCTCGCCGTGGGTCCAACGTTCGATGTGGCACTGAGTCGGGATGTGAAGGATTCGGACATCACCTTCAACGATGGCGAGTTCAATGAGGCGCTCTGGAACTTCGACGTTGCACTTGGTCTGGACATGGGCATGTTCACCCTGGAACCAAGCGTGAGCCTTGGTCTGAGCCGCGTGTACAACGACGACGTCTCGGTACAGAACCTCGATAGCCGCTACCTCACCTACCTGCTCACCCTTGGGGTGAACATCGGTGATGATGACAAGGACGCGGTGGATAAGAACAACTGAGCAGTGCGTTACACAACCCTTTATAGAACACCCCATGCGGAACACTTTTACATCCTTCGCGGCAGCGGCCACGCTCGCAGTGTCCGATGCCCTGGCGAACTTCAAGGCCGATGATCTGACCATTACCGAGCGGGACGGAAAGATCTACGTCTCACTTTCAGAGAAGTTGCTCTTCGCCAGTGGCAGTGCCAAGGTGGATCCCAAGGGTGCGGTGGCGGTAGGCAAATTGGCCGAGGTGCTGCGCGCCAATGCGGATATCAATGTGATGGTGGAAGGCCATACGGACAGCATTCCCATCAAGACTTCGCGCTATACGGACAACTGGGACCTGAGCACGGCACGTGCCGTGAGCACCGTTCGGCTCCTCACCACCACCTATTCGGTGCCACCGGAACGCGTGCAGGCCGCAGGTCGCAGCCAATACCAACCGATCGCCAGCAACGGCAACGTGGAGGATCGTGCCCGCAACCGCCGCACGGAGATCATCCTGGTGCCCAAGCTGGATGAGCTTTTCGAGCTGGTGGGTGCTCCTGTGGGTGATCTCCCCACGAGCAAGTAGGAACTGAACGTTCCGATGGTCCCTTTACGGGATACACCAAAGTGCAATGGAAAGGCAGGGACTTCGGTTCCTGCCTTTCTTTCATGGAGAGGAGTAACCCGTTCCCCACTTCCGCGAGGATCGCATCGTGGACCCCTCGCTCCTCGCTACTTATTGAGCTTCACCACATGCTTCCGCACGCGCATGTTCAGCAGTTCCACGCCGAAGCTGAAGGCCATGGCCACGTAGGCATAGCCCTTGGGGATCTCGCTGTGGTGCAGGGGTTCCAGCCCTTCAAAGAAGAGCATGAAGCCTACCATGACCAGAAAGGAAAGGGCAAGCATCTTGAGCGCGGGGTGCTTCTCGATGAACTTGCTGATGGCGTTGGCGAAGAAGAACATCACCACCATGGCGATCACCACGGCGGTGATCATCACCTCCACATGATCGGCCAGGCCGATGGCGGTCACGATGCTATCGAAGGAGAAGACGGCATCCACCAGGAGGATCTGGACCACGAGCGCGGCGAAGGCCTTCTTGGCCGCCGCCGGCGTGGCATGCTCCTCCCCGCCTTCCAGCTTTTCGTGGATCTCCTTCACCGCTTTGTAGAGCAGGAACAAGCCGCCGAAGAACATGATGAGGTTGCGGATGTTGAACGGATAGTCCGCGATGCGGAAGAGTTCGTTCTCCCCGTTCTTCACCAGCCAACCCAGGCCGATGAGCAGCGCCGACCGGAGCAGGATGCCGCCGATCATCCAGATGCGGCGGGCACGCAAACGCTTTTCCGGCGGAATGCGGCCCAGGATGATGCTGACGAAGATGACGTTGTCGATGCCCAGCACCACCTCCAGCACGGTGAGGGTGAGCAAACTGACGAGCGCACTGAGCGTGAAGAGATCTTCCATGATGGAGCGTTGCGGCCACGAAGATGCGATGCAGCAGCCGATGCCTTCACCGGCCGGACCGGTATATCGATCGAACGGATCGGCAGGCTGCCGTGTACGGGTGGATGATCACCATCCGTTCTACACGCAAACCCCTTCGCCATGCTGCTCCTCGCCCTTGTTGCCCTGGCTCTGCTCATCGGCTTCGCCTTCGTAGGCTCCGATTGGAGCGATGTGCTCTCTCCGGTCCGTAATGAGTTGGTCTTCGCGGAGCGCAACCGCGCCTATGGGGCCTATCGCTTGCGGCGTGAACATCACCGCGTCCTCGGCCTCTCCGCATTGATCGCGTTCGGACTTGCTCTCCTCGTGTTCTCACTGCCGCGCTTGCTCTACGGGCCGCAGGAGATCAGCCGCACGCCCTCGGACCGCGCGATCATCGTTGAACTGAAGGACTTCGTGGTGCCTTCCTCGGTGAAACCGGACCTCCCCGTGATCAAGCCCAAGGCGGGAAGTTCCGGCGCCAAGCCCAACCCTGCGGACCTTCCCCCGATCGCGGTGGATAGTGCGGCGGCGCCCGTAGACACCACCGCACGGACCAAAGATCTTGGGCCGAACCTCGACGCGTTAGGTCATGCGGCCAAGACCCCCGTGCTTCCGCCCGGTGGCGGCGGTGGTGGGAGCAACCCGATGAAGACGAAGGGAACGATGGGCATGAACGAGGCGGAGTTCGCGCCGGAATACCCCGGCGGTTTGAAGGCCCTTTACGACTACCTCGGTCGCACGGTGCGTTATCCTGAGATCGATCGGGAGGCGCGGCGCCAGGGTCGCGTAGTGCTCGGCTTCGTGGTGGATGAAGAGGGCAACGTGACGGAGATCACCGTACTGAGCGGCGTGAGCCGGACACTGGATGCGGAAGCCGTGCGCGTGGTGAAGCGCATGGGCCGCTGGAAACCCGGCCGGCACCGGGGAGAGGCCGTGCGCGTCTCCTACCAACTCCCGATCTCCTTCCGCTTGAGCAACCAGTGATCAGCCTTCGCGCAGCGCATCCACCACCGCTGCAGAGACCTCCTTGCCTTTGGCGTAGACCATGAAGTGCGTGCCCCCTTTGATCACGCGCGCACCGCGGATCAGGGAGATCGGCATCAAGCGGTCCTTGTCGCCGTGGATATGCACGAGGCCGGGGATCGGCGCAGGTGGTCCATCCCAATGCACGATGGCATCGATCATCACGCGCAGGTCGCGGGCGGCGAAGGTGTTGAGCATGGCCTGGCCGATCTCTTGCGAAGCCCTATCCTCAAGACCGAGGGTCCAGCGCAACAGCCGGAGGTAGGGAAAGAGACGCCGCACCACCACATCGCGTACAAATCGTTCCGGATGCCAGCCGCGCAGGGCCTTGATGTTCCAAGGCATCTCCGCGCGGCTCTTCCAACTGGAGATGATGACCACCTTGCTCGGCTTGGTGAGCGCGGCCATTTCCTGCGCCACCATGCCGCCCATGCTCACGCCAACAAGCGCGTGCGGCCGACTTACATCCACTTGCGCAGCGAGGTCCCGCGCGAATTGTGCGATGGTCGCCCGTTCCGGCATGCGGTGCCATTCCAGGCAATGCAGGGTATGTCCCGGCAACTCCAGCTTTTCGAACAGGCGATGGTCCGAGGCGAGGCCGGGGATGAGGTAGATGTCCATCGGGGGTCTTCGGCCAAAGTACTGTGCCTCCTCCGCGACCCCGGGTCAGAGCCCGGGGTAGAAGAAGGCGGCAAGGGGAGAAGGCGCTTTGCGCCTTCTCCCCTCAGACAGGAGTTCATGCCGGGCTTGACCCGGCATCGCGTAAAGGCCCACCCCAGTTCTCTACCAGGTGTTGCTGATAGAACCCCTCCGGCGGATCATTAGGATCGTACCAACCCGAATAGTCCCATTCCAAGGAAAGATCATTCCAAAGAGGGTTCGTACGCGCGACGATCGCGTTCTTCCATTCTCGCTTCCAGTTCTTCAGTTGCTTCTCGCGCTCGGTCGCCTCCGCAAGGTCCGCGAACTCCTCCATGAAGACCAACTTCCAACATCGGTATCTCCACGTGAAAGATGTCTCGTCCGACCCTGTCCGATGCTCAAAAAGACGACGTTGCACATCATTGGTCACGCCGGTATAGAGGACCGTGTTGCCCTTGTTCGTGAGCATATATACCCAGTACTGATGCAAGCCGGAAAGTGATATGCGCGACCCCGGGTCAAGCCCGGGGTTCACCGATCAAAACTAGGGATGCGGCGCAAGGCGCCGCATCCCTCTGCATTGTCTCCGATCGAGCCGGGCGACCATTGTTGAACACTGTGGACAGCAAAGCGACCGCTGACCACGTCTTAGGGATGGACCAATACCCATGCCCATGAAGCACATTACTCTCTTCATCGCCATTGGCATTGCCGCGAACGGTAATGCACAATTGCTGAACGGTAGTTTCGAGAACGCCCTGGGCCAGGGCGACCTGAGCAATTGGGATCATGCCTGCATCGCGCAGAGTTCCGCGGGCGGAGCACCCCTCAGCGGGAACTGGAACGCCGAGGTCGAGGCGAGCAACCCCCAGGGTTGTCCCGGATCCTGGTTGTACCAAGTTGTTCCCACGGCCTACGATGGGATGACGTTCTTCCTCGGCGGCTGGTGCCGGAACGTGGATGGGCCATGGATGCCCCCGATCGGACTGGACATCGGGGCCATGACCACGGGCGGTGTGATCACCCCGTTTAACATCGGACCCACTATCACAGACACCGCCTGGACGTGGATCGCGGTCTATGACACGATACATCTTGCACCGAACGAACAGACCGTGGTGATCTGCCATCCAGGCCTTGTCGGTGGTCCGGCCTTCGCCCTCGCTCAATTCGATGGCCTCCAATTCTTCGAGACCTTCCCGTTCGGCGTGGAGGACGCACCGGTCCTGACCAACTATCACGACGTGGCGAACGGCGATCTCCACATTGCCAGCAACCACGCACGGATCCTCGATGTACGCTTAGTGGATCCCATTGGACGTTCGCTACCCACGAACACCGAAATCGTGAA
This sequence comes from Flavobacteriales bacterium, assembly GCA_016712025.1. Lineage (GTDB taxonomy): Bacteria > Bacteroidota > Bacteroidia > Flavobacteriales_F > PHOS-HE28 > PHOS-HE28. The sequence continues at coordinate 7,332 of JADJRW010000050.1, forward strand.
CGCGACCACAAGGCGGGTGCATCTGACAACGTTGCCAGCGGGCGTCTACTTCGCCGTAGTACGAACGGATCGTGGGGAGCAGGCGGTGCGTTTCCTTGTCGAGTAAGCCTTCCTTACCCGACCGGTCGCGCACGCAGGAAGGTGAGCGAAGCCTCCATCGGGTCGTGCATCACCGCGTCCGCGCGGAGGAAGGGGACATGCTTCCGGAAGTCGGTGTAAATCGCTTCGACGCGTTTGGAACTCCTCGCAGGGCGGCGGAACTCCAATGCCTGCGCCGCGGTGAACAGTTCGATGGCGAGGATGCGTTCCACATCGTGTACCACGGCCCAGGTCTTCAGCGCAGCGGCAGCACCCATGCTCACATGGTCCTCCTGGCCGTTGCTGCTGTCGATGGTGTCCACGCTGTTGGGCATGCATCGTTGCTTGTTGGCGCTCACAAGCGACGCAGCGGTGTACTGCGGGATCATGAAGCCGCTGTTGAGGCCGGGTTTGGCCACCAGGAAAGCAGGCAGGCCGCGCTGACCACCGATCAGTTTGTAAGTACGACGCTCGCTGATGCTGCCTAGTTCGGCCACGGCGATCGCCAGGAAGTCGAGCGCCAATGCGAGCGGCTGTCCATGGAAATTGCCGGCGCTGATCACCAGGTCCTCGTCATCGAAGACGGTGGGATTGTCCGTCACGGCTTCGAGCTCCCGCTCCACCACGCGTTCCACGTAGGCGATGGCATCGCGCGAAGCGCCATGCACCTGCGGAATACAGCGGAAGGAATACGGGTCCTGTACGTGCTCCTTCTTGCGGGCGATCAGCGCACTGCCCTGCAGCAGCTCGCGCATATGTCCCGCGACCACAGCCTGCCCGGGATGCGGCCGCACGGCATGCACGGAGGGATGGAAGGGCTCGATGCGCCCGTCGTAGGCGTCCAGTGAAAGCGCGGCGATCTCATCGGCGAGCTGGGCCAGGCGCGTCGCCTTCAAGGTGAGCAGGGCCGCGTAGGCGTTCATGAACTGCGTGCCGTTCAGCAGGGCGAGGCCTTCCTTCGGACCGAGTTCGATCGGCTTCCAGCCGAGTTGCTTCAGCGCGGCAGCGGTTTTCATGCGCTTGCCTTTCAGGACCACTTCTCCGAGTCCGATCAAGGGAAGGCTGAGGTGTGCGAGCGGGGCGAGATCACCGCTGGCGCCGAGCGAACCGCGCTCGTAGACCACGGGCAGCACATCCGCATTGTACATGTCCACCAGCCGTTGCACCGTGGCCGGCGCCACAGCACTGTGCCCGAAGGCCATGTTCTGCACTTTCAGCACCAGCATGGCGCGCACGATCTCGGCAGGCACGGGATCGCCGCTGCCGCAGGCGTGGCTCATCACCAGGTTCTTCTGGAGCTGGGCCAGATCACCCTTCGCGATGGAGGTGTTGTGCAACGCCCCGAAGCCCGTGTTCACGCCATAGATCGGCGCATCGCTCTTCTTCAGTCGGTCGCGCAGATAGGCGTGGCTCTTCTTGATCACCGCCTGGGCCTCCTTGCTCAGGGCGATGGGCTGGCGATCGCGCAGGATCGCGTCCAGTTCGGCGAGGGTGAGGCCGAGGGTGCCGATGGGATGATGGATCATAGCTTATCTGATGTTCGAGCTTCTCGTTCAAGGACCTTTCATCCAATCCGCTTTCTCATTCAGTGTCGGCGTCATTGGCACCTCGTTCCTCGCCTTGTTCCCCTCATAGCACCACATGAGGATCGTGTCACCAGAACTCAGCCAATCCACATGCCACTGGGTTGAATCAGCGACACGCGTATCCAGTAGTGTGAATTCCTTCTTGGCGCTGTCCATAACGTGGATCATGGACCGGCTCGCTGGTTGAAGCTTGTTGACAGATAGAATCTGCGGACGGAGTAGCCAGTCCGGTCCGACCCATCGGGGCGCGACAACCCTCAGGTCAAACCCCGCAATAAGCATCGGACTCCCAAACGCCCACTTCATCACTGGATCGAGGAAATGAGCTCATCCTGCTTCACTGCCTTCTGCTCGCCGGTCTTCATGTCCTTGATGGTCACGATGCCTTGCTTCAACTCGTTCTCGCCGATGATGGCCACGAAGGCGATGTTCTTGTCGTCCGCATACTTGAACTGCTTGGCCATCTTCACGGCATCCGGATACAGTTCGGCCGCGATGCCAGCTTCGCGCACCGTTCGCAGCAACTTCAGGCAATGCATCGCTTCCTTCTCGCCGAAGTTGGCGAAGAGCAACTTGGTGCTACCACCGAGTTCCTCAGGGAATTTGTTCGTCTCCAGCAGCACGTCATAGATCCGGTCCGCGCCGAAGCTGATGCCCACGCCGCTCATGTTCTTCAGGCCGAAGATGCCCGTGAGATCATCGTAGCGACCGCCACCGCAGATGCTGCCGGGCATGGTGCCTTCCAGCGCTTTCACTTCGAAGATGGCACCGGTGTAGTAGTCGAGGCCGCGAGCAAGGGTGGGATCGAACTCCAACTTCGCCGACTTCAACGCGCCCACTGCTTCGAACGTGAACGCGAGGTCCTTCAAGCCTTGCTTCGCGGTTGTCGAGCTGGCTAACCATTGCTCCAAGATCGGACGTTGTTCATTCCAGGTTCCTTTCAACTCGAACAATGGCGCGATGCCCTTGATCGCTTCGTCGGAAACACCTTTCGCGCGCATCTCCTCCTCCACCTTCTCCCGTCCGATCTTGTCCAGCTTGTCGATCGCCGTCACCATATCGACCACCTTTTCAGGCTGACCGCTCACCTCCGCGATCCCGCTCAACAC
>JADJRW010000051.1 GCA_016712025.1 Flavobacteriales bacterium
TTTGGCCAGGCGGATAACCTGCTTCGTGTAGCCGAACTCATTGTCGTACCAAGCGTATAGGACGACGCTCTTGCCATCGGGCGCTACGATGGTGGCATTGCTGTCGAACACACTACAGCACGTATCGCCTATGATGTCACTGCTCACCAGTTCGGGATCCACTTGGTAGTGGATCTGGTTCACAAGTTCTCCGACGAGTGCTGCGTTTCGGATCAGGTCGTTCATCTCAGCTACGCCGCCGATGGGCTTCTTCAGCGTCAGGTTCATTATGGCTAGCGAACCGTTCGGGGTGGGAACGCGCACGGCGTTCGCTGTCAATTTGTCCTTCAAGCTTGGGATGGCCTTGGCCACGGCGGTGCCGGCTCCTGTGCTGGTGATCACCATGTTGATGGCCGCACTCCGACCCCGTCGCGGGCCTTTGTGATAGTTGTCCAGAAGGTTCTGGTCGTTCGTATAGGCATGCACCGTTTCGATATGCCCCTTCTCGATACCCAGTTCGTCCTCCACCACCTTCAGCACGGGGCAGATGGCGTTGGTGGTGCAACTGGCCGCGCTGAAGATCGTTTCGTTGTCGATATCCACCTCTTTGTGGTTGATCCCATACACCACGTTCGGTATCTCTTTGCCTGGGGCCGTCAAGAGGACTTTGGAGACGCCTTTGGCTTTCAGGTGGCGCTCCAGGTCGGCACGTTTGGTGAAAGCGCCCGTATTGTCGATCACCAATGCGTTATTGATCCCGGAACGCGTGTAGTCGATGTCCTCCGGGTTCGCTGCGGCGATCAATTGCACTTGCTGGCCATTGATCCAAATAGCCTTGTTCGGCACGTCCTCGATCACCGTGCCTTTGAAGGCGCCGTGTACACTATCGTTGCGCAATAAAGCCGCGCGTTTGACTATCTCGGCATCCGTAAGGGTGCGTGTAACGATGGCGCGCAGGCGGAGCTGCTGTCCTTTTCCGGCCTGCTTCACCAGTTCGCGCGCAGCGATGCGCCCGATACGGCCGAAGCCGTAGAGCACCACGTCTTGCGGCTGGAACTTGTGTTTGTCTTGGCCGATGAAGCCGCTGAGGTGGCTCTTCAGGAAATCGCTGATGGACTTGCTGCCGGAGATGGTGTACTCATAGGTGAGTTTGCCGATGTCGATCTTGCTGGGGCAAGGTCCGGGATCGAGCAGGCCACGGGCCACGTCAGGGTGGTATGCACATCGATGGCTTCTTCACCACCTCCAGGCGTAGTTGAAAAGCTGGATCACTTCCGAAATGCTGATGTCCAACAGGTGGTTGCGGAAGAACACCAGTTCCACGCCACGGCCATACATGAGCTGACCGACCGAATCGATCAGGTCAACCGCGGCGCGTTCACGATCGACATACTCCTTGAGCCCGGCTTCGTATCCGGCTTTAGCGGCTACTGTCTCCATTAGCGGTTGTTGATGGGAAATTGAGTTTCGGAAAAGCAAAAGGGGGGCCGGTTAAGCCCCCCTTGTTCGATCAGCCGAGATAGGCTTTCAGCAGTTTGCTTCGGCTTGTATGTCGTAGACGGCGGATGGCCTTCTCCTTGATCTGTCGCACCCGCTCGCGGGTGAGGTCGAATTTGGCTCCGATCTCCTCAAGTGTGAGACCGTGGTTGATACCGATGCCGAAGAAGAGCTTCACCACATCACGTTCGCGCTCTGTAAGGGTGCTTAATGCGCGTTCGATCTCCTTGCTGAGCGATTCGTTCAGGAGCAGGCGATCCGCTGGGGCACTGTCGTTGTTAGGCAATACATCCAGGAGACTATTGCTCTCGCCTTCCACGAAGGGAGCGTCCATGCTGATATGCCGACCACTCACTTTCATTGTGTCCGCCACCTTTTCAGGAGGAAGGTCCAACAGGGTGGCCAGTTCATCGGCACTCGGCGGCCGCTCATACTCCTGCTCCAGCTTCGCGAAGGCCTTGTTGATCTTGTTCAAGGAGCCCACCTGGTTCAGCGGAAGGCGCACGATGCGGCTTTGCTCGGCCAGGGCCTGTAGGATGCTCTGTCGGATCCACCACACAGCATAGCTGATGAACTTGAAGCCGCGGGTCTCATCGAAGCGTTGTGCGGCTTTGATAAGGCCAAGGTTACCCTCATTGATAAGATCGGGCAGGCTCAGGCCTTGGTTCTGGTACTGTTTGGCCACGGAAACCACAAAGCGCAGGTTGGCCTTCACCAACTTTTCCAGGGCCATACCATCCCCTTCCTTGATGCGGCGTGCCAACTCCACCTCCATATCGGCGGTGATCAAGCCTTCCTTGCCGATCTCCTGAAGGTACTTGTCTAGCGATTGGCTCTCGCGGTTGGTGATCGACTTGGTGATCTTAAGTTGGCGCATCCGGCTTGTCACGGGCGGGGAGGGTTGTTGGGTGAATAAGAGGGTCTGTGGATCGAAGGCGGACCACTTACCCAGTGGGGATCGCGGCGAAGGTACGGCCCATGCGCCCTACGGGACAAGAACGCTTGTCCGCAGGGCGCAACAGGCTGTGCGACAGGCTGATTATATCCCCAGTCCGTAGTAGGCCTTCATACCGTTGGGGTAGATGCCTTCGATGAGCACCCCACCGCGCTTGTTGGTGATCGCCCGTTCTATATCCTCTGGCTGGCGGATGGGCTGGTCATCGATCCGGGTGATGATGAATCCTTCGCGTATGCCACTTGTGCGCAGTTTGCCGCTCTCGATGGCCACCACTTTCACACCGTTCTCCAATTTCAGCGCCTTCAACTCACCGATCGTAGCTTGTGCCAATTGGGCGCCGAGGACGAGCGCTGCCTACTTTGAGGCGATCGCAGCGAGCGCATTGGTACCGTCCTTGCCGCGGAGCTCCATCTCCAAGACCTTCTCCTTCCCATCCCGCACGATGGTCACGGTCACTTCATCGCCAGGGCGGAACGTGCCCACCTGTTCCTGTAATTGTGGTACGTTGTTCACTTCCATGGTGCCCACTTTCACAATTACGTCGCCCTCTACTATTCCCGCTTTCTGAGCGGCCCCACCTTCGGTGATCCCGTTCACGAAAACCCCGCGGATCCGGTCCATTTGCGCCTGCCCCGCCAAGTCTTGGTCCATGTTCCGAATGCTCACACCGATATAGGCGCGTTGCACACTACCGTACTCGAGCAGGTCTCCGGTCACTTTCTTTACGATGTTGGCAGGCACGGCGAAGGAGTAGCCCGTGTATTGGCCGGTAGTGCTCGCAATGGCGGTGTTTATCCCGACAAGCGCACCGGCGGTGTTGACCAGCGCCCCACCGCTGTTGCCCGGGTTAACGGCGGCATCCGTCTGGATGAAACTCTCGATGGGGAAGACATCCCTTCCGGGGTCGTATTGGAGCAGGTTGATGTTACGTGCCTTGGCGCTTACGATACCCGCCGTGACCGTGCTCGTCAAATTCATGGGGTTTCCCACGGCCAGTACCCATTCTCCGACCTTCACATCATCCGAATCGGCGAAGGGCAATGTGGGCAGCCCATCGGCATCCACTTTCAACAAGGCGATGTCTGTGCTGGGGTCGCGCCCGATGACCTTTCCTGAGAAGGAACGGCCATCGTTCAAATGGATGGTGATCTTGTCCGCTCCCTCCACAACGTGGTTGTTCGTCACGATGTACCCATCGCTGGCTATGATCACGCCGGAACCCACTCCTTCGCGGGGCTGGGGAGGAGGAGAGCGATAGCCCCAAAAGAAATCGCGGAACGGATCGCTGTATTGGACCATGGTTTCCGTGGTCACATGCACCACCGCGTTCACCGATGTTTCGGCGGCGGGTACGAAGTCCACGGGAGCACCTGTTGATAGTGTTCCCGGCAGACCCGTGAAATGAGCAGGTGCGGCTGGCGGCTGAGCGGCCCCGCCGTTCGGCCGCGCGTTGCGCTGCATGGCTTCATGACCACCGAGCGCCAATGCGCCACCAAAAAGAGCGGCGAGAAAATAGGTGAGTGTGTTTTTCATCTGCGTTGTTGGCTGTGCCGACCGCGCAAGCAGCGTGCCGGGGCCACACGAAGGAACGTTCGCTTTATGCCGCAGGTGCTCGGCAGCGCGTTAAAATGTGTTGATCGGAAGCGCCGTTGGGACACGCATCTTTGCGACATGGCAGCGCTTACGGCCTTCAGCAAGTGGCACGGCACGGGGAATGACTTCGTGCTGCTCGATGACCGCGCCGGTCGTTTCCCGGCTGACGATCTTGCCTTGGTGCGTCAACTCTGTCACCGCCATTTCGGCATCGGGTCGGACGGGTTGATCCTCGTTCAAGCGACGAACACCAAGGGCTTCGACTACCACATGGAGTTCTTCAATCCGGATGGCAGCAAGAGCTTCTGCGGTAATGGGAGCCGTTGTGCGTTCGCCTTCTGGAGCCGACTCAACGGGGATGGTCGCGAAGCCCGCTTTACGGCGGTGGATGGGGCGCATACGGCGGAATGGCGGGATGGGGAGGTGGCTGTTTCGTTGGCCGATGTTACCGCTATCCTGAACCAGCCCGATGAACCGCATGTGGACTTCATTCACAACGGATCGCCGCATGAACTGGTGTGGGTGGCCGATCCTGGGCAAGTGAACGTATGCCGCGATGGTGCCGTGCGACGCTATGCTGGGCGACGGGGGCCGGATGGGACCAATGTCAATTTCTTACGTTGGCACGAAGGGCGCTTGGAGATGCGCACTTACGAACGCGGGGTAGAGGATGAAACCTTGAGCTGCGGTACCGGGGTAGTAGCAGCAGCTGTCAGCGCCTTGCACCGGCACCAAGCGCTGTCTCCGGTCTTGGTGGGAACACGCGGAGGAGTGCTCCGCGTTGAAGCCGACACCATGCCGCAAGGAGGGTACAAGAACATCCGACTCATAGGCCCAGTGCGCGAAGTGTTCCAAGGAACCGTGGAGATCTGAGCGGCATGCGGCGTTGGAGGATCATTGCGCTGGTAATAGGCATCCTCGCGCTCGCGACCGCGGTGGTGGGTTGGTCGCTTTGGAGGAAGACGTTCGGCCCCGGCCCCGGCTTCGCACAGCCTGAACGTGTGCTTCTCATACCCTCTGGCGCTGACCTTGAAACGGTAGTGGACAGCTTGAACGCGGGGTCCATGATCGCCGATGAACAGGCGTTCCGCCTGCTCGCCAAGCGGAAGAAGTATGCCGACCACGTGCGATCCGGCCGGTATTTGATCCCGAGCGGTATAAGCCTGAACGAGCTCATCAACAAGTTGCGCAGCGGCGAACAGGATCCGGTACGCATCACCTTCACCAATATCCGCACACTTCCCGAACTCGCCGGACGACTGGACAAATACCTGGAGGTTGATTCAACTGCCTTGCTAGTTGCAATGCGTGACCCAGCCACTATGGATCGTCTCGGATTCACTGGAACGACGATGATCTCCTTGTTCATTCCTAACACCTATGAGGTATGGTGGAACGAGGCACCGGCAGACCTTTTGAGCCGCATGGCGCGCGAGTACAGCCGCTTCTGGTCGGAGGAACGCCGGGCCAAAGCCGCCGCATCGGGCCTCGCGCTCACGGAGGTGAGCACGCTGGCGAGCATCGTGCAAGCAGAGACGGCGAAGCGCGACGAAGCACCAAGGATCGCGGGGGTCTATCTCAATAGATTGCGCATCGGTATGCCACTGCAGGCGGATCCTACCCTGAAGTTCGCACTCGGCTTAGATAGCGTGAACCGGGTATTGGATGCGGACAAGCGCGTGGATTCACCCTACAACACCTATACGCATACGGGCCTACCTCCGGGCCCCATCAACATGCCCGAGCCCGTCTATCTGGATGCGGTGCTGGACGCGGCCAAGCACGACTACCTCTACTTCTGTGCCCGCGAAACGCTCGACGGGTACAGCAACTTCGCCACGACCTACGAACAGCACCTGGTAAATGCGCGCCGCTACCAGAAAGCACTGAACGCTCGTGGTATTCTTCGGTAGGCTGTTGAAACCTCGACCATCCGGTTGATGGTCCACTGGGGTGCGCGGCTACTTTCGCGCCTGCAAAGAGCACATGGAATGACGAAGATCAAGTTCGGTACCGACGGTTGGCGGGCGATAATCGCGGATGATTTCACGGTGGACAACGTGGCGCGTGTGAGCGTGGCAGTTGCACAGTGGGTGAAGAAGAACTTCCCGAACGGGCCGAGCATCGTCGTAGGGCATGACTGCCGCTTCGCTGGCGAACTTTTCGCCGAGACATGCACCAAAGTGTTCGTGGGCCACGGGATCCGCGTACATCTCGCGAAAGGGTTCGTGAGCACCCCGATGGTATCGTTGGGCGCGTTCCAATTGAAGGCGAGCATGGGCGTGATCATGACCGCCAGCCACAACCCGCCGAGCTACAACGGATACAAATTGAAGGGTTCCTATGGCGGGCCATTGATCCCCGAACATGTCCAGGAGATCGAGGATATCATACCCGCTGCGCATGGCCTCGATCTGTCGGGCATCGATCTCAAGAAGGCGGAGGCCGACGGTCTCATCTCCATCGTGGACCTGGAGACGATGTACGTGAAGCATGTCGAAGCCAACTTCGATCTTCCCATGATCCGCAAGAGCGGGTTGATGTTGGGCTATGATGCGATGTACGGTGCGGGTCAGAACGTGATCCCCAGGATCCTACCCGAAGCGGTGCTGTTGCACTGCGATCACAACCCCTCTTTCCGCGGGCAGGCGCCAGAGCCGATCCACAAGAACCTCATCGAGTTCAGCGAGTCGATCAAGCACAGCGCGATCCAATGCGGCCTTGCCACTGATGGCGATGCCGACCGCATCGGACTTTACAACAGCAAAAGGGAGTTCGTTGACTCACATCACATCATCCTTTTGTTGATCCACTACCTCGTGAACTACAAGAAGTTCACCGGTAAGGTGGTGGTAGCCGTGAGCACCACGCCGAAGGTGGAGAAGATGTGCAGGCACTATGGCCTGGAGTATGAGGTGGTGAAGATCGGCTTCAAGTGGATCTGCGGCATCATGATCACGGATGACGTGCTTCTCGGTGGCGAGGAGAGCGGCGGGATCGCCATCAAGGGCCACATCCCGGAACGCGATGGCATCTGGATGGGATTGACGATCTGGGAGTTCATGGCGCGAAGCGGAAAGACGCTCGAGGAGTTGATCCAGGAGGTCTACGCGATCGTGGGTCCGTTCAGCTACGACCGCAACGACCTGCACATCAGCGAAAGCTTGAAGCAGCAGGTGTTGAAGGCTTGCACCGAGAACAAGTACAGCCGGTTCGGCGATCTCGAGGTACGCCGGTTGGAAACGATCGATGGATGGAAATACCACTTCGACAATGACCAGTGGCTCATGATACGTGCGAGCGGGACCGAACCGGTGTTGCGCACCTATGCGGAAAGCAGCTCGCTCGAAAAGGCGCGCGGGATCCTCGAAGCCTGCCGAAGAACGATCGGCGCTTAGTTCTTCAAAAGAGGAAGCCTGTCCAACACCGCACCCGAGCGGTCGATCAGGACAACGGTATAATGCCCTGCCGCTAGGTCAGCGACATCGAGCACAACGCCACGCTGTTGCGGCTCCAATCGCACGGTGCGGGTGGGGCGGCCCATTTCATCCACAACACTGAGGGATCCAGCATCCAATGACCAGAACACGGTCACTTGCGCGTTCGCTGGATTCGGCGAGAGACTCATGTTGGTGACGGCGCCCGAACGATACAGTGCGATCACGGGGCTGCTCTCTGCTTTCCCATCCAGATCCTGCATCATCAATCTATAGTAGGCCAGGCCGGACGGGGGATCTATGTCGTCGAACATATAATCGATCGTCGAGAGGCTTTCTCCAGCGGCACCCACGTCTCCGATGGGCGCGAACCGATCACCATCGATACTGCGCTCTACGATGAACCGTTCTGTGGCGTGTTCCGAAGCGGTCGTCCATTCCAAGACGTTGGTGAGCGGTTCCGTGCGGCCTATGAAACGCACAAGTTCCACAGGTAACACACCGATATCGCCCAGCCCACTGGCATACCCATAGAACCAACGGCTGTAGCGCTGACCGTCGAACATCTTGGACAGCTCGTACTCTACCCGAACCCGCCATTTGTAGCGGATATACCCTGGTGTTTTGAAGACCAGTTCCTTGATCTCCACTCCACCTGGTAAGAGATCCGTCCACGCAGCGCTGATACCGGTGTTCCCCACGCTATTGGTGATCGGCACCCCCGTGAAGGCTTGACCCTCGAACACCACTTCCCAGCGCACCTTTCCATCCGTGCGTTGGATCGGGCTTCTCGCGCGGTGGCCAATGCCGAAAAAAGTGGGTACGGCGAAATCCATACAATTCGTGGCGAGGGGAGAGACCAGATCGGCCATGTATTGGCGGGATAGTTGGTTCAAACCGTAACCGCGCCCTCCCCGATGCCACTGCCACCGACCTTCATTGGCAAAGGCGGGCGATGCAAATGGGGCACCCGCGATCACATCGCTGTAACCATCGCCGTCGATATCGCCGCCGCCACTTACCGAAGTTCCTAATTGCTCGCCGGCCACGTTAGCCTCGATCAGATCGAAAGCGGCCGCACCGATCCCGGCGGTCGAACCGCGGAAAACGTAGAAGGCACCCTCATCGATCTGTGCGGCAGGATTTTCGTAGCCCGCTGCGCCGATCACGACATCCGCATAGCCATCTCCGTTCACGTCCCCGGCCTCTGCCAAGCTGCGGCCGAAGAAGAGGCCGACCAGGTTGCGTTGAAGCGTGGTTACCGGTACCGCGCCCACACCAGCGGCCGAACCGTGGAAAATGAACGCCGCGCCTTCGTTCGCCTGACCAGAAGCCCACTGATCGGCCCCTACGATCACATCGAAGAACCCATCGCCGTTCACATCGCCAGCACCAGCCACGCTGAACCCTGAGCGTGCGTTAGACACATTTGACTCCATGCGCTGGGCGAAGGGAAGCACGATGCCCGTGAGGGATCCGTGGTAGACATAAGCCGCACCCTCATTGGCTTGACCATTGGAATAACCGATAGCTCCCACGATCACATCGCTGAACCCATCACCGTTCACATCCCCAGCGGTACCCACCGCGTGGCCAAAAAGGGCGGGGGCACCCTCGCTCAGGATCACATGTGGCGGAGAGATCACCCCCGCGACCGACCCCATGTACACGAAAGCTTGGTTGGCGTCAGGCGCGCCGATGATCACATCGGCGTAGCCGTCCGAATTCACATCACCAGCCGCGCTGACCGAGGCGCCGAATCGCGAGGCGGCAGGTCCGGTGAGCGTGATGGTGGGTGCCGCCGCAAGACCGCCGGGCGAACCATGGTATACAAATACTCTTCCGGTGCCGCCAGCCAATGGGGCGCCCACGATCACATCAGCGTATCCATCGCCGTTCACGTCCCCGGCGCTGCATGCGCTCGCGCCGAAGCGTGCACCTGCCAGATTCGCTTCCAACGTGCTGGTAGGAGCAGCGGTAAGGCCGTTGGTGGAGCCAAGGCGGAATTGAACAAGACCTTCACCCGCCTGGCCGTTTGAAGCATTGGGAATACCGACCAAGGCATCGGCGTATCCATCGCCGTTCACGTCCCCGGCATTGGCCACGGTCGTGCCCATGGCCGCGTTCAACGCACCGCCTGTGGTGCTGGCGCTGGATGCGATACGCATAGCGTATCCACCGCCTAAATACACCGCAACGGCACCGCCGGCACCGTATTTAACCGCCCCGGCGGCGAAGTCGGAGAAGCCGTCGCCGTTCACATCGCCTATCGTGGCCACACATTGCCCGAGGAAAGCACCAGGAGTGTTCAATTCAAAAGTCGCCGAAGCGGTTGTCGGTATCCCGGTAGCTGACCCGAAGTACAGACTCGCGCGGCCCTCCTGGCTTTCCGGACCGGCGAAGTAGGGTGCCCCCACGATCAGGTCGGCATAGCCATCTCCGTTGGTATCCCCCGCTGTGCATACCCAGTAGCCCAGCCAGGAGTTGGCCAGGTTGCTCTCCAGGACGGTGGTCGGGACCACGGCCAGTCCGCTGGCGCTTCCGTGGTAGATGCGGACCAATCCCTCATCCACCTGGCCGTTCTGATCGAGGTATGCGGAAATGGCTACATCACTGTATCCGTCACCATTCACATCCCCTGCCCCGCAGACGCCCCATCCAGTGCTATTGTTGTTCACTGTGGCGGTTCCCAGGTAGGTCTGTGCCGGGGCAGGATTGAAGCCCGCACCAAGATTCGCAGCACTCCCGTAGTAGATGAACGCGGCTCCTTGATCGGAGCCGGGGGCCACGGTCCAGTTGTAGGCACCGATCACCACATCACTGAATCCGTCCGCATTGATGTCGCCCGCGCAAGAGATCCCCTGCCCGAACTGCGAGCCGCCCTGATTTCTTTCCAATCGGTGTGTCGCCAAGGGGTTCAAGCCCGTGGCGGATCCGCGGTGGATGAAGACGGCACCTTCCTGAAAAGAGGGATAAGCGGCCAGATAAGCGCTAATGCCTACGTCGCTGAAACCGTCGTTGTTGATATCGCCGAGGCACACCACACGCGCGCCATAGTTGTCGTCCGCATGGTTCATTTGCAGAGTGAGGTTTGGCAACGGAGTTATCCCCGTGGCGCTGCCGTAATACACGAAAGCTGCGCCCTCGGAGATCTCCGTCACCGCGTTGCTCTCCCAGGCTCGGGCGCCGACGATCAGATCGCTGAATCCATCGCCGTTCACATCTCCCGCAGTGCTCGCCGAGCACCCGAAGAGTGCGCCAGCTTGGTCCACTTGGAGCGTCAAGCTCGGCACCACGTTGATCCCAGTGATACTTCCGTAGTACACATAGGCCACGCCTTCCAGGTTCTGGCCCAAACTTGCCGTCCATGCCCCGATCACCATATCGCTATAGCCATCGCCGTTCAGGTCGCCGGCGGTCGCTACGGACACTCCGAAATCAGCGTTGTTCAATGGGGAAATGATGAGTGGCGAAGCCGTTGTGGACACAGGATCGACGGTGATCGGATAGATCGCAAGTGTGTCATCCACTGTGATCGTCACGCCATCCCCTTCCTTGCCCGGCTGGACCCCCATGAACGCGGTCAACGGCTTCCCTGTGGCATCCCAACAAGCGAGGTCGCGATAGACGAAGGCAGCAGGACCCGCAGCGGTGTGGAAAGCGATAGAACCATCCGATACCTGCTGGGGCGTAAGATCACCCGTGCTGGAGAGGATCACCAAAAGGGGACCACTGCCTTCCAGACGCTTGTGGACAATGAAATTCTGCCGCAGGCCTTCCTGAGAGTGCATGTACTGCACGTCAAACCCTCGGCCACTCCAGACCACTTCGCGCGCAGATGAGCGCACAGCGGAGGGTTTCCACGGGCTGGAGATCGTTCCGCGCGCGATCGATACGGGGTCCAAATGTTGCTCCCAGGCCTGGTCGGCTATCGTGCCCGAGATCTTCAGTCTACCATTATAGAGCGAATGCTGCAGGCCGAGCGCACGGTTGAACGTGCTCCATGTCGCATGCGAGCCATCTCTGTGCAGGTCCATTTCCTGCTCCACGACCATCCGTTTAATGACCGAGGTATCCGGTACAGCACCTCTGCCGACCAAGCTCAAAAGCGCCAGTGTCGAGCAAGCCAGCACCTTGAAGGAAGAGGGTAGGCGGTGCATCGTAGCGCTTGCTCCAAGTATTCTAAAACGGGGTGCAAAAGTACTGGGAATGAGGGCCCTTGGCAACCTCCCCATGGGCGCGGGCGGAATACCTTTGGCAACGGTGGGGATGAGCACGGTGACAGGCAGAGTATCCTTTAGACGGATGCCTATCCGCTTCGTGGCCTTCTGGCTCGTGGCGATGTCGTTCTTCCCTGGGTCTCTGCTCTTGGCGCAGCGGCAGGATACCACTTTCCATCCCGGCCGTTTCTGGGCGGTTACCGGAGGCGGTGTGGCCATCATGGGAGGTAGTTTGGTAGGGCTCAATTCAGCGTGGTACGCAGAGTATGATCGGCAGGCGTTCCATGGGTTCAACGACGGCGCCGAATGGCTTCAAACGGACAAAGGGGGCCATGTGTTCAGCAGTTATTGGATCGGGCGCTGGGCGCAAGGACTCATGTCGTTCTCGGGCGTGCCCGAGCATCCGGCGCCTGCGGGCGCGGTTACGGCGATGGTATTCTTAGGAGGTATTGAGTTGCTCGACGGGTATTTGGACGGATGGGGCTTCAGCGGATGGGACATCGCGGCCAACACGGTGGGAGCGGGAGTCTTTCTGGGGCAGGACTTGTCTTGGGCCCAGCAACAGTTAAAGCTGAAGTACAGTGTATGGTCTTCGCCCTTCCCGGCGCAGCGTCCTGAGCTCCTGGGTGCTTCCTTCGGCGAGCGGATCCTGAAGGATTACAACGGCCAGACCCTGTGGGCCACTTTGGCCTGGGGAGGCCTGCATCGCGATCCTGTCCCGTTTGGGTGGCTGGGGATCGGCGTGGGCCATGGGGCCGATGGAATGATCACCGCCGAGGCCGTGTCGGGCGATGGTCGCTTCCGAACGCGGAGTAAGGCGCTACGGACGGTTTTCTTCCTTCTGAACTGTCTGAAAGTGCCCGCTCCGGCGATCGAGTTCCGCAGCACGGGCCGCGTGCTGGTGCATGGTCTCCATTACTGAAGGCGTGCGTCGCCCTCCAGCATCCAAAGCTTCAATTTCAGCACCGCGGCTACCGTGAGGCTGTCCAGGATCTCGCCGCGCATCACCATGCCGTACAACTCCGCGAAAGGGAGCTTGCGCAGCGCGAGTTCTTCGTTGCTGTCCGGTTCGGGGTATGGAACCCAAGATCCTGTGCGACATAGAGGATCGCATGTTCGTCGCTCGCCGAGTTGCTCAGGTCCATGCGCAGCAGTTCGGTCCAACGCCGCGCCACGATGCCCGCCTCTTCGCGGAGTTCGCGTCGGGCGCTTTCCAAGGGAGGTGTGTCGCGCTTGCCCCCACCTTCAGGGATCTCCCAGCTATAGGCCTGCACGGGGTAGCGGTATTGGCCAACGATCCAGGTATTGCCTTCGTCATCGAGCGCGATCACGCCGATCGCGAGGTTCTTGAAGTGGACCACCCCATAGGTACCGGGGTTACCGCCGGGGTCGATCACTTCGTGATGGCTCACCGCGATCCAGGGCGATGCATAGGCCTCGCGCTCGCTCAAGGTGGTCCAGGGGCCGCGTTGGGTAGGCATAGGTTGGTTGGATAGGTGCACGAAGCTAGAAGCATGGGAAGACCACACTTTCGGCCCGTTGTAGATTCGCACCGTGGCAACGGAACGCACATATAACCCGGGTGATCGCGTAGCTTTCCTTGACGAGGCCGGTGGTGGCACGGTGCTGCGCGTACTTAGCCACAACCGGGTAGTCGTGAGAACGCAGGACGGGTTCGAGCTGGAATATGCTTCAAAGGCGCTCGTACACCGCGTGATGACCGAGCGCGATCATTTGGTGACCGACCACCAGGCCGGTATGATCGCCGCCAACGATGTAATGGAGGAGCGGCGCAAGCGCGAGCGATCGGGCGATACGGTGCGCGCGGGGAAAACCCAGAAGCGTCCGGAGGACAACAGCGTGGCCGAAGTGGATCTGCATCTGCATGAACTGGTCGAGGATGAAACGCGCCTCAGTCAGGACGAGAAGTTGAACTACCAGCTAGCCTACTTCGAGCGTGCGCTGGAAGGAGCGATACGGGATGGCAAACGCAAGTTGATCGTGATCCACGGAGTGGGCGAAGGCGTGCTGCGTGAGGAAGTGCGCAAGGTGCTCCAGTACTATGAGACGGTGCAGTTCCACGATGCCGACCCGCGCCGCTATGGTTCGGGCGCCACCGAGGTGCTGATCCATCGCAAGCAGTGAACGGGCGCCGATCGTGGCGCTCGATGAACGTTCGTTGATATCCTGTGCATCGCTCCGTCGCCGCGCATTGCAGATGCGAGGAGGAAAGTCCGGGCAGCGAAGGGCACCGTGCTTCCTAACGGGAAGGGGCGCTATTGGGAACGGTAGCGCTACGGAAAGTGCCGCAGAAAGGGAAACCGCCGATGCCGACTTGTCGGCAGGCAAGGATGAAAAGGTGAGGTAAGAGCTCACCAGTGCCCCGTGCGAGCAGGGCAGCTTGGTAAACCCCACGGGCTGAAAGACCAAATAGGCCGGGAAGTGCTGCCGCAAGGCAGGGCAGCGGGCGGCTCGTTCGCTCCCGGCGGGTAGGTCGATAGAGGTCCGTCGCAAGGCGGATCCTGGATAGATGACGGAGACCTTCCATTTCGGTGGGAGGGACAGAACCCGGCTTACAGATGCACAGGCCATACATGAAGGGCCTTCGTACCACGATCGTGGCTAGCGAGGGCCCTTCGCCAGTCCGCAGGTACGAAGTGGGGCGGCACGATCGTTGCCTAGGACGCGGCCCTCAACCTGCCTCTACATTTGCCGCCCATGCACACGTTTTTTTCGCGGGCCTCGCTCGTACTTTTTTCGATCCTACTTCTCGTTGTACGACTTGTTGCGCAAGAAGAGGTCACCGTGCAAGGCAGGGTGGTGGCCACCGGGCACCAAGGGAGCTACTACGATCTCATGGTGGTGAACAAACGCACGCGCAACGGTTCCTTCGGCAATGCGGAAGGGACGTTCACCACACGGATGCTGCGAACCGACACCTTGTTGATCGGTTTGGGCGGGTATGTCACACGCGCGATAACCGTGCGCGATAGCGTGCTGAAGGACAGCTACAATATCCTCGTAGGTCTGAGCCCATGGACCATCGTTCTTCCCGAAGCCAGCGTTCTCAGTGAACGCACACTGAAGCAGATCCAAGCGGACATCGCCAAACTCGGGTACCGCGAGAGCGACTATCGCGTCAGCACGGTGGACGCGCTACAGAGCCCGATCACCTTTCTCTACCAGGAGTTCAGTCGGCGCGAGCGCAGCAAGCGGGAGGTGGCGCGCTTAGAGAACGAGGACCGCAAGCGGGCACTGCTCCAGGAACTTCTGCACCTGTACGTAGAATACGACATCATCAATCTCAGCCAGGACAGCTTCGATGACTTCATCGACTTCTGCGCGGTGCCCGATGAACTGATCAAGGGTCTTACCCAGTACGAGTTCCTGATGTACGTGCGCAAGAAGTACGAGATGTACACCAGCTTGGGCCCCACGCGGCGCCATTGACCCACTGCGCTGTGTGCCGCTCGATCGCGATCACGCTGTTGCTTTCCGCCACGGTCTCGATCGCACAACAGGATGGGATCCTCCCCGTGATCGTCCTAGACGAGTTCGTCGTGCGGGCCCAGGCGGACGGCTTCGATATCCCCACGTTCATACAGCTTGTGAAGGAGGATACCACCTTCCACCACGCCTTCCTCAACATGCGGGTGCATCCGCATCGTACCGTGGGGACGCTGCGGGTGCGCGACGTGCGGGAGCGGGGAACAGCGGAAATGTATCGGGACGCACACTTGGTGCGGATGGGAGCCTACGCGGAACTTATAGTGGACAGCGCATACGAGCGTGGAAAACTGAGGAACGCGAAGGGGGGGCACCGGTTCCTCACCGCGGAACTCTTCGAGGACCTGTTCTTTCCCTCCGGCCAACGCATCGCCAACAGTACGATCCCCGACCATTTGGTGGAAGGCGATGCGACCTCGCGTATCGAGCGATACAAGAACGAACTGAAGCGCTTCATGTTCAACCCGGGCCAGGAGCTAGCGCGCGTTCCATGGATAGGGGACAAGCTTGCGCTGTTCGAGCCGCGAATGGCCGCCTTTTACGACTACAAACTATGGAGCAACCCACGCAACGGGCATGCTTGTTGGGTGTTCAGCGCGGATGCCAAGGCCGGGAGCGATGAGGACGATACCGTGATCAAGCACATGGACACCTGGTTCGATCAGGCCACCGGTCAGGTGATCGCACGGGAGTACCGCATCGCTCATAACTCGCTCCTGCTTGGCTTCGATATTTCCATCCAGGCCGATCTCGACGTGGAGGAAGGACTTCTCGTACCCACGCATGTCACATACGACGGTGTATGGGACATTCCGCTACAACGGAAGGAGAGGGTGCGGTTCCATTTGCGGAACAGCGCTTGGCAGAATGTAATGCCGTGATCGATCAGTGGATCCCCTTGGCGGCCAGATACCGCTCCGCATCCAGCGCCGCCATGCAACCTGTTCCTGCGGAGGTCACCGCTTGACGGTACACTTTGTCTCCGGCATCGCCTGCCACGAACACACCGGGGATCTTCGTGCTCGTGCGGTCGGGATCATGTTTCAAGTAACCCGCATCGTCCATATCCAGCCAGCCCTGGAATAGATCCGTAGCAGGCTTGTGCCCGATGGCCACGAACAGCCCGGTCACGTCCAGTTTGGTCTCTGCGCCGGTCTTGTTGTTCATTGCGAGGATCCCTTCCACTGTGTGCTGTCCCAGGACGTCCTTAACTTCAGTATTGTAGTGTACTTCGATGTTCGGAGTATTCTCCACGCGATGCACCATCGCCTTGCTGGCGCGGAAGCTGTCCTTGCGCACGAACATGTGGACCTTGGGGCACAGCTTGGCCAGGTAGGTGGCTTCTTCGCACGCGGTATCGCCAGCGCCCACGAGCACCACGCTCTGCCCGCGGTAGAAGAAACCGTCGCATACCGCACAAGCGGTAACACCACCGCCGATGTCGCGCAAGCGGATCTCATTCGGCAAGCCGAGCCATTTCGCACTGGCCCCGGTGCTGATGATCACCGTATCGGCGTGGAGCTCCGTCTTCTCATCCACCCAGACCTTGTGTATCGGACCGGTGAGATCGACCCTGGTGACCCAGCCACTGCGCACGTCGGTACCGAAACGCATGGCCTGCTTCTTCAGGTCTTCCATCATCTCCGGGCCAGTGCGGCCGTCCGGATATCCGGGGTAGTTGTCCACCTCGGTGGTCTGTGTGAGCTGTCCACCGGGCAAGGGCCCTTCGATCACCACGGGCTTCAGGTCCGCGCGGGCGGCATAGATGGCAGCGGAATAGGCCGCTGGACCAGAACCGATGATCAGACAGCGGATATGTTCGGGCGAAGTGCTCATGCGAAAGGATAGGCGGTAAATCTAACCGGCGTGTAGAGCATCGCGTACGCTGTTCGGCGAAGAGCCCTCAGGGCTGACAGATCACTTGCTTCACTACGGGGGAGAGCCCGGCCCACACGCCCAAGCCACCGGAAATGTTGCTCTTCACGTTGCTGGGTTGCGAGAAAAGGTCTCCCTGGGTGGCCACATTGTTCTCGAAGCTGCGGTAAAAATCGAACTCATCACGACCCAGTGCATACAGCTTCACGAGGACAGTATCCCCGCGTTTGAAAGTGCTCGAGTTATCCTCCGGGTCGGAGAACGAACTGCGACCGCGTGATACGATGTACTCCAGCACTTGGCCGTTGAAGAACTCATCGTTGCTGATGCTGCCGAGCGGGGCCGCGAAGGTGGGGTCCACGGGATCGCCATTGCTGTCGACATTGGTGCGGCGCGTGAATGCGCGGTAGCAGTTCCCCAAGGTGTCGGGATCCTGGCTCCGGGCCCACACGAAACCGGTGCTGTCATCGCCATCGTCACCCTCTTGGTCGAGCAAGGTGAACCACAGGCTGTCCAGGTTGGGTGGCCCGGGTATGGTGGTGGTGCTCGTGAGCGTCTTCCCTTCTGCTTGAACGTTCAGCGTGTAGGTGCGGCCGATCACACCGAAGGTGGTCGCATCAAGGCCTCCGCTGTAAAGGCAGATAGCCAAGTTGGCAAGGATCGCGGGATCCAGGCCGGTGAACACTGCGACGTCATCGATCAGGCTGTCGGGTAAAGCTGAAGAGCAGATCATAGGAATGGTATGTGTGGTGATACCATCATTCACCGTGATCACGGCATCGCGCACGAAGATGTTCGCGAAAGAGGTCGGATCGACGGGGTCGAAGTAGCTCTGCGTGCGGGTAAGGATAATGAACGGTGGCTGCCCGGGTTCGATCGTGGCCTCCACCACGAGCTTCGATTCGGTCTCGGGCAGGTCCACGGTGATCTCTTTGGAACAACCATGGTCAGCAGAGTAAGTAGTAAGAGTAGGTAGCGCATCAGAATTTGAAATTCCATGTGAGCGATGGGAGGATGCTGAACAAACTGACCTGCTTGGCCACGACCTTCAAACTGCCGTCCGCTACGTTGCCCTCGTTGTCGAAGTAGATGAAGTAAGGGTTGGCGCGGTTGTACACGTTGTAAATGGCCAGGGTCCAGCTGCTGCGCCATTTGCGGATGCGGTAGGTCACTTCACCGGTGTCCTTGTCCTTCACTTTGCGCTGTTCCTTGTTGTTCAGGGTAACGGCGAGATCCAGGCGGTGGTAAGGCGCCATGCGGAAGCCGTTGCGTTCGGTGTATTCGCTCACGAGACGGCCTTCGATGAAGTAGCGGTTCACGGGTAAGGTGGCGGCTTGGCCGGTGGAGTAGACGAAGGTGCCGGCGAAGTTCCAGCGCTTGTTCAATTCATAAATGGCCACTACGCTCAGGTCATGGCGCCGGTCCCAACGGCTGGGAAACTCGCGCCCTTCATTGATGTCCGGGAACTTGCGCATGGTCTTGCTCCAGGTGTACCCCACCCATCCGTTCAATTTGCCGGTGGCTTTCTTGATGAAGAGTTCCGCGCCATAACTGTAGCCATTGCCGAACACCAGTTGCGTATCGAAGTTGGAGTTGCCATTGGCTTGTGGGTCGGCACCATCGGCGTATTCCACGAGGTTCTTCATGTCCTTGTAGTACACCTCGAAGCTGGTCTCGATCATGTTGTCGAGGAAATTGCGGAAGTAGCCGGCCTCGTACTGTGTGCCTACCAGCGGCTTCACGTTCTTGCTGCTGGGGATCCATATATCGGTTGGTAGCGCGATACTGCTGAAGCTGGCGAGGTGAACGTATTGCTGTCCCCGGTTGAAGCTCGCTTTCAAGCTGCTACGTTCGTTCAAACGGTAGCGCGCGCTCAAGCGTGGTTCCAGGGCGGCATAGCTGCCGATCACCTGGCCGGGCCGATAGGAAATGGTGCCGTCGCGCAAGCCGTTCTCATCGAATTGGTACTCATCGAAAGGGCCCACATGGGCGAAGGCGGTGAGGCGCAGGCCCGCATTGATCCGAAGCTCGTCGGTCACGTCGAACTCATCGAGCAGGTAGATCGCACCTTCATGGGCTTTCAGCAGGCTCGGTGTTTCGATATCGAACTCCGTGGTGCCCGAGCGGGCTGTTACAGTGCTGGGTGTGTAGGTGTGGTTGATGTATTGGCCGCCGAACTTCAGGGTGTGGCGCACGCTGGTGTAGTTGCTCAGGTCCAGCTTCAGGCCATAGTCCTTGATGCCGCTGAAGAGGTTGAAGGCGAAGAACTCCTGGTCCGCACCGAACTCGAAATTATAGTCGCTGAAAGTGGCGGTGGTGTTCAGGAAGAGTTTGGGACCGAAGACGTGGTTCCACCGCGCGCTCACCGTGGCGTTACCCCAGGGGATGCGGAATGTGGGCGCGTCCGGATCGCTGTTGGCGAAGGTGAATACGTCGCGCCCGAAGTAGCCGCTCAAGTACAGGCGGTCCTTGTCGCTCACGCGGTAGTTCATCTTCGCGTTCACGTCATAGAAGTAGTACCCCGATCCCGCGAAGGCCGAACTGTCCGGTATGAAAGGCTTTGAGATCACATCCACGTAGGTGCGTCTTCCGCTCAATAGGAAGGAAGCGCGGTCCTTCACGATAGGGCCTTCCACCGTGAGGCGTGAGCTGATCAAGCCAATGCCACCCTGGGCATGGAAAGTCTTGTCGTTGCCCTCCTTCATATTGATGTCCAACACGGAACTGATGCGCCCACCGTAGTTGGGGGGATGCCGCCCTTGACTCGACTCGATGTTCTTCACCGCGTCCGCATTGAACACACTGAAGAAGCCGAACAGGTGGCTGGCATTGTACACCGTGGCCTCGTCCAGCAGGATCAGGTTCTGGTCGGGCCCGCCGCCGCGCACGTAGAAGCCGCTGTTGCCCTCGCCATTGCTCTTCACACCGGGCAGGTACTGTAGGGTTTTCAGCAAGTCCACTTCACCGAGGAGGGCTGGGAGAAGTTTAACCTTCTGTACGTCGAGTTCTGCGCGGCCCATATCGGTGCTCTCCGTGTTGCGCCGGGCATCCTTGGCCGTCACCAGCAGTTCTTTCACCACGATGGCGTTGGGGCGTAGTTCCAGGTTCAGGACCAGATCGGAACGCAGATCCAACGTATCAACGAGTTCCAGGTAGCCCAGGTAGCTGCTCACCACGGTGTAGACACCGGGATCGACCGTTACGGAGAAGTAGCCA
>JADJRW010000052.1 GCA_016712025.1 Flavobacteriales bacterium
GCTCACGCATGCCATCGACATCGAAGCACCGCCCGCGTTGGTGTGGCCGTGGCTGATGCAACTGGGCTGCGACCGCGGCGGCTGGTACAGCATCGATGCGCTGGACCATGGCGGGGAACCGAGCGTGGCCGAGCTGCGCACGGACTGGAGCGAACGGCGCGTGGGCGATACCGTGCACGCCACACCGGCACTGGACGGCGGTTACACCGTGCGTGAGGTGGAGCCTCAGCGTTGCCTTGTGCTCGGCGCGGAAGCGGAGCGCATGGGCGTGCACATCCGCACGAGCTGGTCCTTCGTGCTGGAACCCATCGGCAGCGATGCCACACACCTGGTGACCCGCGTGCGCGGTATCGGGGAGCCGCCATGGTCGGCCTGGTTGCAGGGCGCGGTGATCTTCCCTCCGATCCACGCCCTGATGCAACGCGCACAGTTGAAGAACCTGAAGGAGTTGGCGGAGGAGTTGGCCTGTGCGCGTGCGCAGACGGTGGTCCTTGCTTGAGCGCGAACCGGTCGTCGTTCGAAATGGCCTGTGCCAGAGCAGTCGTTGCCCGGGTCTACTTCCGGCCCTTCTTCTTGCGGGCCCTATTCCATCCGCGTATGGCACCTCAAAGCGCCGCGATCAGATGGCTCGCGCCATGGGAACTGCGGCAATGCTGCTGGGGCGCACTACCACTTGACGAATCGGGCATTGCGCACCGACCCATCCGCCCGTGCGCGCAGGACGTAGGTGCCGGGTGCTAGCGCGGAGATATCGATCGCAGCATCTCGCTGGGCGATGCGCACCGCCACACGCTGCCCCGTGAGGGTGAAGAATTCCACTGGCGTGCCGCTGGCAAGATCTTCGATCGTCACGCGGTCCGTTGCAGGATTGGGCCAGATGTTCATAGGCGCGAGTGCGTGTTCGGCGATGCCGCTGATCACATTGGTGGTGGACGCCTCGATGTAGATGTTGTCGAAGGCGGCGTAGATCGCTGACGTGGGCGTAAGGCCGGTGTTCAGCAGCGTGAACCGGATGGCCACGAAGTCGTCGGTGCTGCCGATAACATCCAGTGATCCGATGTCCGTTGCCCAATTGAACACGAAGCTGCCCGCACCGGTCTGCGCATTCGGGGCGATGCCGATGAGCGTATCGCTGGACAGCGGGGTGGTGGAGTTGATGTTGAACACACCGCCAGGAGCATCCAGGGCCTCCACCAGGAAGTTGGGCGTGCCCAGGGTGAACGGACCACCGCAGGTGGTATTGATGGCGGACATGTCCAACGAGATATTGATGAAGGGCAGCGCCTCGCGATCGATCAGCAGGGCCAGCTTGTCAGTAAAATTGGTATTGAGCATACCCAGGCAAAAATCCCCGTTCGCGTTGGCGGGGTCGTCGTAGATATCGGCCGGGCCATTGATGAGGAGGGTCTCCACGGTATTGGACTGTTGGAAAGCGCCGCTGAAGGTGCCAGCGCCCGTACCCTGCCAAAGGGTGTTCACGGGCGTGGCACTGAAGTCCGGCTGACATGAAGCATTCACCGGTGCCGTGAGCGGTGTCACGAAACTGTTCTGGTAGATGAGCACGCTCTGGGCATTCAGGACCGATGGGAGCACAGTGGCGAATAGCAGTGTGTACAGGTTGTTCATGATCGTGGTTCTTGTATTGTACAAATCAAATGCGCTGGTTCTTGCGCGTCCATATAACCTTCGTCCTATTGCTTTGTATGCAGGGCGTGACCAAACCTCTGCAGAATCTCCGCCTCTGCACCCTGTATCCCTACAGGCGCAAGCCGTGGCGCCTCCGCCCCTACTTCGTGCCGGCCTGCCCCATTTCGCCGGCCGCCCTTGTTCAAATACCGTCGAGCAGTGGTGCAACCACTTCCCGTGTTTCCTTACTGCTGACCACCGGAACGATCTCGAAGGTCACCCCCCAGCCGCGCCACTTCAGGATCCATTGCTGGAGAAGCCCGGCATCCGCGCATTCCATCAATTGGAAACACCGGCTGAAGTTGGGCTCGACCCAGCTGTCGATGTAAGTGAGGCCCTCGGGGAACATGCGCCCCTCATCGCGCACGCGCTTGTAAATGGGCAGCATGTCGTTGTTGGCGAAACCGCTCGACGATCGTGAAAAGCATGGCGCTCGGTGTTGGGATCGGCAGGGGCGAAGATCAGGGCTTCAAGGGCTTTTCGATGCACGCGGCCGTCCATTCCCGCCGCTGTACCGGCCAGCCCGGCCCAAAAGGTGATACCCACTACATCCTCCCGCAGGCCCATGCGCCGCAGTTGCACAGGCCGCTGAACAGGGGGGCCACAGCAGTACCCTGCACTTCTTACCCAACGTCAACGGATCGGGGCAAGTCGCCGCGGAACCTTTGCCGCATGAAAACCCCGAACATGAAAGCGATCGTCTACAAGCACTACGGCGCGCCCGAGGTGCTGCACCTGACCGAAGTGGCCCGCCCCACCCCCAAGGACAACGAAGTGCTCATCCGCATCCACGCCACCACGGTCACCAGTGGCGATGTCCGCTTGCGCAAGGCCGACCCCTTCGCCGTGCGGTTCATGTTCGGCCTCATGCGCCCCAAGCTGCAGATCCTCGGGCACGAGGCCGCCGGTGTGGTGGAAGCCGTGGGCAGCAAGGTCACCCGCTTCCGCAAAGGCGATCGCGTCTTCGGGTCCACGGGCCTGGGCTCGGGCACCTACGCGGAGTACATCAGCCTGCCGGAGGATGGCGCGCTCGTGACCACGCCTGCCAGCGTGAGCGATGAAGAAGCCGCCACGCTCGCCGTGGGTGCCTTGACGGCCCTCTACTTCCTCAAACAGGCGAAGCTCAGCGCCGGACAGCACATCCTCATCCACGGTGCATCGGGCTCCATCGGCACCGCTGCGGTGCAGATCGCGAAGAGCATGGGCGCGCACGTGACGGCGGTGTGCAGCACGGCCAACGTGGCCTTGCTGCGCTCGCTCGGCGCCGACCGCGTCATCGACTACACCAAGGAGGACTTTTCCACCATGGGCCTCACCTACGATGCCATCTTCAGCACCGTGGGCCGCACCAGCTACGCACAGAGCAAAACGCTGCTCAACACCGGCGGCGTCTTCCTTACCAGCTTCGCCGCACCCAGCGACTTCGTACACATGCTCGGCTCCAAGCTCTTCGGTGGCACGCGCGTGATCGGTGGTGGTGCGCCCGACGGATCGGCGGACCTCGAGCACATCCGCTCGCTCATGGCTGCGGGCCAGCTCAAGGCCGTCATCGACCGCAGCTACCCGCTGGCGCAAATGGTGGAGGCCCACCGCTACGTGGAAACGGGCCACAAGAAGGGCAACGTGGTGATCAAGGTCGCCGCGTAGGCCCTCACATCGAAGCCGCCTTGCCCACGATCCGCTTGCGGATCCGGCTCAAGGACTCCGGTGTTACACCCAGGTAACTGGCCAGCAGGTATTGCGGCACGCGTTGCAGCAGCTCGGGCCGCGCGGTCATCAGGTCCAGGTAGCGTTGCTCCGGCGTCTTGGTGATGAAGGAGGCCAGCGCATCCTGCGCATTGCCGAAGTCGTTCTCCACCGTGATGCGGCAGAACGATTCCAGGCGCGGGTGGCGGCGGTACAATTCCTTCTCCGCCGCATAGGCCCACACCGCCAGCGTGCAATCCTCCACGCAGGCCAGGTAGTGGTCGGCGGGCACCTGGTTCAAAAAGCTCTTGAGCGAGGCGATGCTCTGCCCCTCCGTATAGAAGGCCGTGGTGCGCTCGTTGCCATCCACGTTGTAGTAGAGATGTACGCAGCCCTTGATGCAGTAATAGCTCTCGGTGGCCACTTGCCCGGCCTCCAGCAGCACCGTCCCCTTCTTGAAGTCGCGGATGGGCACCAGCTCATCCAGGTCCCGCGCCTCCTCTGGCGAGAGGTTATCGGTAGCACCGGGGACTTGGGAGGCGACGAGTTGCATTGTGGCGAGGACGGGAACAATGTATGTCGTATCATGGCCCATTGTGAAACCCCGCCCGCTCAGTGCGTCCGGCCAGAGCTCGGAACGCGTGTGTACCCCCTAGCGGCCAGTTGGTGCGGTATACATTCGTGACACTCAACCCGTACGTTGCGCATGACCGCACATCGCCTCACCATCCGCAACATGGTTTGCGACCGCTGCAAGGCAGCGGTGACGAGGGTGCTTGAGGCCCAAGGCTTGCCGGTAGCACACGTGGAGCTTGGAGAAGTGGAACTGATGCGTGAGCCACGGGCCGATGAACTCCCGGCCTTGCGCGATGCGCTGCAGGTGGCGGGCTTCGATCTGGTGGACGACCGCGATGCCACCACCATCGAGCGGATCAAGGCGAGCATCGTGAAGCTGGTTCACCACGATGACGATGCCCACCGGCGCATCAAGCTCAGCGACCATTTGAGCGGACTGTTGCACAAGGAGTATTCGGGATTGGCAGCGCTCTTCACGCAAGTGGAGGGCATCACCATCGAACAGTATTTCCTCCTGCAGCGCATGGAGCGGGTGAAGGAGCTGATCAAGTACGATGAGCTCACCATCAGCGAGATCGCCGACCGCACCGGTTTCAGCAGCGTGGCGCACCTGAGCGCGCAGTTCAAGAAGTTCACCGGCATGACGCCCACGGCGTTCAAGGCGCTGGGGCACGCGCGCAAGCCGCTGGACCGGGTCGGCTGAGCGCGATGTAAACCTTCTCCCGAAGGATGTAACACGCCTCGCAGCAGGTGCATGGACTTTTGTGTCGTCGAACAATTAAAACCAACGACGCCATGAAAATTCCAATGAAACCGGTCGACCAGACCAATGCGAGCTGCGGCAACGCGAACTGCACCTGCACTATCTGCATGTGCGGTCCGATCTGCCCCAGCACTGAATGCGGCTG
This sequence comes from Flavobacteriales bacterium, assembly GCA_016712025.1. Lineage (GTDB taxonomy): Bacteria > Bacteroidota > Bacteroidia > Flavobacteriales_F > PHOS-HE28 > PHOS-HE28. The sequence goes on from JADJRW010000052.1 coordinate 4,857, forward strand.
CGGTTGCGCTGCGAAGTGATCCGCTAAGAGAGGGGCGGAATACCTCCGCCCCTCCGACGGTTCCGGCCAACACGCACCAGCGGATCATGTGATAGCACTTGCTTCCCTATTCTCATCCGGCGAATCCATGTCGAACAAAGAGATACCTGTCCGGAGCCTCGCCACAGCCACGACCTCGTTGCGGCTCTCGGACGAGTTCGACATCCGCAGCATCGAACAGGTGCTTGGGGGAAAGGATGTGGTGCAGGCCCTTCACCGGCACGACCACTTCTTCCTATTGGTGCTGACCAAAGGCGAAGGAATCCACGAGTGCGACTTCAGGCCGCATGCCTTGGAAGCGCATACCATCTATTCCATGCGGCCGGGGCAGGTACACCGGCTGGAGTTGAAGCTGGGCAGCACAGGCTACATCCTGCAGTTCAAGGCCGACTTCCTGGCTACGACCGAGCAAGGTGCTCGACTGGTCTTGCGACGCGCTGGTCACATGGAGGTCTACCGCACCGATGCGGAACGCTACGCCGAATTGGTGATGCTCCTGGACCGCATCGCACGCACCTACGCAGCGCAGAAGGAAGGACATCTACATCGTGCGGGCCTACCTCAGCGCCTTCCTCTGGCGGACCTGGTGCTGCATGCACCAACGCCCGCGCCGGAAAGCGGCGCCAAAGGGCCTACGCAGGAGCGGCTGGAGCAACTGCTGGAGCTGATCGAGGACGGTGTGCTAACGGTGAAAGAGGTATCCGCTTACGCGGAGATGATGCACCTCTCCACCTTCCAGTTGAACGCCATCGCGAAGGCGGGCACAGGCCGCACCTGTTCCGAGCTGATCAACGACCAGATCATCCTGGAAGCGAAGCGCTACCTGCTGGCCACCACGGACCAAGTGACCCAGGTGGCCGACCGCCTCGGCTACGATGACGTGTCCTACTTCATCCGCTTGTTCAAGAAACACACGGGGCACACGCCGGAGGGATTCCGGCAGAAGTCGCGATAAGTACCGAACGATCACGCGTTCGTCCTATCCCCATGGGTCGGGGTCCAGGGTTGCTTTGTCCCCGCAAACAACGCAACCCATGAAAACGAAAATGAAACTGCTGGCCTCCCTGAAGATCTGGGTCGTCATCTACCCATCCATCACCCTCTTCCTCGCCCTGTTCGGCGAGCCGCTCTCCGCGCTGCCCTTGTACCAGCGCACCTTCCTGCTCACCATCTGCCTGGTGCCCTGGATCGTGTTCGCCGGTGTTCCGTTCGTGGACCGCATCATGCGCGCCTTCACCACCAAGAGCACGCAAGCCTGAAGAGCGATAACAACGCAAGACGGATGTACACCATGACCAGGGGACACTTCATAACACTGGGCGCAACCGCTGCTGGTGCCATGCTGTTGCCGCTGCGGACAATGGCGCTTCCAATACGTAAGCGAATGAACGAGAACCAACAATTCGATGTGATCATTGTAGGTGGCAGCTACTCCAGCCTCGCTGCGGGCATGGCCTTGGGCCGTGCGCTGCGGCGCGTGCTGATCGTGGACAGTGGCCTGCCCAGCAACCGGCAGACCCCGTACTCGCACAACTTCATCACGCAGGACGGTGTACCGCCGCTGGAGATCGCGGCGCTGGCGCGACAGCAGGTCGCCCGCTACGCTACGGTAGAACTACGGAACGGACTGGTCACGGATGTGATCAGGACAGAGCACGGTTTCGATGTGCACGTGGACAACAGCACGGCCTACAGTGCGGCGAAGCTGGTCTTTGCCACAGGCGTGCGCGATGTAATGCCGGACATCAAGGGCTTTGCGGAATGCTGGGGCATCTCGGTGCTGCACTGCCCCTATTGCCATGGCTACGAGGTGCGCGATGAAGTGACCGGCGTGCTGGGCAACGGCGACAAGGCGTTCGAGCTCACGCGCCTGATCTCCAACTGGACGAAGGAGCTGACGCTCTTCACCAACGGACCTTCCACACTTACTACGGAACAAACGGCCAAGCTGGGCGATCACCACATCCGCATCGTGGAAGCCGAGATCGGAGAACTGGAACACATCCAAGGACACATTGAAGGGATCCGCTTCAAGGATGGGGCCGCCACGCACATCAAGGCCCTATATTCACTCACCGCGTTCGAGCAGCATTGCTCCATTCCCCAGCGTTTGGGATGTGAACTGACGCAAGAAGGATACATCACGGTCGATCCGCAACAGCGGACGAGCATGCACGGGATCTACGCCTGTGGCGACAATACCACCCGTTTGCGCACCGTGGCGAACGCTGTTGCCATGGGCACCACTGCTGGCATGATGCTGAACAAGGAACTCATTGCCGAGGAATTCTGAACCAACACTCCACCACCATGGAAACTCTAGACGTAACGACGAAGCGCCACGAGGTAGGCACCGGACTGTTCTTCATCGCGGCAACGGTCACCGCCATCATCGGCCTGAAACTGTATCTACCGGTGCTGCACGATGCGGATCCCCTGGGAGCGGTCAATACCTATGCCGGGCAGGTCGCGCTGGGCGCCTTCTTCGAAGCGCTGCTGGCCGTTGCCAACATCGGCACCGCCTTCATGATGCTGCCCGTGTTGAGCAGGGTATCCAGCAGGCTCGGGCCAGCCTACACCATCTTCCGATCGCTGGAGGTGGTACTCATCCTCGTTGGCCTGGTCAGCATGCTTGCCCTCTCATCGGTCAGCCAGCAGTTCACGGCAGAGGGTGCGCACGATCCGGCCGACTACAAGGCCATTGGTGCGGCGCTCATCGCGGTGCACGACTGGACCTTCATCATGGGGCCGCATTTCATGCTCGGCATCAACACGCTCATCTATAGCTACCTCTTCCTCCGCTCCGGACTGGTGCCACGCCTGTCTGGCGAAGCTGGGCATGATCGGCGCATTGCTCATCCTCATCGCGGCGATCCTGGAGATCTTCGGCATCATCGGTGCCTACTCGGGCACTACGATGCTCATGGCCCTGCCCATCGCAGTCTACGAGATGGTACTCGCCGGTCGGTTGATCATCAAAGGGTTCAACACGCTCGATCCGGCGGTCTGATCTCGATATAGATCTTCTCCCGAACGATGTAACACGTAGGCAGGCAGGTGGGTAGACTTTTGTGTCGTCGAACAACTGAAACCAACGACGCCATGAAAACTCCCAAGAAGTCGGTCGAACAGACCCAAGCGAGTTGCGGCAACGCGAATTGCACCTGCATCATTTGCACCTGTGGCCCCACCTGCCCGGGCAGTGGATGCGCTTGCGGCTGCAATGCGAAGTGAACCGATAATGGAGGGCGGAGAATGTCCGCTCCTCCCGGCTGGTTCCAACAAGCTCTATCAGCAACAACGATCACGGACACGCCAAGTGTCAGTTCATCCGCTTCCGCTTCGTCACCATGAATGCGAGCGTGTGCCGCTCGTGCCTGAACCGGCTTAGGGTGTCCTCCTCCACGGCGGTCAGTCCGATGATATTTGAGCGGTCGAGCCGGCTGCGCAAGTTTGACCCGCGACAAGTCTCTCGGACGGTCTGAAGTGCACCTTCCCCTACGCTTTGTCGCTCCATAGCGCAGCCTGCATGCCCACCAACACCGCCAAGCCGAAGAAGGAAGCGAGCGACTGGCACGATGAAACCCTCGCGCGAATGCGCAAGCTGATCCTCGAAGCCGACCCGAACATCGTCGAAGAGCAGAAGTGGAAGAAGCCTTCGAACCCGGGAGGTGTCGCGCTCTGGTCGCACAATGGGATGGTCTGCACCGGCGAGACTTACAAGGACAAGGTTAAGCTCACGTTCGCGTATGGCGCCGCGCTCCCCGATCCAAAGCAGGCTCTTCCCAACACCGGGGACCGGCAACTTCGCCGCGCGATCGACATCCGTGAAGGCGACGTGAGGTGACGCGCGTGCGTTCAAGGCTGGTGAAAGCGGCTGTCGCGCACAACATGAAGGAAGTGACCGCATGAGCAGAGAAGGCGAACCATGGCGATGAAGGCTGCGAGCAAGTCGCGCAAAGCGGTCAACAAGCCAAAGGTCAAACTCCTCTCCGGCGGCAATCCGCAGATCGCGAAAAGCGACGGCGATGTGCCGGTGCTGGCGTACATAGCAGCGATGCCCGAATGGAAGCGCGAGATCGGC
>JADJRW010000053.1 GCA_016712025.1 Flavobacteriales bacterium
ATGGCGTGCAGCAGGAGCGCCTCTTCCGGGCATGTCCACTACTGCGCTGATACGGCGCGGCAGACAGGGCATCGAAGCCTTCCTCCTTCCAGATGAATTTTGATGCCGATGGCTTGAAGTAGGCCAAGCGACCGTCCTTCTCCACGCTCACCAAGTCCTTCGAAACGGGCACCACCTTGCTATAAAGGAAGGGAACACGTTCCGCCCCGTTCGCATCGATCGCGCCAGCGCCGTCGCCAGTGGCCACGAGCAACCCGTGAACGGCATCGGCCAGCGCACGGTAGCGCGGGATACGACCTCCTTGCCCGTGCTATCGGTCGGCCCGAACAGTCACGCCCACGACAATGCTGCCCGCCAGCCCGTCGACCACCGGCCATGCCTGGTCGTACTCGTAGTCCACCACTGTGCGGTTCGCCGGGTCGATATAGCCCCATTTCGTCTTCTTCCGGGCAGGGGACAAGACCATGCGCCAGCGGACCGAGATCGCGTATTGAGCGAGCACGACCAAAGCACCGCCAGCGTCAGTCGAACCACGTTTGCCAGCTTCGCCTGCGCTTCAGCCAAGCCGTTCTGGAACACGCCCCGGTGATCGCCCTCGGGCGCCTCGTAGCCGAGCGGAACGACCCACTTGCCCTGCCGGTCCACATACCCGCAGCGGTCCCCATCCACCACCAGCGCGCGTTCATCCGCGAACGCGCCCACATGATCCTGCTCTACCGCAAGGAGCACATCGCCGAAAGCACCGATAAGGCCGAATTGGCCCTCCTTCCGCACGCGCGAAACACCGCGGTCGAAGCCCTCGATCCAGTCGTACTCCAACGGAACCACCATCACGCCTTTGGCATCCAGGGCGCCCACTTTGCCATCGCGTTCCACCACCGCCAAGCTTCCTCGGAAAGAGCCTGCCAGGTCGTAGTCGAACGGGATCACCGTGTTGCCGCGCGCATCGATGAAGCCATACTTGCCGCCGCGTGCCGCATAAGCCAAACCACCGACATGCTCACCGATCTCCTCGAACTCCATCGGCACCACAAGTTCGCCGGTGCGCGAGGCGACGCCCACTTTGCCCGCACGTTCCACCACTGCCAGTCCTTCGGCGTGTTCCGATACCTCGTCATGGTCCACGGAGATCACTTCTTTGCCGGAGCGGTCGATGGTGCCTTCGCGTGCGTTGCGTCCTACAAGCGCCTGCCCGTGCATGAAAGGCTCCACCCATTCATACTCCGCCTTGATGCGTTCCACACCTTGGTCGTCGATGAAACCCCACGCGCCGTTCCGCCGGAAAGGCAACAACACCTGGCTCGCCACCCGATAGTCCTCCACTAACTCCTGAATGAAAGGATAGTCAGGATGGTCCTTCAGGAACTGTGTGATCGCGTCGGCGTCCAGGTCGCGGGTGTAGGAGGTGTACAACGCGCGCCATGCTTCCGGTACGCGGTGGTTCGTGGGGAAGTCCCGGATGAAATCGGATAGTTCCTCCGCCGTGCCCCGCGGTGTGCTTAACGCATAAATGGCATCCTCCGCCTGTTCCACATACGGACTGTCCGCATGCTCGGCGATGAAGCGCTGATGGGCGGCGATCGTCCCCTCGCCCGTCGCTTCGCGGAAGATGGCCTCTTGAAGCCTGCTGCGCGCCTCGTAGACCTGACGCGCTGCGGGATAGCGTTCCAGGAAATCCTGATAGGCCGGGGAAGTGTTCACTTCCCGCGCTTGCTGGAAGGCCAGGTGATCGCGCACCAACCGGGCCTCTTCCGCTTGTGTGCTTCGCTCGTACTGGACCAGGAAGCGGTCATAGGCCGCGATGGTGTTCTGGGCTTTGGCCAGGTCCCACGCCATGGAATGGATGTGCTCGCGCTGTGCGATGATCGCGTCCTGATCCACCCCTAGCGGCTTGATCCGCATGCGCACGCGATCATCCGCGAGCCCGAAGGCCACCTCGGAACGCAGCAGGTAAGCATGCGCCGAATCGAGCTGATAGAACGGATTGTCGGCACGTCCGCTTATCACGCTCAGGCCATACCACGCTGCTGCCGGAAACTTGTTCACCTCGGCCTGGAAGAGCTTCCGCGCCAGGAAGTAGTCATGGATCGAAAGCGCCTCGAAGCCCTTCTCCAACTTCCCGGCCCACACCCGGGGCACCAGCACCAAGACGAGCGCCGGAACAAGCGCCCGCTTCCACATGTTCACCATCGGCGGTCAAAGGTAGACCCGAGCAAAGCCGCTGGCCCGCACCTTTGCCGCGCGGTTCCACCAACCGTTGTTCATGAACAGGCGCCAACGTCGGCTCGCTCGCATCGAAGCCCTCCTCACCCGGCGCAACGCCTGGCTCACGCTGGTGGCGCTGGCGTTGATCACCATCCCGGCGCTGTTCGCATTGCGCCATGTGCAACTCGATCACGACTTCGAGAAGTTCTTCCCGCAGGATGATCCCGAGTTGGACCGCTACCTCGCTTTCCGGGAGCGCTTCGGGCATGACAATGAGTTCGTGCTCTTCGGGTTGGAGCATAAGCCCAGTGTTTTCGATCGCACCTGGCTGAAGCAGGTTGACGGGCTGGCTGTGGCCTTGGGGGAACTCCCCGATGTCCGGCAAGTGAATTCGCTCACCCGGCTGGAAGAGCCGCGCATGACCCCTGTCGGACTTTTCCGAGTGCCGTGGTTGCGCTTGGATGCCGATAGCACACTTGCAGCGGACCGCCAGCGGATCCTGGCCGATCCGATCGCCCGCAACTTCATCAACCCGGGCGGCGATGCGCTGCTGCTGGTGATGAACACCGAACAGGGCCTGAGCAAGGTGCGCAGCGACACGTTGCTCGCGCGCATCGATCGCGCTGTTGCGCGGAGCGGCTTGCATGAGGTGCGCATCGCCGGCCGGATCCATGGCCAGCAGTACTATATCGATCTGATGACGAGCGAACTCGTCACGTTCTTCCTCTCCTCGCTGGTGCTTCTCACCATCTTCCTGATCGTCGCCTTCCGCACCGGCTGGGGCGTGGGCACACCGATCGCCGTGGTGGGCCTTACCGTGCTCTGGCAAGTGGCCTTGATGACGGCGTTGGGGAAACCCCTCAGCATACTCACCATGCTGCTGCCCACGATCCTCTTCGTGGTGGGCATGAGCGATGCGGTCCACATCATCGAGCGGTATATCGAAGCGTTGCGCGAGGGCCATCGCAAGGAACGCGCTCTGGCGATCACCTTCGACGAGACCGGCCTGAGCACCTTCATCACAATGCTCACCACCGCCATCGGCTATGCCACGCTGGCCATGAGCGGCATACAGCCCATGCGCGAATTCGGGACCTACACCGCCCTTGGCGTCTTCCTTGCCTACGCGCTCGCCTTCACCCTACTGCCCGCTGTGCTGCTGCTGGTACGCACACCGGTGCCCGCCGAGCGCCGTGTGCGCGATTCGCTGTGGGACCGCATCGTTCATGACCTCTTGCGCCTGGTGTTGCGCAGACGCCGCACGGTGTTGCTTGTCGCCGTGTTGATCACCGCCGCCTTCGCAGCGTTCATTCCGCGGGTCCAGGTGAACAACTTCCTGCTGGAGGACCTGCCGAGAGCGATCCCGCCAAACAGGGGTTCCTGTGGTTCGAACGATCCTTCGGCGGTGTGCGCCCCTTCGACATGGAGGTGACCGTGGTGGATAGTGCACGCACGGTATGGGACCCTGAAGTGTTGGCACAGATCGCACGCGTCCAAGAGTTCCTCGAGCGGTCCTACGGCATCCACCACGTCACCTCACCCGCTAGCCTGGTGCGCGCAGCGAACAAAGCCATGAACGGAGGCGATAGCGCCTTCCACCGGCTGCCCGACGATGCGGCCGATACCCGCCGGATCGCCGCCGGCCTGCGCACGTTCGCGGGTGCCGAAGTGCTCGGCGGTCTGGTCTCCCCCGATGGTAGGACCGCTCGGGTCAGCGGGCGCATGATCGATGAAGGCGGCGCCGTACACCGGGTGAAGAACGAAGCGCTGAACGCGTTCATCGCCCAGAACTCCGACAGCACCGTGGTGCGCTTCCATCAAACCGGCATGGCCTTCTTGATCGATCGGAACAACGAAAGCCTGAGCCGCCAGATGATCCTGAGCCTCGCGCTGAGCTTCCTACTCATCGCCGCGATCATGACCGCGCTGTTCCGCGATCCGCGTTTGGTACTGATCGCCTTGGTGCCCAACGTGGTGCCCATGGTCTTCATCGCGGGGCTGATGGGCCTGCTGGGCATCGACCTGAAGGTGAGCACGGCGATCATCTTCAGCAATGCCTTCGGTATCGCGGTGGATGATACGATCCACCTGCTCGGCAAACTGCGGATCGAACTGGCCAAGGGCAAAAGCCTGGCGTATGCCATGAAACGCACCTACCTCAGCGGCGGCAAAGCGGTGATCGTGATGAGCCTGATGCTCTGCGCGGGCTTCATCACCCTGATCGCCTCCGACTTCGCCAGCGTGTACTACATGGGCCTGCTGATCAGCATCACCCTGGCTGTGGCCTTGCTAAGCGAGCTGTTCCTGCTACCGCTGCTGGTGCTGTATTTCCTGGGAAAGCGGAAGGTGCGCGTGATCGGCTAGAGAGCGTTGACAGTCGCCGGTCGGCAGGGGCAGCAGGCAGTTGCCTCAGTTCTGCTCCTCGATCATCATCTTGTACTCGGCGTCCTCCATGAAGTGGTCCTTGCCCACATTGATGGTCGCACGCGCGCTATCCTTCATGCCCTTGGTGCCGAGGTAGGTGGAGTAGCGCATCAGGGCGTTCTTCAACAGCTTCTTCTGGTCGGCTGGCAAGGTGCCGATGTCGCCGATACCGGCGTACGCTTTCACATATTCCTTCATGCTCAAGTCGCCTTCCTTCACCAAGTTGCTTTTGTACTGGCAGAGGGCGAGCATCATCCAGGCGCCCGCGTTCTCCGGGTAGTAACCCGTCATACCATCGAACATGGATTTGGCCTTGCTGTAGCTGGCCTCCTCGTACATGTTCTCGCCCTGCTCCATGGAAAGCGTGTTGAGGTCGGCCCAGTAGTCCTCGTAATTGCCGAAGAACTCGCGTTCCTTGTCCTTCTTGCGATATTTCTCGGCCCATTTCACCGCGTCGCGCGCGGCCTTGGGGTAGTCGGCCTGGTACTTCTCGATCTTGCTCATCTCGTACAGGCACATGCTCATGTACAGGTACGGCAGGGGGTCCTTCTTGGTGTTGTCGTTCAGCGTATAGCCCTCGGCCTTGCCCAGGCACTTCTCGTAGGCCTCGTCCACGTAGAGCACGAGCAGGTCTTCGTAGACGTGCTTCTGAGCTTGCATGGCGAGCGAAGCGACCAGCAACAAGGCTGCGGAGATCAGACGTTTCATGCGTTTTCGGCTTGCCGCTGCGGTTGGCAAGATCGATGCCGAAGATAGAGGAAGGGTGGAACCCCCAAGTTGCAGGGCCACCGTCTAGGACGGCAAGCCCCACCCCGTATGCACGCCGCTTGCGGCGCTGCTCAGAGGGGGACCTCGGCTAATCGGGTCCCGCGCCTTTTGCACCTGCGCCCAGGCCTCCTGCACCTTCTTGAACTTCTCCGCGGCGGCGCGTTGCACCTCCTCGCCCAGATGGCCCACTTTATCGGGGTGGTGCTTCATGGCCGCGCGGCGGTAGGCCTTCTTCACCTCCTCATCGCTGGCCTTGGGATCGACCTCCAGGATCTGGTAGGCACGGTCGGCGGTGGGGCGGCCGAACATCGCGCTGAGCGAGGCCAGTTCTTTCTCACTGACATAGAGGTAATGCGCGATGCGCCGCACCATTTCGATCTCCGAAGGGGCCACATTGCCATCCGCATGCGCCAGGCCGATAAGGAAGTGGAGCAATTGTAGTCGCGCGGAATGTGGCATGTGGCCACGCACCTGTTCGCATACTTGCTGGAGCGGGATCTCCTGGTTCAGCGCATCGCGCAACATCAGGATCATCTGCTGCGCGTTCGGTTCGCCGAACTGTTTGCGGAAGAAGGAACGGGCGAGGTCCAGTTCGGCCTTGGTGACGCGGCCATCGGCCCGCATCATGGCGGCGCTGAGCACCACCAAGCTCAGGGCTAGGTCGCCTTGCGTGGTTTGGCCTTGTCCGGCACCGCCGCGTGGAGGCGGGATCGCGCGCTGACCGGTGGTCACTGTTCCACTCACGCCATCCACCAAGGCGCCGATGGCGAAACCCAAGATCCCGCCAATGGGCCCACCGAAGGCCCAGCCCAATCCACCTGCGATCCACTTGCTATAGCTCATGCACTACCAGCTACCACCGGCCCCACCGCCGCCGAAACTGCCACCACCAAAGCCGCCGAAGCCACCGCCTCCTCCTCCCCCGAATCCGCCGCCACCGCTGAAGCCACCCCAACTGCCGCGATGTGATCGGCTCGCCTGGTTCAATAGCCACCACGCGGTAAAGAGATCCACGCCGTTCGTCCGCGCATAGCGCTTGGCTTTGTTGCGCTGGCTGATGCCGATGAAGATGAGTACCAGCAGCACCATGATGATCACCGGCCAGGGGAATTTCTTCTTGCCGTAGCTCTTGTGATCGAACTCGCCTTTCGCCAGCGACATCAACACGTCCGTGCCGTGGTCCAGACCACTGTAATAAGCTCCATCGCGGAAGCGCGGCAGGATCTCGTTCTCCACGATGTTCTTCGCGGTGAGGTCCGGGATCGCGCCTTCCAAACCGTAGCCCGTGGCGATGAACACATGCCGCCCCCCGGGCGGACCGGTGGGTTTTACCAAAAGCACGATGCCGTTGTCGAAGCCCTTCGCGCCCACGCCCCAGGTCTCGCCTATTTCGAAAGCGAAGTCCGAAGGCGGAAGACCGCACAGCGTATCCACCACGAGCACGATGATGCGGTTGCTGGTCTCCTGCGCGAAGCGTGAGAGATTACGATCAAGACGGTCCACCTCGTCCGCGCTGAGCAGGTCCGTGAACTGCCAGACCAGATGGTCCTGCTGATCCGCTGATGGCTTCTTGGGCAGGCAGGGATCCTCCTGGGCGATGATCGGCAAGGCCGCCAAAGCCAGCAGCAACATCGGTATCCGGAGGGCCTTCATCGGATGCTGATATCGTCCGAGAGTTCGTTGCTGTCGTCGCTCTTCCGGGGGAAGCGCGCTTTGAGCTTCTGGCCGATCATGCCTGCGGCCTCGCAAAGCCCATCCGCCTGGCGGCCTGCGGCGAAATGCAAGCGCAACACGCCGATCACGTCGGTCCAGAACCCTTCCGGCACGATGGCATTGATCCCCGCATCGCCGATCACGGCCACTTTGTGATCGATCACGCTCACATAGATGATCACGCCATTGCGATCCTTGGTCCGGTGCATGCCGAGTTCCTCGAACACGAACGCGGCGTGGTCCAGGACATCCTCTGGGCACAGATCTTCGAGGTGAACACGGATCTCGCCGCTCGTGGCCATCTCCGCATCGCGGATGGCGGCCTTCACCCGGACCTTCTCATCGGGGCTCAGGAAATTCTCCGCGGCCTGATCGGGGTCGGTAGTGGTTGCTGAGGTTCGCGTGTCCATCCGGTTCATTGATCGCGCAGGCTTGAACCCAAGGCGACAAGGGTCGCAAAGATCGCAGACCGAACGTTGCCGTCGCCCCTCGATCCGGGCGAACGGTCCCGGCTACATTTGAACGGCATGTCCGCGCGCTCCTCGCTCACCACTTTTCTGGGTTCACGGGGCTTTGTCGCGGTGGCGCTGGTGGCCCACTTCCTCTTCCTCTTCGCGCTCTACCGCACGCAGGGCATCATCACGGACCTGGAAGCGGAGAAATACATCGGTGCCGCGGCGGATCTGTTGCACGGCAACAGCCACGACCTGCTGCATCGCTATCCCGGCTACGGCATGTACGTGCTCTTCCTGGTGCCCTTCACGGTGTTGGGTGACGTACGCCTGGCGATCACCGCGCAGATCCTCCTGGGTCTCTGGGCCGCTTGGGCATTGCGTTCGTTGGTGCTGCGACTCACGGGCTCCAAGGCCTGGGCGCAACTCGGCGGCGCCTTGCTGCTGCTGAGCTACGTGGTGCAGAGCTGGACGCTCACGCTCTTCAGCGAACCGTTGATCAGCGCCCTGGGTATCGTGCTGATCGAACGCGCGACACGGCCGGGAGGTCGTTTCCCCTTGACCGCGCTGCTGCTCATGCCGGTCGTCTTGTTCGCGCGACCCATCGGCATCCTCTTCGTAGCGCCCGTGGCCGCTTACCTCCTGTTGCGTCATCGCACTGCTCCTGGCTGGGTTTTGCCAGCGGGCGCGATCGCCTTGTTCGTTCTGCAACTCTTCCTGCCGATGGATCGTGAGACGGTGATCGTACCGATCGTGCAAGGCGAGGTCGTCTATGGTTTCCCGCAATGGTTGGGGGCGGCGGAGAACTTCGATGGACGTACCATCGCGGGCGCCCAAATGGAGTTGATCCAGCAGCATGGGATCTGGGTCGCGTGCAAGCTCGCCGTGCAGAAGGCGTTCACCTTCTTCCACCTCACGCGACCCTTCTTCTCAAACCCCATCTACCTCTTCGCCGCTATCGGTCTGTTCAAGCCGCGGGGCGGAACAGAACCTCGCGCTGGCCGTGCTGGGACTACACGTCGCCGTATTCGCCCTCACCTACCTCGAATGGCACGGGCGCTTCATGGCCCCGGTATGGCCGCTGCTGCTGATGCTCGCCATGCTGGGCGGGCATCGGGCACTGCGCTCGCTTACTTGAACGAGATATCAGGCGCGTTCTCCGTGCCTTCCTGCGCCTCGAAGTAGCCCTTCGCGGTGAAGCCGAACATGCCCGCCAGCAGGTTGCCGGGGAAGCGCTTGATGCGCGTGTTGTAGTTCCGGGCCACCTCGTTGAACTTGCGGCGCTCCACCGCGATGCGGTTCTCCATGCCTTCGTACTGCGCCTGGAAATCCTGGAAGCCTTTCACTGCTTTCAACTCCGGATAGCGCTCGACCACCACCATCAACCGTGACAATGCACCGCTGAACTGGTCCTGGTTCTGCTGGAACTGGGTGATCTGCTCCTGGCTCAGGTTCTTGGGATCGACGTTCACGCTCGTCGCCTTGGCGCGTGCCTCCACCACCTGGGTCAGCGTTTCCTTCTCGAAGTTGGCGGCGCCTTTCACGATCTCGACCAGGTTCTTGGTCTTGTCCGCGCGGAGCTGGTAGGCGTTCTCCACGTTGCTCCATTGCTGGGTCACGCTTTCGCCGAGACCGACGCTGCCGTTGTAGAAGCCGATGGCCCAGAAGACCACCAGGGCGAGCAAACCGAGACCGATAATGAGGGGAAGACGTTTCATGGTTCGTTCTTGTGGCCGCAAAGATGCGAAGCGCGTGGCGGACCGTTAGCCACCTGTTGTCTGCGGTGCCCGGATCGGATGAGCGGTCGGCCCCCCGCCCCACCCCCCGCGGCCGACGGGGGCCGGGCGCACCACTCTTTTGGGGGGGAGGAGGGAGACGGCTCGGGTCACGCGGGATGGAAAAGAGGGGGGGCACATGCCATGGGGGGGGGGGGGTACGCGCACGGCTTCGGCGAGGGAAAGGCCCTTGTAGCTCATGAGGGCATGCACATCGAAGGCGGCGACGGCGCGGATGAAGCTCTCGCCGTGGCCGGTGCAGCTCACCGCGCAGCTGGCATCATTGGCATAGGTGCCCGCGCCGATCAGCGGGCTGTCGCCGATGCGCATCCAGCGCTTGTTCGTCATGCCGCCGGTGCTGGTGGCGGCTGCGAGATGGCCTTGGGCGTCCAACGCCACAGCACCCACGGTGCCGTACTTGTGCTCGCCATCGCTATGGTCCAGTTGATAGGTATCGGTGCCTTTCGTCTTCTGCCACTGATCGTAGCGGAACTGATCGAAGAAGTACTGATCGTCCTCCAAGGGGATCTTCTCTTTGTGCGCGAACTCGAAGGCGCCCGGCCCACTGATCAGTACATGCGGGCTCTTGTCCATCACGCGGCGCGCCAGGCGCACAGGGTTCTTCACGTTGTGAACGCAGGCCACCGCGCCGGCCTTCAGATCGGAACCGCTCATGATCGAAGCGTCCATCTCGTGCTGTCCATCGGCGTTGAACACGGCACCCCGCCCGGCATTGAAGTGCGGACAGTCCTCCAAACTGCGCACTGCGGCCTCCACGGCATCCAAGGCTGAACCGCCTTCTTCCAACACCGTCTTCCCGCGTCGAAGCGCCTCCTCCAAACCATCGCGGTAGGCCTTCTCCTTGGCGGGCGTCATATCCTCAGGCGCGATGGTACCGGCGCCTCCGTGGATGGCGAGCGCGAAGCGGGGCTTGTCGGACATTTCAGTTCAAGTTCTCGGGGCGGTGAAAGTAGGGGACCACGAAGCCGGTCACTGCCCCTGCCAGGCAACCTACCAACACATCACTGGGGAAATGCTTCCCCGCGCGCACGCGCAACCAACTCATGACCAATGGCACTGCCACCGCGCCTGCCCAGACAGCAGCGCGAACGCCTGCATCCGCGCGTGAACGATCGATCAACATCGCCGAGGAAATGCACAAGGCTGAAGTGTTCGCAGCATGACCGCTCCAAAAGGAGAGATAAGCTTCCCGCTCGCGCCGCAATTCCTCTGGAACATCCGGGTTGAAAACGTAAGGCCGCGGCCGGTGTACCAGCACCTTCGCGATCCCCGTCAAGCCCGCCGAGAGAAGGAAGCTCTCCCCCACCAGGGCCATCGGCACCAGCGGCTCATCCTCCCGATAAACCAACGCCGGACCTGCGAGCGATACCGCCATGGTGGAATAGAACACCACATTGCTGATGCGGTGCGCCTGTAGCGACCAGTGGAACGCAGCATTGCGGTCGAAGGCGTTCAGCGCGCTCCGGTCCACTTGCCTGTGGCGCTCCCAGAGTTTTTCGGCGGGCACATCGATCAGCAAGGAAGTGGCGTTCAGCGCAAGCCCCGCACCCACCCAGGCTGCCTCACCCGTTCCAGAAAGTGCGAACGGCTGTTGTGCGTTCGCTTTCGGTGCGCTGCTCAGTACCCAAAAAAAAGAACGGCCCGGAGCATCGCCCCGGGCCGTTCCAATGCGATAGTCATTGCTCTAGTCGCCGATCAACACACCCTTCGCAAGGAAGCTGATCTCGTGACGCGGTTCGGTGATCTTGGCGATCTCCTCCTTGCTCTTACCGGCGTCCTCGGCATAGTGCTGCAAGGTGGCCACATCAATGGTCTCCTTGGTGGCGGTGCCGTCGAGAATGGCGGTCTTGCCCTCCAGTCCTTCGGTGGGTACGAAGAAGGCGTAGTCCAGGAACTTGACCTTCATCACCTCGTTGTTCGGGAGCTGTACATCCATCCAGCAGCCCTTTTTCTGGCAACTGGTGATGATCGGGACGACCACCTTGCCCTCGAACGTTTCCTTCACCTGCATGTTCTTGGCGAAGTCGGAGGTGCTGATGGCGCCGTCCGGGGTGGTCTTGGCACCGTAATTCTGCATCTGCACGGGTGCGCCGGACGCGTTGCGGGCAGGGGTTTGGGCTGTTGCGGTGGTGCAGGCGATGGCGAGCAACGCGGTGCAACTGAGGGCAAGGACTTTGTTCATCGTGTAGGCGCCGCAGGCCCGGCGTAGGCGTTGGAATGGGTGGGCAAAGATCGGGTTTCTTTTCACTGGGACCGACGACCGTACAAATGACGCCTCTTCCCGGCGGATCGGCGCCTTGGCAAGATCCGGGCCAGGCGGTCGACAGTTCCTGCCCCAGGCCCATAGCACCAAGGCCACCATCGGTCGCCTGGAATACATCGCCCGGCCTGGGCATTTCACGCAGGCGGTTCTTGGTGGATGTGGGCGCGAAGGATGTGCTGTGAGCGCAACGCGCCTACGGCCGGTGGCGCAAGTTCAATTCCTTAGCTTTGGAATTCGGCCATTTAGAAACCGCCGCTCATGCATGCGCTGAAAATGGTTGGCTTGTCCTGCGCGCTATGTTCCGCGGCGAACGGCACGGCACAAAGCGTGTACGCAGGGCAATGGGACACCACGATGTTCCATGTGGACCATGGAACCGGTCTTGAGGTCATTATTCCGGGGATGGGCAATGCGAACCATGGACAGGAGGATCTGGATCTGGACTACGATGGCGTCCTTGACGTTCGGTTCTATAGCTACCGGTATTTCTCGGGGGCCGGAACGGAGTACTATCATAGCGTTGAAGGTCTATCACCAGCGGTGAGCATCGCTGCGTTCATCGATACGGTGCCTTGGACCTATCCGCCCGACACTTTGCCGGTGACCATCGCAGACTCTCGCTTTGGGTGCCGCGGTGGACAATACCCTGGAGTATGTTGACATCTTTGAATCCATCTTTTTCTACAGCTCCGTCAGCAGTGGCATATAGGGTCCACACCTGCCTGGCTGGCACAGCACCGGGCCCCATTTCGTAGGCGTTCGGATCGAGAACCAGGGTACCGTCCGTTATGGCTGGGTGAAGGTGGAGATCGGCGGCACCGGAATGGGTGTATTGCGCATTTTGGAGCAAGGTTGCACCTACGCCGAGTGGACCATTCTGGTACCCTCTGTCGTACCGCATGCTACCGCAGTAGATCTTGTACCACAACCTTTCACCCACCAAGTGACCGTGACCACCGACGATCCCGAAGCGATGGAGCTCGTCCTCTTCGATCTCGCCGCGCGGCCCGGCTGCGCAGCCGCGTCAGTGGGACCACGACCATCACCACCACACACCTTGCGGACGGGATGTACGTTTTCGAGTTGAGGAAGAACGGAGAAATGGTGAAGCAAGGGAAGCTCATCAAGGACTGAGCACATTCCGCGAACCAGCGGGGCGAGGCAGTTTCCCTACGCCTCCGATCGCTCAGAAAGACCAGACCGCTTCTTCTCGGCCGGTGTAAGTGTTCGCACCCAACCGGGCGTGTACGGCTTGAAGAGCCCCGAGGCGATCACCTCCTTCACGCTGATCTTCCCATCCATGAAGGCGGCCAGTGTATTCGTCGCTGGATGCTTGCGGTCTTGCATGACGAGCAACGCGGTGTTGGCGCCTGCGCGCACGGCGATGGGCACTCCGCCGCCGAGTTCCGCCCAGTGACTGCCGAGGTACAGGCCTTTCACCGGGGTGCGGTAATGCGCGATGCCCGCCTTGAAGTTCTCCTTGCCCGGCCGCGCACCCATCATACTGCCGTTGCGGTTGCCGGTATAGCGCCAATGCGTGATCGGCGTGGCCACATCGCAGTAGACCACATGCTTGGAGAGACCGGGCGCCAGTCGTTCTTCAATGCGGCGGATGAGCACGTCGGCGTATTCCTTCTTCAGTTGTTCGTACGCCTCGCCGCGATCCAGCCCTCCGTTCTTACCAGGGCCGGTGAGCCATTGGTCATGCGCAGCGAATTCAGCGGGGATATAGATGGTGAGCGTGCCCATGCCCGTCGGCGCCATGCTGGGGTCGCGCAGCGAGGGTGCGAGAATGCTGATGCCGGTCTCCTCCGGCCCACCATCGCATTGGCGTTCGCGCGGTACATCGTCTTTGGAGAGATAGATCATCTCCTCCCCGAAGCCGAAGTCCTGGGTGGGGCGGTCCAAGGCGAGTGCCACGGTAACGGAGCTCGGATAGAGCTTCGCGTCGTGCAACTTCTTCTTCAGCGCGGCGGGCACGGCGTCGGCCGGAAGCATGCGCTCATACAGCGCTTCCACATCGCAGGCACCCACCACTTGGTCCGCATGTAGATCGTGCGTGAGGTTGTTCTGCGTGAGGCGCACGCCCGTGGCGCGGCCATCGGTCAGCAGCACTTCGTTCACCCGGCACTTGTAGTGGATCTCGTTGCCATAACTGGCGATCACATGCGCGAGCCATTCGGGGAAGACCTGGCTGCCGCCCACAGGGGGGAGCTGATAGTCCCCGTAGTAGGCCCAGCCGATAGGCACCAGGCAGGAGAGCAGGTCCATCTCCGAGGAGAAGACGCGGTGCAGGCGTTCGTCCTTGAAGTACTTCGTTAACCCTTTGCGGATGCCTTCCGGGCCACTGTAGCGGAGGTGCGGAATGAAGGGCAGGGCGAATTTCAACTTGGTAAAAACATGAAGCACCTTGCCTAGCGGACCCTTGGATTCCTCCGTGCGGAAGAAACTGCCCATGCCCGCGAAGGCGCCGCCGATCTTCTTCGCATCGCGGAAGAAACGCTCGATGCCTGCGCGCTCGTTCGGAAAGTCGCGGATCCACTGCTCCTTCAGCTCGTCCGGCTTGTCGGTAAGCAGGTAGTCGAAGCTGTCGCCCTTGTACCGCTTAATACGGCGCTGCGGGCTGGCAGTGGGATGATCCGGACCGATCACATCGAACACGCGCGTCACCAAACCGTCGGGGCCCAGTTGGTTCAACCAATGGATGGCACTATCGAAGCGAAAGTCCTTGCGCCGGAAGCCGGCCAGGTATCCTCCCGGGCGCGCGTCCATCTCCAACACACAAACGGAGAGACCAGCGCGGGACAGCAGCCCCGCAGCGGTGAGCCCGCTGATGCCGGCACCGATCACGATAACGTCGTACTTGGGGCGGAAGGTGGAGGTGCGCATGCGGTGCCGCCATGCGGTCCGGGGGCAAAGTAACGGCGGTCAACGCCGCCCGAAGCGCGGCAGAAAACGCGGCACCCGCCTTTTGTGTTCGAGTAACCCGGATATTTCTCCATGGAAATGCCCTCGCTGAAGTCCGAACTACCTTGGAACAGCAGCACCAAGAGGATGGCGCCGCACAGGCTCCAGTTCACCCAACGGCTTGTGGCCGCCACGCTGAACAAGTAGAACACGATCCACTGCGCTTGCTCGGCCGCGTAGTTCGGGTGGCGCACCCAGCCCCAAAGCCCATCGCGCACAAAGCCATC
>JADJRW010000054.1 GCA_016712025.1 Flavobacteriales bacterium
TGGCGCAGAAGAGCCCAGCTTCGTGTCCGAAGAGCGCGGCCATGCGTTCCTCCAAAGCGTTCACCGTGGGGTCTTCGCCGAAGACGTCATCGCCCACTTCGGCGCGCAGCATGGCCTCGCGCATGCCCGGCGTGGGGCGGGTAACGGTATCGGAACGCAGGTCGATCATTGGTCCGGCAAGTTAGCCGAGGCCGCATTGCGCGCGGAAGGCACTACTTCTTCCTCGCGACAAGGATCCCATCGCGCAGGGGCACCATCACTTGGTCGACCCGCGTATCGGCTTTCACCTTTCGGCTGAACTCCGCAAGGGCGCGCGTAGCATCGTCCTGTTCGGTGGCGGGAAGCAGCACTTTGCCGCTCCAAAGCACATTGTCAGCGAGGATCAGACCTCCGGGTCGCACTTTGTCGATCACCGCGTCGAAGTAGTTCGGGTAGTTCTGCTTGTCCGCGTCGATGAAGACCAGGTCGAACGGCGCGGAAAGCTCCGGGATCACTTCTAACGCCGGCCGGTGGTGCATGGTGATGCGGTCCAGCATTCCCGCCTTTCCACGTAGCGATGCACCATCTCCGGGAGATAGGGGTCGATGTCGATCGTATGAACCATGCCGCCGTCGGCCAATCCTTCTGCGAGGCAAAGCGCGCTGTAGCCCGTGTAGGTGCCGATCTCCACGATGGTCATCGGCCGCACCAGATGGCTCAGCATCGAAAGGAAACGCCCCTGCAAATGCCCGCTGATCATCATCGGCATCTGCACCTTCGCATGGGTCTCGACCGTTAGCTCGCGCAGGTAGCTGGCTTCCTCGGTGCTGTGGTTCTCGCAATAGGCATCGAGGGCGGGGTCCCGAGGAAGTTCATTCGGAGATCAGGGCAGTTTGATGAACGAGGAGCGCAAGATCAGTTCCCGACCGTGCACTAGGATCGTGTACCGCCCCGGAGCCGAAGTTCGCAGCTCCACGCGGCCATCGAGAGGAACGGATGTACTGATCACCACGCGGCCCAAGTCATCCACCAGGTCGCACTGGAGCCCAGCAAGTGGTGCTGCAGCGGATAGTGTGATGTGATCGGTCGCTGGGTTCGGAGCGAGCAAGAGGACACGAAGGTCCGTTTCGTCGATGCTGTAACCGTAGTCCATGCTATACCAATCATTTTTGCGAACGTAGGATTGGTCGATCCCGGTTCCATAGAATATGTATCCAATGCCACCACCCGGGACAGGAACACTTCCAAGGGCCATGACCCCACCGCGCCTTCCAAGTCCTGGCAAAGGGTCGAACGGAGCCCATTGATCATGAAGTCGGAAGGCGAAGTCCATCGCTATGGAAGGTTCAGGATCATTCGAGGCACCGCACATTATGGGCCGTCCTCTCCATAGCCCGTCCACCATGGCATCCTCGCCCCAACGGCTGCAAGGGAGGGGGAGCAAGCTGCCGCTGGTCAGGGATCTGGTCGATACCTCCAACAATCACGAAGAGCCTTGAACGCGCTATCCGCTCCCCCGACCAATGGCCGCCCCAACCATTTCCAAAGCTCGCCCGGTGACGCTGGGGGTCCAGGAGCGGGGCTCTCAGGTCCAGACGTTCGCGGCGGTGTCGTAACGCCAAAGCTCGTTCGTCGCGTGACCGCCATCAGCATGCCAGACGAACCACGTAGGCTGATCGTCCAACATGAGCGGAGCGCTAGCGTAGCAGGCCCTGCAACTGGATGCACGGTGTTCGCGGCGTCCAGGTGGTCCGTCGAACGGCCAGAGTTCGTTTTGCGGTCCAGATGAATCCAGCCCCACCGAACAGGTAACCAAGACCATCAACCTGGAATGTGGAGCAATATTGGCGCGA
Organism: Flavobacteriales bacterium; assembly: GCA_016712025.1. Taxonomy (GTDB): domain Bacteria; phylum Bacteroidota; class Bacteroidia; order Flavobacteriales_F; family PHOS-HE28; genus PHOS-HE28. The sequence continues at coordinate 1,833 of JADJRW010000054.1, forward strand.
CGCGGGCAAGGGCGCGATGGTATCCCATTATGCTGGACCATCCATCAAAGCCGAGCCAATCATTGCGCAGGTTCCAGCCTACGAAGACCAGTACCGACGAAGACCTATTGCCGACCTGGAGAACGACGCGGCATCGTCACGGGCCCTTCCGGAAAGTGAAGTCCGGTCGCGTTCCCCAACTCTGGGCGTGCAGCACGGAGCGCGAAGAAGAGCAGGCAGGACACGCGTGCGCATGCCCGAAAGTACGCGCTCTAGGAGTGCCCGAGCATCCGATGGAGTTCGATGAGCAGCGGCAGTTCCTTCGCGTTCACACCGTGTACGGCGTTCGCCACCGAATCCGCACAGGTATAGATCAGCTCGCGTTTCTCTGGCGGAAGGTTGTGCCGATGTGCCCGCATGTACTCAATGAAGGAGGTGAACGCATCATCTGCGGAAACGTCCCTGTCGAGCAAGGTGTCGAATTCGAACTCCGTGATGTACGCTTGGTCTGTTCCATGATGGTCGGTGCTGGACTCCACGGGTACCAACAGGTCCTTCACCACCCATTTCAGGGTTTCCACCTCCTTGGCTGTCACCTTGCCGTCCGCCGCTGCGATGGCATACAGCAATCGACCGAGTTCCTTGTAGAACAATGTTGCTTCCATGGGTGTGAAGTTGCCGTAAAGATGGCATCGACCTGCTGACGTTGGTCAGTCGGCCAGGTCAACTCCATCCATGCTATCAGCAAGTGCGAAGTCAGTAGCAGTACTTCCCTTCGCCGATCATCTTCTTCGCGATCAGCTTCCGCAGCTCCGCCGTGTTCAGGTTGCTCGCCTTGGTGAAGCGCTTCGCGCCCATCAGCATCGCGCGTTGCTCATCGCCCTCGGCGAAGTTGTTCACGGCTTCCTTGGCGTACTTGTGGATGCGGTCGGCCGCGTCGTGGATGTAGAGCTGGCACATCGCGATCTGCTCGGCAACGTTGGCCGCGCCCTTCATCTCGGCGAGCTTCAACGTCCGCAGCAGGGTGCTCTCCGCGAGGTAGGTGTCGATCACCATGTCGGCGATGTGCATCAGCGTCTCCTGGTGCTTCGCCAGCTCCAGGCCCAGCTTCTGCGCGGCGCCACCGGCCACCATCAGCACGGCCTTCTTGAAGTTCGCCACCATGCGCTTCTCATCGCCGAGCAGTGAATCATCGGGCTCCGGCATGTCGGGGATGCCCATCAGTTCCTGCGCCACTTGCATCGCCGGACCCATCAGGTCCAGCTGGCCTTTCATCGCGCGCTTCAGCAGCATGTCCACCGTGAGCATGCGGTTGATCTCGTTCGTGCCCTCGAAGATCCGGTTGATGCGGCTGTCGCGGTAGGCGCGCTCCACGGGACTTTCGGCGCTGTAGCCCATGCCGCCATAGATCTGCACGCCCTCGTCGCACACGTAGTCCAGGCATTCGCTGCCGGCCACTTTCAGGATCGCCGCTTCGGCCGCGTATTGCTCCACGCCTTTCAGCAGGGCCTTCGCATGGTCGGCACCGGCGGCTTCCAACGCTTCGATCGCGTGCTCCATGTCCTGACTGCAGCGGTAGGTCGCGCTCTCCACCACGTAGCAGTAGGTCGCTTGGTCGGCGAGCTTCTGGCGGATCGCGCCGAACGCGCTGATCGGCTTGCCGAATTGGTTGCGCTCGTTGGCATACTTCACGCTCACGTCCACCGTGGCTTTCGCGCCGCCCAACGCCGCACCGGCCAGCTTGATGCGACCGATGTTCAGGATGTTCACCGCGATCTTGAAGCCGTTCTGCCGCTCGCTCAGCATGTTCTCCACGGGCACCTTGCAGTCGTTGAAGAACACCTGGCGCGTGCTGCTGCCCTTGATGCCCATCTTCTTCTCCTCCGGGTTCAGCGTGATGCCGCCGAAGTCCTTCTCCACGATGAAGGCCGTGAGGTTCTCATCGTCGCCCGTCGATCTTGGCGAACACGGTGAAGATGTCCGCGAAACCACCGTTCGTGATCCACATCTTCTGACCGTTGATCAAGTAGTGCTTGCCATCGGGCGTCAACGTAGCCTTGGTCTTTCCGCTGTTCGCGTCGCTACCCGCGCCGGGCTCGGTCAGGCAGTAGCTGGCCTTCCATTCGCCTGTGGCCAGTTTCGGGATGTACTTCTTGCGCTGGGCCTCGTTGCCGTAGTAGAGGATCGGCAGGGTGCCGATGCCCGTGTGCGCCGCGATCGCCACACTGAAACTGTGCCCGGCGCCCGTCACCTCGGTCACCAGCATGGTCGTCACGAAGTCCTTGCCGAAACCACCGAGGTCCTCGGGCACCGAGATGCCGAGCAGCCCCAGTTCGCCCGCCTTGTCCAGCAGGCTCGGCATCAGGCCTTCCTCCAACGAGTCGATGCGGTCCAACTGGGTCCACACGTTCTGCTCCAGGAACTCGCGGGCGCTCTGCGCGATCATGCGCTGCTCCTCGTTGAACTCCTCGGGAATGAAGATGTCCTGCGGTGCGCTCTCGCGGATCAGGAATTCGCCGCCTTGAAGGGCTTTGGGATTGGTTTCGGTTGCCATGACTTTCGGAGTTCTGGAGGTTCTAACGGAAAGTGAGCTGGTTCGTTGGGGCTTGGTCAAGCGGCGATGGGGTAGGCGTTTGCGGATACGAAACGACTATTTACGGATATTCCCGGATATGTTGCCGCCATTTGCGGATACGAATCGGATCTAAGCGCATATTTGCGGATATGTCGGCCGTCCACACCTTCCGCCTCGACCTGACCTGGGACCTCTTGCAGGCCATCAGTCGCGTGGACCGTTTCGCCGGCGAATGGGCGGGCATCGAGCGTCGTGAGGGCCGCTCGCTGAAACACTTGAAGTCCATCGCCACCGTACAGAGCGTGGGTGCTTCCACCCGCATTGAGGGCAGCCGCCTGGCCGACCCCGAAGTGGATGCGCTGCTCGCACACTTGGATATCACCAAGCTCGAGGACCGGGACCAACAGGAGGTCGCTGGCTACTTCGAAGCGCTCGACACCATCGGCGAGGCCTTCGCGGAGATCCGCGTTGGCGAAAGCGAGCTGAAGCACTTGCACAAGCTCACGCTGCAATACAGTTCCAAGGATGCTTGGCACCGGGGCGGCTACAAGCAACAACCCAACGCTGTAGAGGCCACCACCGCTGACGGAAGTCGCACCCTTGTCTTCGCTACCACGCCGCCCGGCATGGAGACGGAAGACGCCATGCGCGTGCTGGTCGCTTGGTACGGCCGCCCGGAGCAAGTTCATCCGCTGGTGCGCGTGGCGTTGTTCTGTTACGAGTTCGTCACCATCCATCCGTTCCAGGATGGCAATGGACGTATGAGCCGCCTGCTGGCCACCTTGCTGTTGTTGCAAGAAGGCTACCCGTGGGTGCAGTACGTCAGCTTCGAGCACGAGATCGAGCGGCGCAAGACCGAGTACTACCGCGTGCTGAGGCAATGCCAGATGCAACGTCCCGGCGAGGAGATGACCCCGTGGGTCCACTTCTTCCTCGACTGCCTGGTGGTGATGATGGAGAAGCTCCGCGCCAAGTTGGAGGTGAAGGGCTCGGCCACCGCGCTGAACGATCGCCAGCGGAACATCCTGCGCTACGTGCAGGCGCATGCTGGTGCGCAGGCCGGTGGCATCGCCACTGCTCTGTCTTTGTCCTTGCCTACTGTGAAGAAGGATCTGGAAGTGATGGCCAAGCAGGGGATGCTGGAGCGCAAAGGATCCGGACGCGGCACGCACTACACCGCGCATTGAGCCATGCTCCACCGCTTCCTCCTCACCATCCTTCCTTCCCCGGCGCTTTCCGCCGAGGTGGAGCGGCTGAAGACCTTGGTGCATGAACGCGTCGGTTCCTTCAGCGGCCGCAACACCGTTCCGCACATCACGCTCTTCTTCGCCGATCTGCCGTTGGAATGCGAAGGCGACATCTGCGAAGGCATCGCACGCGGTGTGGTCGGTCACAAAGGCTTCCTGCTGCGCTACAACGGCATCACGCACTTCCCCGACAAGCGCACCATCTACATCGATCCGGTGGAGAAGGATGCCATTGCCACCGTGCGCACGTCCATCGTTGCGACGCTGAAGGCTAACGACGCCTTGCGCGAGGCCATCCGCGAGACCGACCATCCGCACCTCACCATCGCGGCCGGATTGAAGCCCGCGCAGTTCGAGCGCGCTTGGGAATGTCTCGCGCCGCATCCCGCGGGACTGCGCGCGGGAAGAACAAGTGACCGAAGTGGTCTTGCTGCGAAGAGCCATGCGCGAGGGCGAACGGTATGCACAAGTGCGCTCCTTCGCGCTGGAGTGAATTTCCACAAGCGGATCGGACGGTGGTCGCCGACTTCAAGGAGTTGGGTGTTTGTGCGTTGTTCATGACCCCTTGTCCTAGTTCCACGGCCCTTGCTTCCCCACCGGCGTGAACCGCGAGGACTTCCTGTCGAAGCGGAAGAGCTCACCGAAACCGCCGAACCAGAAACGACCTTCCCGGTCCTCCATGATGGCCAGGATCCCGCCTGAGCTCAAGCCGTCCTTGGGGCCGTAGTTCGTGAAGCTCGTCCCATCGTAGCGGAAAACGCCCTGGTGCTCCGCGGCGAACCAGATGTGGCCCGACCGGTCTTCGTAGAACGCACCTGTTTCAACCCCTTGGATCACGCCGTCCTTCGTGAAGTTGGTGAACGCCTTGCTGCCTTTTTCATCAACTGCTGACGGATCGAAGAGGCTCACACCCCCGAACATACTCCCGAGCCAGGAGCCTGCCCTTGCTGTCCTCCATCATGCCGGATAGGCTGCTGTCGGGCAGGCCATCTGCCACGGTGTAGTGCTTGAGTATCCTGCGCGGTCCGGTCTCCTTCGGATCGATCATCAAGAGCCCATCCCCTTCGCGTCCGAACCAGATCATTCCTTGACGGTCCGCCAGGAGGCACGTGATGCGGGTGGGTGATAGTGCGCCCACAGAGTCCACCGCGGTGTTCGGCGGCAGGTCGATCGCTGTGAATGTGCGGCCGTCGTAAGTGCACAGCCCGTTCATCGTCCCGACCCACAGCACGCCATCGCGGCCCATGGCCATGTTCCCGACCTCGTTGTGCAGCAGGCCACCTCTTCGTGGTCAACTGACTGAAGCCATGGCGCGCGGAGTAGCGCGTCGAGGGATCGTATTTGAACAGCCCTTCACCATCCGTAGCGACCCACAGGATACCGTCCGCGCCTTCCACGATCCCGTTGATGCGGCCACTGGTGATGCCTGCGCTATCGGCGAGGTATTCCAGCGTATCGTTCGCGTAGCGGATCAGTCCGTAGTGGTTGGTGCCGAACCACAACGTTCCGCTCCTGTCCTCGCGCATGTGGCGTACCCAGTGGCAGAGCTGTTCCCTGGTAGTCGAGTTTCAAGAACCATTCGGTCGGGATCTTTACCGTATCGTTCATGATCAGCACCGGTGGCTTGCTCGTGGGCTGGCCGCTGCACGAGAGGAGGAGCAACGATCCGAGGGCTTGGCAAATGATGGTGCGCATGACTTCAGTTGGATAAACCAATGATCCATTTCACCAGTTCCTTCTCATCCACGATCGACCACGCATGCGGGTGCCGGTTCCCATGCTGCACGCCGCGCCCTTCGGTGGTGATGTACTCCGCCCGCGCATTTCCCGCCGCCACCAGCGTGTCGTGGATCCGCTTCAGGCCGTAGGCGTTCAGCTCTTCGTAGCCATCGTCGCGGTTGGCGCGCCACCAGGCCGTGTCCGGCTCGGTGTAGAAGCGGATGGGCAGGTCCTTCAGCGGCGCCGCGCTCGCGGCCGTGTTGAGCAGGGGAGCGGAGCGTTCATAGTTCGCCGGGCTGTCCGTGGGT
>JADJRW010000055.1 GCA_016712025.1 Flavobacteriales bacterium
TGAAGCGGTTGGGCACGTTACCGTGGTACGCTGAAGCCATCCGGCAGGCTCATGGCCGTACCTTGCTCGCTATCCATGTTCAACGCATCCTTCATCCGTTCGCTAGTCGGCATTTTCCTCTTCCTGTGCGGCGCCTGCGCGCAGGGACAAGCGCTCAACCCTACCGTGCCGCTCCAAAGCCCGTTGGCACTTGTCTCACGGATCGAAGTACCGCTGAGTTATGATCGCTCGACGATCGACGTGGGCCACATGCCTTCCTCCTATTCGTATCAACACCTGGGCATTTTCTGCAAGGCGGAAGTGAAGTTGAACCGCTGGCTGCCCGTGCCGGTGATGATCCGCTTGGGCGACGTTCAACGCGCGGAAGAATTGGACGGAAAAGGCCTGCTCCGTCCGTCGAACTGATCCAGGTCACCGGCCACGGAGGTCATCATGCCTCTTTGCGCAACCACGCCTGCACCATGCGCAACTGCCCGTAGCTGTGCGCCCCGTTGAAATGCGCCTGCGCAGCGTTCAGCCCTTCCTCCGGATGCCCGCGCATCCACTCGGCGATCGCTTCCCGTGTTGGTGCTGGCATCACGCCTTCAGTATTCACCCCTTGCCTTCCAGCGATCGCTTGGCGAAATGTCCTTCAATGGTGGTCTGTGATAGTCCGCGCTCCTTGGCGATCTCCCCCACCGTGCGGCCTTCCTGCACCAGCGCATAGGTCTTGTTGTAGGTCTGGCCGATGTCCGCTTTCGTACGCCTGGGTTTCTTCTCCGCGGCATCGCCATCCTCGGCGGACTTTCTACGACGACCGGACTTCCGTGTGGTCTCCGGATAACGCTCCAACAGCGCGGCACGCACCCGTTCCACCATGGCGATACGTCGGTCGGCAATGGTCCGATCAACCTCGGGTCTGCGCATAACGGGATCGCCTTGCAGGATCGCGGTGGTCAAGTGCGCGGCGCGCGCGATCATGCCCAGCTTCTTCATCACCATGCCGTCCAACTCGGCCAAAGCGTCCCTGTATTGCTTCGTGCGGCTCAGCAGTTCCACTTCCGCAAGGTGCTGCACCAATCCATCCAGCAGACCGAAAAGGAACTCCGTGTAGTAGGCACCTCCCTTGGCGATGCGCGCCAACAGCTCCTCGCGCTTATCCTCATGCAAAAGGCGCAGCAACTGGTTGCTGAACTTGCGCGTGTTGTCCGATTCCCCCCGCAACTTCTCTATCAACAAGCCGAGCGCACTGCGCATGGAGGCGTCCTCGAACTCGCTCTTCGCGTTGTGGTCCTTTTGCGTGTATTCGGCGCGTTTCAGAAGATCGCCCAGATCGAAGGTGATGGCGAGCATGGCCTCCAGATAGGCGCGTTGTTCGGCCTGTAGCTGTTCGGGAAGTGGCTGTTGGGTGTGCTGTCGCGCGCTGAAGGCGACCACGTCACGATCGCTGCTCACCACCCCGGGATCGATACGCGTGCGCAATGTGAGCCCTTCCAACGAGCGCAGCCGCGATAGCGCAACGTACACCTGGCCGGGGGCGAAGGCGTTGCCCACGTCGATGATCGCCTTGTCGAACGTGAGGCCCTGGCTCTTGTGTACCGTGATCGCCCACGCCAGCTTGATGGGGAACTGGGTGAAGCGCCCGATCACTTCCTCGTCCTGGGCTTTCGTCTTTGTGTCCAGCGTATAACGCTTGTTCTCCCAAGTCTCCTTCTTCAGTTTGTACGGAACGCGATCGCCTTCCATCAGCACTTCGATGTCGCCTTCCTCGATGCGCGTCACCTTGGCGAGCTTGCCATTGAAATAGGCCTTGTCCTGATCGTTCTTGATGAACATCACCTGCGCACCCACCTTCAATTCCAGGCGCGCTGGCAATGGATACATGCTCTCCGGGAAATCGTCATAGACACCCGCGCTAAAACTGAAAAGCTTGCCGGGCAACTTGGCCAATGCTTCCTGGTTGATCGCGTCCGCTTTGGCGTTGTGCGTGGTCAACGTGATCACACCTTCCGCTCCTTGCGATGCATCCGGCCGGTAGTGGGTGTTCAGCGCGCGCACATCCTGCTCGGTCACCGTATTGTTCCGGAAGTTGTTCAGGATGCTGATGAAATCGCCATCCTGCTGCCGGAAGATCCTGTCCAGTTCGATGTGCGCATAACCGTCCTGCACCAGTGCGCGCGCCTCGAAGAAGTGTGCGCTCTTGTACCAGCGTTTCATCACCTGCCATTCCGCATCCTTCACCACGGGAGGGAGCTGGTACAGGTCGCCGATCAGCAATACTTGCGCGCCACCGAAGCTTTTGTGCTGCACGCCTTTCACCGCGCGCATGCGGTAGTCGATGGCGTCCAGCAGGTCGGCGCGCAGCATGCTCACTTCATCGATGATGAGCAGGTCCACTTCGCGCAGTACATGCCTGCGAATGGCGTTGAGCGGGTGGCGGCTGGCAAGGGGTGTGCTGGTCCGTGAACGCCCCTCCGTGCGCTTCGGGAGGAAGGGTGCGCTCCGGCACGAAAGCGCCGAACGGCAGCAGGAATTGCGAGTGGATGGTAACCCCTTTCGCATTGAGCGCCGCGATGCCTGTGGGTGCCAGCACGATGAAGCGCTTGTGCGTGCTGGCGGCGAGCGTGTGCAGGAAAGTGGTCTTGCCGGTACCGGCCTTTCCGGTGAGGAAGATGTGACGGCCCGTGCTGTTCACGAAGCGCGCGGCGAGCGCGGCCATCTCGGTTTCCTCGAAAACTTCCCGGGACATGGGCGGAAAGATCGCCTCTGGAAGAGGAAGAACAGAGCGGTGAGAGGGTGAAAGAGTGAGAGGTTTGGCGGTGCCGACTACTTCACTGTACAGGGGTTAAGGTTGAACAGAACGGCTCCGGTTGTCACTGACGCGATTTCCGTCACCCGGCACGGCGACAATATAGCTTCACGTTCATAGCAACCACTTCCCGAACACTTCGATCACCGCTGCCCGATCGCACGGCTCTTTCTTGCCCATACCGATGAAATAGTCCACTCGTTCCTGCCACCTGCACGGCTCATCAAGCTTGGTGCTCCGCTCTCGGAAGAAAGCGAAAGCAACGCTTCGGCCAGGCAGTTGCACGTGAAGTCCGTCATGGCGTTCCACGAACAAGACCGCCGCCGGATGGGTGCCATGCTCCTCCAGTACCCCGATGATGTCAGCTAACCCGTGCGGAAGGAAGCACATGCTTGGGCTGGAATTGCAAGCGGATCTCGATCGTTCCAAGCGGCTACCGACATTCGCCCCAGCACCCTCCCCCGGATCAAGCCCGGGGTTCCGCGTGCAACGCACATGTGCTACGCTGTGAAAGCCCGAACGGAGATGTCACTGCGGATCGCCAAGAGCCGGGGCGATGCGGAAGCGGCCGAGAAGCTCACCCGCTTGCTCAACCCGTTCCCTGAATTCGATCTCCACTTCGCGAACGCCTTCACTCACCCCCGTCTCGTGGTGTACACGGACGCCGCACCGCATGATCCGCAACTCTCGCTCTGGGGCTTGGTACCGTCGTGGGTGAAGGATGATGCCCAGCGCAAGCAACTCTGGAACCGGACACTGAACGCCCGCGGCGAAAGCATTTTTGAGAAGCCCGCTTTCCGCACCAGCGCGAAAGGCAAACGCTGCATCGTGCATGTAGAGGGCTTCTACGAGCATCACCACTTCGGCAGGAAGACCTATCCCTATTTCATCCACTTGAAGGACCGTGCGCATTTCGCATTGGCAGGCTTGTGGGAAGAATGGAAGAACAAGGAGACCGGGGAACTCGTCCATTCGTTCGGCATCGTGACCACGGAAGCCAACGAGCTGTTGGCGCGCATTCACAACGATCCGAAGCTCGAAGGTCCACGCATGCCTGCGATCCTTACCGAAGCGGAAGAGGAACAATGGCTCGCACCGATCAACTCAGCAGCGGATGAGCTGGCGATCAAGTCACTTATCAAGCCCTATCCAGCAGATGCCATGAGCGCCCATCCCGTGAGACCATTGCTCGGCAAGGAAGGCACCGGCAATGCGGAAGGAGCGAGCGACGCGTTCGAGTACCCGGAGCTCCTGCTGGCAGACCCGCTGGCGTGATCCCGATCACTTGCCTGGATCCAGCGGAAAGGTGCGCACATGGTCCACGATGCGTTGACTTAGCGCTCCGATCGAGCCCTTCTCGTTCAGGTCGATGTAGATGCACTTCTTGTCCTCGCTGTGCGCCATGCCACCGAGGTTCGATCCGAAGGGTGGGAAACCAGCGGAGCCACGACCAGTGCGGCATGATGCAACGCATTCCTCCCCGCCGAAACGGGAAAAGCCCGCCACGACCGCATCCGCGACCAAGGTCGTCCCCTCCTGGGACGATCGTGCCGCAGCATGCTCCGACGATCTTCGAACGCCGGGAACAACATCCCCCGCCTCAGGAGCGGGGGATGTTCCCACATGGCACTGCGCGCGAGGCCCGGCCCTATGGCGTTCGCACCACGAGCTTCGCCGTCCTGGTCTGATCCGCACCGCTCAGGGTCAACAGGTAGGTTCCTGCCGCCGGTGCTTCCAATAACACGTCCTGGTCCACCGGTGCGCTCCCGCGCAGGTTCTGTTGGGCGATCACGCGCCCGTCCATGCTCACGAGCCGCAAGCTGTTGTATACCGCCGAAGCGGCAGGGATCCGCAGGTGGAAGATCCCGTTATCCGATGGGTTCGGGAACACGGTGATACCAACGGCCCCGAACGACTGCCCGATCCCGCTTGGCGCTTGCACACCGTAGCCTTCATCGATCACCTCGCCACGTGCTATGCACGGGTCGCTCACCAGGTCGAAACTCAAAGTGTCGTTGGCGATATCGAAGTCGTAGTTGCCGACCTGGCCCACGGGACAACCCATGTCCGCTCCCGCAAGATCACCGATCGTCATGGCGGAACCCGCGAACGAGATCAAGGAGTGCTCGGTGTATGTGATGTTGTCGTTGCTCCAGTAGAGCGTGTCCGCAGTGAAATGGAAGTACCGGAAGAAGTCGTCATCGGGGTAATGGAACGCCCACGTCGTATTCACCAGCGATTGAGCTCGCAACGGTGGAAGCGACAAGAGGAACAGCGCACTAACGAGTAGAAGCTTTTTCAAGGGATCAGGGTTTTCAGCAAAGTGACCCTGGACCAGCCCGCGTCGCAATGATCGGCGTCAGGTGTACCACCCTTGGTCTCGCGTGGCAGCGCCGCTTCTACCAGAAAAGGTCAGTGGCTAGCCCCTGCCTGCCGGCCTTTAGATTCGTAGGTCTTGGATCCCGCTGAAGAGCGGGACCGGCTCACGGTCGCCTCGAGGAAGTGGTCGCGTTCTGTTCTTCCCGACCCGCTAGACCCCATGCTTCAGTTGCATCACTTCTGCTTCCCGAACGGCCGGTGCGATTAGCTTTCGGTTCAAGATCACCGGCCATGAAGACCAAGCACCTCGCACTCGTCGTAATGCTCTTCGCCATCACCGCGTGCGATCAAGGTCCCGCTGAAACCACCATCGCGCCCGTCGTCACAGCCAGCCGCGGTTGCGGACCCACCTTGCTCACCGATGCCGAGTGGTACTCCAGCGGCAAAACGCAGCAACTGTTCAATGGACTCGATGGGCTCACCTATCCCATCAGCATCAACGCATCGCTGCCTGCTTCGCGGCGGGACAGCATGCAGCGCTACTTCGATCAAGGGCTGGTGATGGCCTACGGCTTCAACCACGCCGAGGCCGCGCGCAGTTTCTGGCAGGTCACGCGCATGGACAGCACCTGCGCCATGGGCTGGTGGGGCTTCGCCTACGTTCTGGGCCCCAACTACAACGGCGGCATGGAGGCCGACAACTACGCACGCGCCTATGATGCGAGCATGAAAGCAATGTCGCTCAAGGACCGCTGCACGCCGAAGGAGCAAGGCCTCATCGATGCCATGGTGTTGCGTTACACGAAGGAAGCGCCCAAGGACCGCTCGCCGCTGGACAAGGCATACAGCGAGGCCCTGCGCGCGCTCTCCGCGAAGCATCCGGACGATGCGGACATCGCGGCGCTCTTCGCCGAATCGCTCATGGACCAGCACCCGTGGGACCTGTGGAACAAGGACGGCACCGAGAAGCCGTGGACCCCGGAGATCATCGCCGCGCTCGACCGGTCCATGAAGAACTTCCCCACGCACTTCGGCGCGCACCACCTGCACATCCATGCGGTGGAAGCCTCGCGCAACCCCGACCGCGCGCTGGCCAGCGCCCGCTTCCTCGAGCGCGCCGTGCCCGGCTCCGGCCACCTGGTGCACATGCCCTCGCACATCTACATCCGCGACGGGCGCTACCACGAGGGCGTGCTCGCCAACCTGCGCTCCGTGTCCGTGGACAGCGGATACACCGCGGGCTGTCACGCGGCGGGCATCTACCCCATCGCCTACTTCCCGCACAACATCCACTTCCTCTCCGCGTGCGCCACCTTCTCGGGCGACAAGGACCTCGCATGGACCAGCGCGCTCGACCTGCGCGATCACCTGGCCCGCGACCTCATGACCATGCCGGGCCTCAGTACCCTGCAGCACTACCACGCCTTCCCGTGGATGGTGGCCGTGAAGCTGGAGCTATGGGACCAGCTCGCCGCCGAGCCCGCACCGGACAGCGCAATGATCTACGCACGCGCCCTGTGGCACTATGCGCAGGGCATGCGCCGCGTGCGGACGGGTGATGCGGCCGCAGCACGGCAGGACCTCGCATCCTTGCGCACCGCCTTCGCCGATAGCACCTTTCTGGAGATGACCATCTGGGGCATCAACCACGCATCGAGCGTGTTGCGTGTGGCGGAGAATGATCTGGAAGGCGAGGTGCTCGTGGCCGAAGGGAAGCTCGATGCGGCCATTGCGCGCCTCACCGGGGCCGTGGTCTCCGAGGACTCGCTGCAGTACCAGGAACCGCCGGACTGGTGCTTCCCCGCACGCCATGAACTGGGTGCTGCGTTGCTGAAAGCGGACCGCGCCGCCGATGCGGAACGCGTGTACCGCGACGACCTGATCCGCTGGCCGGAGAACCGCTTCGCGTTGGAAGGTCTGCGTACTTCACTGAACGCGCAGGGCCGGAAGAGCGAAGCGGATGCGGGTGCACGGCTAGATCGTGCACATCAGCGCGCGAAGGGCGCTGTGTTGGCGCAGCAGTGAGACGCTGCAGCGATCAAGCGCTCGCTCCCTGAACCGAGGGTGACCATCTTGTTGATCCCAACAAAATGATCGGAGACCGCTTCACCAGCGGCTTAACACGCTTCCCTGGCCTTGTCGATGACGGTGGTGAAGTTGCGCCACTCCGTATAGCCCAGCACGGTCTGTAGCTCACGAGCGCTCCAGCACTCCACGCCTTTGATGGTGCCGCTTGCCGCCTCGAAGCGCGCGAACAATTCCCGGATCTGCTCTTTCTTCATGCCCGGCGTAGGCGTGGTCCCGGCTGACGCACTTTCCGTCAACCGTGTTCGGACAAGATAGTGGCGGGCACTACTTCCCGAACACCGCGCTCGGGTAACAACTCCGCATCCACCGCCTCCAGGCCTGCGACGTTGATCAATGACAACGGCCCGTGCGCGCTACCTTCGTTCATCAACCACACGCATGGACCTCCGATCCGCCGCCGCAACAGCCCTGTACCTCTACCTCGCTCCCATGGTGGCCCAAGTGCCTCCGGATATAGGATGGCAGAAATGCCTCGGTGGCACCTTGGATGACAAGGCCTATGCGCTCTGCTCCACCGCCGATGGCGGCTACACTGCGGTGGGCTACACCTTGTGTTACAATGGCGATGTGACCGGCAACCACGGTGGCGGTGATCTGTGGGCGGTGAAGGTCGATGATGCAGGCGCGCTCGCCTGGCAGCATGCGTTGGGTGGTAGTGGACAGGACGAAGGCTTCGCGGTGATCCAGAACAGCGATGGCGATCTCGTCATCGCAGGCAGGACCCTCTCGAGCAACTGGGATGTGAGCGACAACAATGGATTGGGGGACATGTGGGTGGTGAAGCTGGATCCCCTGGGCGCCATCATCTGGGAGAACGCGTTGGGCGGCCCGTTGCACGAGGGCGCTCGATCCATTCAACAAACCGATGACGGTGGCTACATCGTTGGCGGTTGGTCCGCGTCCGACGCAGGCGACGTTACGTTCAACCACGGACTGAACGATGTATGGGTGGTGAAGCTCGATGCCTTGGGCGAGTTGGAATGGCAACGGTCATTGGGTGGTTCGTTGTACGATGATGCATTCGACGTGAAGCAGACCGCGGATGGAGGATACATCGTTGCCGGACTCACCAAGTCCAACGACGGTGATGCCAGCGGGCACCACGGCGACTACGACTTCTGGGTGGTGAAGCTGGACGCAACGGGCACACCGTTTGGCAGAACACCTTGGGAGGCACTGGTGCGGAGATCGCCGAGAGCATCCAACAGACCAGTGACGGTGGGTACATCGTAGTGGGCAGCACAACGTCCAACGATGGCGACGTGAGGCGGCAACCAGGGCCAGGAGGACTACTGGGTGGTGAAGCTCGATGACGCAGGAGCGTTGGTGTGGCAGAAGACCCTGGGTGGTTCGGGCCGTGAACTCTTTGCACCTCGGTGCAGGAACAAGCCCCGTGTGCCGTCGTGGGCGGCAATTCCAATTCCACCGATGGCGATGTGGGCAGCAGCAACGGACGTACCATGACGGGTGGCGCAGGATCGCGGATCCAGCATCGTTTGGGAAACCACCTTCGGCGGAACCGGTACGGAGCTTTGCAACGACGCACAGGTGACCGATGACGGAGGCCTCGTCCTTGCCGGACAGACGACATCCAACGACGGTGATGTTTCCGGCAACCACGGGTCCTACGACTACTGGGTGCTGAAGTTGGATGGACTAAGCACTCGGTGGAAGAGTTCGATCAGAGCGCCTTCCGCGTGTGGCCGAACCCGGCTCGCGAAACGGTGCAGCTCTCCATTCCGCCCGATCTCATCGGCGCACGCCTGGTGATCACCGATGCCCAAGGGCGTGTGTTGCAGCGCGCACGAGCGACGCGGGCCCAACGGACATCGTTCACGATCGATACGCCCGGCGTCTACTTCGTAAGCCTGTTGACGGATAGTGGCCATGCGGTGCAGCGGGTGGTGGTGGAGTAAGCAACGGGTACGCATTCCACGAAGCTGATCCGTAGAATGCCAGTGACTTCTTGTTGAAGAGGTAAGGCCTATCGCCACGGCCCGTTCCGTTCCACCTGTATCATCGTGTCACCTTCCAGGCGATACAGCCCGCCACCACCGCCGAACCACATGCGGCCTTCCCGGTCCTGGGCTGGGGGGGCCGGGGGATAGATGGTCTGCACGGCGAGCACACCAAGGCCCTGCTTCGTGGAGAAGTTGCGCAACGAACTGCCATCGGAACGTAGACGCCATAACCCTCGGAACTGAACCAGATGTTCCCCTGCTGATCGCTCACGTTCCAGACCTCATTGTCGCCGATGTCATCAGGGGCGGCGAAGTGCTTGAACGAGGTTCCATCGTAACGGCTCAGTCCACCGGTCATCGAACTGAACCAGACTGGTCCTCGCGGTCCACAAGAATGCAGGGCACATAGTTGTCCCCGAGGCCATCCTTCGTCGTGAGCCATTGGAACGAACGACCATCATACCTGAAGGCACCCGTGTCGGTCCCGAACCA
>JADJRW010000056.1 GCA_016712025.1 Flavobacteriales bacterium
GCGAAGTGGTGCGCAGAAGGTCGAGAACTCGCAAGTGGCAAAACGGTGCTATTGCTGCTCTTCCATTTCTGGCTCTGGATACGTGAATGAGTGATCGACAACCAGTAGTGGTACTGACCGCGGACCTGCGCGTTTATCCGCACATCAGGCTCTTAGTGTACATCCAGTTTGTGGCAGCTCACCATCAATACGTTCCTGTAAGCCGGGAGGAAGAGACAAATCCGAAAGTTCCTTGGCCTTCGGCCGCGGTTTCAGCCAGCTATCGACAGAGACGGTATCCATAAGGGCCATCCACTCTGATGGCCGACCTTTGACCCATGGCCTCCCGTTGACATCCGCACTCGCCCGCGAGGAAGTGATCTCACGCACAACACGATAAGATGGAACAACGCCTACGATGTCGATATCGCTCATCTGGGATGCGGTTGACTTACCCCAGACTGCTACTCCTGGCTGCTGTGATCGCCCGCGCACCTGTAGCCGCAGTGGAACGATCCGGGCCACCTACGCCGGTCGCTCAGTTCTGTGCGCGCTGCTTTAACGCCAATACCGGCATTGCGGTTGGAAGATATGGCACGCTCATCAGGACCACCGGTTGGTTATCGCCCGGTCCCACGTCGCGTCCGGGACAGAGCAATGATAGCTAACGCGAGTCGCCATTTTGGACTGGCACGAGCAGCCGTGATCTGCGGAAACCGCTCCACCGTGATCGGGACCACGGACCGGGGCCTCACCTGGACTGGCTGGGTTCCCACCACCTGACCGTTGGCCCCTTACCCCGGCATGGTACTTTCCCACCCGCTCGTGGGCTGCGTCAGGTCCTCCTCGAACAAGGCAGATTCCCTGTGAAGACCTTGGACGGTGGTCTCTCACCGGACCCATCGTTCCACTCAACACCAGCAGACAATATCTGGTCGTGTTCTTCCTCACCGACCTCCGCTTGGCTATCTGCGGCATGAACGACGGCGAAACTGATACGGCCGACGGACGGCGGTGCTTCATGGACCGAGGTCTGGGCGTCGATTTATCGATGCGGTCTGTTTCCGCAATGCCGACCATGGGCTTTTTCGGCGCTTCCGCAGGACTGCGAAGAACCACCAAGCAGTGGTACGAACTGGGGGCGTGCGAGGACGGGAAAAGTGGCCACTCGATGCTTTGCCTGGATCCAGCAACCTTCTTTTCTGGCGGAACCTATAAGGACCGTCGCGCGCGCGGACTCAATGCGACCTTCTGGACCCCTTGTTCTCGTTGCTTGGTCAGGTTCGACATCCGGGGCATCTGCTCTCCTTCAGACTCTCTGGTCCTCGCGGTCGGATCGCCGGGTTATTCTACCGCGCCTGTCATGAAGGCGGAGTGTGGATAAGGAATCAGACCGGATACCCTTATACGATGCTGACGTCCACTTCACCGATGACTCATTGGCCTTCTCTTGTGGAAGAGCGTGGGACCATCCTGAAGACGGCGCGGACTGATTCTGGAACGAAAGCCGCAAGAACGACAATGCGAACGTGATCCTGTACCGGATAAAGTTCCTGTCACCCGGACACAGGGTTCGCCCGCAATAGGACGGGACGGCGGATCCTGCGTTCCATCAATGGGGGTTCGAATTGGTCGCTCCCACTGCCATCGATGTTTGGAGGCTACCGATTGCGTGGACATCGAATTCGCCGGGAACAGGGTCGCCCCCGCATGCATGCGCGATGAGATTTGATCACCGCGCACCCCGGATGGGGCGTCACTTGAGACCCGTTAGCCAGCGTGCCCAGCGCCCGGACACAGGACGACCTTCACCTCATCAATAACGATTCCCCACTGCTCGCCTTGCAGCATAGCAGCGCCACGCTGATCCGCTCGACGGATGCAGGCGCCAGTTTTCAACCGTGTGCAGTCGTGGGCAGCAACCCCCCTCTGCGAACATGTTGGAATTCGAGTTCCCTTCACCACTGATGCGAGGATACGCGTGGCAGAACAACCTATCTTGCGAACCACGAAGGCGGGCATCACCTGGACACCTTTTCCGTTCCCTCTCGGGTACCTCAACGACCTCCAGTTCATCAATGATAGCGTGGGCTACTTCCTTTCACAGGACCAGCTCTTTTGGACGAACGACGGAGGAAGCACACTTGCTTCGCAACCCATCCCGCAGGGTTTCGGGATGTACCAGATGCATCAGGCACGGCGGAATGGTCTACCTCTTCGGCGGCGTGAGCGGAGGACATCCTGACCAGCGATGGCGCATTGACGGCTACCGTTGGAACGGCCCATCAACCTCGGCAGCATCAGCTGTCCTCCGTGTACCCGAATCCGTCATCGGCCGAATTCACCATTGTGCTCGATCCGGACGTTGTGGACGAAAAAGCGGAATTGATGATCACGGACATTTCAGGACGTGTCCTTTACAAGTCTCTGGTCGCGCGTCAGTCGCAGCTCACATTGAACCTCATCCGCTGAACCTATGGTGTCCAGCCTCATCCATCTACCAAGCGGCATCGAGGAGTTAACTTTGACCCGATTTGGTCGATCGGGACCATTGGAACAACCCCGGTCGACCGCACAGGTCAACGCTTGAAACCCGGTACGCTGACCTTTACCCCATGGCCAGCCCCATCGATATCCGCACCTCTAACCGCGCAGGAAGTGATCCGCCGTAAGCGAGGAGCTGGGCGAAAAAGCCCTACCGGCCAAGCAGCTCTGGGAGTGGTTCTCTGGAAGAAGCGCGCGGTTAGCTGGGACGCGATGACGATCTGCCCAAGGCCTTCCGCACAAGCTCATGAGCGCCCGCGCTTCGTCCTCGGTGCTGGCAGAAGACAGCGTAGCGAGGACGGCACGGTGAAATGCGCCTTTCGCACTGGGACGGCCATATGGTGGAGGGCGTTGGCCGATCCCCACCCCGCACCCGCCTCACGGCATGCATCAGCAGCCGACCGGGTGCAGCCTTTCATGCACCTTCTGCGCGACCGGAAAACTCAAGCGCATCCGGAATCCTGGACGCCGGCGGATTGGACCAAGTGGTGGTGATCAACGCGCTCGCGGAGAAATACTACAAAACCTACGAACATCGGTGTACATGGGCATGGGAGAGCCGCCGCTTCAACTGGTTACGATGCGCAGCGGTGGAACGCATCTGTGCGGAGGACGGCCCGGGAATACGAGCACGCGCCGCATCACCGTGAGTACGGCGGGCAGCCAAGATGATCCGCAAGCTCGCCGACGATGATGCCAAGTTCAACCTCGCCCTCAGCCTGCATGCCGCGAACGATGCCAAGCGCGATCGCATCAGGCGCCGTCAATGAGGAGAACGCACCGGCGATTAAGGACGCGCTGCTACACACGCGCAAGACGCGTAGGGCCGTCACCTTCGAGTATATCCTGTTGCGCGGTTTCAACGATTCACTGGCCGATGCCGGGGAACTTGTGCGCTACGCCAGCGATGTACATGCCAAGGTGAACCTGATCCGAGTACAACCCAATTGATGGTGGTGGCTATGGACGCACGGAACCGAAGGATGCCGAAGCTTTCCAGCAATACCTGGATCAGAAAGGATCGTAGCCTGGATCCGTCGCAGCCGCGGCCGCGATATCGATGCCGCCTGCGGCCAATTGCCCATAAGAACGAGCCCGCGTTGAAGGACGGCGAAAGGGTGATGAAGTGAGAATGCGCTGCCAGCTTCTGCCGTTGGCTGCTGGCCCGATACCGAATTGGATCGGCCAGTGGCTAGTACCCATGGTAAGCAGCGCATCAGAAACCCAAGCCAACCTTCACCCCAAGGAAGAACGCAGGCACGATATCATTGCTCGGCTCTACAGCGTAGTCATGCCGGGGGCGGGTCTGGCCGGTAGTGTTCGGGTCGGGTCCAGCACCAAGGTTTCCGTCACCCTTTTGGGAGGCTGCGGCTCCGCACCGCCACTCCTCCATAGACATCGAACAGCCAATTGGCTTGAAGAGCCCAATAGTTGGTAGCCTACCAGTAAGCGGATATCGTCATGCATCTTCTCATCACGGTCTTTCTCCGTCCGATGCTGCCATCAAGCTCCATGGTTGCTGATATCCTTTATATTCTCTATATGCGCGAACTCCAGTTGGTTGTACCAGCCCTGGGGCTCGAAGTCCCTTGGTTGATACCAACGCAACCCGATGTGGGTAAGAGGGCCGTGCGATGATGTCTGTGCCACCCCGTAGTCGTCCGCATCGCCACCGCTGTCGAAGCTCAGGTTCAAGTAATCCCGCCAGTGAACTCCAAGCCCAGCTCAGCGCTGAGCCGGGGGACAATTTCCGCTCGCAGTGCGTCGGGATCTCGCCACGGAAGAACAAAAGTGGGTTCAGCTTGGATTACCGAATTTCTTCACGCACTTCACGGTGTCCCACTGGGCGTTCACCATGTCCTTGTAGAGGAGCACCTGGGGCTTCTTCTTCACGGGCTTATCCTGCGCCACCGCTCGGGGTGCAGCGCACCAGAGATGGAAACCGCCAAAAAAGCCAGCCGAGCGGAAAGGGGCGGTACAACATGCCCGGACGAAAGTACGGTGCGCCGCGCCCACAGCCCGCATTCCGGGGGCGAAAGACGGCCGCTGCTTAAGAAGCCGTTCGCCATCTCTTGCGACCTTCCGAAGGATAGCAACGAAAACGCATGCCCACCTTGCCGGTGCGGCGGCCCATCGCCGCGGAAATGCGGGTCTTCGAGACCCCCGCTTCCGCGAGGCCATGCGCAGCCGCACGGCTTTGCTCGACCGCGTAATGCACTACATCGTGAAGAGAAGGCAAACAGATGCGCCGCATGTTCCACCCTGCTCAGTGCGCGCCTCTTCGGCCCGGTGAACGACAACGGCTTTACCGCCGCCAGCCTCATCGGAATTGTTGCATACCGCCACCTTGGCATGACGATGTGGTGGACGGCAGCCCGTTGCCGCCGTGGGTTCTTCAGCATCAGTGCCTTGTGGAAGAACAAGATCGCCGTGCTGGTGGGCGACTACCTCTTGAGCCGGGGTCTTTTGCTCGCAGTGGAGAACCGTCAATTCCGAGGTTGCTCGGCATAGTGAGCCGAGCCGTGAAAGAAATGAGCGAGGGCGAACTGTGCAAGCTCGAGAAAGCCCGTGGACTCAACTTCAGCGAAGAGGTGTACTTCGACATCATCCGGCAGAAAACGGCGAGCCTGATGCGCCGCCTGCTGCGCCAGCGGAGCCCATGCCTGGGGTGCCACCGCCGATGAGGTGGAACGGATGCGCACCTTCGGCGAGCTCGCTGGCATCGCCTTCCAGATCACGGACGACCTGTTCGACTATCCGGGTGGAGGCATGGGAAGGCGCCACCGGCGTTTCCCCACGGGCCCGAGCATCAGGAGCGCAAACTCACCCTTCCATTGATGTGCCCTGCCACCAAGTGCCCGAAAGCGATCGGCGCTGGATGGTGCGCGCACTGAAAGCCCGCCCCGGGATGCGCGTGACGTGGCCCGCGTGGTGCAACGCGTGAGGTGGACGTGGGGCATTACCACGCCCGGCAATGCATGCTGCGCTACCGCGACCGGGGCCTTGGCCGTGCTCCATACTTTCCCTGATAGCGACGCGCCGCTCCCTGGAAGGGCTGGTGCAACTCACCGTAGATCGCGAGAAATGAGATCGCGCCTTTGCTTTTGGCCTGGTGCTGGCGGCTTGCGGGCAGCCTCCCGAACAACAGGCGGCCAAGCCGCACCGGTGGACAGCTTGTCCGCACCGGACAATGGCAAGTACCGGACCTTGACGGCACCCGCTTGCAGGGAGCCATGCGCGATGCAAGCGCGTGGGCATTGGCGCAGCTTCTGCGCCCGACGGCAAATGCGGAGCCAGACCGAAGTACAAACAAGGGAAGCCGCATGGGCTTCGGCGGTGTTCCATCCGGGCGGGCACTTTACGCTACACCGGCGACAACCAGCAACGGCGTCCCCGTGAGCGGAATGGCGTTTCCTTGATGAAATGGGCACGATCCCCAAAGATGCGTGGTCCCACGACAACACCGGCCACAAGAGATCGCCGAACGGTAGGCCCGCGACCTATCCCACCATCGGCCCGGTCAAGCGTAATTTCGATCCTTTCCTCCAACCCCTGTGATGCGCCCCCGATGCCATTCAACGTGTGAAGGACGCGGTCCGCGTGGAGGAGGTCGTGGGCGAGATTCGTGGCGCTGGAAGCGCGGGCCCGCCACCTCGGCCTCTGCCCATTCCACAACGAGAAGACGCCTTCGTTCAACGTGAGCCCGCAACTCCGGCATCTACAAGGCGCTTCCGGTTGCGGCGAGGAGCGGCGATGCGATCGGTTTCCTGCGCAAGCATGAACATCTGGGTTATGTCGAAGCGGTACGGTGGCTGGCGAAGCGCTACAACATCGACCTACCGGAAGAGGAGAGCACGCCGGAACAACAACTCCTCGAGCACAGCGAGGCGGGAGAGCCCCGCGCGGCCATCCAACGCTTCGCCACCGATTGGAGCATCGCACAACTTTGAAACGGATGAGGGGCCGCCGCATCGGCCTCGCGTATTTCCATGAGCGCGGGTTCCGCGATGACATCATACGCACCTTTCAGTTGGGTTATGTGCCGGAGATGGGTGCGGCCTTCTCCGGCGCTGCGCGCGCGCGGGGCTTCGACGCCGATTGCTGGAACGGCAGGCTGGATCAAACGCCGCGAGGATGGGAACGCCTGGATTTTTTCGCGGGCCGGGTCACCTTCCCGTGCATGGCCTGAGCGGCCGGGTGACGCCTTCGGTCGCGCACATTAAAGAGTGACAAGAAACTCCCGAAGTATTTCAACAGTCCGGAGAGCGCGTTGTACGTGAAGAGCCGCTCGCTCTACGGCATCCACTTCGCGAAGAAGTCCATCGCCGACAGCGGCATCTGCTGCCTCGTGGAAGGCTACACCGATGTGATCAGCCTGCACCAGGCAGGCGTCCACAACGTGGTGGCGAGCAGTGGTACCAGCCTCACCGAGGATCAGGTGCGCTTGATCAAACGCTACGCGCAGCAGGTCACCATTCTCTATGATGGGGATCCGGCGGGCATCAAAGCCAGCTTGCGCGGCATCGACCTGATCCTCGCCGAAGGGCTCGGCGTGAAGGTGGTGCTGTTCCCCGATGGCGAGGATCCGGACAGCTTCGCGCGCACCCGCCCGAGCGCTGAAGTGGAAGCCTACCTCCGCGACAGCGCGAAGGACTTCCTGGCCTTCAAGACCGAACTGTTGGTGCAGGACACCGAGGGCGACCCGGTGAAGAAGGCCGCCGCCATCCACGACATCGTGGAGAGCATCGCGAAGATCCCCGACGGTGCTGCGCCAACTCTACATCAAGCAGTGCAGCCGCTTGCTGGAGGTGAGTGAGAGCGCGCTGTTGAGCGAGATGAACGAGGTGCTGCGCAAGCAGTACCGCAAACAAATCGACGGTGAGCGGGTCGCCGAAGTGGTGGCTCGAGCTTGCAGCGCCGCAGCCGGACCCCATCAACACGGGCACCACCGCACAGGAGCGCGACCTGCTGCGCATGCTGCTCAACTACGGCCACGAGCGCATCATCGTCCCTTTCCAGAACGATGATGGAAGCACCAGCAGAAGAGACCACGCTCGCCGAAACGCTCTTCCTGATGCTCGCCGTGGACGACATCCTCTTCGACGAACCGCTGTTCAAGGAGATCTGCATCGACTACCGCCACGCCAGCAACCTGGGCACGCCGATGGATGGAACGCGCTACGCCTCGCACGACGACCAGAACTGGCGGAACCTCTGCATCGACCTGCTCACGGACCGCCACCTGCTCTCCCAATTGGAAGGCGCGCCAAAACATCGCTACCTCGCATGAGCGCGATATCCTATTGGACGCGCTGGAAGAAGGCATCGACATACTGCGCGAACGCCGCGTGGACCGCATGATCCGCGATAAGCAGGAGTTACTGCGCACCGAAAAGGAGGTCGATGTCGTGACCGGATTGCTCACCGAGATCCAGGTGTTGAACGAGGCCAAGGCGGGGATTGGCCAAGCGGACAGGGCGGGTGGTGGTGGGTTGACGCACGGACCTCCGCTAGCTTTCGCCCCGCAATGAGCGAGCCCCCGACGCACAAGCGCGCCACCGCACCTTCGCCACTTGGGTGAAGGCCCATACCGCCGATCGCTGCGCTACGCCAGTGCCCGTGTAAAGGAGAAAGGCCGTGGCGGAGGACCTCGTGCAACTCACCTTCGTGGCGGCGTGGGAGACCATGGACCGCTTCGCCGGGGATAGTTCGCCGCGCACCTGGCTCTTCGCCATTCTGAAGCACAAGCTGGCGGATCATTACCGTCGCGTCTATCGCGAGGGCAAGCCGGTGTCAGGCATCGACCTGTCCAACGACGAAGAGCCCGGCCGCTACTTCAGCACCAACGGGCACTGGGAAGGAACCCACGCACCTGCGGATGCACCGGCCTTCGACGATGAGGATCAACAGGAACGCTTGGACCGCGCCTTGCGCCATTGCCTGGACGCGCTGCCACCCCATTGGCGCAGCGCGGTGGAAATGAAGTACCTGATGAACAAGGACAGTGGCAGGATCCAGGAGGCGCTCGGCCTTTCGGAAACGAACTACTGGCAACAGCTGCACCGTGCGAAGCTCAAATTGCGCGCATGCATACAAGGACGCCTGAACGAACGAACCCACTGATCGCATGGCCGGAACCTCTACCCAAGGGACCCATTGCCGCAAAGCCACGGAACTGATCGAGGTGCGCGAGCTCCGTGCGTTGGCCTTGCGCGAGCGCGTCGGGCTCTGGATGCACTTGCGGGTCTGCACCGCTTGCCGCGCCTACCGGAAGCAAAGTCGCATGATCGATCGCTGGTTGGAACGGCGCGCCAACGCGGGCTCGACCATACAGAGCGAAGCGCTCGAAACGCGGATCATCGACGCGATCGCACCACGTTCGTAACCTGGGCCGCCGCTCCTTGCGTCTTAATGCGCGATCACCAAAAGACGCGGTGGACGTCCCGCAAGACCATAGGCATAGACCCCCGAGGCCATGTCTTGCACATCGATCACTGTGATCGATCCAGCAGCCCCTGCGATCCGGTCGCGCAGCACCCGTCCGCTCATGTCGCGGAATTCGAGACGTCCACCAGCTCCCATCGCTTCCACGGGAATGATCACGTGGGTGGCCGCCGGGTTCGGATAGGCGGGGCCGATCCCCGCATCGAGCGGCTCTACCGAGAGGTCGGTGGATCCATTGTTCGACGCCGCTGAAGCGACCTGATATACCTCCCCGTAGTTGCTGCCTGAAGCCGTCTCGCTCACGTATACCACCGTCTCGCATTGGGCGATGTCCCAGTCGGTGGGCACGGTGAACGAATAGGTGCGCGTGATGGCATCCCCTTGTGAGGTTGTCGTCACTTCATCACCCTCCAGCGTTGTCAGGTACGCGCGCAATACATGGCGATGATCGTAGTTCGGCTGGTTGCCGCCAGAGCCATAATCCGTCTGCCAACCGGTGATATGGTCTTCTGTCATAAGCACATGGATCCGATCATTGCCTGCTGGGCTGTTCGCGGTGTAGTAGAGGTCCACGGTAACCAACATCCCACGCGTCCCGGTATCGAAGTCGCACATGATCCCGATGTTCACCGGAGCGGGTAGTTGAAGCACCGCGTCCACCGCGCTGCTCCACTGACCGCTGGAAGCAAGCTGGTCCCGCTGTAGTCCCTGCGGTTCACCACGGCAAGGGGGGTGAATGGTACGCCGAAGTCCGTGTGCAGGTCCGTGCTCCAAATGTTGCGGAAGTCAGGCTGTCCCGCCGAAGGGACCGCGAGCGACCCGGCATGCAAGGCGACCACCACCACTTCCTGCGGATGCGTGTTCATGATGGCATTGGAGATCACATGCCCTGCCGGACAGTTGCCACAATGCAACGCCGTGAACTGTTCCACCAGCGCCTTGCGCGGCTGTGGGTCCTGGCCGACCTGCGCGAACGAGGACGCGGAGAACAAAAGGGCGAAGGCCAGAACAGGAATTCCAGCCGGAGACGGGACCATTCGGAAAATTCGGAGCATCGCGGTGTGCTTGAGTGGCAGGTACGTGGATCGGCGCCGCGACGGATCGGCGCGACGACCCATGGTCGCCGCCTTCCGTTGAACCTGACGATCCGCGATCAGTGCGCCACCGGCGAACGATCCGTCTCCGGAGCCGCTGCCTTCCCGCTGCGCTCCACCCGCGTTATGAAGTAGGTGGTTTCTCCGCGCCAAGGCAGACGCGCATAGCGTTCCACGTAGTGCAGGTTCACGCGCTCTCCGCTCAGGAAGCCTCTTCCAATTCACGGTAGAGGGACTCCTCTCCTCTTTCCACACTGAAACTGAAGACCTCGTTCAACGTGCTCGCGCGTGGGTCCATGGCACCGAAGGTCTGTAGGTTCATCTGCCCCTCCCAGGTCTTGAACACCATGCCGCGTTTGCTCAATTTGATCACCATGCCACTGCGGCTTCCTTCGCTGTAACTGGCGTAGTAGAGAAAGAGCACCCACGCGATCAACAGAGCGCCCACCACGAGCAACAGGCGCCATGCGGTGCGTTTCAGCATGCTGCCGAACGATCGTTTCGGGGTGGGTGTGGTCGTCTCGCTCATGTGCTAAAGATAGGCGCGGGGCCCGGCTGTACTTTCGCGGTGTGTCGCACCACGATCACGCGCATGGGCATGCCCATCCACATGCGCCCGCTACCGGGACGTTGCGCGCGGCCTTCTTCCTCAACCTGTCATTCACGCTGGTGGAACTGGTGGGAGGGCTTTGGACCAACAGCTTCGCCGTGCTCAGCGATGCGCTCCACGATCTGGGCGATTGCCTGGTCCTAGGCACCGCGTGGTATCTGCAACGCGTGGCTTTGAAAGGACGAGATGCGCACTACAGTTATGGCTATGCGCGCCACAGCATGCTGGGAGGTTGGGGCAGCGCCTGGTTCTACTCCTCGGTTCCGCGCTCGTTTTCGCGGCGGCCATCCGGAGGCTGCTGCAGCCGCCGTTGCCCCATACCCAAGGCATGATGGCCCTCGCCGTGTTCGGCGTGGTAATGAACGGCGCTGCAGCGTGGATGCTTCATCGCGGTTCATCGCTGAACGAGCGAGGCGCCTATCTCCACCTGTTGGAGGATGTGCTCGGTTGGGCAGCGGTTCTGGTGGGTGCGGTCGCGATGTACTTCACCGGCTGGGCGGTGATCGATCCATTGCTCAGCATGGCCATCAGCGTGTTCATCGCGGTGAACGCCTTGCGCACCCTGCGCGCGGGAACGGGGATCCTCATGCAGCGCCTCCCGGAACACTTCGATGCGGAAGGGATCCGGAAAACGCTCACAGCGTTACCACATGTGCGCGATGTGCATGATCAGCATGCCTGGTCACTGGACGGGAACTACGTGGTGCTCACTGTTCACTTGGTTGTGGACACCACTGATGCCGACCTCCTTCGCAGCGTGAAGGAGCAAGCACGACATGCCTTACATCACCAAGGCGTGCAACATGCCACCATTGAGATCGGAACAGCCCGACGAGGTCTGCGAACTCCAGCACCATTAGCATGGATCTGCGCAAGTCCCTCTTCCGCACGGTGGCGCACTTGAACAAAATGCTCCTGCCGAAGCTTTGGGCAAAGGATTTGCTCACCTCACGCCGCTCCAGAAGGCGCTCGTAGCTTACCGGTATTGGGTGACGCGCACCGCGCTCTGAAACACATCGCCCCCGCCGTTCGGAAGAACAACGGGGGCGATGCCAGCTATTCCTGCGGTCAGCGAAGCACCAACCGTCGCGAGGCGGAGCCCGTGCCGTTGATCACGCGAACGACGTAGAGACCGGCGTCCAGCTCGCTCAGATCGAGCACTTGGCGCAAGGTGCGCTGGCCCGCGCTGCGAAAACTGGTGGTGTAGGCGATACGGCCTTCGGCGTTCAGCACCTCGATGCGCAGGTCCTCCAACGCGTTGGAAGATCCAAGGTCCATGGTCACGATCCCGTCCGTAGGGTTGGGCAACAATTCGAAGCGATCGAGCCCAGCCTTCTGCTCCTCCATACCGACGGTACAATCAAGCGATGTGGAGTCGAGCAGCACCACTTCCACATACGCGGTATCCGAAGGACAGAACGGACTGGTAACGATGTAGGGTGTAGATACCTCCCCATTGATCGCCGGGATGATCTCCACCATGTAATTACCCAAGACGAAAGGCCCGGTATACCACGTACCGGATTGATTCGGCGTTCCCGTAAGCCCCGTGCTCAAGGCGAAAATGGAATCGTCCTCGCACACCTCTACTGTATTGCCCGTACCCGCGTTCGGCGGAACTTCCAAGGTGACAGTCACGCTGGCGCTTACCGTGGGGCAGGGTGCCGTACCGGGCAACGTGTAAGTATACACCCCTTGTGGATCCGTAAGCGGGTTGAACTGCGGTCCGTGGTTCGTGCCGTTGAAGGACCATTGCCCACCCGTATCCGGCGTGCCGCCCAGGTAAGTGAACAGATCAATAGGCGCACCGCCCTGGCAGGCGCTGGCATAGCCCGAGGTGCCCGGGTTGTTGACCTGGGCTACGTATTGCACATAGACCTGCTGGTAGGCCGAGGGGCACGGAGCCAGTACTTCGAGGGCGTAGGTGTGATAACCGGCGAGCGAAACGCCCGGATCGAAGGTAGCGGAGCATGGCTGGTTCAGTGGGTCGGTCCAAGTGCCGCCGGGATCGGCACCGGTAAGCAAGCTGAAGAGATTAAAATTGGCCGCCGATGTGCATACCGTGTCCGAACCGAATTGGCCAGCATCTGGGTTCACACCCGCTGTCACCGTCTTGGGGATCGTTTGAGAAGCCACGACGTTTCCGTTCACCACCATCTGGACAATGAAGGTGTAGCTGCCCGGGGTGTATGGTCCGAATGGTCCTACCGCCTGGCTAAAGCTCGCAGGGCCCCCACCAGCCTGAACTTCAAGCGGAAGGGTGACCGTATTGCCGACTTGCGAATAGCCAATGGAAAGCGGCGTGGCACCACCCGGGAGGTTGCCATTGATAGTCATACCGACCAAGTTGCACTCCGTGATATTGTTCGGGTTGAACGTAACGCTGGTAATGGCCTGCCCATGGCAAAGGCCGACAGCGGAAACGAGCGCGGTTGAGAGTGTAAGGGTGCGTAGCATGAATGGCTTTCTTTTGTCGACCGCAAGGTAATAGGGCCCCGACCAAGTTGTGCCACCACCATCCCCACCAATGAGGCACATCGCATTGTGGACAGCCTTGGTCACTTCGGCCGTTGGGTCAGCGGCCGCGCAAGGGGTGTTGGTGAACGAGGTGTGTCCCATTTGCCCGCTGCCTTCCGGCGCCAGCGGTTGGGTGGAACTCATAAACAGCGGGCCGGGCGCGGTCGAAGTATCAGGCCTAGTCTTCCAGGTCGGGCCCTACAGAGCGCGACTGGATACGCACCACCTGCTCGCCCCAAGCGCCTTGCACTTGATCCCTTTGCACCCTTCCCCCGACGGGAACGCCGACCTGCCGCTCAGACTACCCACATCCGGAGGAACCCTGTTGCTCTTCGCTGCTGGCGGCACTCGGATGCTGGATGCGTTCACCTGGCCGCTAGTGCCTCCCGGCATCTCCGTGGGCCGCTGGCCCGACGGGGGTGCGGACTGGAGTTTTCCCGACGCCTGGACCCGGGGGAGCGACAACGGGCGCTGCTCCACGCATCCGCGCGGGGGCTCTCGAGCCCACGATCCAAGTGCGTCATGGAACCCTGGAGATCGAGGCCTGCGAAGGCTGCGATGTGCGGTACACCACGGACGGCTCACCCCCGGATGGACCATCGGCGAAAGCCTATCATGGCCCGATCGACACATCCGGCATCGCGGTGCTACGCGCGTCGGCATCACGCAACGATCTTCTATCCTCGCAAGCAACTCCTTGGTTAAAGGACATGGAGGGTGCCGGGGTCGCGGTGCTGATCGATCCACGGGAATTATGGGATGCGGAGAACGGCCTGCTCACGGAAGGCGAACGTTCCAATTTCGCACGCGAAGGACCGGGGTGGACGCGGACCGCACAGTTGGTGGTGCGTAGCGGCGAAGTCGAAGTGGATCAGCCGGTCGCTTTGCGCATATCCGGCAGTGGCTCGCGGAGTTTCCCGAAGCGGTCGTTCAACGTGTCCGGTCGCACCGCCCTCGGCAGCAAGGGGCAACTACTGCTCCCGGACAGCACGGCGTGGAACAATTTGGTGCTGCGCGCCGATGCCACGCCACACGCCCTATTGCATAACCTGCTCGCCACCGCGTTGGTGCATCGTGCAGGCGATCGCCTCGCCGTGCAAGCCAGCACCCCTGATGCCGCTCTACCTGAACGGCGCGTATTGGGGAGCCTATCGGGCCATGCCCGCCAAGAACGAAGAGTTGCTGTGCAAGTTGAGCGGGGCCGAGGTCCTGGACATCGTGGAAGGTTCGGAAGGACGCATCGTGCGCGGTGGGCGAACGCACTTCGAAAAGGCCATGGCCATGTTGGAGCGCGGAGCTCCGCTGGACAGCATCGCAATGATGATCGATGTGGAAAGTCTGATCGAACTGGCCTGCTTCATCTCGTGGACCGGACGCGCTGACGCGGACCTGAACATGCGTTGCTATCGCCCCGCACAGCCGGGTGGTCGCTGGCGCTGGGTGCTTTACGACATGGACCTGTGGGCGCCGCCGGAGGATCCAAGCGTGGAGCGTCTCTGCGATGGACCCTTTCCTTCCGCACCGTATTTGCCCCAGTTGCTCGGGCATCCCGAGCTGCGGCCGCTTCTGCTCTCCCGTTTGAGACGTTGCTCGCCACCGTATTCTCAAGGCGGAAGCGCTGCCGCTTGCGGATAGTCTCTACCGAGCGCACGCCGCCTTGCTCACGGCGGATCACGCAAGGTGGAAAGACATGATGACCGTGCCGCGACCGGAAGAGACACGCGCTGCGATCGAAGAACATATCACGCAGCGCGGTGAATTCTTGCGGCGCGATATCACCCGATACATCGGCACGCGCGCCACTGAAGTGCGCGTCATCGCACCATCGCCGCATGAAGGTTCGCTGGTGTTGGAGGGGATCGCGCTCACATCAGGCAAGCATGTGCTCCGCACTTTCGAGCACGTGCCGTTGCGGTTGCGCGCCGTGCCCGCGGAAGGCATGGAGTTCGCGGGGTGGAAAGGGATCGACGCGGTTATTCCCGAGGTCTCGGTGGACGCCGACTTGGTATCCAGCGTGCAGCCATTGTTCCGCGCGGAAGGGCGCTCAGGCGGGAACGGCTTGCAAAAGCGATTCGAAGA
This sequence comes from Flavobacteriales bacterium, assembly GCA_016712025.1. GTDB lineage: Bacteria > Bacteroidota > Bacteroidia > Flavobacteriales_F > PHOS-HE28 > PHOS-HE28. Next base: position 15,268 of record JADJRW010000056.1, read on the forward strand.
TCGCCTTGCCGTCCGTGTTCCCTAGCCGCGCATCCGCAGCGCGCTCTGGGTGCGGCATCATGCCGAATACGTTGCGCCCTTCGTTGGTCACCCCGGCGATGCTCTCCCGACTTCCGTTCGGGTTCGCTTCAAGGGTCACCTGCCCAGCGGCATCGCAATAACGGAAGAGCACCTGACCATCACCTGCATCCGTTTGATCGGTCCGTAGATGCGAAATACCGGCCCTCACCATGTGCGATGGGGATGCGGAGCGCCTTGCGTTGGATAGAAGCGGTGAGCGGCGTGCGGCGCGTCGCCGGGGTGATATGCACGTTGCGGCAGATGAACCGCTGTCCGTCATTGTGGAGCAGGGCGCCGGGCAACAACCCGGCCTCGCAAAGCACTTGGAAGCCGTTGCATACACCGAAGACAAGCCCTCCCTTTTTCGCATGGGCGGCCACCTCCTGCATGATCGGTGAGAACCGTGCGATGGCGCCGGAACGCAGGTAGTCCCCGTAGGAAAAGCCGCCGGGGAGCACGATCAGTTCACAGCCTTTCAGGTCGTGCTCCTTGTGCCAAAGGCGCTCCACCTTCTTGCCGAGGTGGTGCCCAGCACATGCACCATGTCCTCATCGCAGTTGGACCCTGGAAAAATGACGACCCCACACTTCATGCTCGTTGGCCCCGGCGGAAAGTACACGGGATGCGCCGCCAAAAGTAGATCAGCCCGCCCACTGGCTTGCCAGTGCTACCGCCAGCAAGGCATACACGGCCAACTCCGCCAGCCAGGTCCTGCGCGCTGTTTGCAAGGGGTACGCGAGCAGAATGGCCATAGGACAGGCCAATAGCACCGTCGGCATGGGCCGCCAGCAGCCATTGCAGACCGAGCAACAAGGCCATGGCGAACGCGAACGCGAGATAGGCGGCACGGGCGTTCTTTCGCGCATGATACTGCGCCCATAGAGCCGCGCGAAAAGAACGGTGGCCGGTGCCGCCACAAGCACCACCAACGCTGGAGCGATGCGGTCATGCAGAAGCCCGGCACCATCCCTGGCGATCGAACGACCGACATCGTGGCCGCGAGGTGCCAGCTTCCCTGCGGCGTACAACCCGGTAAGGACCACGCGGGAGCCATACGCCCCGAGGCCCAGGGCAGGCACGGGGAGGTAATCACGCCAGCGGAACGGACGCATCACCGCGATCGAGGCCCAGAGCACTACAAGGAGGGGAGGCGGGCACATAGAACAACGCCGCCAGGCCCACAAGCGCCTGCATCGAAAAGACACCAGCTGCCGCTCAGGCACGGCCCCTGTAGTCCCCCCCACGTTCGGCGCAATAGAACGCCTTCCGGGGCATGCCGAGTAACGCGGGGTCCGGGGCCAGTGCTGTGAGGCCCGATAGCCAGCAGGATCCCGAAAGAGCAACGCGGCCAAATGGTTTGCGCCGCTCGAACAGATCCCGATGCGTTCGCCAGGGCGGCCACCTGCACCGCCAGGCCCATGGTGACGAGCACACCGATCAATGCCTGTGCTCCAAGGCACGGTCGCGAAAAGGCGAGCGAACGGCTGGGAACAGCGTAATACTGTCCCAGCGTTCCACTGGGGATGGCTGTAACTTAAAACCCGGACCCCGTATATGCGGCACCCCGGGACCAATAGGCCCAACGGCAAAGGTGCCAGGGCGGTAGGGTTCGAAGGAACGCCTTACCCAACGCCATGCACGGAGCTATCCCCATACGATACTATCTTTAATGGACAAAGGAACCCCTTCCGCATGCGCGACATTTGTAGTTCTGACACTCGGACATTTCTTGGACACCCCTCGCCCCGCTCCTTGCCCGTTCGGCTGGACGCCTCTCCCATCTATTCACGCTCGCCCTGACCGCTGGGTTCTTCTATTGGCTGGTGCTGCGGGCGCACCTGACCGCAAGGCGAAAGACCGGCAGCCGCGCCACGGTCGGATCGGTTCAGGCCTGCTGGGGTCGCACTCGCGCGCGCGCCTTCACGCGTAGGTTGTCGCACCAGATGCGTGGCCGATGTCGTGGCGGTGCTGTTTTCCTTCGAAAATCGATGACGTCGTCGCCATCTGTAGGTGTTCAGGATCGCCGGACAATTTCAGGTCGCGCCCGCACGGCAGGTGCCACCACGCGCCCACACACTGGTCACCAATCCTTTGGGGCTTTCCCGCCGTGCCGGAATGGATGACGAGCGCGTCCTTCACGAGTCAAGACCCACAATGGGGCGACCCGGTCTGAGCACTGCCGGTTAGTTCTCGCTGGCCAGCACCACGGTCACGCAGGTACGATCGTCCCCATCCACGCTGGCGTTCGCTCGAAATTGTTATCGATCCGATCCCCTCGAACAGGTCGAGCAGGTCGGCTCCTTAGCCGCGGCAGGATGCGCCTCCGCCTCGCGGGATAAGCCCGGGCGCACATTGTGCTCGATCGCTGCAGGGTTCATGGTAGCCCCCGTTCATCGACCATGAAAAATGCTGAAGCCCTGGTACGGGAATGCGTAATAAGCCGAAGCCACGCACAGTGGGGGCCGCGATACGGTCGTGTACTTTTGCATGAAGATCCTTGTCCCGCCGGAGCTCGCAGGAGACCACCCCACCCATGCGCCGGTGTTCCGGACCGGTATCGCCATCGCCGATGCGCTTATGATCTTTCTTGGTAAGCAGCATCTTGAAGGCAAGTGCCGTCGTGATCGGGGAAGGGCTCCGCACCTCGATACGCTTTCAAGCTGATGCGCGATGCCTGGTGTCTGCGCACCATGTCACCTTCCCTGCGGCATGTGTTTCGGCACGCGCTGCCTCGCAACCTTGTCGTCGGTGATGCGCCTGCCCTTCCCTGCGGCGGGCATCGGCCTTCAACACATACTGGGCGGATGCACGCGCGCTCCGGTGTTCAGCAGCCTCTTTCAATTCCGCCCTTAATAAGAACGTGCGATGCGCCAGTGTGGGGATGTTGTCTTGCCGGAACGGGCTCTGAAAATCCTTGCTGCCCTTCCAGTTGCGCGCCGATCTTCGCGGGCCGATAAGCACGTGACCGCCCGCCCTTAACACGGATAAATCCGCGATGCACAGTCATGTAATCCGTCTGGTCCTCTGGACCTACCGCTACGATGCTGATGTTCTTGCCGAGCAGGAACGTGCTGAGGCCTTTCTGATCATCCGGGTCGAGGTCCACCAACTTACCATGCCGTTTCACCCCTGGGATTCCGGGGCGATGTGGACGCCTCGAGCAGGCGAACTCTGCGCAGGCTTCAAAGTTAGCGCGTCGATGCGTACCTTTCACCGATCGACAGGACATTCGTCGTTGCCGTGCCTTTCGCGCAAGGAACGCACGAAGGGCTGCCCTCAGGTCCTTATTTTCAACAGCGAAGCCGACCTGTGGTCGGCTTCGCGATACATTATGTGTGGGCTGGATCATTCACCACAGGTGCTCCGCGCTTGATGCTGAACCCGATGTTGCGTGTGGTGTTGGTTCGATGGCCTTGCCCGCTGCCAAATTGGTGATGGCGTTGCGCATAGGGCACCTGCGCTTTGGCGGCGCTCTCCACGATATCCGTCGATGGCGCGCCATACCAGCTTCATATCCTTGTCGAAGAGGTACATGCGGCGTGGTGCGCGCGCCGAAGAATCAACCACCATGGCTCTTGTCCAACAGGTAAGTAGTGGTTATGCGCTTCTTCGCGGTGAAATGCGTCTTCCTTATCCTCCAGACCATCGCCCATCGCGCGCTTAGCTTCGTTGCTGTTCAAACGCGGACCCACGCCGTTCTGCCGGGCGACGCGCGACCCGGATGGCAGCCTTCCAGCCTTCGCTGCCTTCACTGCCTCCGCGAATGGGCGGAGTGTTGCAAGTAAAGACCACGGGCAGCCCGTTCTTGGCGGCCAGTT
>JADJRW010000057.1 GCA_016712025.1 Flavobacteriales bacterium
TCCTTGATGAAACAGATCGCCTCGCCGGTGCTCTTCATCTCGGGCCCGAGGCTCTTGTCCACGTTGGGGAACTTGTCGAAGCTGAAGACGGGCACCTTGATGGCGTAGCCATCGAGGCGCGGCTTGAACTGGAAGTCCTTGAGCTTGGCGCCGAGCATCACCTTGGTGGCCCAGTTCACGTAGGGTTCGCCGTAGGCCTTGGCGATGAAGGGCACGGTGCGGCTGGCGCGCGGGTTGGCTTCGATCACGTACACCACTTCGTCCTTCACGGCGAACTGGATGTTCACCAGGCCCACGGTCTTGAGGGCGAGGGCGATCTTGTGCGTGTGCTCGCGGATCTGCGAGATCACCTTTTCGCTGAGGTCGAAGGGAGGTAGCACGGCATTGCTGTCGCCGCTGTGGATGCCCGCCGGTTCGATGTGCTCCATGATGCCGATGATGCGCACCATCTCGCCATCGCAGATGGAATCGCTCTCCGCTTCGATGGCGCCATCGAGGAAGTGATCGATCAGGATGCGGTTGTCGGGCATCAGGCGCAGGATGTCGAGCACCTGGGCCTCCAGCTCGTCCTCGTTGATCACGATCTTCATCTTCTGCCCGCCGAGCACGTAGCTGGGGCGCACCAGCAGCGGGAAGCCGAGGGTGCGGCTGAGGGCGATGCCTTCTTCCGCGGTGGTGACCGCACCGAACTTCGGATACGGAATGCCGAGGTCGCGCAGCAAACTGCTGAAGCGCTCGCGGTCCTCGGCGATATCCAGCGCGGCGAAGCTGGTGCCGATGATCTTGATGCCATACTTCTCCAGCTTCTCGGCGATCTTCAACGCCGTCTGCCCGCCGAGTTGCACGATGACGCCCTCGGGCTTTTCGTGCAGAATGATGTCATAGATATGCTCCCAGAACACGGGCTCGAAGTAGAGCTTGTCCGCGGTGTCGAAGTCGGTGCTCACGGTCTCCGGGTTGCAGTTGATCATGATGGTCTCGTAGCCCATCTCCTTCGCGGCGAGCACGCCATGCACGCAGCTGTAATCGAACTCGATGCCCTGGCCGATGCGGTTGGGGCCTGAGCCGAGCACCACGATCTTCTTCCTGTCGCTGCGGATGCTCTCGTTCTCCTCCTCGAAGGTGCTGTAGTAGTAGGGCGTCTTCGCGGGGAACTCGCCCGCGCAGGTGTCCACCAATTTGTACACGCGTTTGATGCCGAGCTCGTTCCGCTTGGTGTAGACCTCGCTCTCCAAACAGCGCAGCAGGTGCGCGATCTGACGATCGGCGTAGCCTTTCTGTTTGGCTTCGAAGAGCAGGTCGCGGGGGATGTTCGCCAGGGTATGCTTCTGCATCTCCTTTTCGGTGAGGATGAGGTCTTCGATCTGTTTGAGGAACCAGAGATCGATGTGCGTGCGCTCGTGGATGGTCTTGAAGGGAATGCCCGCCTTGATCGCATCGTAGATGTGGAAGAGGCGATGCCAGCTGGGGTTGCTCAGGCTCTCCAACAGCGCATGCGTATCGGTGACCTCCTTGCCGTCGGCGCCGAGGCCGTTGCGGCGGATCTCCAGGCTCTGACAGGCTTTCTGCAGCGCTTCCTGGAAGCTGCGGCCGATGCCCATCACCTCCCCGACGCTCTTCATCTGCACGCCGAGCCGACGGTCGCTGCCCTCGAACTTATCGAAGTTCCACCGCGGGACTTTCACGATCACGTAATCGAGCGTGGGCTCGAAGAAGGCGCTGGTGCCGGTGATGGGGTTCTCCAACTCGTCCAAGCGATAACCGATGGCGAGCTTGCTGGCGATCTTGGCGATGGGATAGCCCGTGGCCTTCGATGCGAGCGCACTGCTGCGGCTCACCCGCGGGTTGATCTCGATGGCGTAGATGTGCTCGTGCTCATCGGGGCTCACGGCGAACTGCACGTTGCAACCGCCCGCGAAGTCGCCGATGGCGCGCATCATCTTGATGGCCTCGGTGCGCATGCGCTGGTAGGTGCGGTCGCTGAGGGTCATGGCCGGCGCCACGGTGATGCTGTCGCCCGTGTGGATGCCCATCGGATCGAAGTTCTCGATGGAGCAGATGATGCAGACGTTGTCGTCCTTGTCGCGCAGCAGTTCGAGCTCGTACTCCTTCCAGCCGAGCAGCGCCTTGTCGATCATCACCTCGTGGATGGGGCTGATCTGCAGGCCGTGCTTCAGCAGCTTGTCGAACCTCGGCGGGGTCTTGCAAAGCCGGCACCCGCGCCACCCAGCGTGTAGCTCGCGCGGATCACCAGCGGGAAGCCGAACTCCTGCGCCACCTTCTTGCCTTCGAGGAAGCTGGTGACGGTCTTGCTCGGCGCCATGGGCACGCCAATGCGTTCCATCAGCTGGCGGAACTGCTCGCGGTTCTCGGTGATGTCGATGGCGGCAACGTCCACCCCGATCATGCGCACCCCGTACTGTTCCCAGATGCCGAGTTTCTCGCATTCGATGGCGAGGTTCAGCGCGGTCTGGCCGCCCATGGTGGGCAGCACGGCGTCGATCTTGTGCTTCTTGAGGATCTCCTCGATGCTCTCGACGGTGAGCGGCTTGAGGTAGATGTTGTCCGCCGTGACCGGATCGGTCATGATGGTGGCGGGGTTGCTGTTGATCAGCGTGACCTCGATGCCTTCGTTGCGGAGCGAGCGGGCCGCTTGGGAGCCGGAGTAATCGAACTCGCAGGCTTGGCCGATGACGATGGGTCCGCTCCCGATCAGGAGTACGGACTGGATGCTGTTGTCTTTAGGCATGTCCGGTTGTTAACCGGAGCGCGAAGGTAACCGGGGCGGAACGCGGGGATGTTGGATGTGGATAACGTCTTACAACACACCAACCGTCATCCTGGAGCGGGCGGGCGGCGCGCAGCACTCGGGCCCCCAGGCATCCGGGATCTCGACGTCTTGTCGAGATCCCGGATGCGGGGCCCGATCCCTGTCGCGGGACCCCACTTCTCGGGATGACGCTAGGTGTGGTGGTTGACCCCGACCTTTGTGGCGTGTCCGCGCTCCACACCTTCGTTCAGAACGGCTTTACGCTCGCCTTCCGCATCTATGGTCACGGCCCGCGAGCGGCCATCGCCTTCCACGGCTTCGGGGGCACGGGCCGCAACTTCGAACCTCTGGCGCCATCCCTGGCGGACCGCTTCACCACCTACGCGATCGACATCTTCTTCCACGGCGAAAGCCGGTTTCCAGCAGGGCGCACGGCCGATGAGCCGATCACGCCGGAGGAGTTCACCGATCTGATGCGCAGCTTCATGGACGCGCGCGGTATCGGCAAGGCGGTGATGATGGGCTTCAGCCTGGGGGGGCGCCTTGCCCTGACCTGCATCGAACGGCTGCCCGAACGCTCTGCCGGCCTGTGGCTCTTCGCGCCCGACGGCCTGGTGCGCTTCCCCTGGTACCGGGCGGCCAGCAAATGGGGATGGGGCCGTTCTGTATACAAGCGCTTCGTGCAGGATCCCGCTCGTGTGCATTGGCTGATGGACACCGCGAAAGGCCTGCGCCTGATCACCGACCGTTACCACAAATTCCTGAAGGGCCACACGAGCGATACCGTGCGGCGGCAGCTGGTCTATGATGTCTGGCTGAGCCTCCGCCTGCTGGAGCCGGATCTGGCACGGGTGGGCGCGCACCTGAAGAAGTACGACCTGCGTGCGGAGGTCTTCCTAGGCCTTCGCGACAAGGTGATCCTTCCCCAATGGGGGCAACACTTGAAGCGCCGCGCTCCGGACCGCGTACACCTGCACCTGCTGGAGACCGGCCACCAAGTGGTGACCCCGGACCTGGGCATGCGGCTGGCCGACCTTAGCTGAAAGCGAAAGGGGGCCGAAGCCCCCTGATATCGCTCTTGGGCCGTGGCTTTGCCACGGTCCACTTTACTTCTTGCCTTTCGCCTCGTCGCTCGTGGTGAGCTTGCGGCGCCCGGCTTTGCGGCGGCTGGCCAATACGGCCCGGCCTTCGGCGGTGCTCATGCGCTTGCGGAACCCGTGTTTGTTGGCGCGTTTGCGGCGGCTGGGCTGGTACGTACGTTTCATTGCCTACAGGTCTATCGATGGGGCGGCAAATATAGACGTTTCCAGCAAGCCACCAAGCGCTGGTCAGCGCGGCCCGAAACGAAGCCTGTCCAACCCGAACGCGCGCACCTCACCGCGCGCCATCTCCACCACCAGCCGGCCTTCATGGTCAACTTCTATAGGCCGGGCTTCGATCGCGGCGCCATCCAGTTCCATGTGGAGCCAGCGGCCGCGGCCCCAAAGCCGGTCCAGATAGTCGGCGCGAATGGTATCGGGGGCGGAGAGCGTCTGCTGCCAGCGGTACTCGAAATGGTCGAGCAGTTCCTCATAGATGGCCATGCGGTCCAGGGAATGGCCCAATTCCACGCGGAGGCTGCTGGCCATGGCGCCCGGCACGTGGCCGCTGCTGTTCACATTGAGCCCGATGCCCACGATCACACTGCGCAATTGTCCTCCCATCACCTCATTGGGTGATCAATATGCCGGCCACCTTATGTATCCCGGCGAGCACATCGTTCGGCCATTTCACGCGCACCTCTGCCACGCGCTGGCCCGCCACGGTATCCCACACCGCCAATGCGGCGCACTGGGCCAACAGGAACTGATCGCCTGCCAGGAAGTTCTCCGGGCGAAGCACCACGCTGAAGGTGAGGTCCTGTCCCGGCTCGCTCTGCCACACGTGCCCGCGTTGGCCGCGCCCCTCGGTCTGCACATGGGCCAGTATGACGGTACCATGCTGCACTTCCGTCAGGCGAACCAGTTCGGCAGCATGCTTGTTGGTGCTGTCCACGATGGGAAGTTCGTACCGTACGTCGCCGATCATTCCGGGGTGCCTTCCGCAGGCGCCTTCCCCGGAGGCCAAGCCCGCCGTAGGAACACCTACCTTTGAACGACCAAGATACTGTTGATGAAGAACGCACAGAGCGCGGGGAATGGCGCTCGTTTGGTGGATGCCATCATCCTCGGCATCCAAGAGGTGAAAGGAAAGGACATCGTACGGATCGATCTGCGCGAAATGCCCAACGCCGTTTGCGAACACTTCGTGATCTGCCATGGGGACTCCGACACGCAGGTCAAAGCCATCGCTGGCTCGATCGAGAAATTCACCCGCGAACGCGCTGGAGAGAAGCCCTGGCACACCGAAGGAGAGCAGAGCGCCGAATGGATCCTTCTGGACTATGTGAACGTCGTGGTACACGTCTTCCACCGCGACAAGCGCGCCTTCTATCGACTGGAGGATCTCTGGGCCGACGCCGTGAGCCAACGCTACGAGAACGTGGCCTGAACCGCTTAAAGAACACCATGGACAACACGCCGAACAAGGAGGTGAAGCCGCGCTTCGACAAGGGCGACCCCAAGGGACCCAAGCGCTCCTTCAACTTCTATTGGATCTATGGGATCATCATCGTGGTGATCCTCTCCATCAATCTGTTCACCATGAGCGGTGGGCTCGTGGAGATCGAACCCGCCGAATACAGCGCCTTCGTGAACAGCGGCGATGTGGACCGTGTGGTGGTGGTGAACGATGAGATCGCCCAGGTCTACATCAAGAAGGACCGCCTGGACAAGGAGCCCCACAAGGACCGCATCCAAGGTTCGGTAATGACCGGTTCGAACGTCGCAGGTCCCCACTACATCTTCAACATCGGCAGCGTGGACGCCTTCCAGGAAGACCTGAAGAAGGCCAACGCCGAGCACGGGGTGCGCTACAAGTTCACCACGCACGACAACTGGGGCCGGGAGATCATCCAATGGGTGCTCTTCCTGGGCATCATGATCGCGGTGTGGATGTTCGTGATGCGCCGCATGGGTGGTGGTGGTGGTCCGGGTGGCCAGATCTTCAACATCGGCAAGAGCCGGGCGCAATTGTTCGAAGGGGGCAAGAGCACCAATATGACCTTCAATGATGTGGCCGGTCTGGACGAAGCCAAGGAAGAACTGCAGGAGATCGTGGACTTTCTGAAGAACCCCAAGAAGTACACCGACCTGGGCGCCAAGATCCCGAAGGGTGCTTTGTTGGTAGGCCCTCCCGGTACGGGAAAGACCTTGCTCGCCAAGGCCATCGCAGGCGAAGCCAACGTGCCCTTCTTCTCTTTGAGCGGATCGGACTTCGTGGAAATGTTCGTGGGCGTGGGCGCGAGCCGCGTGCGCGACCTGTTCAAACAGGCGAAGGAAAAAGCGCCAAGCATCATCTTCATCGACGAGATCGATGCCATCGGGCGCGCCCGGGGACGCAGTGTGAGCATGGGCGCCAACGACGAGCGCGAGAACACGCTGAACCAGTTGCTCACCGAGATGGACGGCTTCGGCACCAACAGCGGAGTGATCCTGATCGGCGCCACCAACCGCAGCGACGTGCTGGACCGCGCACTGATGCGCCCGGGGCGTTTCGATCGGCAGATCTTCGTGGATATGCCCGACCTCAACGGCCGCGTCGACATTTTCAAGGTCCACTTGAAACCCTTGAAAATGGACGCCACGGTGGACGTGGAGTTCCTCGCCAGGCAAACGCCGGGTTTCAGCGGCGCGGATATCGCCAATATCTGCAACGAGGCCGCCCTGATCGCTGCCCGAAAAAAGAAGAAGACCATCGACCGCCAGGATTTCCTTGATGCGGTGGACCGCGTGATCGGAGGACTGGAGAAGAAGAACAAGATCATCACCCTCGACGAGAAGAAACACATCGCCTACCACGAGGCCGGTCATGCCACTGTAAGTTGGTTGGTGGAGCACGCCAGCCCCTTGGTGAAGGTGACCATCGTGCCGCGCGGCCGATCCCTCGGCGCCGCCTGGTACCTGCCCGATGAACGGCACCTGACCACCACCGAGCAGATGCTGGACGAGATCGCCGCTGCCTTGGGTGGACGGGCCGCGGAGGATATCATGTTCGGCCAGATAAGCACAGGCGCGCTCAGCGATCTGGAGAAGGTGACCAAACAAGCTTACGCCATGGTGACCATGTACGGCCTGAACGACCGTATCGGCAACATGAGCCGACCCCACGCCCGATGCTCCTGCACCCGAGCACGCCCCGGCCTGATGATGCGCCTGACCGGCGCGACTGGATCTTGCTGACCAGCATGGCGGACCGCGTGCAGGCCAGCCTCGTGGTCGGCATGCTCGAAGCCAACGAAATACCCTCGGTCCTATTGGACCAGCAACCCAGCGCTTATCCCATGATGGGCGATGTGGGCGTTCTCGTGGAACGCCGCAACCTGATGATCGCCCGGCACCTCACCAACGCGGACCAGCCGTGAACGAAGTACTCGTCCGGTCGGCCACGGGCATCGTGTACATCCTCCTCACAGTTGGCGGCGCCCTCGCTGGTCCGTTCACCTCGCTTTTACTTTTCTGCCGGTGGCCATGCTCTCGGCCGGGGAATTGCATCGCCTTTACTGGACCGGCCGCAGGGGGATCCCGCTTTTCTGGAGCATGCTCACTGCGGGCACGCTGTACACGGCGCTGGCTGTCGCGCCCCTCATGGTGGATTGGCGCACGTCGTTCGTGCTCATCACCGCATTCCTGTTGATCGTGATGACCGCCGCATGGACCTTGCTGCATGACGAACCGGGACCTCTTCATGTGATCGCGGGCCACACGATGATACTCGTGTACGTGGCCCTCCCTTTCGGCCTAGCACCGCTTCTGGTTGCCCGGGGACATGAATTTTTCATTGGCTTCATGGTGCTGCTTTGGACCAGCGACACCGGCGCCTACGTGGTGGGCAGGCTGATGGGAAAACACCTCATGGCACCCCACATCTCTCCGAAAAAAACCTGGGAAGGACTGATCGGCGGAGTGTTCTTCACCCTCGTGGCTGGCTACGCGCTGTGGTACTTCTGGCCCGTGCTTACCCTCGTGCAGTGGGAAGTGTTGGCCTTGCTCGTCGCCGTGACCGGCACTTTGGGGGATCTGCTCGAATCCGCTTTCAAGCGGGCAGCGGGCGTTAAAGATTCCGGCACCCTGCTTCCCGGCCATGGCGGGCTGCTCGATCGCTTTGATGGCTTCCTCCTTGCGGCCCCGGCGGTGTGGCTCTACTTGCTGGCGCTCCGCTGACGGCGACTGGCGCGTCTATATTTGGCGGCCTTCTTCTGTCCCCCTCACCACATGGGCATCCATCGGGAAGCCGCTCCCACCCTGCTGCTCGCTTCGGCCCTGCTGTGCTTCGCGCTCTTCGGGCTGTCTGTATGGGAAGCACCGCTGTTCCTGCGCATCGCTTTGGCCCTGCCGCTCTTGGTGATATGGACGATCGTGGTCCTCTTCTTCCGTGTTCCCCACCGCTCCCCCACCCGCGACGAGGCGGCCGTGGTGGCCCCTGCGGATGGCAAAGTGGTGGCCATTGAAAAGTGCGCGAGCAAGAGCATTTGGGCGATGACCGGATCCAGGTGAGCATATTCATGTCACCGTTCAATGTGCACGTGAACTGGTATCCTGTCAGTGGAGCGGTCTCCTACTTCAAATACCATCCGGGTAAATACTTGGTAGCCTGGCATCCGAAGAGCAGCACGGAGAACGAGCGGAGCACGGTGGTGGTGCGCAATCCAAAGCATGGCGACGTGCTGTTCCGCCAGATCGCCGGAGCACTGGCACGCCGCATTTGCACCTACAGCGAACCCAACGCCACTGCGAGCCAGGGCAGTGAATTCGGGTTCATCAAGTTCGGATCGCGCGTGGATGTACTGCTCCCGCTTCATGCTCGCATCACCGTGGCCCTCGGCGACAAGGTGCAGGGTGCCACCACCGTGATCGCCCGTTTCGACCAGACCGCTTGAACCATGCGCTTCAGCTCCCTAGCCCTTCTTCTACCCTTTCTCCTCTTAGGCTGCGGCCCTGAGCCTGTGGCCGAAGAATGTCCACCAGAGACAGCCGTGGATACCCTCGCAGCGGTAAACCCAGCACCGGTTCCGCTTGTGGAAGGTTTCCTGCGCACGGATGGCGTATATCGGGCCACCATGGGCCAGCTCGTGTACTACATCCGCTTCTTCCCGGAAGGACGCGCCATGTTGATCGGTGGTTTGGCCGACGACAAGCAGGACCTGCGTGAGGCGCTCGAACCCTCCACCCCGACCGGGGGAACTTCGATCGTACACAATGTGCCCGTAAGGGTGCAGGGCGACAGCATTTTCTTCGTGACCCAAGCGATGAAGGGCGCGATCGATTATGCCGGGATGCGGCACGGCACCGATTCGCTGACCTTCCGCAAGTACAGCCATGTCACTGGCAACCAAGTGATCACGAGCTATCGTTTTGAGCGGTACGACCTTCCGATCGCGAAGCCGCAGTAACTACGACCGCTGTAGGAGGTCCCGCAGTTCGTCGAAGTGCGCGAAACGGTAAGTGGATCCGGAAGCAGGGCTTTCTTCCGGCGCCACCACGTAGTGGGCTTGATCCATGCCCACGCCGCGCGCACCCTCGATATCGTTGCGCGGATCATCCCCTACCATAAGGCTCTCCCCTGCGGAAGCGCCAGCCAGATCCAGGGCTTTGTGGAAGATGCGCGGGTCCGGCTTTGCCGCTGCCGCCTGTTCGCTCGTGAGCACCACTTGGAAGAGGTCCGAGATGCCGCTTGAACGCAACTTCACTTGTTGCACTTCGAGGGATCCGTTCGTGATCACATGTAGTGCATGGTGGGGTATGAGCGCATCGAGCAGGGCAAGCACGCCGGGGTTCAAGCGCCCTTTGCGCGGACAGCGTTCCAGAAATTCGTGCGCCAACCGCTCCGCCGATCTGGACCCCGTCACACCGAACGACATAAGCGTGTTGCGGAAACGGAGCACGCGCAGCACTTCCTTCGGGATGCGACCCGCCTCATAGCGCCGCCACAGGTCCGCGTTGATATCTTCATACACCGTGATCAGTGCATCAGCATCGGGCACGCCGCTACGCTCAAGGTCGAGCTCTATGAAGAGCTCATGCAATGTTTCACGCGAATTCGTCCGTAAGTCCCACAGGGTATGGTCCAGATCGAAAAAGATGTGGCGATACTTTTTCACTGGGAAAAGCGCCAGCCCGCGCTCAACAGGAAGGACCACAGCACCACAGAGGCGATCAGAAAAGGCAGGGTACGCCGATCGTGCCGGAAGTACTTCGCCGCCAGCAGGGCTGTGATCGGTACCGATAGGATCGGGGGCGCGATGCCCGCAAGGCCAACGAGGCCATAGCCATGCTTCACACGCACGATCCAACGATTGGTCCGGGTGAAGATCCGCTTCGGTCGTTGTCCCAACTCCTGGGCACGGGCCACACGGCGCAAGTAGCGAAGGCGGAACCACTCAAGCACCCGGGTGCCTGTCAGGTAGAAGACCACCATCCCGGCGATCCCCCCTAGGGCTACGAGCAGAACGGTCTCCAAATACCCGAAACCCAATTGGTATGAAAGCAAGGCGGCGAAGAAGAACTTCAACACCCCCATGCCGATAACGGACAGGCCTTCGAGCAGGTCCATGACCTACCGCTTGCGACCGTAGGCCAGGTCGCCCGCATCGCCCAACCCGGGAACGATATAGGCTTGTGCGGTCATCTCCTCATCGATCGCGCCCACCCAAATGCGGGTGCCCACCGGCAAATGTTTCCGTGTGTATTCCACACCTTCCGCGCTGGCGATCACCGAGACCACATGCACGGCCTTCGGCCGACCCAGTCGTAACAACGCGCGATAGACCAAGACCATGCTCTGGCCCGTGGCGAGCATGGGATCGCACAGCACGAGCACACGGTCCTCAAGGTCTGGACTGGAGAGGTATTCCACTTCGATGTCGAAGCCGTCCTCACCCTTCCGGTGCTTCCGGTAAGCGCTAACGAACGCATTATCGGCACGATCGAAAACGCTGAGCATACCGTTGTGCAAGGGCAGCCCCGCCCGGAGGATGGTGGCTAGAACCGGCTGCTCGGCCAGCATCGGGGCACGCGCGACACCGAGCGGCGTGGTCACCTCGCGTTCCACGTATTCCAGTGTCTTGCTCAACTCATGGGCGAAGATCGCACCCATGCGTTCCAGGTTGCGGCGGAATCGCATCGGGTCGCGCTGCACCTCCACATCCCGCATCTCCGCGAGGAACTGGTTCAACACCGTCCTCTCCTTGCACAGTTCAACGACCATGTTTCTTGTCTAACACCCACCGCACAAAACCTGGAAGCCGGTGCAGTGTGGCCCGTAAATATAGCTGGGGCACCGCCCCGAAGCCCGCATAGAACCGCGCAAGGTCCGGATCGTTGCTTCCGGCGAAGTCCAGCCACTTGTCCTTTCCAGCACGCGCCCGAGCCATACTGTCGATCAGGAAGTGCATCGCATGCATGCCACGCCCGCGCGCCATTGCGGCACCCTTCAAGAAGATGGTACGCCCACCGAAGTGTATGAAGCACGCGGCCGCTTCCAAACCTCCCTCCGAGCGAACGCCCCACAACGAGGCCTCTCCGCGCGCATGCGCCGCGTGCATCACCCGCCGCATCGTCGCCTCCTGGTGCGGGCGGATCCCCCATTCCTTGAACTGCGGCGAGGTGACCAACAGCTCGATCAGCTCTTCCACCGGAACCGCCCGGTCGAAACCGCGATCGGCCTCTTCCACCTTCCGGAGATTGCGGCGATGATTGGTGCTGTAGCCCGCTGCGATCTCCTCGGAGGAGCGGTCCAAGGGGATCAACTGGTCCTGTTGCTGGATGAACGTCCATCCGCGAACGACCGTGTCCATCCCATGCTGTGCGAGATAGATGTCCGCATGGCGGTAACGCTGGGCCACTACCCCGAGGAACTCACTCGACAAAGCAGGGGACGGATCCGGTGCGAAAACTCCGAGCTGTTGTATGGTAAATGGTTGATGCAGGTAGTTGATGCCCCACTTGCTATGGTGGGTGAGCGGCATCAGCGCGCCCTGCGCATGGTCGATCAACGCATCCCAGCCGGGTGAAGCCGCATCGAGCACATGGCTTTGCGCATACCAGAGGTTGTTCGCGCATGCGCCCAGCATAGCGTCCCATCGCGTGCGGTCCAATCGCTGGTGCGGAACATGTTCGATCATGGCCGGGCTTCCTTCAGCACACGTTCGAAAAGGGCAGGCCATTCCCCACGATCGTCCGCGCCAGCGAGGAACCGATCGTGCCATACCGTGATGAGGGTGCCTTGTACCGCACGGACGGCGTCGATGCACGCACCATACGCTGCGAAGGCCTGCTTCGCACCCATGCCAAGATGATCGTGCAGCGCGCTGTCCATCACCGCGAACGGA
Organism: Flavobacteriales bacterium; assembly: GCA_016712025.1. Classification (GTDB taxonomy): domain Bacteria; phylum Bacteroidota; class Bacteroidia; order Flavobacteriales_F; family PHOS-HE28; genus PHOS-HE28. The sequence goes on from JADJRW010000057.1 coordinate 12,237, forward strand.
TGCATTGTGATCGCGGTGCGGCGTTCCTCCGCGATCGAATAGAACGGGAACGGTGTGCACGTACCCGCCGTGAACCCAACGCGGTCGCTGGCGCCGGTCGAATGTTCCTCGGTGATGCCCAAGCGTTCGAGTTGATGGAGCGTGTCCGGAAAAAGCCAGCGTAGGAAATGTTGTCTGCTGCTCCGCACTGGACGACCGATGGCCTCCTGAAGCAACGACACCTCACGGACCATGCGTTGCGCATCCTGGCTTGTCGCGTACGAAGGATGTATCCCCGCTTCGGCCTTCTCCGCTGCGGTATGAAGCCGGGAGCGCATCGCCGGATGCGTGGGTGAAGCAGCGTGATCATGTCTGCCGCCGCCGCGCATGAGGAAGAAGAACACGAGGTGCGAAACGTGGCCCTCGCAGAGATGTATCACCTGCTCATAGCGATCATATGGATCGCTGCCGGATCCCAGGATCACTTGCCAACGCTCCTTCAACTGTGCAAATCGGCCCGCGAGGATATCCTTCGCGGACGCTCCTAGCTGACGGACCAAGGGCCTTCCCAGATAGCGCATCCCGTTGTCCACATCCACAGTGACATGATGCGCGTAACGCCTGTTCGGGGCAGGAAGGGTCGGCCATCGCTCCCTCATTCTTCCGGCCAGGTCGAGCGCCCAACGATCCACCACCGGGGTGCGTTCCAAACCCAGCTTGAAAACCGTTCGTGCCGCTGAAGGCATACGACCATGGGCATCCCGCTCGCTGGGGAGCAGCTCTTCATACAAGCTCAACAACCAGAAGATCGCACCGGGAAGGTCCCAAGTCCCATCGAGCAGGATGACCGGGAGATCCTCGCGTTCGGACCGTTCCACCCGCCATGGCCGAATAACCGTCTCGTTCAGAATTCCGCAAGCTTCGAGGCACCATGCCGACGACACCATTTCACCACCGTAGTGCAGTTTCGGGCCCTCGGCATCGCGAAAGGAAGTGAGGTCATCCTCCTCACGCATTGACCAGCCCAGCAGCCCTTCAAGCAGATGCCGCAGCACGAACCGAGCTCGCGGTGAAGGGTTCTCCAGGTGAACAAGAACGACGGGTAGAGTGGGCCCGGGCATGCGATCAGCGCTGTATGGACTATGAACGACGGCGGTTGTGCGATCCTCTCATCCGTCCACTAAGGCGTCTGCACAAAGTAGGGCATCGGCTGTGTACTTCGTGGCCCAATTGGGGAAGGCGAACTTCTCGTAGCGGCCCCAAAGTGGGAATGAACCCGGCAGCGCTCCGCGCGAAGCGACTGGACCGTTCGCTGAACTGCGCTGCACACCGCAAAGCCATCCTGCCATCCGCAACGCCCCTTCGCGGAACGGGCCTTGACGACCGGCACTGTGCAAGCGTGACCACACGATGGCGAGCTGAGCCCCTCCGGTGGTAAGGGGTAGTTCAGTGCCGTGCCACTGCGCATCATAGCGGCCGTGCAAACCGCCGTGCAGGAGGAAAAGATCCAAGAGCGCTCGAGCGGGCCGCTCGGCAGCATCTATCCAACGTGCGTCGACGAGACGCTCGCCACATTCTATGAGCCCATCGAGCGTGTAGGCCAACGTATGCGTGATCGGGCGATCATTGTGTGCGAGGGTGTTGTCCGCGTTCGCGAACCATCCGTTCGTGCTTTGATGCGACAGCACACGCTCCAAGTTCCGCACAGCGGCACCCTTTAACCGGGGATCACCGGTCACTTCGTAAAGTGCAAGGAGCGGCGCGTCCACATAGGTGTCGTAGGTGCGTTCCACACCGAGAAAATTATGGTTGCGCCAAGCCCCATCGAGCTCCTGCACCGATACGAGCCAACGGCCCGCCCGCACCGCCCCGTCCAGCAATGTGGCATCTCCGGAGATCTGATGCACGGCCAACAAACCACGGATCACTTGTGCGGTATTGAACACGATCGAAGGGCGGCCCTCGCCGATCCTTCCTCCAGCCCAACCACCATCCGGGTGCTGCACCTCCAGGAGCCATTGCGCCGCACGAACCGCGCGTTCCTTGAGCTCGTGTCGTTGCAGACGGCCGCTCATTGCGAGCAATGTAGGCAGCGCGTAGCCCGTGGTCTCGGGGTAACTGGCGCCCCAACCATCGACCATGTGGTAGCTCCCGAGGCCAGCATCCGTGCCGGCATCCTGCGCTCGGGTCAGGTAGTCCGCAGCGGCGTGGAGACCTTCCATAAGCTCCAAGCGCGATGGAGCGACGGACGGAACAGGAACCCGTTGTGCGAAGAGGACCCTTCTACTCTCCGTCTTCGCAAGGGCCGCCGTAAAACAACGTCCATAGTCGAGGAGCGATGCCGCTATGCCCATGTTCAAACCTGGGCAAGCAGTTCTTCGCAGATACGCTCGGCCGCATGCCCATCGCCGAAGATGGAAGGCAGGGGTGGCAGGTCTTGGGCAAGGAAGCGTTCCGCCTCGATCAAGATGCGTTGGGGATCCGCATCGCAGAGCACGGCCTGGCCGCATGCCACCAGTTCCGCCCACTCCGTCTTATCGCGCAGCACGATGCACGGTCGCCCGAAAAAGAAGGCCTCCTTCTGCACCCCGCCTGAATCGGTGAGGACGAGGCGTGCATGCCGCTCCAATTGGATCATGTCGAGAAAACCGACAGGGTCGACCACATGCAATCCGGGTTCCGCAGCAAGCAGCGCCTGAGTGCCCTTGCTATCGATCAAGCCAAGTTGTTTGCGCGTGCGGGGATGCATCGGCAGAACGACCGGTGAGGCACTTTCATGGACCAGTTGGACCAATGCGTGGATCAACCGACCGAGGCGCTGAGGATCGTCCGTATTCCCCTCGCGATGTATCGTGGCCAGCAAGAAGCTTCCGGGGCGCAGTCCAAGGTCGCGCAACACCGTCGAGCGTTCTTGCGCTAGCTGCGCGAAGTGCAGGCTGTTGTCGTACATCACATCGCCGCTGAGCGAAACGCTCGGGGCATCGGCGGTTGGTCGAGCGCGCATGCCTGCCAATCCTTCGCGTAGCAGATTCTCCACGGCGGTGTTCGTTGGACAGAAAAGCCAGGTGGAACAATGGTCGCAAAGCAGGCGGTTCACTTCTTCGGGCATGCGCTTGTCGAAGGAGCGGAGACCGGCTTCCACATGGGCCAGCGGGATACTCAGCTTCGCCGCAGCAAGGGCCGCTGCCAAGGTGGTGTTCGTATCACCATAGACCAGGACCAGATCAGGGCGGTCGCTCATCAAGGTCCTTTCGAGACCCTCTATCATGCGAGCGGTCTGCGCGCCGTGCGTGCCCGCGCCTGAGCCGAGATGTACCGCTGGTGCAGGCACGCCAAGTTCGGAGAAGAACATGTCGGACATGTTCGCATCAGCATGCTGACCCGTATGTAGTAACTGCTGCTCGATCCTTCCCCGGAAGGGCCCCTCGATCGCTCTGGACAGCGCAGCGGCCTTGATGATCTGAGGGCGAGCACCCACCACCGTGAGGATCCGAAGCGGTGCGGGCATTTCAGAGCGTGCCATTGTCCGCGAAGCTGTAGTAGCCGCTCGCAGTGATGATCATGTGGTCCTGCACAGCGATGTCGAGCACCCGTCCTCCATCGACCAACTTCCGGGTGAGGCGGATGTCCTCTTCGCTCGGCACCGCCCTGCCGCTCGGATGGTTATGTGCCAGTATCACTCCGGCCGCACGTTTCTCCATGGCCTCCCGGAAGATGATCTTGGGGTCCGCCACGGTTCCGTGCATGCCGCCCTGGCTTACGCGCACCTTGCCCAGAAGGCCGTTGCCGCGGTCGAGGAGGATCAACCAGAACTCCTCATGCGGCAGATCGGCGAGGTGTGGCCTGAGGAGCACATCGGCTTGGATGCTCGACGTGATCCGCTCCCGCTGCTCGGGTGTACTATCCCTGCGACGACGCCCAAGCTCGAGGGCCGCTACGATCGCGATGGCTTTTGCTTCCCCAAGCCCTTTCACCTGGGTGAACTGCACCACGGTGAGCCGACCTAGACGACCGAGGTCGTTCCCGGCAAGATGCAGCGCCTGTTTGGCAAGATCCAGTGCGCTTGCCTGCACTGTGCCGGTGCGGATCAAGATGGCCAGCAATTCAGCGTCTGACAACGCACCGGGCCCTTGGCGCATCAGCCGCTCCCTAGGACGATCATCGCTCGCCCACTCCGGTATGGTGAGTTTGCCTGGTGTTCCGGGGGGTGGCTGCTCCATGGCTGGAAAAAGCAAAGGCCCCCGTTCAGAGGACCTTCACATGTTTCGGGGCGCGGGGTCTCACTTCAGCTTGCTCACATGCAGCTTCAAGGAGGACTTCAGGTTCGCGGCCTTGTTCTTATGGATGATATTGCGCTTGGCCAACTTGTCCAGCATGGCCTCCACGCTGGGCAATTGCTTCTCGGCCTCCTTCTTTTCAGAGGCTGCGCGCAGGTCGCGCACCGCGTTGCGCGTGGTCTTGTGCTGGTAGCGGTTACGCTCGTCTCGGGTCTCGGTCTGCCGAACGCGTTTCAGCGCTGACTTGTGATTGGCCATGGTCTTCTCGAAAAGGACCGCAAATATAGCCCTTTACCCAAGTCCTCCAAGCTCTTAACGAAGAAGCCGGGGACATGCCCGGCTTCGAAAGGGGAAGTGACCACGGTTCAGTATGCGTTCGGGTCTTTACCCAGCATATTGGTCAATGTCTTCATCACGATCCGCAGATCCAGCAGGAAGCTCCAATTCTCGAGGTACCACACATCGAGTTCGATCCTGCGCTCCATCAATTCAGGAGTTCGGGTTTCGCCCCGGAAGCCGCTGACCTGGGCCCAGCCCGTGATACCCGGACGGACGAAGTGGCGCACCATGTACTTATCGATGATGTCCCGGTACTGATCGTTCAGCTTGAGCGGATGCGGCCGGGGACCCACCACGCTCATCTGACCCATCAACACGTTGAAGAATTGCGGCATTTCATCCAAATTGCTCTTGCGCAGGAAAGCCCCCACACGCGTCACCCGTGGATCGTTCTTGGTGGCCTGCACGCTGTCGGCCTCCTTGTTCACCTGCATGGAGCGGAATTTCCAACAGGCGAACTGCTTGTTGTCCCGGCCAAGGCGAAGTTGCTTGAAGAAGACCGGCCCCTTCGATGAGAGTTTCACCAGAAGGGCGAGGACGGGGAATAGCCACGTGAACACGAAAACGATGACCAAGGCCGAGAAGACAATGTCGAAGGTGCGCTTAAGGGCGCGGTGGAACCGCCGGTCCAAGGGCTCCTTGCGGAGCTTGCTCACAGGCACCGATCCATGGAATTCCAAGCTACTGGTCTTCACAACGGGTATGAAACTCTCGCCGCTGGGGATCACGCGGAAACGGATGGTGTTCCGCTCGCAGAACTCCATCAGGTCCGTGATATCATCACGGCGAGTGCCGCCCAAGGCACAGTAGACGATGTCGATCCGGTTCTTCACCACGTAATTCTTGGCTTCCTCCACACCGCCCACGCGCACGCGCCCCAGCGGACCTTCGATCTCCACATCGCTGAAAACACCACAGAACCGGTAGCCGCGAACCGTCTGGTCCTGGCAGTACTTGTAGATCTCTTCAGCGGCCGGTCCCTCGCCTACGATCACCAGGTCCTTTACGGAAGTGAGGGGGTCCAGGGTGAGCACCTTGCTGAGGCCTGACTGCACTTGCTGCAGGGACAGTCGCTTGGAGCGTAACAATGCCGCCAATTCGCTCGTGGCATCCGTGCGCAGACCCACTTTGCTTCGGTCGTCTTTCGCACCGGGGAGATCGATCTCGCCTTCCGTCATCTGGTCTTGGGTGGTAGGCTTGCGGCTGGGGCGATCCGAAACGTGGGTCAAATGTAAAGGGCCCATCGAGGGTTGTCAATATTGGTCGAAGCTATTCGCCATTTCGTCGAATAATTATCTCGTTCGTCGGATGAACATCTCCTTCAACGCGACGAAACGCCTGGTGGTTGCTACGGCAACGCTAGGATCACTCCGCCGTTCACGTCCGTGCCGGAACAGCCGATATCGGGACAGCCCTGAGGCGCTGCCAGGCGTAGCGCGCGATCAATCCAAGGAACAACGTGTTCGTTACCAAGTAGCGCTTCCACAAGCGTCGCGGCTCGAGCACGAACCGATAGGCCCACTCCAGTGACAGGTCCCGCATCCACTTCGTCGCCCGGGTATCGACTCCGGCATACAGTAGAAACGCACCGCCCAGACCCAGCATCACGGCTTTCACCCCCGGCTTCATGGAGGCCATCCAACGTTCCTGTTTGGGACAACCTAATGACACCATCACGATCGCTGCACCGCTCGTGTTGATCCGATCGGCGTCATGGAGCAGTTCCTCGGCGGTCAATGCGCGGAATGGCGGACTGTGCGTGCCCGCGAACCGTAGTCCCGGAAATTCTCTTGTGGCCTTCTGCTGGATCACTTCGAGCACTTCCTGCTTGCCTCCATACAGGTACACGGGAAGTTGGTGCTCCGCAGCACGTGCGAACAGCGCGGGCAATAGATCATTCCCGGCGACCCTCTCCTGGTGCGTCTTCCCGAACTTCTGCAAAGTGCGCAGAAGCGGTACGCCGTCGGCGGTCGCTAGATCAGCGGCGTTCACCAACCGAGCGAACGCCCGATCCGAATTCGCTTCCACAGCCATGTGCGCGTTCACGCAGCATACATAGCTGGAGGTGCGGGCTTGTGCCAACCTTACAATGGCGTCGAGGTGCTGCTCGAAGCTCCCGAGCGTGATCCCAACGCCAACGACTTCACGCTTGGCCAATTCGCCGGGAACGATGATCGGTTCAGGCATGGCCAACTACCTTCTTTCCGGGATACGGGATCCGTTCACTTCCACCGTCGTACCAGCGCACCATGTGCCGAACGCCCTCCTCCATGGAATACGGGGCCTCACCCAATGCGGCGATCGTGCGGTCCATCGGTGTGATGTAATCGCTGGTCATGCTGCGGAAGCGACCGCTGGTGATGGGAAAGGGTAGACCGACAGCCTTGAACACATCCCCGACCGCTGCGAGGGACGCCACAAACCAGGTCGGGATGTAGCGCACGGCTTCCTGGTGAGTTCGCTTGGAAACGCACTCCACCCAATCCTTCAAGTCCAGCGGCGGATCGCCCACGTAGAACACTTTTCCGTTCACGGTGCCCATGGGTGCGCGCAGGATCCGATCGATCTGCCACACCACGTTACCCACGTACCCGTAGGACCGGACCACCTTGCGGCGGGAAGGGTGGAAATAAAGTCCCTTGCGCATCACCTTGAACATCACGTCGCGGTAGCGCAGACTGTAGGGCCCCCAGATGGTGGTCGGCCGAATGATGGTCCATACACAAGCGAGCCCGGCTTCACGGGTGGTCATCTCCGTGCGGCGCTTGGTCTCCCCGTACAGGGTGAAGGGCTTGAAATCCAAGTCGTCCTTCGGCTGATAGCCGGCCTCGCAAACGAATTGGGTGCTGGTGATCACCACGCGTTGGATCGATGCACAACCCTTTATCACTTCCAGCAAGCGGCGCGTTCCTTCGTGGTTCTGAACATACGCGTTCATATCCCCTTGTTCCTCGGTGTCCGTGCGCGCGGCCAGGTGGACGACATGCGTAGGCTTGAAGGCATGGAAAAGGCGATCACAAGCCGGCTGATCCATGAGATCCGTATCGCGCCACCAAGGCGCATGCGCGGAATTGAGCGGCGGATTCCAATCAAGGTTCAGCACCTCCACCTTCTGCTCCAAGAGGAGTTCCATCAGGTTGGTACCGATGAAACCCGAACCGCCGGTAACTAACACACGCATCGCTCGCTTCGTTCTAGGGGCGCAGGCTCAGGAAAGCCTCCTCCATCCGTTGGTGGAACCGTTGTAACGTGAACCGCGCCTCAAAGATGCGGCGCCCCGCTTCGCCCATGCGCTTACGCAGAGCCGCATCGCCCAGCAACGCGGCCAACCGATCAGCGACGGCCGCTGCGTCCCTGATCGGCACAAGAAAGCCGCTAGCGCCATCCTCCACCACGGAAGGGATGCCCCGCCATTGTGTACTGACCACCGGCTTGGCGAACTGCATGGCCTCGGCCACCACCAACCCGAAACTCTCGGCCTCGAAATAGGAAGGGAAGCAGAACACGTCGCACCCGGCGAAGTGCAGGTTCTTCTCCCTGTCCCGCTTGACGCCCAGGAAACGCACGCGGTCCAAAAGCCCATGTTGCCCCACGAACTCCTCGCACGTTCGCTTGAAGTGTTCATCACCCCATCTGCCCATCACCTCAAGGTGGACGTCCATACCCCGATCGCACAGCGACTTGAACGCTTCCAGCAAAACGAACACCCCCTTGCTCGGGATCAGCACGCCTGCGAACAGGATCGTGAAGGGCCCTTGTGGGGGAGCGGTTCTTTCGAGCACTGTACCGCGCATGTCAGGCAAGCCATTGGGCACGACGATCGAACGAGAAGCCCCGAGCGCAGCACCGTCATCAGGATTCTGTTCTGCCGTTCGGATGGCCAGGCTCGGGCCTCCATATGCCCACCGGAACAAGGGCCGAAGAACGCGCGGTAACCGCTCCTTGAACGTGGATACCCCGCTCGCGTGGAAGTGGAAAACCGTGCTACTGAAAAGCCAACGCGTTGCGCAAAGAAGGATCAGGTCCCGCAGAACCGGCACCATGTTGGGACCGCTCGGCGGGTAGTACAGCACCGGAGTTCGGTACCGGAACCGAGCGATGACGATGCGCACGATGGTGCTGAAGAGTACCAGGATCTTGCGGAGCTGGAACTTGCCAACGCTCTCCATATCGTCGGAGAAGGCCAGACGCACATGATGATAGCGGACACGGTCGGTGCCTCCATCCAACATGTGCCCGATCATCACGGCTTGGCCGCCAAAAGGCGGCGGGGTTTGGCCTACGACCAGCACACGTAATGGTTGGGGCCCCATGCGTGGCCAAAGGTATCCGGCGCCTCCGACCATGAAGTACGCACAGTCCATCGAAGAGGATCCATCATTGGTCGAATGATCACAACTCCGGTCTGACAAGCAGGGTTCAAGGCGACAAGAACGTCAACCCATGCACACTTCGACCATTCGTTCGTTCCTGCTGATGATACTGCTGATCCCCCGGTTGCTGCAGGCGGCCACATACTACATCGCCCCCAGCGGTAACGATGCGAACAGCGGCACCAGCCCGGCCCAAGCTTGGAAGACCATCGCTCGGGTGAACCAGATAAGCGCCCAACTTCAACCAGGGGACAAGATCCTCTTTGAGCGGGGCGGAGTGTACCGCGGCAAACTCCCCCTCTCCTCTTCCGGCACGGCCGGGAACGGATCGAGGTCGGCGCGTATGGTACAGGCAACCAACCCGTGCTCAGCGGAAGTGTCGCGGTGACCGGTTGGACCATGCATAGCGGTAACGTGTGGAAGGCGAGCGTGACTCAACCCGTGAAGCACGTCTACAGCAATGGCCAGTTACTCACCATCGCCCGCTACCCGAACACGGGCTGGTTGCGCAACGATTTAGGAAGCGCTACCACGCTCCAGGATGCAGGCCTTACGCAAAGCAGTGGCTATTGGACCGGGGCCACCCTGGTGATCCGCACCACGAACTGGAGCTATGACACGGCGCGGGTAACAGGCCACAGCGGAACCACGCTCACGCACACCAGCACCGGAAACAATATCGGAGACGACCAATGGGGCTACTTCCTGCGCAACAAGTTGAGTGAACTCGACGCCCCGGGCGAATGGTTCTACGATGCCCAAGCAGGTCAACTCTATGTGCAATGTCCCGGCAATGCGGATCCGAACACCCAGCTGATCGAGGCCTCCACCACCGCTCACGGCCTGTACGTGAGCTGGCAGAAGAACAACCTTCTGATCCATGATCTGGCCTTCCGTCACCAGTACGATGCAGCGCTGCGCCTGAGCGGAAGCACGGCCTGGGAGGCGACCAATTGCACCTTCAGCGATACCTACCAGGCCATCCGCAGCACCGGAGCTTCACAGAACTTCAACCACCTCACCGTTCAACGCACCTACGGTACGGCCATGCACCTCTTGGACGATAATACCACAGTGACACATTGTACGCTCCAGGACGTTTGCACCCAACCCGGGCTGGGCGAGAACAACTGGGGATACTTCGGCATACGCAGCACGGGCCAAGGCATGGTGTTCACGGATAACGTGCTCGAGAACATCGGCTACATCGGTATGGTGATCGAGAAGAACAGTCTCGTGGAACGCAACGTGGTGCGCAACGCGCTGGCCATCCTGAACGATGGTGGCGGCATCGCCATCGACAACGCGGACGGGATGATCATCCGCGACAATCTGGTACTGGACATCAGCGGCAATTTGGAAAGCGTGGCGCCCAACTTCACCAACCCTTTCCCCATCTGCCACGGCATCTACTTCGGCAACATCAGCATCAAGAACACGCTGGTGCAACGGAACACAGTGGCCAACTGTCTCGGCAGCGGGATCCATGTGGACCATACCATGGTGAGCACCGGTAACCAGGTGAAGGACAACGTGCTCTTCAACAACACGGTGCAGCTATCCATCTCCGATTTCAGCAACTACAACGGGCCCGGCGCCACGGCGCCCTTCCATATGCCGGCCTTCAACGACGTGTATACCGGCAACGTGATGTACTGCCTCACGCGTGAGCAGTTGTGCATGCAGCAGCTCCATGTGTATTCCGCGAACTGGGTGGATTACGGCACGTTCAACAACAACTACTACTTCAATCCCTACAACGACCGCAGTATCCGCCAGTTCAACACCTTCGCGGGTGTGGAGAAATTCTTCACCCTGGAACGCTGGCAGGACGATCGCGGGGAGGATCCCGCATCCCATCGCAGCCTTTTGAACCTAGAGGCTTATGAAGTGACCGATGTGCTGAGCGCCAACTTGGTAGCCAACGGCAACTTCGCGTCCGGCATCACCGGCTGGAGCGGCTGGCCGCAGCAAGGGCAACTCACCCATGACTACTCCAAGCTGGACAATGGCGCGATGAAAGTGGTCTTCGCGAACAACAGCACCTACGACACGCACACGTTGAAGCACACCTCCGTGGCAAACGTCACCAACGGCCAGTGGTACCGACTGCGTTTCAGCCTACAGAGCAATATGCATGGCGAACTCAAGTCCGGGTTCAAGGGCGATACACAGATCACTGGGCCGCAGATGGTGGTGTCTCGCAACATCCCCTTCGACGATCAACGGCGGGATGTATCGATGATCTTCGAGAGCGACCTGACGGATCAGGGCTACTGCACCTTCACGAACCACTACACGGAGAGCACCTATTGGCTGGACAACGTGGAACTGCACCGCGTGACCGCCGTTCCCTTGGATCCGCTGGACAAGCAGCAACTGTTCTACAACGATCAACCCACCGCGCAGGCCATTTCGCTGGACGGATGCTGGAGCGATGTGCAAGGTGTGCTCCACAGCGGTTCGATCACGGTGCAAGCCTATAGCTCTGTGGTGCTGGTGCGGGAAGATGACATCCTGTGCGGATTAAGCACACATGTCGATGCGGTCACGGAACGGTCGGTACAGAACAACAGCATCGCCTACCCCAATCCCGTGACCGCTGGCGAGACGCTCTATTTGCGCGATGCGGTCTCCCTGAACGCACGCATGGATCTGGTGGAGCCAACCGGCCGCGTGGTATGGAGCCAAGTGCTCGCTCCCGGAACATCACAGGTCAACATTCCCCGCTCCGTTCATAGCGGTAACTACGTTCTCCTGCTCCAGCAAGGTTCGGAGCGGCGTTACCAGAAACAAGTCGTGAGTAGGATCGCCCGCGGTCCGCATCAGCCGACCGCGATCCCTCCTTCCCAGGTCGCCCTTCGGAACGGTCCACCCGTCCGGGGGCGTTCCGTTCAGAAGCGCTACGAACGGCGCCTGATGATCCGCGATGGGTTCCCCACGGCTACATGCCCTGCGGGAACATCCTTCACCACCACGGCGCCCGCACCGATGGCGGCATCATCGCCAATGGTGATCGGACCGATGATCACCGCGTTGGCGCCGATGTCCACACGATCGCCAAAACGAGGAGAGGCACTGTACGTACCATCCGGCAGCCGCCGATTCCCGATGGTCGTGCTGTTGCGCACGGTGCATCCCGCACCGAAAACGGTGTTGTCATTTACGACGAGCGCTTGTCCGTGATCGATGCGGAACCCTTGGCCGATCCGTGTCTTCCAAGGAAGTTCGATGCACAGGACCCATTCCACCGTTACGCGGTAGAAGATGAAATAGGGCAGGAACAGGATGAAGCTGATGGTGGACCGCCGAAGGAGATGCGCCATGCGGAACATCACCATCACCAACATGCCTTTGGGGTTCCCTTTGTTCGCCCGCAGGTCCTGGAAGATGTTCCACACGCTCACCATGCTTCGATCACACTAGTCCTTATTGCGGCCAAGGTATTGGTTGGCTAAAAGTTTGAGGTATTGCGGCACATGGAGCGCGGTGCGCACGACATAGCCCATCAGTACGCCGAAAGGCCCCATGCCCACGGAACGGCTAACGCGCGCTCCTTCGGCCAGTGCCTTCCCGAGCGGGATCGACATGCTCGCCCCACCTGCGGTGAAATGCGCGATCGGTTCCGCGATATAGCGGAACTGCGCGGCATCCTCCATCCACGCGCGGAGTGTCCATTGATGGTCGCCGCTGACGCGCAGTGTGGGATCGAAGGTGTGCCCCGCATAGTACTTACGACGCACGAAAAAGCTCGGATGGTTAAGCACCATTTCCCAATGCCGAAGCAGAAAGCCGGAGCGTTTGGCCCTTTTGATCCGTTGGCTTCCGTTAGAATAGTGGATCCAGATATCCCCATGCACGATGTTCACGTTCTCCGCGCCTTTCGCTGCGCGCATCACGTTGCTCACAGCGCCTTCCGCATACCAATCGTCCGCGTTGATCATGCCGACCCAAGCACCGGTGCATAGCGCGATACCCTTGTTCATCGCGTCGTAGATGCCCTTGTCCTTGGCGCTTACCCAATAGGCGATCCGGTCCTCATAGCGACGTATGATATCGAGGGTGCCATCCTTCGAAGCGCCGTCCACAATGATGTACTCGATGGATGGATGGTCCTGCGCGAGCACGCTCTGGATCGTACGCTCCAAGGTGGCCGCTCCATTGTAAACCACGGTTACGATGCTCACCAACGGCGTCCCCGGCACTTCTGCCGGATAGGTCCCGCGCACGCGCTGGCCACCTTCCAACTTCCCGTTCAGGTCAGCCATGCTCCTTCCAAGGTCTTTTCCCGACGGGTGATGGCGCTCTTCTTCAGCGCTAACGGAGACAGCATGGTGAAGAGGATCGCGTGGCCGATATCCACCCCGTAGCAGAAGATGTCGATCTGCCAGATGAATAGCACGTAGACGAAGCCCGCGAAAAGCGGTGCCTGATCCGTGCGGTCGAGATATTCCGAACGGTACCATTTGAAGCCGCGCCATAACAGCAAGTACAACAAGACCAGGCCGAAGAGACCTTGGGCGATCACGACCTCTGTGAAGGTGCTGTGCGTATGCAGGTTGTAAGCATGGTCCTCTCCCCACAGCTTCGCAACGAAATCGAGCAGGTGCAACTTGTAATGCCCCTTGTACCCGTTCCCGAACAGGAAGCCCGTGCGATCGTTCCACGCCCAGTCGGCGACGGCGTTCCAGATGTAGCTGCGCCCGTTGAAAGTGGTCACGTCCTCTTTGCTCACGCGCTGAAGCACCGCTTGGAAAACCGGCAGGCTCAGGAACTGGTACACAAGCAACGAGAAGGTGAGCAGCAACGGCATGGTGAACAACGAGATGGTGTACAGGCCGCGCGCGACCTTGATCGCCCGTGTGAGGAACATGATCGCTAGCAGCATGAAGATCATAAGGGACAACCGGCTGTTGATGCTCATCATCATCGCCAGGTTCAGCATCAGCGCGCACACGATCAGGCTGAAGGACAGGGGGCGTTTCGTAAAGTCGCGCAAGTGGAAGAGCAGCATCAAACTGATGATGGAAAGCACGTGGGCACCGGTGTAGATGCCGCGTATGAACGGGAAGTTCGCGCGCCCTTCGAAACTGTGACCGAACGATCGGATGCCCGCCACATACCCCAGTACGTTGATCGCGATGAGCAAGCCGAGGCTCTTGAGGAGCAGTGTGCTGAAACTGAAGTGATCATCGTCCCGATGATAGAACTGCACCACCACCGCCGCATTGAACGGTGCCGCGAACAGCAGGCAGGAGAGCAGCACGTTGCCGCTGTTAAGGCCGGGGATGCCTCCGCGCAGACCCACGAACATCGAGGCCATCAATGAACCGATATACAGCATGCACAGCCAGTAGGTGCCACTGAGCATGTTGCCAATGCGCTTGCGGTAAATGGCGTCCACCACGTAGAAAAGAAGGATGGCCAGGAACGGGAGGTTGGAGAGAATGAGCCCTTTCGACAGGCCTTGCTTGAGGCCGATGTAGTTCCCCAACCCATACACGGCGAAGCCGATGATGAAGAGCAGGTCGACCAGGTCTCGCTTGCGGATCACAGTGGTTCTTCGATCAGGTCTCAGCCTCTTCCGAACAGGCCTTTCAAGGTGCGCATCACCGCCCCTTCCTTCCCACCCACCATGTCGATCAACGCGATCTTAACGCGGTACATCTTGGTGGAGCCGATGAACCGCTTGAAGTATTCGGCGTCCCGGCTCGCATCCAGCATGATGAAGCGTGGGTGCTGGAGCGGAAAGCGATGTCGCGCGCGGTGTCCTTGTTGCGCGGGTCGTCCAGGCCCACGGTGTGCGTACCGTCATTGCCGAAGCCGATGTTGCGCACCAAGTTGGTGTGCGGCAGAATGTTCAGTCCATGGTTCATCACGCGTGTGATGTCCAGTTGATACGACCAGGAGTTCATCTTGCCAGCATGCACGTAGTCGAACATGCTGTGGATGTCGTACTCCTCGTCCGCGTTCAGGAAGAAATCCTTCAGCGTGTTGCTCGCTTTCAGCGCCGGCCAGGCGCCCATGTCCACATCATAGTGCGCCCATACCCTACGCCAACTGGCCCAACCCCAGGGGGCGCCATAGCCGTGCGCGGAGAAGTAGTAGGAACCGTCCTTCTGGCCCGCCCAGTCATCCATGAGATTGTTGCCCATCACCACCCAGATGCGCTCGTCATGGCGGTAACGCTCCCACATCTCCTGGCAGAACCGGAAGAAGCTGGGGACGGGCAGTGTGTCGTCCTCCAGCACGATGCCTTCGGGTTCGTGCTGGAAGAACCAATCGATCGCAGAGCTAACGCCCTTCCGAAGACCAAGGTTCTTCTCGTTGAACCGGGTGTGGAGCTCACAGGGCCAATCCACCTGCTTGGCGAGCGCACGCACTTCATCGCAACGCACCTGCTCCGCTTCGTTCCGCGCACCGTCGCAGGCGAAATAGAGTTTGCTGGGCCGCGCCGCGCGGATCGCTTCGAACACCTGCTTCGCCGGAGCGATCCGATTGAAGCAGATGAAAAGCACCGGTGTGGTGAGCGGGGGAACCAGCGGGCCCTGTGCGGACATGTCAGTGGATGTTGATACGGTTGTTACGGTAGTACACCGGGAAGTCCTTGAACATGCTGATGGCGTGTCGCGCCACGGTGCGCGAAGAGGAGAACTCGTCGACAAAACGGTACAGGAAGAGCTGCATCACATCGCGGTAACGGGTGGCCACAGCCTGTACGATATTGCCGAAGCGATCGTAAGGAAGGATCTCGATGCAACCGGCGGCGAGCGCTGTGGGCAGCAACATGTTCGACCCATGGACACCGATCACGACCTGGCTTTCCGCGTAGGCCTTGCACCAACGTAGCTCGACCTCCTTGTCCATTTTCCTTGTGCGAAGGTCATCAACGCCGGGCACAGTGCTACCGCGATCACCGAGCCCCACGATCGTCGCCTTCATATCGGGATAGTGCGCACGAATGCGCTGCAGCGCGGCCAATGCCAGGCGTTCCTGGTCTGCGAGGAAGAACCAGCGGGCGAGACCCGTAAGACCGGTCTTGTTCAAGGCGCGATGCACGAACTTGAAGAACGGAGATCGCAGCCACAACCGATCCTCGCGCAGCACGAAGGTGATCCGCCGCGGAAGCTCCATGAATTTCTCCATCGGGAACGGGGCCACGCCACAGAAGCGTTCCATGTCCACCTTGCTCTTGTCAGGATGCGCGTAGCCTTTCCCGAGGAACACCTCATCATACCTCGGCAACTGCTCCTGTACAAAACGATCGATCGCCGGGTACCATCCGTGCGCTTGGCCCAGCCGCTGGTCCACCAACCAGACCTCGGCGGTGCCTTTCGGCACCAGCCATTCGAAGCTGCGTGGCATGATCACTACCAAACCGAGATCCGGGTGCGCGTCGAGGTAGTGTTGTGCGTTCCAAAGTTTCAGCAACACATGGCCGTAGAGGAAATCGAGCGTGTTGAGCACGACCACACGCTTGCTCTCGCGCAACACGCGTCGCTCAATGCGCACGTCCGAATCGTTCGGAGCACGGAAACCTTCCAGCAGTGGTGACCACACCCACCCCGCCGCGCCTTTGGGGTTGTGCAGCTTTCCGTCCGCTTTGCCGATCGCGACATCATGATCCACCGCGAAGCCGATGGGCAGGTCGTGGTAGAACGCGTACCCGCAGGCCCGGCATCGGTATTCCCCGAGCACATGCACACCGGGGAACACGATACCAATAGCCTCCACTTCACCTGAACCGCAACTCGGGCAGTCGCGGTCGGCGAGCAGCTTCGGTCGGACAGGTACCAAGTGGCGATCCATGGATCAGTTGGCGCGGTGGAACCTCCAGAACGTGCCGATCCCCTTCAGCATCCACCCCAGGTTCACCCGGGTGCGTTTGAAGCAGAGGTCGAGCAGGAAGAGGCTCACCGCGAAGGAAATGATCGTGGCCCAGATGGCACCGATCGATCGGTACTCGGGTATCAACAGGTAGTTGATGGCAATGTTGAGCCCCGCACCCACGATCGCCGTGAGCAATGAGTACCGGAACAGGCTCTCGTTGGTGATGAAGCTCATCTTGGCCACGCCCATGTTGGTGAAGAAAAGACGGATCGCGAAGAGCGAAAGGAGGAACCCCGCCGGGCGGAACTCCTCGCCATAGAGCCATACGATCATCGGTTCGGCCACAAAGAACAAAGGCACGGAGGTGACAAGGAAGAGCAGGAACATCAACCGGTAGAGGTTGAGCATCCGGTCCGCGTACAAGGCTGGGTCTTGCGCTCGTGCCCGCGTAACGGCCGGGGCGAGGCTCTTCTGCACGATCACCGGAAGGAAGCCGAGGGCCTCGATCATTTTCAAAGCGACGGAGTACTGTCCAACTTCCGCGTAGGCGGCCTCCTGACCTTGTGTCTGCGCGAGCAGATCGCCGATCATGACCTGATCTATCTTGGCTTGGATGTAAAGCGCCACGCCGTAGACCAGCATCGGCCAGGACTGCCCGAGCACATAGCCCATGGTAGCCCGCGAAACCCGCCAGGTGCGCATGCTGATGCCGTCCCGCTTCAGCAGCCAGACGTATCCGATCCCTACGATGATGCCTTCCACCACATAGATCCAGGCGAACCAGATCAAGGAAGCGCCCATCCAGATCAACCCCATCTTCATCGCTGCGCTGAGAAGCACCTGGGTGAACTGGACGCGAACGATCCGGTCCGCCTTCACATGCGCCATGAAATGCTGCTCGATCACGGTGAACGGCTTGAGCAGTTCAGCGACGGCGATGATGAGCACCAGCATGGCCGTGGAGCCTTCCATGTCCTTGGCCCAGCTCACGGCCATGACGATGATGAGCAACGCGGTCGACCCCATCAATTTGATCGCCGCTGCCGTGCCGAGCAACGCGTCGCGACGTTCGGGGCGCTTCACCAGGTCGCGAGCGATGATCTGGTCCACGCCCATCGCGCTGAGCGCGAAGAACATGCCCACGAAGCCCGTGGCATAGTTCAACTGCCCGAAGAGCGAGTCTCCCAGATAACGGGCCACGTAGACCCCGGTCACGAGCACCACCACGAGGCGGATCATCTGCTCGCCGAGGAGCCAGGAGGTATTGTTGAGGTACTTGCGGAACCCTTCCGTGCGCAGCATGTCGCCGGAGGGCTATTTGGTGTAGTAGCCGCTGCCGTAGCCCTGGCCAGCCTTCACATCGTTCAGGAGCAGGTCGATGCGCCCCACCTTCTTGTCGACGAACATTTCGTTCACCACACGCAGCGCGCTGCGATGCGTGTAGTTCTGGCGCACCACGTAAAGGGTGACATCCACATGCCGGGTGATGATCACGTATTCGCTCACCAATCCCATCGGCGATGCGTCCACGATCACTTGATCATAGCGCGCACGCAGGTCTTTGAACAGTTCGGTCATGCGCGGCATCTCCACCAGTTCCAGCGGGTTCGGTGGCACTGGCCCTGCGGTGATCGCGTCCAGGCCCTCGATGTCGGTGCGCACGATGATATCATCCAAATTCGTTTCCCCGATCAGGTAGGTGGACAGGCCAGCGCCCTCGGGCAAGCCAAGTGTTTCACCAAGTCGTGGTCGGCGCATATCGGCGTCCACGATCACGGTGCGCTTACCGCTCAATGCGAGCACCGTGGCGAGGTTCACCGCACAGAAGGTCTTGCCTTCGCCGCTGCTGCTGCTGGTGAACCCGATCACCTGGCGCGCTGCGTTCGCGTTGAGATACTGTAGGTTGATCCGGGCCGTTCGGAAGGATTCGGCCAGCAGGGATTTCGGTTCGCTCGGCAGGATGCGCTTGCGCTTGCTGCCCGGGATGGTGGCCAGGATGGGGATCGGGCTGATGCGCTTCACATCGTCCAAATGCTCGATGCGGTCGTTGAAGAAATCGCGGATCAGAATGAAAGCGAGCGGCAGGAAGAGGCCCAACAGGATAGCTCCTCCCAATGCGGTCTTCTTGTCCGGCGCGATCGGACCGAACCCGCTCATGCGCGGCTCATCCACGATGGTCTTGTCCACCTGATCGCTGGCGATGGCGATGCCCGCTTCGGCGCGCTTCTCCATCAGGTAGTTGTAGAGGTTGTCGCTCAGCTTGAACTTCCGTTCGATGTTCACCAAGCGGCGTTCGTTCTCCGGCAGCTGGTTGAATTGGTAATTGATCCCGCCCAAGCGCCGGTTCAGTTCGGCCAGACTGATCTCCGCCTGACTGATCAACCCCTGCGCGGTCTCGATCAACGAGCTCTTGATGTTCTGGATCTTCCGCTCCATCGCGATGATGGTCGGGTTGCTCTTCATGGTGCTCAGGTTCTGCGCGGCCAGGTCCGCATACAGCTGGGTGAGTTGGATCACCAGGTTGTTGAGCACGGGATCGTCGATGCCCGAACTGCTGGGGGCGGCCAGGTTGCGGAAGTCCTCTGAAGAGCGCAGCTTCTCCAAAATGGTCGCGCAGTATTGGCGCTTCTGCATCACGGCCGAGCGCTCGTCCTCCAACCGGCTGCGGTCCTGGAACAGCGCGTCGCTGGTGATGCCCGCGCTCATCATGCCGCCGCTGGTGCCACGGAAATTCTCCATGCTGCTCTCCACCTGCTTCAGCGAATCGCTCACACTGCCGATCTGGTTGTCGATGAAGTTGATCGTCTTCAACCCTTTCTGTTGCTGCTTGTACAGTTCCCCCTCGATGTAGGTGGACATCAGCTTGTCCAGGTAGTTGCGTTGCTTGCTCACCACTTCGCCCACGATGCCCAGCATCACGATGTTGCTGGCATCGCTCATCGGCTCGGCCAGCGTGGTCGCCTGGTACATCTTCACCAGCGCGTCCAGGCTGTTGATGTAGAAGTAGTAATCGCTGTCCTTGTTGTATTTCCGGTCCTCCGGGAATTCGATCTTGAAGCTCAGGCGATCGCCCACGAACGGTTCGCCGATCTTGGCGACCTGGTCGATGTCCACCTGCTCCAGGAACTCATCCACCACGGCCTGCTGGTTCACGTTGTAGAGTCGCACGTTCTCCGCTTTGGCGCGCACCCGGTAGGTGCCCGCTTCCTTATCCACCTCCACATGGATGGGCACGCCGGTGATGTGCAGTGAAGCGGTATCGAGCGTCACCTTGAACGGCGGATAGTCGTACCGCTCCTGGGTGAGGAAACGGTACTTCTCGTAGTAGGAGATCCCGAAGTCCAGGCGCTTCATGGTCTTCTCCACGTTTGTGCGGGAGGTGAGCATGGCGATGTGGTCCTCGATATCGCCGCCCGCTTGGAGGAACGACATGCCTTTCATGAACTCATCCTGCCCGCCGCCGAAGCTGTTGCGGCTCTTCTCGCCCATGAGCATGGTGGCGCTCACGTGGTACTGCTTCGGCGTGGTCTTGAGGTAGGCCATCGCGCCCGCCACGCTGAGACTCACCGTGATGAGGAAAAGCCACCACTTGGCCAGCAGCTTGCGGAAGATCGCCCGCAGGTCGATCGTCTCCGCCGCGGTAGTCCGTTCCGCCATTACTTGTTCTGGTTCAGGATCACCACGTTGGCCACCAGCGCCAGCGCGCTGATCGCACCGAACAGGATGGTGAACAACTCCAGGTTCATCCGTCCGGCCCGGGCCTTCAAAGTGGGCACGTAGACCACATCGTTAGGCAGCAGGTAGTAATACTCACTGGCCAGCACGTCCGTTCCGCCGAGGTCCACGTAGAGCGCCTGCACACCGCGATCGCTCTGGCGCATCAGGGTGATCTTCTTCTTGTCGCCATACTCCCCGGGGCCACCGGCCATGGCGAGGGCATCGAGAATGGTGATCTGGTTGTTGTAGATGAAGTACATGCCCGGGTTGCGCACATCGCCCAGCACGCTGATGCGGAAGCTCACCAGCTTCATGATCACCGTGGCGTTGGTGAAGTACTCGTTGATCTTGCGCTGCACCAGATCCTGCGCTTCGCCCACGGTGAGGCCCTGCACCTTGATCTTGCCTACGGTGGGCAACTGCACCTGGCCGTTCTTATCGATGGAAAAGCCGTTCACATAAAGCGCCGCATCGTTCACGCCGGCCACCCCGTTCTGGTTCTCCACGTTGAAGAAGCGGTGCGTGGCCTCGTCCAGCCCCATCACGCGGATGGAGAGCACATCGTTCACCTGGATGCGGTACTCGAACTTGCGGTTCTCGAACAGCTTCGCCGAGCCATTGCTCAGGGACCCGTCCTGCAGGTAGTTGATGTTGCGGCGCCCACCCACGCAGGAGGCCAGCACCAGCATACCCAGCAGCCCCGCGCTCAACAGCTTCATTCCTTGCTTCATCGTACCTCGTCTTGGCCCCTCCACCTGGTTCGGCAACGCCATGGCAGGATCCAATGGGCGAAACCTCAGGGCTTTTACGGGCAAGGCCAAAGATACGTGCGGCCCCCGACCCGGGTTTCAGCAGCCTCGCCAGCACTACGGACCTGATGCTCAGGAAGGATCCTTCGGCTTGCGGAGGTCCAGGTTGAGCAGCAACGCCAGGTGGATCGTCGAATTGTACTCCACCAGATCGGCACCGTTGGCGGCGCCCGGACGCTGTAGGTTCTGGAACATATAGCCCAACAGGATGCTGAACGGCTTGCTTACCTGGTAGCCCAGCAACGCCGAGATCCGGTTCTGCTGGATGTAGTCCAGGCGCTGGGAGTCGCCGAAGTTGAGGAAGACCTCGTCGTACAGGTTCGCCGTGAACACACCGGGTTCCACATTCTCATGCCCCAGCGGCAAGGTGAGCCACACCCGATAGCGGAACCGGTTCTGGTACACATAGCCATCGAACTCTCTTTCGGAAGGATCGACCTCCGAGGGAAGGAGCCGGGCGATAAAGCGCTCCTCCATGCGGAACCGGTGGCCGATACGCAACCTGCCAATGGACTGACCCAACTGCACCTGCTGGAAGAGGTGATGCTCCCAATTGCCGAAGCGGATGGGGTATTCGCCGTAGGGATAGTTCTCGTAGTAGCTATAGCCCAGCGTGAACATCACCTGCTCGTTCAGGTGGTAATTGATGGCCGGACGGAGCAATAGCTGTTGCGCACTGGCGCCGAGCTCCGCGCTGCGCCAGTGCAGCTCGGTATGGAAGCTCCAGTGCTCGCTGAAGCGCTGATCGCCCCAGTGGGAGACCCAGAGATTGGCGTTGCTGTCCTCTACGCGTTGAGCGCAGAGATCACCGGCAAAAGACAGGACAGCCGTCAGCAGAAGGGCTTGGCGGAACATGGGCGTTGCCAAAGTTCATGCTTCGATGTCAAGGCACGGAGCGGAGATCCGCGCCTGCGAACATTCGCGCTGGCGGGGTGACCCGCTACTCGGGCGCAACGTCAAGGCCTGACCCAACGTGCCACTCTGCGCTCATCGTCCATATCCAGCACGGCGATATATGGTCCCGAACGCCAACCCGGCGTGGCCAGCGAGATCGTGTTATCACCTGCGGCGATGGAAACCCGTCTGTCGACCACGCAACGGCCCACCGTATTGAAGCAGCGAAGCACAGCCGCACGCGGTTCTCGCGAAGACACACTGAACATGATACCGTTCTCCGCGATGGTCGCGTTCAATTCCGTGAGGGCTACCGTGGGTAATTGGATCAGGACCACCTTCCGTCGGTCCTCCGAACTCAACCCTTCAAGGTCCACCTCGCCGCCATCCAGGGTGATCACCCACTTCATGTTCCCATCGAGGCTGTTACCATTGTAGATGCGCGAGCCCGATGCGAACGTCAGCTTGGCGCCGTGACCTAACGTGGTGTGCAGGTCGGTGGGAACCCCCGACGTTGCCGCCTTCCTTCAACACCACCATGCCGTGCATCACCAATTCCGCTCCAGCGCCAACGACCACATCGCACCCCACGTTCAGCGCCAGCATACCGCGGTTGCCAAGGCCGTAGTGCAGCGTTGCTCCCGGGGCCACTTCCAACGTGCTGCCCGCTGTGAAGAGGAAGCACGAACGTGCGCCTTCAAATCCCAGGTGTCCATCCTGGTGCATGTATCGGTCCCCTTCGCCCCAGATCAGTTCGGCGATCATGAAAGTCATACATAGGTCGGCACCATTGTTCACCACCGTGAGGTTGTGGAACAGCGTGTCGTTGTTCAACACCGCTCCGCCGCGCAACTGTGTGTAGGGTTGCAAGTTGAATCCCGTGAACAGGTCGAGGGTCAAGGTGACGTTGGTGGGCGTGGCTACGTTCGGCAAGGGCGTTATGTCCAGGTAGCTCACATGTCCCGGACCGGGATAGGTGGTGTCCTCATACATCGCCAGAAAATTGTAGCCGAAGAAGGAGGCCAATGCGAAGCTCGTTGGGCCCGTTTGGAATTGTGGCAATGATGCTTCGGTCACCTGAACAAGGCTGCCCTCTTGCTGAAAATCGCTGCCCCCTGCGCCCCAGAGCCGATAACGTTGTCCGGGGTCCGGCGCCGACAATGTGAACTTGAAGATCAACTCACGCAAAGCGTTATTCGCGAAGCCCTCCGTTGGCACACATGCAGTGAAAGGCGATCCAAACTGGCGCTGCCATGCGCCGCTTGATACCATCGCGGATCATACCCGGTCCCTGTGCTGTCCGGTATGCGCACCGCAACGCGCATTCCTGTACACTGCCCTTCGACAGGAGTTCTGTGAGTTCAGGAAGGTGTTGCTCAAAGGGAGACCATCCAGCCAGAACGCGTATTCGTTGTCCGGCGCTAACGCGATCGCCGAGGCCGAGTCGAGTGCCAGCCTGAGAAAAACCGGCTGCGAGGTATTGGTCTCATCGAAGTCGATCCGCGCCTCCACGAACTGGCCCGCCACATGCGCGAGGTTGATGCAGACAGTGCTGTCCACCGGACCATCCCACGTGCCATCCAGCGTTTGGTAGGCCCCCCAGCCCGTGTAGCCAAGGACGGTGGTGCCCGTATCCCACGGGCAAATGCTCGTGGCCGTATCCGTTGCGAGAAAGCCAGGGATAAGAACCTGTGCCGAGGCGCTGAGCGGAAGAAGCAAGGCAATGGCAGCGTAGCGTGCGGTCATGCGGCCGGGATTTGTGTGAAGATAGACTGGAGGGGGAACGCTGCTTGTTCGTGGAGTTGGTCATCCACTTCTGGCTCGCGGATCCACGCTCGCGTTAGATAACGGATGGTAGCCCGCAGGAAGCGCTAGCGAGGATCCGCAAGGATCCGAGCGTGCGCTATTCCCCTAAGGGCAAAAAGAAACCCGCGCATCGCGCGGGTCCTTTGTAGCCCGTAGGGGAATCGAACCCCTGTTTCATCCGTGAAAGGGACGCGTCCTAACCCCTAGACGAACGGGCCAACAGTACTGTCCTTCAGGGACATCGCCAAAACCATGGCGCGCTGAGGGGGCGCAAAAATACAAAGCTGGGCGATACGGACAAGGCCCTACCGGCTATCGTCCCTCAATGCCCGCGTGAACAGTGGGAGGGTTTTACCACCGCAACGACGCTACGAGCGCAACGGGACCGCGGCGAATGAAAGCATTGGCCTGTGGCCTGCGCGCAGAACCGATGGCCCGTTGGCCTTAAGTCACCTCGTTCGCATCGCTCTGGAACCGGAAGCCCAAGCGCTTGCCCGTGCTGATCTGGTTGTTCGCGCTCAATTCGTTCACCTCGCTCACGGTCACCTGGTTCACCTGGTCGTAGGGCGGGGCGAGCAGATCGAAGTCCAGCACGTAGATGATCATGCTGTAGAGCACCTCCTTCAGCCGGGCGCGGTCCATGATGTTCTCCGGGAGATCGTTGTAGAGGAAGCCGAGCTGCCGTTTGCCCTGCACGAAGAAGTGGCCCTCCTTGTTGAGGAAGAGCCTGGCCACGAGGTAGCCCAGATCGCGCTCCCGGTTGTACTTGAAGGAATCGCTGAGGAAGTTGTAGACGTTGATCAAGCCGAAGTAGCCGCGCATATCATCCTCCTCCAGGTAGGTGCTCTTCCACAGGCTGTGGCTCTGGTCCAGCTTGAACACGTTGGTGTGCATGTTGAAGATGAGCGTGTCGCCAGCCACCTTCAGCTCGCAGGCGAGGCTGCCCTTGTCCACGAACTGGACCGCGATGCGCTCGTCGCTGGACTTCATTTCCTTTTCGAGGTCGCCGGCGATCTCTTTCAGCACCTCGTTCATCTCGGCGAACAAGGCGGTGGTGCGCTGGTAGACGTCCTGCTTCATGCCGCTCTTGGTGCGCAGCATACCCAGGATCATTTCCCGCGTATCGGGTGGCTTGGGCTTGTCCTTTTTGCTCATGGCTAGAGGCTATCTCTAATAGGCACGCGCGAAGACCACGCGTTGCTTGCTCGGACGACCGGTGACCATGCAGGCGCCGGGCGTGGTGTCACCTTCCAGCGGGATGCAGCGGATGGTGGCCTTGGTCTCTTCCTTGATGCGTGTCTCGGTCTCGGCGGTGCCGTCCCAATGGGCCAGGAGGAAGCCGCCTTCTTCGATCGCGGTCTTGAACTCGTCGTAGCTGTTCACGGCACGCGTGAAGCGCTCGCGCATCGCCAGCGCTTTCTGGAAGAGGTTCTCCTGGATGGCTTGCAGCAGGTGCTCGACCTTCTCGGCGAGGTCGGTCATTTGCATCACTTGCTTCTCCAAGGTATCGCGCCGGGCGACTTCCACGGTACCGTTCTCCATATCGCGCGGGCCGACGGCGATGCGCACGGGAGCGCCTTTCAACTCGTACTCGGCGAACTTCCAGCCGGGTTTCTTCTGGTCGTCGTTGTCGAACTTCACGGAGATGCCCTTGGCGCGCAGGGCCTGGATGGTGGGTTCCAGATACTCCCCGATGGCCATGAGCTGTTCGCCGTTCTTGGCGATGGGCACGATGGCCACTTGGATGGGGGCGAGCTTCGGGGGAAGCACCAGTCCATTGTCATCGCTGTGCGTCATGATGAGCGCACCGACCAGGCGGGTGCTCACGCCCCAACTGGTGGCCCAGACCAGCTCCTGCTTGTTCTCCTTGTTGGTGAACATCACGTCGAAGGCCTTGGCGAAGTTCTGCCCGAGGAAGTGCGAGGTGCCGGCCTGCAGCGCCTTGCCGTCCTGCATCATCGCTTCGATGCAATAGGTGTCTTCGGCCCCGGCGAAGCGCTCGCTGGCGGTCTTCACGCCCTTGATCACGGGAATGGCCATCCACTCTTCGGCGAAGCGGGCATAGACATCCAGCATGCGGCGTGTCTCTTCTTCGGCTTCCTGCTTGGTGGCATGGGCCGTGTGTCCTTCCTGCCAGAGGAACTCGGCGGTGCGCAGAAAGAGGCGCGTGCGCATCTCCCAGCGCACCACGTTCGCCCACTGGTTGATGAGCAAGGGCAGATCGCGATAGCTCTTGATCCAGCCCCGGTAGGTGTTCCAGATGATGGTCTCGCTGGTGGGGCGGATGATCAACTCCTCCTCCAGTTTGGCATCGGGGTCCACGATCACGCCGTGGACGGGGTCGCTTTTGAGGCGATAGTGCGTCACTACCGCGCATTCCTTCGCGAAGCCTTCCACATGGCTGGCTTCTTTGGCCAGATAGCTCTTGGGGATGAACAGTGGGAAGTAGGCGTTCACATGCCCGGTGGCCTTGAACATGCCGTCGAGCGCGGACTGCATCTTCTCCCAGATGGCGTACCCATGGGGCTTGATCACCATGCATCCGCGCACATCGCTGTGCTCGGCCAGATCCGCCTTGAGGACCAGATCATTGTACCATTGCGCGTAGTCCTGTGTACGCTTCGTCAACTGATCGGCCATGCGCGGCAGTAAGTGGTATTATTTTTGTTCCTAACGGTACCGGTCAAAAGTAGGCAACAGACCAGCCCCTCAAGGCGTTATCCGATCACCATGATGAACCCGATGCGTTCCCTGCTCCGCACCTCACCGATCGCTCTCGTTGTTGTGTTCCTTTCCGCCTGTGGCACCCTTAACACCACCCAGGTGCATGATAGCGTATACGACCTGCCCAGCGAGCCGGTAGCGAGCAAAGCTGAACCCGTCGCACCGCCCGCAGAGCCTGAGCCAGCGCCCACCGCCAAGCAGGACGACTACTACAACGAAGCTGAAAGCAAGCAATACGCCGACCCACGCAGCTACTACGACATGACCTACAACGACCCGTATTACTACAACTACGGGCGTTTCGGGTTCGGCATGGGGATGAGTTCCTACGGCAGTGGTTTCGGGATGAGCTATGGCAATGGCTTCGGCTCCAACGGATGGAACGATCCTTACTGGAACAACAGCTGGCAGAGCGGCTACGGCGCCTGGGGCAACAATGGTTGGAACAGCGGGTGGAACAATGGTTTCGGAGGGTATGGCGGATACGGCGGCTTTGGGGGTGGCTTCGGTTACGGTAACTGTTGGAGCTGTTCGGGTTGGAACTCCGGGTGGGGCGCGGGCCCTTACTACGGCTACGGTGGCAACTGCTACGGCTGCTATCAACCCATCGTCATTTGGAACGGCGAGGGCGGTTCACAAACCGTGGTCGCCCATCGGCCGAGCATCAGCAACGGTAGGCCCGGATCGGGCGGAAGCAACTCGAATTCCGGCGATCGGACGGTCACCTACAATCCGGTAGGCCTGCAGGACCAGCGCGCTGTGCGTGAACACCAGATGCCGACCACACGCCCACTGCCCGCTCCCGAAGCGCGCCCTAGCCGCCCCATGATCCAACGACCGGAACAACAAGGCCGACCAGACCGCCCGAACCGGCCCCAGTTCGAAACCCGCCCACAAGGCGGTGGCTCCATGGACCCAGGAACCCGACCTTTTGATGGAGGCGGACGGCCAGATAGCCCTTCCCGTTCTGGCGGTGGCTCGCGTTCTGGAGGAGACCGTCGCTGACCTATGCCTATTCGAAACCTAGCCAGCGGCCATGTGCCGTACCGGTGGACCCTTGCCTTGGTCACCCTGCTTGCCTTGTCCCACTTGCAGGCGCAGAACGAGGAAGACGCCCTGCGTATCGGGACCATGCGGCCGCAAGGCACGGCTCGCAGCCTTGGGCTCGGCGGTGCTTTCGGCGCGTTGGGCGGCGATCCCGGTGCGCTCTGGGTGAACCCGGGTGCCATGGGGCTTTACACGACCACCGAGTTCTCCATCACACCGGGCATCGAGTTCCACGATGCGAGCAATACGTTCTATGGCACCGCGAGCTCCAACTCCGACGCCAGGGCCTTCTTTGACAACCTGGCCATGGTGCTCAACTTCAAACCAAAGGAGGGATCGGCGTTGAAAGGGAGCAGCTTCGGGCTGGTCTTCGACCGAACGGCCAGCCACCACTGGGAACGCGTGGCGAACGGAGCTTCCGTGAACAGTTCCTTGCTCCAGCAGTTCGCTGACGGGGCCCAAGGCCAACTGCCTGAGGAATTCAACCAATTCACCACCGACCTGGCTTGGCAGACCTACGGCATCAACCAGATCGATTCGAGCCTGAACTATGCGAGCGCAGTACCGGTGGGAGCTTCGACCGAACAGCGCAATACGATCTCTTCCGGAGGCGCGAACACGAACACCTCGTTTTTTTACGCGGGCAACTACAACAACCGCTTGTATTTCGGCGCCGCCATAGGCATCCTCGGAAGTAAGTTGGAACGACGGATCGTGCAGAACGAAACCACGTTGGACGAGGATCTCGACCTGAAGAGCCTGCGCTACGAAGAACGGCTCCTTACGAAAGGCACCGGCTTCGACGTGAAACTGGGACTGGTGGGCCGCATCACGGACCAACTCCGCCTGGGCGCCTCGGTGCATTCCCCGGCGTTCTTCTCTTTGACCGATGCCTACTTCAGCCGGATGGAGACCTCGTTCCGCACCCCGGACAGTTCAGGGGTCTATGACTACGCTTGGGATTCGCCCGACGGCTCCTACAGCTACCGTCTGAACACGCCTTGGCGGGTTTTGGCCTCCGCTGCTTACATCGTGGGCAAACACGGGGTGATCAGTGCCGACTATGAATACAGCAGCCCGCGCAACATGCGATTCCGCACAGCGGATGCTCTGGTGGACGACTACGATTTCGGGTACGAGAACCGCAGGATCAAGGATCTGTACCGCCCCGTCCACAGCGTGCGCGCTGGCACCGAATGGCGCGTAGGGATGCTCTACTTGCGCGGCGGTGTGGCCTGGTGGATGGATCCCTACTTGGAGAACAGCACACTGCACGGAAGTGACCTGATGCGCTACTCCCTTGGCGGTGGCTTCCGACGGAACCGTATCTCGCTGGATCTGACCCTCGCTTACGATCAACGCACGGGTGCCTACTACACCTATGGCCCGGACTATGTGGACCCGGTGCGCGAAACGACGACTGCGTACCGCGCGCTCTTCACCGTGGCGTTTCGTCCTTGAGCACAACGACCGATCGAAACGAAAAGGGCCGCCCGATGGGCGGCCCTTAAATCTTCGTTGCAATACTTTCTAGCTCTCGCCTTTGATGCGCTCCACCACGTAGTCGTCCACCAGGATGCGGCCGCAGTGCTCGCACACGATGATCTTCTTGTGGCTGCTGATATCCAAATGGCGCTGAGGGGGAATGGAGTTGAAGCACCCACCGCAGGAGCTGCGTTGCACGGGTACCACGGCCAAGCCGTTCCGGGCGTTGGTGCGGATGCGGTGATAGGCGCTCAACAGGCGCTCTTCCACATGGGAGGAGGTCTGTTCCACTTTCTTCATCAAGGCCTTCTCCTCCTTCTCGGTCTCGGCCACGATATCGTCCAACTCCTTCTTCTTGTGGTCCAAGTCCTTCTTGCGCTCTTTGCACAAGGAGGTGCTCTCGTCCACGATCACTTTCTTGGTCTCGATCTGCGCCTTGGTCTCCTTGATGCGCTTCTCGGCCAGTTGGATCTCGAGGTTCTGGAACTCGATCTCCTTGCTCAGTGAATCGTACTCGCGGTTGTTGCGCACCTTGGCTTGTTGCGCCTCGTACTTCTTGATCGACGCTTTGGCGTCCTTGATCATGTTCTGGCGGTCGGCCACGCTGGTCTCGAGCTCCTTCAACTCTTCGTCCAACTTGGTACGACGAGTCTCCAGGCCGGCCACTTCGTCTTCCAGGTCCTGCACCTCCAAGGGCAATTCGCCGCGTTGGGTGCGGATGCGGTCCACTTTGGAATCGATCACCTGCAAACGGTAGAGTTCCACCAGCTTTTCAGCGATGGTGATCTCCGCCTTGTTGGCCACGTTGCTCGCCTTGGATGCGCTACCGTTCTTACCAGTGGTGGCAGTGGTTTCTTCCTTGGCCGCGGTCTTCACGTCGGTCTTCGCCATGTTCAAGAATAATGGATGGGGTCGGTGACGGTTTCCGTCAAACGGACCGCAAATGTAGGCATTTCCCTCTCCAGGTACCGGGCGATCAATGCGGGCGTGAACTGCTCGCTGCCGTAATGGCCGATATCGGCTAGAAGGAGGCGCCTATCGGCATCGAAGTACTGGTGGTATTTGAGGTCTCCCGTGAGGAAGGCATCGGCCCCGGACGCGACGGCCTGCTCCAATAGGAACGATCCGGACCCTCCACAAAGGGCGATCCGGCGCACGGGTTGGCCCAGCAAAGCGGTATGCCGCACCGATCGCAGACCAAAGATCTCCTTCAACTTGGAAAGAAAGATCCCTTCCTCCAGAGGCTGGTCCCACTCCCCCACCAGTCCGCTGCCAATACCGGGATGCCCGTTGGCCAGGGGGATCAGGTCGAAGGCTACCTCCTCGTAAGGGTGTGCCGACCGCATCGCAGCGACAACCCTTCCCTCCAAATGCGGGGGCAGTATCACTTCCACCCGCACCTCAGGTTCCTGGTGGCGCTCGCCCACCTTCCCCACGAAAGGGTCCGTGCCTTCGCCCGCTTTGAAGGTGCCTACCCCTTCGCTACTGAAACTGCACTCATCATACGCTCCGACCTGACCTGCTCCCGCACCGAACAGTGCTTTCCGCACCGCTTCTGCTTGGGCCAGGGGAACGAAGACGGCCAACTTGCGGAGTTGGCCCGAACGCGGCGCCAGCACCCGGGTGCGAAGAAGACCCAGCCGGGCAGCGATCTCCCCGTTCACACCGTTCAGCACGTTGTCCAAATTGGTGTGGATGGCATAGATCGCGATGCCATGCTTAAGCGCGGCAAGAACGGTGCGCTCCACATAGGTCCGGGCCACCAAGCTCTTCAACCCCTTGAAGATGACCGGATGGTGGGTGATGATCAGGCCGCAGCCCTTCGCAGCGGCCTCCGCTACCACCGCCTCGGTACAATCCAGACAGACCAGGGCCGACGTAACATCCGCGCTGGGATCGCCCACTTGCAGACCGCAGTTGTCGTAATCCTCCTGCAAACTCGGTGGAGCCCAGGCCTCAAGCACCGTGATCACGTCTTTGATGCGCATCTTTCGCCGTTCATGGGTGTGCGGACAAAGTACGGGTTGCTGCTGCGAAGGCTTGGGTTGTGGCCTTTCACGGCGGCCTATGGAGGTATCCTCCATCTGCGCCATGCCCCTCTACGACCGGGGCGTCCTAAAAAGCACACGCCCTGCGGTACCGACCATCGCTGTGGGCAACCTGAGCCTGGGAGGAACCGGCAAGACCCCGCATGTGGAACTGGTGCTTCGCTCCTTGCAGGACATCGCGCCCCTGGCCACGCTTAGCCGAGGCTATGGCCGGAGCGGAACTGAATTTCGCGAGGTGCTGAGCGATAACACTGATTTACAGAGAGGCGACGAGCCCCTTCAGATCAAGTGGAAGTTCCCTCTGGTCCGTGTCTTCGTTGGCGCGGACCGCGTGATGGCGGTCGCGTTGATCGAGGCTCAAGTGCCCGGGATAAAAGTGGTGGTGCTGGATGACGCCCTTCAGCATCGCCCATTGAACGCCGGTTTGAACATCCTGCTCACGACCTGGCACAAACCCTTTTTCGAAGATGCCCTCCTTCCTGCGGGAACGTTGCGCGATGTGCGGAGCCGTTCAAAAACGGCGCAAGTGGTGATCGTGACCAAGTGCCCCATTGCGCCCGATGCCTCAGAGCGACAGCGGTGGAAAGACAGTCTGGGCCTGAAGCAGGATCAGGTGTTGCACTTCAGCGGGATCCATTACGATCCGCCTGGTTGGTTCCTGCCGACCGAAGGGCCGGTGCCAATGGGTCAGCTGACGTCCGCCCTGCTGTTCACAGGTATCGCGGACCCGGATCCGTTGGCGATCCATGCCCGCTCGCTGTGGGGTCGGGTCGAGCATCTCTCCTTCCCGGACCATCACCCTTTCAGCCCCAGTGACCTGGGAAGGCTGGCGGGCGTTTTCAGTAGTTTCGCGGCCGACCCGAAATTGCTGGTCACCACGGAGAAGGATGCCATGCGGCTCCGGTCCGTGATCGCGGGAAGCCCTTTGGAAGGGCTACCCATCGCGGTGATCGGCATGCGGGCGGTGGTCCTCAATGAACCCGAGCGTTTCGCATCACTCCTCCGCGACCATGTTGACCCGCATTCAGCGCATCGCTGACCATTTGAAGAAGGCCACCGATGGCTTCACACCCGAGACCGGCATCATCCTCGGAACCGGGTTGAGCGGCTTGGGGAAAGAGATCGATGTGAAATACGCCATCGCCTACAAGGACATCCCGGAGTTCCCGGTGAGCACGGTGCAGGGCCATCCGGGCAAGTTGCTCTTCGGCCTTCTGGCCGGAAAGCCGGTGGTCGCCATGCAGGGCCGCTTCCATTTCTACGAGGGCTGGTCCATGAACGAGGTGGTGCTCCCGGTGCGGGTAATGAAGTTCCTCGGCATCAAACGACTCTTCGTGAGCAATGCCTGCGGGGGTGTGAACCCGGCCTTCGAGACCGGCGATCTGATGATCCTGGACGATCACATCTGCCTCTTCCCCAACCCGCTGATGGGAAAGAACATCGATGAACTCGGTCCGCGCTTCCCGGATATGAGCGAGCCGTACGATCACGCCTTCATCGCTACGGCCAAGGGCATCGCGGCGAAGCACAATGTCCCGGTGCAAGTGGGCACCTACGTGGGTCTCACCGGCCCCACGTTGGAAACGCCGGCCGAATACCGCTATGTCCGCAACATCGGTGGCGATGCCGTGGGCATGAGCACCGTGCCCGAAGTGATCGCGGCGCGCCACATGGGCATTCCTTGTTTCGCGATGAGCGTGATCACGGATATGGGTGTGGAAGGCCGCATCGAAAAAACCACGCATGAGATGGTGCAGCGCGTGGCGGAGAAAGCCGAGCCGAAGCTCACGTTGATCATGAAGGAACTCATCGCCTCCTGCGCATGACGACATCCAAGGAAGTTGTGACCGGCACGGGCGCGCCGCACTGGTCCGTGAAATGGGACCTGGTCGTGGGCCTCGAAGTGCATGCCCAGCTGATCACCAAGAGCAAGGCGTACAGCGAGGATCCCAATGCTTATGGCGATCACCCGAACACCAACGTGAGCGTGGTGACGCTCGGCCATCCCGGCACGCTTCCCACACTGAACCGCGCGGTGGTGGACCATGCCATCCGCTTGGGACTGGCCACCGGTTGCACGATCGCGTCGCGGATGCACTTCGCGCGGAAGAACTACTTCTACCCCGACCTTCCCAAGGGCTACCAGATCACACAGGACACCACGCCGATCTGCACGTTGGGGTCGATCGATATACCGAACACCCGCAGCGGGGATGCACATGAAGCCCGCGCATCGCTCGGCATGACGCGCATCGGCATCACCCGCATCCACATGGAGGAAGACGCGGGCAAGAGCATCCACGATGTGGATCCCTTCAACACTTTGGTGGACCTGAACCGCGCGGGTGTACCGTTATTGGAGATCGTGAGCGAACCCGACATCCGCAGCGGGCAGGAGGCTTATGACTACCTCGTGGAGATCCGGCGCGTGGTCCGTTACCTGGACATCTGCGACGGCAATATGGAGGAAGGCAGCTTGCGATGCGATGCGAACATCAGCCTGCGTCCCAAGGGGAGCGACACGTTCGGCACACGTTGCGAGGTGAAGAACATGAACAGCTTCCGCAACGTGATGCGCGCCATCGAGTACGAAGCGCAACGGCAGAGTGAGCTACTCGACGGCGGTGGCACGATCCACATGGAGACGCGCACGTTCGATGCCGCGCGCAATACCACCATGGGTCTGCGCAGCAAGGAGCTCGCACACGATTACCGCTATTTCCCGGAACCGGACCTGGCCCCGTTGCATGTCACGGACAAACAGAAGCAGGACGCGCGTGCCACCATGCCACCGCTTCCGCGTGAGCTGCGGGCCAAGTACATCGGAAGAGA
The DNA here is from genome assembly GCA_016712025.1 of Flavobacteriales bacterium. Classification (GTDB taxonomy): domain Bacteria; phylum Bacteroidota; class Bacteroidia; order Flavobacteriales_F; family PHOS-HE28; genus PHOS-HE28. The sequence continues at coordinate 46,397 of JADJRW010000057.1, forward strand.
TGGGCTTGAGCGCCTATGATGCAGGCATCCCAACCGGACGACAAAGCCACTGTGCTCTACTATGAAGCAGTGATCGCGCGCACCACGAACTACAAGTCGGCCGCGAATTGGGTGATGGGCGACGTGCGCAGCTGGATCAACGAACGTGGGTTGGAGATGAACGCCATGCCCATCCGGCCGGAGCGGCTTGCCGAACTGGTCGATCTGATCGACGCGGGCACCGTGAACCACACCATCGCTTCGCAGCGTTTGTTCCCACTCATGCTGGAGCATCCCGCACAGTCCCCCCAAGAACTCGCCCAGCAACACGACCTGCTCCAACAGCGCGACGAGGGAGCAGTGGAAGCCGCCACCCGCGCCGCTATGGAACGTTATCCGGAAAAGGTGGTCGCGTACCGGCAAGGCAACAAGGGCTTGCTGGGCCTCTTCATGGGTGAAGTGATGAAAGCCACCAAGGGCAAAGCCGACCCCCGCCAGGCCAACGAAGTAGTGCGGCGCATCCTGGAAAACGAGAACGACCAATGACCATGACCCCTATGAAGACTTTCCTCGCCCTCAGCAGCTTCACCGTGCTCGCCGCATGCGGCGGTGGCCCCGGCGGCCGCGAAGTGGAACTCACCATCGACGGCGCCGCTGGCCGCACTGTGTACTTCGACCGTTTCGAGAACAACAAAGCCATCCATGTGGATTCGGTGAAGCTGAGCGACAAGGGCGAAGGCACGCTCCATGTGCCTTCCCTCCCGCTGGACTTCTACCGCATTTCACTCGATGAAGGCGATGCGTTGATCGTAGTGCTGGACAGCTCGGAATCGCTGGGCGTGAAGGCCGTTGCAGGGAGTCTCAGCAAACCGACGGAACTCACCGGATCGCCGAACACCACGGACCTTCATGACTTCTACAAGCAAGCGACCCGCTTGGAGACGACCTGGCGGGCCTCCGCGAGAAGATGGCGCAAGGCACCGGCGACAGCACCACGGTCGATGGACTGAACAGAACGAACGGCGCGTACTACCAGCTCTGCAAGGATTTCATCGCCGCACATCCCGGCTCACCTGCGCAATTGAGCGCCGTGAGCAAGTTGAACATGCAGCAGGACATGGACATCTACAAACAGGTACGCGATCAGTTGCGCGGCACCATGGCGCGTTCCGGGTTCTTCGCGTCTTTCCGCGACCAAGTGGACCGCATGGAGAAACAGGCGGAAGCGACGAAGCAACAGGAGGCCGAGATGAAACGCCTGAGCAACCTGATCCCTGTGGGCAGTATCGCGCCCGAGATCTCGCAACAAACCCCCGAAGGCAAAGTGGTGAAGTTGAGCGACCTGCGCGGCAAGGTGGTGTTGATCGACTTCTGGGCCAGCTGGTGCAAACCTTGCCGCATGGAGAACCCGAACGTTAAGATCGTCTACGATCGTTATCGCAGCAAAGGCTTCGAGATCCTCGGCGTGAGTCTTGGACCGCACCAAGGATGCTTGGACAGCGGCCATCAAGCAGGACGGCCTGCCTTGGAAACATGTGAGCGACCTGGGCTTCTGGAACAATGCCGCTGCGCAGGAGTACGGTGTGAGCAGCATCCCTTCACCGTATTGGTGGATAAGGACGGCAAGGTGATCGACAAGAACCTGCGTGGCCAGATGCTCGATCGGAAGCTCGCCGAACTCTTCGGAAGCTGAGCACGCGCTGGGCGTTCCGGCTACCTGCGGACCGATCGTCCGGAGCTTCTACCTTTCCCGCTATGCATCGACATGATCGCTGTTCTTCGCGGCGAGGTGGCGGCCGAAAAACCATGATCCGCTCGGTCTGCGCCCTTTTCCTCTTGCCCGGCGCGTTGCATGCTCAGACGTACTTTCAACAGCACGTCGCTTACACGATACAGGTCGAATTGGATGACAGCACCCATGTCCTGCGCGGCCAGGAAGAGTTCGTTTACACCAACAACAGTTCGGTTGCGCTGGACACGATCCACCTGCACCTCTGGCCCAACGCGTACCGTGACCACCGCAGCGCGTTGTGCAAGCAACTGGATGCCCAAAACCAACTGGATCTGCACTTCGCGAAACAGGAAGACCGCGGCGAGATCGATGGTCTCGCGTTCGCCGACCTACAAGGTCCGCTGACCTGGGGCTATCATCCCGTGCATCCCGATATCGGCTGGCTGCTACTGCGCGAACCCTTGGGGCCCGGCCAGCGGGTCACCATCCGCACGCCTTTCGCGTAAAGATCCCAGATGGCCGCTTCTCGCGATTGGGCCATACCGACCAGGCCTACTACATCACCCAGTGGTATCCCAAACCGGCCGTGTTCGATGCGCAAGGCTGGCATGCGATGCCCTACCTCACGCTCGGCGAGTTCTACAGTGAGTTCGGTTCGTTCGACGTCTCCATCACGCTTCCGGCCAACTATGTGGTAGGCGCCACCGGCGAGTTGCGGAACGCGGAAGAACACGCGTGGATGGATTCGCTCGCCGCTCGTCCGCTCTCCATCAGTATTTCGAAAGGCCGCGATCCCTTCCCGCCTTCCGACCCGACCACGAAGACCATCCGCTTCCTGCAGGACAGTGTGCATGACTTCGCCTGGTTCGCCGACAAGCGTTTTCAGGTGCGCAAGAGCAGCGTGACACTTC
>JADJRW010000058.1 GCA_016712025.1 Flavobacteriales bacterium
CTGATCCGGATAGCTGAACAAGCAGTCTTCCGTGACCTGCCCCGCGCCGATATTGTGGACCATCGTAAGTCTTAGCCCGTCCGCGATCTTCTCGATACAATGCCGATATGGGCGATGCCACCACTCCCATGTCCCAGCACACGATGTCGCCCGGCTGGTAGTCGTTCGGGTCCTCCGACACGACCCGAACCTCTCCCATGCCGGGAGAAGAACGTCATCAGATTCGGGACGCGCCTGCGATCAACGTTCTGTCAGGTCCGGAGGAGCCCCCAGCTTACCGTAACTGCCGAAGTTGTTCTTCATGTCCTCGCGAACTTTCTTTGAAGGTCGATCCCGAGTTTTCTGTAGGCCCGATCACCATATCCGTGCAAACGCCCTTGTTCGCGGCACATCACCGTTGGGATAGATGATTTGGAAGTAGGACGGGTCGTATTCGACCATCTGTGCTGTGAGAACGAGCGGAATCAGCGAGCCTGTCGCGGAAGCCGCTTGACTCGGTCCTCCGGTGCAGGTTGGATATAGGTTGACAACCTACCGCACGATCAACACGGGCGCCTTCCCCCGTGCCGCACGGCCTGAGGACGATCGCGAACTACCCCAGCGCCACGTCCAGGATCATCATCACGATGAAGCCACCGATGAAGCCGAACGTGGCAATGTCCGTATTCTCGTCCTGCTGGGTCTCTGGGATCACTTCCTCCACCACCACGTAGATCATGGCGCCTGCAGCGAAGGCCAGCGCATAGGGGAGGAAGCTTTGCATATAGATCACGGCCACAGCTCCCAGCACGCCGAAGACGGGTTCGACGATAGCGCTCAGCTGGCCGTACCAGAAGCTGCGGAATTTGCCGAGGCCCCGCCGGCGCAAGGGCATGCTCACCGGCGAAGCCCTCCGGGAAATTCTGAAGGCCGATGCCAATGGCCAGCGCCCCGCACCTGCGATGCTGGCCTCCGGCATACCGGCCGCCACACCACCGAAGAGCACGCCCACCGCCAGCCCCTCCGGGATGTTGTGCAGCGTGATGGCCATCACCAGCAGGGTGGTGCGGTGCCACTTGGTGGTGGGCCCTTCCGTACGTGAGGGGTCGAAGTTGATGTGCAGGTGGGGCAGGACCTTATCCAGTCCGAAAGGAAGAGGGCCCCGGCGGCGAAGCCGATGGCCGGTGCCAGCCACGGGATGTTGCCCATGCGCTCGCTCATCTCGATGCTCGGCGCCAGCAGGCTCCAGAAGCTGGCGGCCACCATCACACCGCCGGTGAAACCGAGCATGGCATCGAGCCATTTGCGCGAGGCGTTGCCGAAGAAGAACACGAGCGATGAACCCGCGGCCGTGACGAACCAGGTGAAGGTGGTGGCCACGAAGGCGGCGAGGATGGGGTCGATCGAGGAGAACCAGTCGAGAATGGTCTGCATTTCAGTTCGATTCTACTTGTAGATGATGGCTCACGTCTTTGCTCAGGCTGAAGGCAGCTCCGCTCTTGGGCTTTACATCCATGCTGCCGTCGAAGGCATGAAGTTCCTGCACGGTGAGCACGCTACCGATGCGGAGGCCTTTGGAATCCAGCAGCCGCAGCAGTCCATCGGTGGTCTCGCTCACCGCCGCGATGCGTACGGTGTCACCCGTGGTGCACGTGTCCAGGCGCTTGGTCTTGCGCACGCGTAGTTTTCCTTGCCGGTCCGGGATGGGATCGCCGTGGGGATCGAAGCGCGGGTTGCCCAGGTAGTCGTCCAGCCGGTCGACGAGTTTGGGGCTCGAGATATGCTCCAGTTGCTCGGCCACCTCATGCACCTCGTCCCAGCCGAAGCTGAGGCGTTCCACGAGGAAGGTCTCCCACAACCGGTGCTTGCGCACAAGCGTGAGCGCATGCGCGGTGCCTTTCGCGGTGAGCTTCGCGCCGTAGTAAGGTTCATGCTTGAGAAAACCCTTCTCGGCGAGCTTCTTCAGCATGTCCGTAACACTGCTGGCTTTGGTACTCAGGCGGGCGGCGATGTCCTTGGTGAAAGCGCTCTCCCCGTCCTGGAGCAGGGCGAACACGGCCTTCAGATGGTCCTCTTCGCTGCGGGTCAACATGGTGGAATGCGACGAAGGTAGAAAATAAATTAGGTGAGCCTAATAAACGATCTACTTTCGCCGTCCGATGTACCGATGGTCCGCTCTCTGCTGTGCGATGTTGCCGCTGTTGCTCATCGCCCAGCCGGGAACCGTGCATGGCCGGGTCGCCGATGCGCAAGGGCCGCTGCCGTTCGCGGGCATCGTACTGAAGGACGGTTTACAGGCCACAGCATCTGACGCGAACGGCCGTTTCACGCTGACCGATGTGCCTGCAGGGCCGGGCCGGCTGGTCGTCTCGGCGATGGGGCTGGCCACCGGAGCGTACGCTGCCTCTGGTGGGACCAAGGACCTGGGCACCATTATCCTCGATGCCGCCTACGAGGAGCTTGAAGAGGTGGTGGTGACCGGGACCATGCGGGAAGTGAGCCGCAGTGAAAGCCCGGTGCCGGTGGAGGTGATCACGTCCGCGTTGTTCCGCCGGAATCCGAGCCCGGCGCTCTTCGATGCGGTGGGCATGGTGAACGGGGTTCGCCCCCAGATCAATTGCAGCGTGTGCAATACGGGCGACATCCACATCAACGGCATGGAAGGCCCGTACACCATGGTGTTGATCGATGGCATGCCCATCGTCAGCGGCCTAAGTTCGGTGTATGGCCTCAGCGGCATCCCCAACAGTCTGGTCGAACGTGTGGAAGTGGTGAAGGGGCCAGGTTCCGCGCTCTACGGCAGCGAGGCTATGGGGGGTATCATCAACGTGATCACGAAGGACCCCGTGCTCGCCCCGCGGTTCAGTGCGGACGTGTTCGGCACCACGTGGAACGAATGGAACGGTGATCTGGGACTGCGGATGGGCAAAGGACGGGCGCGCGACCTGCTCGGGGTGAACATCTTCCGCTACAACGACCCGCGCGATCGCAATGCCGACGGCTTCACCGACGTCACCCTGCAAGAGCGCATCAGCATCTTCAATAAGTTCGATCTGCAGCGAGCGGACCATCGCCTGGCCAGTCTTGCCGCGCGCTATGTAACCGAAGATCGGTGGGGAGGCCAGATGGAATGGACGGAAGCGGACAAAGGCAGCGATAAGATCTACGGCGAGAGCATCCATACCGAGCGGTGGGAGTTGATCGGCCAGTACCAGTTACCGCTGCGGGAGCGTGTGATCACCCAGTTCTCCTTCAACAGCCATCAGCAGGATAGCTGGTACGGCACTATGCCATACCGCGCCGATCAACGCGTGTTCTTCGCACAAGTTCACTGGGCGCGTGCTTTGGGCGCGCGGCACGATCTTTTGCTCGGGGCGGCCTACCGCCACACCTGGTATGATGACAACACCGGTGCCACTGCGACCGCTGCACAGCGTATTCCGTTGCCGGGACTATTCGTACAGGATGAATGGGCCTTGGCCGATGTACACAAGTTGTTGCTCGGCTACCGCGTGGACCACGACCGCGCGCATGGCCTGGTTCACTCCCCGCGCCTGGCCTACAAATGGGCGCCGAATGGGCGATGGGCCGTGCGGGCCAGCTTCGGCACGGGTTACCGGGTGGTGAACCTCTTTACCGAGGACCACGCGGCGCTCACCGGCGCGCGGCAGGTGGTGATCGCCGAGGAATTGAAGCCCGAGCGCTCCACGAACGCCACGCTCAACCTGGTGCGGAAGTGGCCCGCCGAGAAGCGCTTCTTCGGCATCGACCTGTCGTTGTTCCATACCCGCTTTTCCAACCGCATCCTACCGGACTACCAATTGGACCCGAACCTGATCGTGTACGACAACCTGCACGGCTTCGGCATCTCACAGGGCGCTAGCCTGAATTTGGAAGAGGGCTTACGGGGCATGGCCGGAGTGACCTGGATGGATGTGTACACCAAGGAGCGCGATCCCGAAGGACGCATGCAGCGCCAGGACCAGTACTTCGCACCGGCGTGGTCGGGTACGTTCACATTGAGCCAGACCGTGGGGCAGCACTGGACCATCGACCTTACCGGCCAGTGGTCCGGGCCCATGCGACTGCCAGTGCTGCCCAACGACTATCGCTCAGAATTATCACCCACCTATGCGCTGGTGAATCTCCAAGTGAAGCGTGCTTTCGGTCGGCGCTTCGAGCTGTACGGCGGTGTGAAGAACCTGCTCGACTTCGTGCCCAGCGATCCGTTGATGCGGCCGTTCGATCCCTTCGACCACCAGGCGGACGACCCGGTTTCCAACCCCTACGGATACACGTTCGACACATCATACATGTACGCACCGCTCCAAGGTGCGCGGGGATTTCTTGGGTTGCGCTTCACCCTTGCGGAGTGAGCCGGGGATCACGGGTATTTTCGCCCCCCGATGTACGGCCTCCTTCGCCCGTTGCTCTTCCTGCTTTCGCCGGAGCGCGCCCATGCCGTCACGTTCGCTTTGCTGGAGGCGGTGCGGGGGATCCCCGGAATGCTTCGGTTGGTTGGTACGAGACCGGTGAACAAGGGCGCTGCGGTGGAGGTCATGGGGCTTCAGTTCCCTTCACCCGTGGGCCTAGCCGCGGGTATGGACAAGGACGCGAAGCATGTCGAGGCGATGGCCGCCATCGGCTTCGGATTCGTGGAAATAGGCACCTTGACCCCATTGCCGCAGCCTGGCAACGAGCGTCCGCGCCTCTTCCGGCTTCCTGCGGATCGCGCACTGATCAACCGGATGGGCTTCAACAACGGCGGGGTGCATGCTGCGGTGGAACGGCTGCGACGGCGAAAGCCCGGGATCATCGTCGGAGGGAACATCGGCAAGAACAAGGCGACGCCCAACGAACAAGCCATCGAGGACTATGTGAAGTGTTTCGAAGCGCTCCACGCGGTCGTCGACTACTTCGTGGTGAACGTCAGTTCGCCGAACACGCCCGGTTTGCGGGCCTTGCAGGACAAAGGCCCTTTGCTCGAGATCCTCGTGCGCCTGGTCGCACTTGACCGACAACTGACAACTGGCAACGAACAACTGGCAACTGGCAACCATCAACCCAAGCCCATCCTCCTCAAGATCGCCCCTGACCTAACGAACGAGCAGTTGGACGACATCGTTTCCGTGGTGAAGGAGAGCGGTATCCAAGGCGTCGTGGCCACGAACACGACCATCGCGCGCGATGGATTGATCACGCCGAAGGAAGATGTGGCCGCGATGGGAGCCGGCGGTGTGAGCGGTGCGCCGGTGCGCGCACGGAGCACCGAGGTGGTGCGGTACCTGCGCGATCGCTTGCCGAAGCCTTGCGTGATCATCGGTGTCGGCGGGATCGATAGCTCCGATGCAGCGATGGAGAAGATCCATGCTGGCGCGGATCTGGTGCAGGTTTACACCGGACTGATCTACGAAGGCCCCGCGCTCATATCCCGGATCAACGACGCCTACGTGACATGGAAAAGCCGCAAGTGAAATTGGTCGAGTGCCCGCGCGATGCCATGCAAGGGATCGGGCCCTTCATTCCCACCGAAGTGAAGGTGCGCTATTTGAACACCTTGCTCCAGGTGGGCTTTGATACCATCGACATCGGCAGTTTCGTGAGCCCCAAGGCGATCCCGCAACTGGCCGACACGGCCGAGGTGCTCGCTCGGATCGACACCACCGGTTCGCGCAGCAAGTTGCTGGTGATCGTGGCCAACGAACGCGGCGCCGAGGAAGCGGTGAAGCAGGTTGGCGTGAGCTACTTGGGCTATCCGTTCAGCATCAGTGAGACCTTCCAACAACGCAACACCAATACCAGCATCGAAGGCAGTTGGGCGCGCACGACACGTATCGCGGAAATGTGTCGTGCGAACGGCAAGGAGTTCGTGGTCTACATCAGCATGGCCTTCGGCAATCCATATGGCGACCCCTGGAACGCCGAGGTGGCCATGCACTGGGTGGATCGGCTTGTGAGGGAGCTCGGCGTCCCGATCATCGCGTTGAGCGATACCGTGGGCGTGGCGCGGCCAGAGGATGTCACTTCCATGTTCACTGCGTTGATCCCCGCGCTACCTCAAGCGGAGTTCGGCGCGCACCTGCACTGTACACCAACGAACTGGAAAGCGAAGACCGATGCCGCCTGGCAAGCCGGTTGCCGCCGTTTCGATGGCGCCATTAAAGGCTACGGCGGCTGCCCGATGGCCGAAGATGAACTGGTGGGCAACCTGCAGATGGAGCTCTTCGTGCAGGAATTGGAGGGGAGGGGGGTAAAGACTGGGTTGGATCTGGGACGATTGCAGCGGTCTGTTGAGACGTCGGTCTCCGTTTTTCCTTAGTTCGATCCCTTACTTGTGGAGTTAAAGGAATCAGGGATAAGTCGAAGAACCGCGCACGCTCGAATACCGAATGGCTTGTCCAAGGGAAAGGCGTACCCACACGGACGCGGCGATCGACAACGTAAACAATCTATAGGTAGCGCACCCACTTATTCCGGGATCCCGTTTCACGCAGGCGATCCGATAGTGGGCGACACGCTGTCGAAATCCGTCCAGCCCAAGTATCAAGGAGATAGAGGAGGTATTGAAACTGAAGTCCGGAAGATGTATCACTCGATCGAATTCGTGGCGATCCCCAACCCCGTGAGGTAGGATCCCATCCTTGAAAAGCGCTCGCAGACGCTCGGTGTATTCCTCTGTTCATCCAGCTATAACACCTAATCCTAACATCCTCCGTCGGGTGAAATCAGTACAGTGTAACTAAAGTTAACGAACATGGCCAGCTGCATCCACCACGCCCGCATTGTCCAAGCAAGGTGGCCCGGGCGGCCAGCACCAAGAACGCGAGCACCATCGGAACTAGGAAGACCTGGTCAAGACTGTAGTAATCATGGTCGCGCAAGGCTTGGAAAAAAAGTGGGGGTTGCCTTCCAGTAGGGCAGGGTACCGACCAGGAACACCCCACTACTGTTCTGCACGTTGTAGTCATGGGCGAAGGTGTACCACAGGCCCATTGAAAGGAAACCGCATATGCCGGCGAATAGGATCAAGCGTCTGTGGCGGAGCTTCAGGTCGGGAAGCCAAGGGCTTTGCAAGGGCGAAGCATGCACCGCACAAACGACCGCGACCGAAAGCAGACTCCAGAGCCGCTGTCGCTTTTAGCAAACCGGCCAGCGTGAAAAAGTCCGATGGCAACGATCGCGCTACTCCGTCGATCCCTAACGTAGCGGGACACGAAATACCATGCGATGAGCACCAGCTCAGCGCCGCGAGTTCATCAGGAAACTAATTGGTAGTACGCCACCATCGGTGACGAAGAGGAGTCCACGCATCATGGTCGCCGAACCCCATCGTGCAGTAGGTTTCGAAGAAGTAGGAAGAGCGATGCAAGTCCGGCCAGCAATAGCGCCAGCACCGCCAAGCGATAGGTCCATTCTTCTTGCCACTACCCGCCAAAGCTTTCCTAGCCCATAGTAGAACAAGGGTAGGGTCAGTTATTGTGCGGCCGGTCCCTGTTGAGCCGAGATAGTGCATCCTGCTGTCTGCAAAGCCCAGAGCCATCCGCCATGTAGTTCGAGGTGATGGCATGCTGTCGACCGGCGCCAACCGTGGAAGCCTTGCGGCCGTCGGAACAAAATGTCGTCGTAGCGGTATACCCTGCTCATCGTGATTATGAGGACAATGAAGAACAGAAGAGAGGTTCTCTTCGATGGTTGCCAGCCACCTGTGCCGGAACCAAGCGATGCGAGGAGTTCGAGACGAGGGCATTTCGTCGGCCACACCGTCGTTTTGAACGACTACGAATTATGCTTCTACGGCAAGTTCAAGTACCGCGATCTCGGGGGCATACCAACGCGCCTGTGTGGAAAACCAATGAAGCCGAACCCGCGGTCTCACAAAGCTGTTGTCGCCTTGCCGGTATAGTCCTGCCCAGTGCTTGTGACCCACGTGGGACCGTAGGTCTGTCCGCGGACTTCACACCGAGTTGCGCACCATGCGTATGCCTGCTTAAGGTCAGGTCAACGCCGGTGCCCCAGACCTGCATCTCCAGTGGGTGGAAGGATCACGGCTCATCAATATGCGGTAGGAATAGCCTTCACTGCCTCGCAGCGTTTTCTCGAGACGCTATACTGTCGAAACCTCGGCCCCAGTCCTGCACACCAAGAAGTCCGATGCGATCACCGCTGTGCTCCAGCGGCAGGTGTTCATCCAGCGGTAGCCGGATGCCCATCTCCGCGTGGATGGCCTTCGATGATCGAAGTTGGCCGCTTTCGCGGCTGGGTCGTCCCAGCGCGCGCGTAATCGCTGTAGTCGTGATTGCAAGGATGTTGTACTTTGCCCATGGGTGCGTTCAGTCCACGATGCACTTCAATGAAAACCCTCCGCTTATCCGCGCAGTCGTTCACCAGTCGCCGGTGAAGAGGATGAGATCTCGGCTTTTGGAACCGACCGTGATCCGCACCTTTCTGCACGACCGAACGGTCCAATCCAGTTCCCCCGCGTAGGTCGTCGACCGCACGATGCGAAGCCCGTGGAAGGAAGCTGGAAGGAGGAGTTCACCTGTATGGGGTCGCTTGAAGTTCCGCTGACCCTTTATCCCGTACAACACACCGATGAAGGGCACAGTGGAAACCAAGAGCCCCGCCGTGGCCTCAGAAAGGCGGCACGAGAAAGCGTCTCCCGTAGCTCGCCCCAAAGTCACCTTCCACCAGCCCCAGCGAAAAAGGTGGAAAAGGTCATCCAATCCGTGGAAAAGGACGATACCACTTTGGCAGGAAAAAGGAGGAACAAGCCGCCAGCGAGAACATGAAGCTGTGGTCGCTTGTGCCACGGAGGTCCTGGATGTCGGATCGCCACCCTGACCAGCAACGCGATTATGCCAATGCTCAGCGCCCAATAGGAGAGCCGCACGATCCGCCTGCCGCCCTTGCGACCAGCTGGAGATGGCGGCATTGATGCCTTTGTATGCGTAGAGGTCGATGAGCACAAGGACCAAGAGGAAGACGGTGAAGCCGATGAGGCTGCGGGTAGTCAACGCTTGATGAGGCGAACTGAGCTGCGTCTAGGCAGCCGAAGAACGATTTCAGCCCGTGCAAGTCGACCATGTCCTTGCGGCTCGCGAAGGGTAGCCTTGGACCAATGGTCCGCCGATCAGTCCCTATTGAGGTTTGATGTTTTACTCACGATATCCGCATCACGGGCCTTACCGCGCAGACCACATGGCAGCGCACGTATGGAGGGTAGGGGACGACCGTGCTTCCAGCGTTGACACGACCGCGCTGAACCGGTTTCGTGGTGCGGGATCGACCGGCAGCTTCGGCGTGGCGGTGGGGATATCTATCTCCTCAAGCCGGATAGCGCCGGAGATTCTTGAGCGGTCCCCGGACTTTGCGGTCCCGGTTGATGACGGCGGTCCATCGTCAACGCCCAAGATGGAGGGCTGTCGATCGCGGGAAACGATTTTTTCTACCGTCACTGGATACGATGCTTGTCGATCCGCAGCCGCATCCAGCCGGAAACGTGCTGTGGAGAAGAACTACGGAGGAGCTGATTGGGAGTTTTTGA
>JADJRW010000059.1 GCA_016712025.1 Flavobacteriales bacterium
ATCTTCGCACCCGTTTTTGAGAGGACTCGTAGCTCAATTGGATAGAGCACCTGACTACGGATCAGGAGGTTGGGGGTTCGACTCCCTCCGAGTTCACTAACCAAGGAAGGGTGCCGAGAGGCACCCTTCGCATTAGCCTACCATGGGATTGAAGTGCGGTATCGTCGGCCTGCCCAACGTGGGCAAGAGCACCTTGTTCAACTGCCTCAGCAACGCGAAGGCGCAGGCGGCCAATTTTCCGTTCTGCACCATCGAGCCCAACGTGGGCACCATCACCGTACCCGATGAGCGCCTGAACAAGCTGGCCGAGCTCGTGAAACCCCAGCGCATCGTTCCCACCACGGTGGAGATCGTGGACATCGCCGGCCTGGTGAAAGGGGCGAGCAAGGGCGAAGGCCTCGGCAACCAGTTCCTGGGCAATATCCGCGAGTGCGATGCGATCCTCCATGTCCTCCGGTGCTTCGACGATCCGAACGTGGTGCATGTGGACGGCAGCGTGGATCCCGTGCGTGACAAAGAGGTGATCGATATCGAGCTTCAATTGAAGGACCTGGAGACCGTGGAGGCCAGGATCAAAAAAGTGGAGAAGCAGGCCTCGATCGGCGACAAGGAGGCCAAACGCCGCTTCGACCTGCTGACCCGCATCCGGGAGCAGCTATTGAAGGGTGTAAGCGCCCGTGCGGCAGTGACCAGCAATGATGACCCCGAACTGGTGAATGAGTTCCAGCTCCTCACCACCAAGCCCGTGATGTACGTGTGCAACGTGGACGAGAAGAGCGCGGTGACCGGGAACAAGTACGTGGACCTGGTGAAAGCCGCCGTGGCGAACGAGAACGCCGAAGTGATCTTCGTCACCGCCGCCATCGAAGCCGAGATCGCGTTGATGGAAACCAAGGAGGAGCGCGACATGTTCCTCGTGGACATCGGGCTCAACGAGCCCGGCGTGAACAAGCTGATCCACGCGGCCTACCACCTTCTGGCGTTACAGACGTACTTCACCGCCGGTGTGCAGGAGGTGCGCGCCTGGACCATCCATCAGGGCGATACAGGCCCCAAAGCTGCGGGCGTCATCCACAGCGATTTCGAGAAGGGCTACATCCGTGCGGAAGTGATGGCGTACAATGATTTCACCACGCTCGGCAGTGAGGCCGCATGCCGCGCCGCAGGCAAATTGCGTGTGGAGGGGAAGGAGTACCTGGTGAAGGACGGGGATGTGATGCACTTCCTCTTCAACGTCTGATCAACGCACCCTCAGCGGTCACTTCCGTTCCCGCTTCGCGATCAGGTCCGTGGTGATCTTGGCGGAAAGCAGGCACAGCGGAATGCTCGGTCCCGGGTGTACGCTTCCACCGCAGAAGTAAAGGCCTTTGATCTTCCGCGAGAAGTTCGAGTGGCGCAGGAAACTGGCGAACACACCGCTGGAGCTGCTGCCGAAGATGGCGCCGAACGCGCTGGAGGTGAGTTCCTCCACCAAGCGGGGATCCATCACATGTTCGCGCACAATGTGCGGTTCCACCGGTGCTTTCAGCATGCGTTCCAATTTCGCGACCACCCTTTGCCGCGTCGCGCGGATCAACATGTCCCAATCCTGGCCGGTGTTGTGGGGCACCGAGACCATCACGAACCAATTCTCGTGGCCGGGAGGGGCGTCGCTCGCGTGCGCTTTGGCGCTCACATGCAAGTAGATCGAGGGGTCCTCGAAGAGGCGGTGCTTGTTGAAGATGTGGTCGTACTCGGCGCGGCCGTCGCCGCTCATCAACAGGTTGTTCAGTTGCAGCGCAGGATAGGTGCGGTCCATACCCCAGTAGAACACGATCACGGAACTGGAACGGGGCTGGTCCAAGGTGCGGTTCGGCCGGGGCTGATCGGTTAGGAGCCGGTGGTAGGTGCTGTGCGCGTCGGCATTGCTCACCACCAGGTCGAAGGGGATCCGTTCGTTGTTCACTTGCACGCCGCGCACATGGCCGCGTTCCACCAGGATGCGCTCCACCCGGGTGTTGAAGCGGAACGCCACGCCTTGCCGTTCCGCCAGCGCCACGAGCGCCTTCACCACCGCATGCATTCCGCCCTTCGCCGAAAACGAGCCGAGTGCCAGCTCGTAGTACGCGATCAGGTTCAGCGTAGCGGGCGCAGCATAAGGATCCGCGCCGTGGTAGCTGGCGTACTGGTTGAAGATCGCCGCCGCCTTGGCATCGCGGAAGAGCGCCGCATTGGCGCGGGCCATGCTGGTGAAGGCTTCCACCTTCCGGAATTGCAGTACACCGCGCAGTGTGGGCTTGTTGAAATAGTTGCGGATGCGGTGCAGCGAGCGCTGCAGGAAAACCTCATCCGTGAGTTCGCGCTTCACTTTGCTTCGCCGCAGGAATTCCAGGACGCTCGCACGGTTCGCGGTGGTGCGCTCGGCGAACTCGTCCGCCAGTCGCTCGGGGTCCGCGTACATGCGCACCACCGTGCCGTCCTCGAAGAGGAACTGGGAACTCGGGTCGAGTTGGGCGTAATTGAAATGGTCGCGCGGATCTTCGCCGCATAGGTCGAACAGTTCGTCCACGTAACCCGGCATGGTGAGGATCGTGGGCCCCATGTCGAACCGATAAGGCCCGATGCGCCATTCTGCCGCTTTGCCGCCGGGCATCGCGTTAGCCTCGAACACGGTAACGCGATAGCCCAACCGCGCCAGCCGGATCGCCGCCGCGATACCCGCGAAGCCCGCACCAACGATGGCACAGTTCCGGCCGGGCCGGGAGGATGGATCCGCTCGAAAAGCGATGGGCGCGTGGGGGGGGTGGTCCATATGGCACGCACCGGGCGCTGCGCCGGGCCAATTTACAGGATGGGGTGCGGTAGCCTAAATTCGCGGCCTTCGATGGAAAAGACGATGTCCGGCAACGAACAGGAACTGGCCGAGGAGCTCTGCGCCTATCTGCGCTCGCATGTGCTCGCCAGGCAAGTGTCCATCGATCCCGACCAACCTTTCGCACAGCTTGGCATCGATTCCATGTCGATCATCGAGTTGGTCCTGTACATTGAACGCAAGCATGGCGTAGCGCTGCCGGACAACGCCTTGCACCCGGAAAATCTGCGCACTGCGCGGGCCTTGGCCCGTTGCACCCTGGCGGCGCGCGCCGAGGTGGTGGGTTCCAGGTAGGTCCGTTCTGCGCCGAAGCGGGATCCCTCGCGCTGCTCCCGGGCCCTTCGACCCTTCTACCTTTGGCCGTGAGCGACGGATGCGGGCCTGCAGCGTTGCGCCGCCTGTGACCCACCCCGTGTTCACTCCCTTCCTAACACATCCCATCACCGGGGCGGATAACTTCCAGCTGTTGTTGGATCGGCACATGCGTAAGCAGGGCCAGCAGGGCAACGTGGTGCGCCTCGAACTGCGCCTCGCTCCATCCGCTGATCTCGATCAGTTGAGCGGCCGATTGATGCGCAACGAGATCTATCGTATGGTGCGCCGCGTTCGTCTGGCACGGCCCATCGGGCGGGTGCCCTATTGGTACCAGGATGTGGGAGCGGACCTTCCTGGTGGTGTGGAGCTGCATACCGCCATGGATCGAGCGGCCTTCGAGGCAACGGTCCTGAACCGTGATCTCTCCTTGGAGACCGGTGCGGCCTTCATCGATCTCGTCGCTTGCGTGGATGGATCGAAGCGCATTGTGATCTCCGCCCACCACGCGCTCTTCGACCAGCGCGGCATGGTGAACCTCGCCAAGGCGTTGGACCCGGAAGGGAACGGACTGAACGGCGAAGCGTTGTTCCCGGAAGTCCCTTCCGTGCCCCGCTCACGCCGCCTGAAGCACGCGGTGCAGGTGATGTACCACATGCTCGGTTCACCGTTCTGGTACCTCGCACGGCTCTGGGTCAAGGGTCGCCCGCCGCTCACCGGTCTGCGCACGCGTGTGCTCCGGTTCTCCTTGAACGATACGCAACTCGTGGATCGGCAGGCATGGGCACAAGGTGCGCGGCTGGGCCGGTCGCATTTCCATTTGGCGGCGACCACCATGGCGCTGCGCACCGTGTTCGCGCAGCGCCGGGAGCACCATCCGTATTTCTGGGTGTCCATGCCGTTGAGCCGCCGCCCGCGCGGTGTGCGAGGCCATTTGATGTCCAACCAACTCTCCTTTGTTTTCGTGCGCATGCACGACAAGGACCTGGCATCGGTGGCCACGAGCGTAGCCTCCATCAATGGCCAGATCAAGGAGCAGATCGCTGCGGAACTTCCCGCGAAATACGTTTCGCTGCTCGAGGTGTTGCGCCATATTCCCTTGTGGTGGTTCAGCGCGATGGTGAACCTGCCGATGCGCGGCGCTTACGCCAGCTTCGCGTTCTCGGACATCGGCGAGGATCAAGACGAGTTGCGCACCTTCGCGGGTGTGGACGTGCTCGAAGTGCTCAACTACCCACCGGCGCCTTGCCCACCCGGGCTCACCATCACCTTCATGCGGCACGCCGGTGAACTGAAAGTGGTCCTCGCGTCGGTGGAGGAGGCCATCAGCGCGCAGGAGATGGGTCTGTTCGAGCGGCAGTTGAACGCTTTGTTGCGCACCGGGGAATATGCGGGTTGATCCGACCGCGAACCTCGATGTGCTCGTTGCCGGCGCAGGAGCGGCCGGTATCGCTGCTGCCGTATCCGCCGGCAGGACAGGTGCGCGCGTGGCATTGCTCGAACGCGGTCCGTTCACCGGTGGAAAGGCCACGGCGGCGATGGTGGGCACCATTTGCGGGATCTACCTGCGCGGCGGATCGGAAGCACGGTACGCGATGAACGGTTTTCCGCGCGGGTTCTGTGAGCAGCTCGCAGCGCGCAGCGGTACGCGCCCGGTGTCCGGCGTGAACGGGCTCTGGTTCCTGCCCTACCACTACGAAGCGTTCAAGGCGCTCGGCCTGCAACTGCTGCAAGAGGCGGGCGTGAAGGTGCTGCTCAACACATCGATCGAGAGCTGCCATGCGGAAGGTGATCGTATCATCTCCTTCACCGCGCGAAGCGATGAAGGGGTGATGGGGATCAGCGCATCCACCGCGGTGGATTGCACAGGTACAGGACACTTGGCCCAACTGGCTGGCGCGCCGATGATCCGGGCACGGCGGTACCAGCAGCCCGCACAGGTGTTCTGCATGCGCGGCCTGCGGGCGGACGACGAAGCGGCGCTGAGCATGGCCGTGACGCGCGCTGTGTTGCGGGCCGATCGCACGGATCACGGACCGGTCTCTGTGGTGCCGGGTTCGCTGCGCGATGGTCAGGCCTGCCTGAAGATCGCCTTCCACGAGCAAGTGGAGGGCACCACCGACTTCGGAGCCTTGCAGGCCAGGGGCCAGCGGATGGCGAGCGAGCTGGCCGAACTGCTGCGCGCGAACGTCGATGCGTTCCGCGATGCGGAGGTGAGTTTGATCGCACCGGAGGTCGGCGTGCGCACGCAGCAACGTGCCCAAGGCCGCTACACGTTGGAGGAGCAGGATGTGATGACCTGCGCGAAGTTCACCGACGGCGTGGCCAACGGTGCATGGCCCATTGAATTCTGGGGTGCGGAGCGGCATGTGGAAATGCGGTATTTCGACGAAGGCGGCTACTACCGGATCCCGGTCGGAGCGCTGCGCGCCGCCACCTTGAACAACCTGTTCCTCGCTGGGCGGAACATCAGTGCTACGGAGCAGGCGATGGCCAGCGCGCGGGTGATCGGAACGTGCTTGGGCACTGGCTATGCGGCCGGTGTGCTGGCGGCTACCACTGCCCTGGGCGGTGATATGGATGCGGCGATCGAAAGTGTGAGACGTGCGCAGGTCTACATTTGATCGGCACGCATGAACGTATTCAAGCGCATCAAACAACGGGCGGCGCGTTGGCCGGACCGGCCAGCGATCCATGGAGCGCAGGCCACGCTCACTTTCACGGAAGTGATCGCAGCGGCGGAGCGCGTTGCGGACGACCTCGTTGCTCGCGGCGTGACCGCAGGGACCGGTCTCGGGATCAGCGACCACAACAGCGCGGAGTTCATCATCGCCATGCTGGCGGGTCTGCGGTGCGGAGCGGTAGTGGTGCCCATCGCCAGCAACCTCACCGCTGCGGAACGTGAAGCACTGATCGAAGGCGTGGGCATCCATGCGCTTTTGAGCGAAGGGGAGGGTGATGGTGCGCTCATGATCGGCGCGCGGCGCTTCCAAGTGCAACGGATGCATCGCGCGGAGGAGCGCATCGCACCGCATATCGCGGAGGCGGCCTTCATCCGGTTCACCTCGGGCACTACGGGCACCTCGAAGGGCGTGGTGCTCTCGCATAGCACGGTGATAGAACGTGTGGAAGCCGCGAACAAAGGCCTCGGTCTTTCCGAGCACGATGCCGTGGTGTGGGTGCTTCCCATGGCGTACCATTTCGTCGTGTCCATCATGCTTTACCTGTATTTCGGCGCTGCGGTGATCCTGTGCGAGGACTTCACGGCGCAGGCGATCGCGCAGTGCGCACAGCGGTTCAAAGGCACCCTGCTCTACGCCGCTCCTACCCACATCCGGCTGCTCGTCGCGGATCGCACGGTCACCTCATTGGGCACCGTGCGTCAGGTGATCTCCACATCGGCCGGTCTTCCAGTGGGGCTTTGCGCGCAGTTCAAAGAGCGCTTCGGGTTGCCGGTGAGCCAGGCGTTCGGCATCATCGAAGTGGGGCTTCCCATCATCAACACCGAACGCTCCGATCAGGATCCCGAAACGGTGGGTCATGCGCTGCCCGATCACGAGGTCGCGATCCTCGACGATGCGTTGCATCCCCTTCCCGATGGCAGCATCGGCCTGCTGGCGCTGCGCGGCCCGGGGCTCTTTGATGGCTATCTCTCCCCACCCATCTTGCGCGATGCCGTGCTGCAACGCGGTTGGTTCCTCACCGGTGATCTGGCCATGCGCACGGCCGATGGTCTGGTGAGCATCAAAGGCCGCCGCAAGAGCATGATCAACATCGCCGGCAACAAAGTCTTCCCCGAGGATGTGGAGGCCGTGATCAACGCGCATCCCGAGGTGCAAGCCTCGCGGGTCTTCGGCGGCACGCACGCGCTGTTCGGCGAGATCGTGGAGGCCGAAGTGGTACTAACGCCCGGGGCCGTGTTGGACGCGGAGGACATCGTCTCCTTCTGCCGCGAACGTCTTTCCGCTTACAAGCTGCCACAACGCATCCACTTCGTGGAAGCGCTGGCGATGACGGCGACGGGGAAGGTGAAGCGGGTTTAGGCGCGTACGCGGTTATCAGCCAGCATCCGTTCCATCACCGCACCCCATTCCCGCTGGATCCTCACGCGTGTGGCTGGGTCGAGCGCGTATTCATTCGTGACATAGCCATCGTGGGCGATCACTTCCTTTTCAAGCAGCGGCCGCGCGCCTGCGAAGTCGGGCAGGCCCAGTTGCGCGTAGGTGCGTTCCAGCACGTTCAGTTCGTTCCCAATGAATTCCTCGTAGCTGAACTCGACGAGGCGGCCAGGTGGGATCAGCCCTTTCTCGCGATGGAATTTTTCCATCATCACTTTGTAGCCATGCAGCACGAAGTTCTCGATCTCCTCGGCGCCATAGGTCTGCAGCGTGAGCAGGGGCAGCGTTTTCTCGTAGAGCCGCAGGGTGGAGGCGAACACGGTGTACGGGTCGCGGTGGATGTGGATGAAGCGCGCGTTGGGGAACACCTCCAGGATCTCCTTCACGCGAGCGGTGTTCCAAGGGCTCTTAAGCAGGAGCGGGCGTGGGCCATATTTCAGCGTGAGCTTGCGGACCAAGTAGAGGAGGTGCGCCTGCCATTCGCGTTTGTCCGAAGGATCCTGAAGCAGCACGTACCGATCCAGCATCGCGGCCATCTTCCGCGGGAAGAAGTAGCCGGTCACCATCGATCCCGGACCCATGCAGGCCATTGCGAACTCTTCTTCTTTGGGCAGTTCGGCGCCCATGCGCAGGTTGTCCATGGGCCGCGTGGCGGGCAGTGCGCGGCGCAGGATCGCGCGCAGCGGGCGGCCGAAGGAGAGGAAGACCCAGGGCATGAGGCTCTCGTACACTGCGCAGAACGCGAAGCGCGGATCGCGGCTCAGGATGTAGTGCAAATACGTGGTGCCGCTCCGGGGATGGCCGAGTATGAAGATCGGATCTTGGACCGGGGTGTTCTTGATCCGCTTCGCGAAGCGCCACCGTTCGATCGACCGGGCCGGGGTGCTGGCCAGCACCGTGAGGGTGATGACCATCATCCGTGGCACGAAGCGGAGGCTGATCCCCCGGCCGTGGCGCCAGAGCAGGCCGAACCAACTGCGTGAATTGGCGCCGAACGCGGCGTGCGAACGCAGGTTCCAATAAACGCGGGGGCCGATGTCGATGCGCACGAATGGCGCTGCTGCGCCGGCGGGCTGTTTTCTAGAGCGCATCTCAAAATTGCTGTCGGAAGCGAGCGCGAGGAATTTCGCGACCAGGCGAGGCGCCGGAACCGAGCATAGTTGCGTACTCTGTGAGGTTTCCGGTAACGAAGCATGGGCGCGGAAGAACCGCGCGCAGCCCGATGGGCATTTTTGAGATACGCTCTAGCTTGGCGCAAATATCCGGAATAGGTGAGCGGGGTGGTATGGCGGCGGAGTCTATGGGCATTGTGGTTGGTCTCCATCGCTTTTCCATGCAGCGCGCAACGCACGCGGATCGAAGGCCGGGTAACGGATGGTACCACGGCCGAGCCGCTGGCCTTCGTCACCGTCGCGTTCCAAGGCAGCAACGTGGGCACCGTCACGGACACGCTCGGGCATTTCTCCCTCGAGACCGGCCGCTCCTTCGATTCGCTCGTGGTCTCGCTGGTGGGCTACCATGTCGAAGTACTTCCGGTGTCCCTCGGCGTTTCCGAACAGGTGGATGTCGAACTCTTCCCATCGGCGATCCAGATGGATATGTTCACTGTGCGGCCGGGGGAGAACCCCGCTTTCGCCGTGTTGCGGAAAGTGATCGCGCACAAAGAAGAGAACCATCCGGAGCACTTGCGCGCCTACCGGATGGAGGCCTACCACCGCGTGCGGTTTGACCTGAACAACTTCACCGACAAGATCAAGCGCAACGTATTGCTGCGGCCGTTCGACTATCTCTGGGACTACGGCGATACCACCACCGACGGCGTGCGCTACCTGCCCATCCTGCTCACCGAAAGCAGCGAGGAACACTACTACCGCCGCGATCCACCGGCGCGCAAGCAGGTGGTGAAGGGGCGTCGCGTGGTGAAGTTCTTCAAGGCCCCGCGCATCAGCGCCTTCGTGGAGGACATGTACGTGGACCCCGATCTGTACCAGAACTACGTGGAACTGCTGGAGCATCCTTTCCCCAGCCCCATCAACGACCACTACCGGCGCAACTACGACTTCCTGCTCACCGACAGTGGCCAGGTGCTCAACGGCCGTTCCTGTTACCACATCACCTTCAAGCCGAAGGGGAGGAGCGATGTGGCCTTCACCGGCGACATGTACATCGACGAGCAGACGTTCGCCCTGGTGCAAGCTGATCTCGCCTTCAGCATCGAGGCCAACATCAATTTCGTGCGCAACTACTGGATCCGCCAGACCTACGGCCGCGTGGAGAACAAGCAGTGGTTCCTGCTGAAGAGCGAAGTGCTGGCCGATTTCACCGTAGTGGAGAACAGCGCCGAGATGACCGGCTTCTTCGGTCGCAAGACCACCGAGTTCCGCAACATCCGCATGGACGAACCCCTGCCCGATCGCTTCTATGCAGGCGTGGATGCCGTAGTGATCGAGGACGGTGCGCTGGAACGCGACAGCACCTTCTGGCAAGCCGCGCGCGGCGATACCCTCGCGCTCACGCCCGAGGAAAAGGGCGTGGAAGAATTGGTGGGCCGCATGAACACCGATCCACGTTGGGTGCGGCTGATGAACCTGGGCAAGATGGTAGGCAGCGGCTGGTTGCCCTGGGGGCCGGTGGATGTGGGACATGTCTTCACCTTTTACAGCTTCAACCGGGTGGAGGGTCCGCGCTTCAAACTGGGCTTGCGCACGAACGAGCGCTTCAGCAAGCGCATCGTGCTGGGCGGTCATGCGGCCTACGGGCTTTGGGATCTACGCTTAAAAGGCGGCGGTGATGTGCTTGTGCATTTGGCGCGCAACGGCAGCAAGCGCTGGTCGCTCGGGGCCAACTACCGCTACGATCTGGTGCAGCAAGGGCGCACCGGGAACATGATCCCGCTGGACCATATCCTCACTTCCGCCATCCGCATCAGCGGCCAGGAGCGGCGCATGCTCGTGGACGACCGCAAGGCCTTCGCGGAGCGGCAATGGTGTACCGGCTTCACCACGCGCGTGGGCGTGTACCGCAAGGAGCAGATGGCGTTGGGCTCCTTATTCCAGGAGCGCCGCGCCGAAGGCGATACCGTGGCGGTGGGCGCCTACACCAGCGCCGGGGCGGAATTCGTGGTGCGCTACGCGTGGGGCGCGAAGAACCTGCCGGGCAGTTTCCACGAAGTGGACCGCAGCCTCTACTTCCTGAAGTACCCCATGGTCACCTTCGAGTTGCTCGCTGGCTTCAAAGGCCTGTGGGGCGGCGAGTTCGAGCAGCGTAGCTACAAGCTGAAGGTGGAACACCAGGTACGCATGAACAAGGCGGGTTTCCTCCACATCCTGGCCGAAGGCGGAGCGATGGATGGCAGCGTGCCTTACTCCCTGCTCCACACCCCGGACGGCAACCCACTCGTACTGAACGACAACCACGCCTTCAACTTGATGAACTACCTGGAGTTCGTGAGCGACCGCTACGTCTCGCTCCAACTGGAGCACCACTTGGAGGGATTGCTGTTGAACAAGATCCCCCTGTTGCGCCGCTTGAAACTGCGCGAGTTCGTGCTTGCGAAGGGCTACTACGGCACCTTGAGCGAGGCGAACCGAACAGGTCCCTACCTGCTCGGTGAGGGGATGCGCACCCTGGACCGTCCCTACGCCGAAGTCGGCTTCGGGATCGAGAACATCCTGAAGCTCGCCCGCATCGACTTCGTCTGGCGCTTGGACCAGCTGGACGGCCCCAAGGTGCTGCCGTTCGTGGTGAAACCATCCTTCTATCTTCGTTTCTGATCCTCCCGGCGAACGATCCGCAGCGCCTACGCGTTGGAGAAAGCCTGCGAATGGGCTTTTTTTGTGCTGTCGAACAAGGCTTCGTCCGAACCGTCGTTCCACCACTGGACCCCGCACGTGTACACGCTCGCCCTCCGCGCCCTGCTCCCCTGGAGCGCCGCCCTGTTCCTGGGCCTGGCACCCGTGCGTGCCCAAGACGATACCGACCTCATGACCGATCTGCGCACCCACATGCGCGATGCCTTCAAGGATGAAGCGCTCTGCGATCGTTTGCAGGCCCGTCTGCGCAAGGAGGATCTCCAGCGTCCGGTGCTCCAAGGCTACATGGCCACCCTTACCATGGCCAAGAGCGTGCATCTGGTGAACCCGTTCGCCAAATTCGCCCCCTTCAACCAAGGCAAAGCCATGCTGGAGAAAGCCATCGCCGCCGAACCCGCCAGCGTGGAGCTGCGCTTTCTGCGCCTCACCATCCAGGCCAACGTGCCCGGCTTCATGGATTACGACGAAGCCCTCGCCGAGGACCGCGCCTTCATCGAAGCGCACCTGGGCGAAGTGCCCAATACCAACTTCCGCAACCGCATCATCGACTTCATCGCCCGCGCCGATGCCGAGGGCAAGCTCTGACCCGTGACCGTCCTGCTGAACATATTCTGGGTCGTCCTCGCCTTCTTCGCCATGGAATTCGTGGCGTGGGCAGCGCACAAATACATCATGCACGGCATCGGCTGGAACGTCCACCGCGACCACCACCAACCGCACGATGGGCCGCTGCAGCGCAACGATCTCTTCATCATCCTATTCGCCATTCCCAGCTGGCTCTTCATGCAGTTCGGTGTGATGGGCGGCAACGACTGGCGCCTCTACGTGGGCATCGGCATCGCCATCTACGGCGCGGCGTATTTCTACGTCCACGAAGTGATCATCCACAACCGCTTCCACTCCCGCGGCAAGATCACCAACCGCTACCTGCTGGGCCTGGTAAAAGCCCACGGCAACCACCACAAGCGTCGGGAGAAAGAGGATGGGGAGTGCTTTGGGATGCTGGTGGTGCCGTGGCGGTATTTCAAGG
>JADJRW010000060.1 GCA_016712025.1 Flavobacteriales bacterium
ACCAGAAAGAACAAGTAAGGATGGCTCATGCCGCCACCGGTGGTGCTGTAGTAGAACAGGTTGGTACCAAGACCCAAAGCGACCAAGGTGATGGTGACGGCGGGATCGCGATAGTGTCGCAATAAGAGGGCGCGTAAGACCAGTAGCCCGAGAAAAACAAAGAGGAGCGAGGAGAGGGCCACTGCATGTTGATAGGGGGACGAGTAGCCGTTCGCGGGTTCCTTGGTGCCGGGCAGATGGCAATAGGCATGCGCGAGGAAGAAGAGCGGCAACTCGAAGACCGCCGTGCCACAGGTGTATTTGATGAAGCGGTTCCCAGTGGTACCTACCGTATGGATGCCGTACGCGTTCGGAAAGAACGAAGGGTGCAATACGGAATCGAGGCTTTCCACGTAGGCCAGGTGGAGCAGGTCTTGGTGTATGAAGGTGGCGGGCAGGTAGTGATAGTACGTTTCGGAATCCCAGTTCAGGAAGCTCAGATCGCGCCATCGATGGGATCGATCGATCTCCCGCACGCCCATCACCAGGAACGCAAGGCAGGCCAACATGCTCCATGGCGCTCTGATGCGGCGCAGTGCGGGGAGCAACGGGCCGGTTCGCAAGGATCCCATACGGCGTGGCATGTGCTATTTCGGTGCGGTTCGGTAGATCCAAACGCCTACCAGCGTGAAGAGCAAGTTGGGCAGCCACACGGCCAGGAAAGGATCCATGCCAGCGTTCGTGGCGGCCACGGTGGTGAGCTTGATGCCGAAGATGTAGAGCAGGATCAACAGCACGCCAAGAGCCAGATGGACCCCGGTGCCACCGCGCACTTTACGGCTGCTGATGCTCACGCCGATAAGTGTGAAGACGTAAGTGGCGAACGGTGCGGAGCTGCGCTGGTGCCGTTCGATCTGGTAGGTGGCCATCGTGTCGCTCCCACGCGCGCGCTCTTCGACTATGAAGCGGTCCAGCTCCGCGGTGGTCATGCTCATGGCGTTCTCGTCGCGCTGGCCAAGGTCCACGGGTGCCAAGGGGATCAACGTGTCCAACAAAGCCCCGCGTTCCAGGCGTTCCTTGGAGCCATCCAGATGCGTGATCGTATAGTCGAAGACCTGCCAGTGCCCGGTGAGACTGTCATAAGTGGCGCGGTCGCTCAACAGCTTGCTGCGCATCACGCCATCGTCCCATTGCTCCAAACTGAAGCGATAGCCGGTCTTTTTTTGGGCGTTGAAGGATTCGAAATACGCGATGCATCCGGGCGAGATCTCCCGGTGGATGTTCTTGTCACGCACCTGGAAAGCGACACGGATATGTTCCTCCTCGAATGCGAGCCGTTCCTTGTTGGCATAGGGCAGTACGAAGTGGTTGGTCACGAGGGCGATCCCTGCCAGCAGTGTGGCGGCCAGGAAGTAAGGGCGCAGCAAGCGCGGAAAACTCACCCCACTGCTCAGCGCGGCGATCACTTCGCTGCGGTGGGCGAGACGACCGGTGAAGAGGATCACCGCTAAGAAGATCAGCAGCCCGCTGAAGAAGTTCGCGTAGTAGATCACGAAGTTGAAGTAGTACCGCGTAACGATCTCGCCCAGCGACGCGCTCATTTTGGCGAAGTCCTCGGTCTTCTCGCTGATGTCGAACACCACGGCAACGGCCATGATCAACACCAGGATGAAGAAGAAGGTCCCGAGGAACTGGCGGATAATGTATCGATCGAGTGTCTTCAGCATTTTCCTCTGGGCTTCGAGCCACTAGCCACAAGCCACGAGCTTGGCAACGTATCCAAGCTCATGGCTTGCGGCTCGAAGCTAGTGGCTTGCTCTTTCAGGCGGAGATCCGTTGCTTCAATTTGGGCAGGAGCCCCGCTTTCCATGTGGTGAAGGACCCATCGATGATCCGCTCGCGTGCCTCCTTCATCAACGCCAGGTAGAAGCCCAGGTTGTGCAAACTGGCGATCTGCTGGCCCAACATTTCGTTGCTCTGGAAGAGGTGGCGCACGAACGCCCGGCTGTAGGAACCATCCACCCAGACGCTACCCGTTGGATCGAGCGGTCCGTGGTGGTCGGCCCATTGCTTGTTCTTGATCTGCAGCACACCCTCCCGGGTGAAGAGCATGCCGTTGCGGCCGTTGCGTGTGGGCATCACACAATCGAACATGTCGATGCCGATGGCGATGTTCTCCAGCAAATTCCAAGGCGTACCTACACCCATTAAGTAGCGTGGCTTGTCCTTGGGGAGGATATCACAACAGAGTTCCGCCATCGCGTACATCTCCTCCTCGGGTTCGCCCACACTAAGGCCACCGATGGCATTACCGGGCATGCCCTTGGACGCGATCATTTCGCTGGAACGCTTCCGGAGTTCTGGAAGGGTGCTGCCTTGCACGATCGGGAAGAGCACCTGTTCATACCCGTATTTGGGTTCTGTGGACTGGAAGCGCGCGATGCAGCGATCGAGCCAACGGTGCGTCATGTGCATGCTCTTTTCCGCGTAGACCGCTTCGCACGGCCAAGGGGTACACTCATCGAAGGCCATGATGATGTCCGCGCCTATGCTGCGTTGGAGGTCCATCACCCCTTCCGGAGTAAAAAGGTGACGGCTGCCATCGATGTGGCTCTGGAACTTCACACCTTCCTCGGTGATCTTGCGGATATCGCTGAGGCTGTGGACCTGGAACCCACCGCTGTCGGTGAGTATCGGCCGGTCCCAGCCATTGAAACGGTGCAACCCACCGGCGCCCTCCAGCACGGCGGTACCCGGGCGGAGGTAGAGGTGGTACGTGTTGCTGAGCATGATCGGCGCGTCCAGGTCCTGCCGCAGCTCGCGCGGATGAACGGCCTTTACGGCGCCGAGCGTTCCCACCGGCATGAAGACCGGGGTGGGGATGGGGCCATGATCGGTGTGGAGGAGACCGGCGCGGGCCTTCGAGGCGGCGTCGGTGCGGAGCAGGTCGAAATGCACGGCGCAAAGATGGGAGGCACCGCGCCACGGCCATCCACAGCCGGGGTGTTCATATCTGCCGTGCAGGGTGGGCGATCCGCGCACTGCCCCCGGGTAGCTTCGCTGCCATCCTGTCCATGTCCTCGATCCTGGTGTTCGTGATGCTGGGCGCGCTGAGCGTGCTTCTGTGCTATCACCTCTTCATCTTCAGCCGTCTGGCGTTCCGCAAACAAACGCGGCAACCTGTGCGCGACCTGCCGATCAGCGTGGTGGTATGTGCCCGTAACGAAGCGCGTGCGCTGGAGCGCTTGGTGCCCATCCTCATGGACCAGGACCATAAGGAGTTCGAAGTGGTGGTGGTGAACGATCGTAGTGAGGATGACACGGCGGAGATCCTGGAGTGGATGAAACCCCAGTTCCCGCGCTTGCGTGTGGTGAACCCAGGCGGACGAGAAATTCAGCTACGGCAAGAAGATCGCGCTCGGCGTGGGCGTGCGCGCGGCGAAGCATCCGCACCTGTTGCTCACCGATGCGGATTGTGTGCCTGTCGGCCGCGATTGGGTGGCCAGCATGGCGAGCGGTTTCAATGATCGGCGCCATATCGTGATCGGCCATAGCCCGTACGAACGCCAGGCCACGCTCACCAACGTGTTGGAGCGCTACGACGGCATTACGAAGGCGGTGCAGTTCATCAGCTTCGCCCAAGCGGGGCTGCCCTACATGGGCGTGGGACGCAACCTCGGCTATACGCACGAGGTCTTCTTCAACGCCAAGGGGCCGCGGCGGCACAACCATCTCATGAGCGGTGACGATGACCTGTTCATCAACGAAGTGGCGCGCGCGCGCAACACCAGCGCCGTGGCCGATCCGCGCAGCTTCATGACGACCCGGGCCACCGGGGACCTGGCCACCTGGATACGCCGCAAGCGAAGGCATTATACCACGGCGCGTTTCTACCGCCTCGGTCATCAGGTGCTGCTCACCTTGCTTCCGCTCGCGCGGATCGTGTTCTGGTGCGCCTGCGCGATGCTCTTCGCGTTGGGCTGCTGGCGCGAAGCGGGCGCCGGGCTCTTCGTCAAGGTGGGTCTCTTCCTGCCGGTAACTCTGCTTTCCATGCGCCGATTGGGCGCCGACCCCTTGTTGTTGACCCTTGCCCTGCCCCTCGAATGGCTGTTCTTAGTTTTGGAACCGCTGATCTATGTCAGTACCCTGGTGATCAAGCCCCGCCGATGGAAGTGAACGAGAACCTCTCCGAGAAGGCCCGCTACGACTATATCCTCGTGCGGCGCGCGGTCGACAAGGGCGACCAGAAGGCCTATGCCGAACTGATGAGCCGCTACCGCGACTCCATCTACTTCATGTTGTTGAAGATGATCAACAACAAGGACGATGCGGACGATCTCACCATCGAGGCCTTCGGGAAAGCCTTCAACCGGTTGAAGCAGTACACGCCGAACTATGCCTTCAGCACCTGGTTGTTCAAGATCGCATCGAACAACTGCATCGACTGGATCCGCAAGCAGAAAAAGAAGACCCTCTCGATCGACAACCCCATCGGTACCGACGATGGTGATGAGATGATGATCGAGATCCGCAGCCACGGCCTGGATCCATCGGACATCGTGATCAAAGAGCAGAAAGCGGGCATCATGCGCGATGTGGTGGACAAGCTGAAGCCGCGCTACCGCACCCTGATCGAGCTGCGGTATTACAAGGAGTACAGCTACGAGGAGATCGCGGATGAATTGGACCTGCCGCTCGGCACGGTGAAGGCGCAGTTGTTCCGCGCGCGGGAGTTCCTCATGAACATGCTGGACAACAGCAAAGGAGCGATGTAAGTACCGGCCCCCGGTACGCTCCACCGATCGACCGATCGGATGCAAGGCGCAGCGCTGATCCCCCAGTACTTTCCGGAGCTATCGCCGGAACAGCGTGAACGGTTCGCGCGGCTCGGCGAGATATACGGCGCCTGGAACGAACGCGTGAACCTGATCTCGCGCAAGGACTTCGAGCACCTGTACGAACGACATGTGCTGCACAGTCTCGGCATCGCGAAAGTGATCCGCTTCACACCGGGCAGCCGGATCGTGGATGTAGGCACCGGCGGCGGCTTTCCATTGGTGCCATTGGCGATCATGTTCCCGGAATGCGTGTTCCACGGGATCGATGGGATCGGGAAGAAGATCGCGGCCGTGAAAGGCGTGGTGCAGGAACTAGGCATCACCAACTGCACTGCGGAGCAAGTGCGCTCCGAGGACCACAAGCAACGCTATGACTTCATCGTGAGCCGCGCGGTGACGCGCTTGCCGGAGTTCATCCAAGCCACGAAGCACCTGGTGCGTAAGGGCGAGCGAAGGATGTTCTATCTGAAGGGCGGCGAACTGGCGGATGAGATCATGCCGGTGCGGAACATCGTGCGCGTGCATGAACTGAGCGATCACTTCACGGAAGAGTTCTTCGCGACCAAGAAAGTTGTGGAAGTGGCGCTCTGAGTGCAGAGAAGTGCCGAGGTGGAGGAATGCGGGATCCATGGGGACCGCACTCCTCCACTTCTCAACCTTCGCACTTCTCCACACTCACCGAGTTGGTCTTTTCCGTCAGGTATTCTCTAGCTGCGTCCGGCTCAAGCTGAAGTACAGCCCTCTGGTATCGGCGATCAGTTCATCGTGCGTGCCGCTTTCAGCTACGCGGCCCTTGTCGATCACGAGGATGCGGTCGGCATGGCGTACGGTGCTGAGCCGATGAGCGATCACAATACTGGTGCGGCCGCGCATCAGATTTTCCAAGGCGTCCTGCACGAGTTTTTCGCTGGCGCTATCGAGCGCGCTGGTGGCTTCGTCCAGGATCAGTATCGCGGGATCCTTCAGCACGGCACGGGCGATGGCGATGCGCTGGCGTTGTCCGCCGCTGAGCTGTATGCCGCGCTCACCGACCACGGTGGTATAGCCTTCCGGGAAGGAGACGATGAACTCGTGGGCGTTCGCTTTGCGTGCGGCAGCCTCCACTTCCTGTTGCGAAGCGCCCGGCTTTCCGTAGGCGATGTTCTCGCGGATGCTTCCTCCGAAGAGCAACACTTCTTGCGGCACGATGGCCATGCGGTCCCGCAATGCGGTGAGCGGTAGGGTGGAAGCCGGTTGGCCGTCGAACAAGACCGCTCCGGAAACGGGATCATAGAGGCGCAATACGAGCGACGCGATGGTCGTCTTCCCTGCGCCGCTCGGGCCCACCAGCGCGACACGTTCCCCAGGCTTCACCGTGAAGCTCACGTCGCGCAACACCGGCATGTCGGGCCGCGTGGCATAGTGGAAGCCGACGTGCTCGAAGGCAAGACCTCCTTTCAGCGGAAGAGGAACGGCGGGTGCGTCCAAAGAGAGCGGTTCGGGTGCTTCATCCTGGATATCCATCAAGCGCTCGGTGGCGCCGATGGCCTTCAGCACGGTGGCGATCAACTCGGGGATACTGGCGAAGCCCGCTCCGATGAACACCGTGTACATCACGAAGCTGGTGATGTCGCCGCTGGAGAGCAGGCCTTCCGCACGCAGATGCACCGCGCGCCACACCACCACCACGATCGCACCGAACATGCACAGGATGATGAAGGACACGAAGGCCGCGCGCCAACGCACCCCTTTCAAGGCGAGCGCCCGTGCCTCCTCCACACTGCGTTGGTAGCGCACCGCCTCCCAGGCCTCGTTCGCGAAGGCTTTCACGTTAAGGATCCCTTGCAGTGTTTCATCGACAATGGTGCCGGTATCGGCGATGCGGTCCTGCACGCGTTTGCCCAACTTCTGGATGTAGCGGCCGAAGAGCACCGCCACCAAGGCCACCACGGGAATAATGGCGAGCATGGTGAGCAGCAATGGCGGGCTCAGGCGTGCCAGCATCACCACGCTCACGCCGATCACGATCACCTGGCGAAGCAGTTCGGCCGTCACCGTGGTGAAGAGATCCTGCAGCAGCGCGACGTCAGCGGTGATGCGGCTGTTGAGTTCTCCCACACGGCGGCGCGCGAAAAAGTCCATGGGCAGTTGCAGGAGATGCCGGTAGGTCTCGATGCGCACCCGCGCCAGGGCATGTTCGGCGATGTAGCCCGAAAGTTGGATCCGCACGAAACCGAAGAGCGCCTGCAGCACGAACACCAGTGCGAGCAGTTTCGCGATGGAATCGATGTTGCCCAGGTCCGCGAGCGGTGCGCTCCAAAAGCCTTGACCGGGCTGGGCGTCGAGCAATTTCCCCAGCAGGAAGGGGAACACCAAGCTGAGCGAGCTGGTGATAAAGAGGAGCACGAGCATAAGCCCGAAGTGCGCGCGGTAGGGGCGCAGGTAACGGAAGATCCGCAACGCCTTCCGCAGAGTAGCCTTGGTCAGCTTCGCTTTGGGAGCGTCGTGGTCTTTGAAACGTGCGGCCACTGGGTCATGCGATCAGGCATGCAACGCCACCATCTTATCGGCGATGTGGTCGAAGAGGTTCTTCAGCGGTGCCTCCACCATCATCTTGATGAAGGGGTTGAGGTCCGCCTCGAAGACCTGCCGGGCTTTGGTGCCAGCACCGTGCTCATCAAGGAAAACATCCAGCGTAAAGGGGAACGGCGAGCGTTCCGTCGCTTTCATGCGCACCTGATGGGGCGGCGTCCCTCCAGCAAGTTCGAGGCCGATGGTCGCGGCTCCTTGCACCTTGAACGAGCAGGAACGGCCATCGCTCTTCCACTCGCTGATCCGGTCTTGCGGCAGCAATTGCTGGAAGTTGTTCATGTCCTGAAGGAAGTCGTAAAGGGCTTGCGGCGAACGCGCGATCTCCACCTGCTTGCTCTCAATGCGTGTCATAGCTACCCGCGATGTTTCTGTCTTGGTTCTTCACCCTTTCTCCTTTCCCCTTCAACCCTCACGCTTTCTCCTTCACCCTTCTTGCTATTGCTTCGCCGCTGGTTCAGGCTTTCACAGCGCTGTCCCAATCAGCGGGATCCTGGCGCCATTCGCCGAGCAGTGGCATTTCCTTTTCGCTGACATAGCCCGAGCGCAGCGCCTGGTCCAAAAGAATGGAGTAGTTGGTCAAGGAGACGAGCTTCACGCGGGCGTGGTCAAAAGCTTGTTGGGCCACATCGAACCCGTAGGTGAAGATGCTCACCATGCCCTTCACCTCGAGGCCCGCTTCGCGCAACGCATGCACGGCGTTCAGGCTGCTGGAGCCGGTGCTCACCAGATCTTCCACCACCACCACGTTGCGGCCGGTGGTCAGGTCACCTTCCACCAGGTTCTTCAGGCCATGTTCCTTGGCGCTGCTGCGCACGTAGACGAACGGAAGGCCCATCTCCTGCGCCACCAACATGCCATGCGCGATGCCGCCTGTGGCCACCCCGGCGATCATGTCGGGCTTGCCGAACTCCTGTTCGATCACATGCGTGAACTGTTGGCGGATGTAGGTACGCACAGCGGGGTGCGAAAGCGTCTTGCGATTGTCGCAATAGATCGGACTCTTCCATCCCGAAGCCCAGATGAACGGCTTTGCAGGGCTGAGCTTGACGGCTTTGATCTGCAACAGCAATTCGGCTACTTTCAACGCCGGATCAAGCCTGGGGTCCATGGCGCGAAACTACGAAGTATCCATCGAGGGAAAGGTGTTGCGGATCGCGGAGGAAGCTCCAAAGAGCGCGGCGATCGTCGGCGTTCCGGTGGTCCAACTTTCCACGGTGCAGGACCTGGACAACGTGCTTTCCGACCTCTGGTCGATCCCCGGCATCCACGGTGCGGTGCTCTTCGGGCCGCTCGCGGAGAAAGCCTGGGACCATTTGCGTGCGCGCTACGTTCCCGTGCTCGCTGCGGGCGGAGCGGTCACCGACGAGCGCGGGCGATTGCTCGCCATCCACCGGCTCGGCCGCTGGGATCTTCCGAAAGGGAAAGTGGATCGCGGAGAATCGGTATCGACCGCTGCGGTGCGCGAGGTGCAGGAAGAATGCGGACTACAGGAAGTGAGCATCGAGCGCCCCTGTGCGATACCTGGCACACCTACACGCGTGAAGGCACGGACCACCTGAAACGTACCGAATGGTTCCTGATGCGGGCACCAGGCATGCAGCGCCTCGAGGCCCAGGCGAGCGAGAACATCACCCGGGTGGAATGGATGGACGCTACGGGGGTCGAAGCGATGAAGCAGGATACGTATCCCGCGATCCTAACGGTGATCAGCGCCTGGGAGGAGGCGGTGCATCGCTCCCGAACTTGATCCGGTCCTTTTCATCGGCGGCCACACGCATCGCGTGCAAGACACCCGCAAGGCCCTGGCTGGGCTCGGGGCCTGGGTTCTGTGCGATCATACCGTCGTTGAGCAGGATGAACGCGGGCACGGCTTGTATCCGCAACACTTCGCGCAAGGCGGTCGGGTCGTTGGCCATAAGCCAGGTCCAGCGGTCTCCCGGAAGGCTGGCGGCATAGCGGCGCAGTTCGGTCGCGTTGCTATCGAGGGAGATGGCCACGTAGTTCATCACATCGCCGTAGGTCTCCTGCAACTTGCCCAATGCGCGCATTTCCACATCGCAGTAGGTACACCAACTCGCGGTGATCACCAGGCAGGTGGCACCGCGAAGTACACTATCCAATTGGACAGGATCGCCCAGCGTGTTGTGGGTGCGTAACTCGGGCAACGCACTGCCGGGTCGCATCGCGGTAAGGCTCCACACCATGTTGGTGGCGATGCGCCGATGTTCAGGATAGGCGGAGGTCGCCGCTACGTCCTCCAGGATCCGCACGATCCCCCCGCGATCGAAGATCTTTCCCGGGTGGTTCAAGTAGAGCTGATCGATCATCACCAGCTCGCAAAGGCGATCGTCATCGCGCAGGGCATCATGCGCCATCAGCAGGGCCCGCAGACTATCGGTCCGTGCCTCTTTCACGAAGCGCAACAGGCCGACTTCATCGGTCCGGAAGGGATGCACCAGGAGATGGTCCGCGAACTGGCTTCGGAGGAAACGCACATGATCCGGTGAATCGTAATCGGGCGCGCGGCCTTTCAAGCAATGGTCGTAGAGTTCCATCACGTCGCTCTGTGGTCCTTGGCGCAGGCCGCACAGGCCGATGTCCACCGAGCGTTGGAACCAGGGATCGTCGACTTCCGCATAGAACCGCTTCAACTTGGTGCTAAAGGTGTCCACGCGCGCCTTGCTCCAGGTAGGGGTGATGAAGAGCGTGGAGGGCCGCGTCACGCTATCGCTCGGTTCGGTGCGCTTCACTTCTCCTTCGCGGCGCAGCACGTCCACCGCTTGCATACCGGCGACCTCATCCGTGGCGAGGTCCTCCGCGATGAAACCATCCAGGCGATCGTAGAGATCGGTTGTCAAGGCGTTCACATCCAAAGGGTCGAGATCGACGAACTCCAGTTCCATGCCCGCAAGGCCATGCACCGTGCGCGGCGCTTGGGCATCGATCAATGGGCGAAGGTGATAGTTGCGATCACCACGCAGGAAAAGTTCCGCGCTGCGATCGCCGAGCGTGAGCAATGCCTTCACGGTGCCTTCGATCTCCACCACCATCTCCGCCCGGCCTTGTGCATCGATCACCGTGCTCGCGAGCCGGACGGTGCGCAGCGTGAACAGATCATCGAAGCGGTGGAGCAGGACTTGTTCCCCCACATGCCCCGGAGCTTCGATCACCACGCGGCAGGGGGCCGCATGCAAGTTGATGGCAAGCAGAAGGGAGAGGGCGAATGCCGGCGAACGCATCAGAGCTTCATACCGGGAGGAAGGAACGCAGCGACGTCGGTTTTGTTGGCGATCAGCTCGCGCACGATGGTGCTGCTGATATGCGCATGCTCCGGCAGTGCGGGAAGGAAGATCGTCTCCACGTCCCCCAGCGCGCGGTTCATCAGCGCGATGCTGCGTTCGTTGCCATGGTCGGTGCTGTTGCGCAGGCCGCGCAGAATGAAGGTGGCGCCGAGGCGCTTGCACAGATCCGCCGTGAGACCTTCGAAACGGATCACTTCCACACCCGGCATACCGGCGAAGGACTCCCGCAACCAAAGTTCACGTTGGTCATGTGAGAACATGCCTTGCTTGGACGTGTTCACGCCCAAGGCGACGTACACCTTGCTGAACAAGGGCAGTGCACGTTGCAAAATGGACCAGTGGCCGATGGTGACGGGATCGAACGAGCCGGGGAACACAGCGATGGGTTTGCTCATTCCGTTACCGCCGGATCCGGCGCTGGGTTATTGAAAAAGCTGAAGTGTACCGAGCCATAGGTCCGTTGCTTCGTGAACCACGGATGCGCGCTCATATCGAGATCCTTCGGATGTTCCACGATCAAGAGGCCGTCGGTTCCAAGCAGTCCGGCCTCCTGCACCAAGGTAGGCAGCTTGGCTGTGCCCTCCATGTAGAAGGGAGGATCGGCGAACACGATGTCGTAGGTGCCGCGATGCGAACGCAGGAAGGCGAACACATCGCTCTTCACCAAGTGCCACGCCGTTTCACCGAGGGCCTCGCAAGTGCGCTTCAAGTGCGCGAAGAGTTTCGCATCGTGCTCCACGGCGGTGACATGCTCCGCACCGCGCGAAAGGAATTCGAGCGAAATGCTCCCGGTGCCCGAGAAAAGATCCAGCACACGGATGCCTTCGAGCGCGGCGGAATGGTGCAGGATGTTGAACAGGCCCTCCTTCGCGTAGTCGGTGGTGGGCCGCGCCTCGATGCCCTTGGGTGGCACGATGCGGCGGTTGCGGTACTTACCTCCTACGATGCGCATGCGGCTTGCTCCAACAAGGCGAACCAATGCTCGGGCGTTTCCACCTCCAGATCGCCCAGCACTTTATTTCCGTGTGCGATCACCGGTGCGGCCAATGGCAGATAACGCCGCAAGAGATCGAGGTCCACAGCGCTCCACCCCGGTCCGGCCCATAGGGCATGCACGGTGGTCGGCGAAAGACCGAGTTGATCGAGGGCGAAGAGGATGTAGTAAAGCGCATCCGTGCCCGTGGCCGCATGGAACGCATTGCTGAAACGGAGTCCGCTCGCATCGGCGAGGGCGACATCGAAGCGTTTCTCCACGCGGTGCGCCACCAAGGTGGTCCGTTGCTTTCCCTGTTCCAGCGCCGAGCGCACCAGCAGATTGCGCAACGCCACCGAACGCGCCGCCGGGAAGCGCTCGAGCACGCTGTGCTCCATGGCCTCGTCGTGCAGATAAACGCAGCGGGCGCCCAAGGTGGCGATGGGCTCATCGCGCAGCAGGCCGGTGGGCAGTTGGCCATGCACCAAGGCGAGGTGCGCGGCCTCGGTACCCGGCACCAAAGCGCTCTCCGGTACCAAGGTGCTCAGTTCGGGCACTGCCGTGAAGGACACGGACGCCGGTCGTTCGGGCAGCAGGTCGGCAGCGGGCAGCTCATCGCCTTCGCCATGCACCAGCATCAGGCACCGGCCCGAAAGGGGTTCATGCGCGCTCCAGCCCAAGCCGTTCGGACGGATCAGGATCCCCAGGTGCAGGCCCAGCAGATCCTGGTCGTAGCTGGCGGAGCGGACGATGACGGGCGTAGGGTCCTTGACCATGCTGCTTTTCCGGGCGCCAGCGCGCGCCGCGATCAACGGCGCCAAAGGTGGATAATTTCACCCGCTCCCTGTTGACGGCCTTTCCGTCTAAGGCAGCCCGCACTTGTCTTCCACCACCACCGCGTCCCTCGCCGAGAAACTCGTGCAGGCCCTCGGCCATCCGCCCACGGCGGGGCAGCACAAGGCGATCGCCGCGCTGGACCGGTTGGTGGCGAGCGAGAAGCCCATGGCCACGCTGGTGCTGAAAGGCTATGCGGGCACCGGCAAGACCACGCTCGTAGGCGCCTTGGTGAAGGTGATGCGTGCCCTCGGACGGCCTGTGGTGTTGTTGGCGCCCACCGGCCGTGCGGCGAAAGTGCTCAGCGCCTATGCACAGTCACCGGCGAGCACCATCCATCGGCGCATTTACCGCATGGAGGGCGGCGAAGGCGGCTATGCGGGCCTATCGCTCGCCGCGAACCGCGATGCCAATGCGCTCTTCGTGGTGGACGAATCGAGCATGATCGGTACCACCGGCGGCGGCGCG
Source organism: Flavobacteriales bacterium (assembly GCA_016712025.1). Classification (GTDB taxonomy): domain Bacteria; phylum Bacteroidota; class Bacteroidia; order Flavobacteriales_F; family PHOS-HE28; genus PHOS-HE28. The sequence continues at coordinate 12,966 of JADJRW010000060.1, forward strand.
CGCAGCGAAGGCGCCTTCAGCGACCGCGACCTGTTGAGCGATCTCTTCGAGCATGTGTTCTCCGCGACCGGCACCAAACTCCTGTTGATCGGCGATCCCGCGCAGCTTCCACCGGTGGGCAGTGACCGCAGCCCCGCGCTCGATACCAAGTATCTGCATGAACGCTACAGCCTGACCGCTGGTGCCATCGAACTCACGGATGTGGTGCGCCAGGAAAGTTCCTCCGGCATTCTAGTGAACGCCACCGATCTACGCGCCGTGCTGGTGGAGAAGGATCCCATGCCGCACTTCACCCTCGGTTTCAAGGACGTGGTGCGCATTGAAGGGAACGATCTGCAGGACGAGCTCGAAGCCTGCTATGCACGCTATGGAGGTGAGGACGTCTGCGTGATCACGCGCAGCAACAAACGGGCGTACCAGTACGGACAGCAGGTACGTGCGCGCATCCTCGCCTTCGAGGAAGAACTTTCGCCCGGCGATCGCCTTATGGTGGTGAAGAACGACTACTACTGGGCTGGCCGCAATGGCAAGGCGGAGCTCATCGCCAACGGAGAACCGATGGAAGTGCTACGTCGCAAGGATGTCGAAGAGCGCCACGGCATGCGCTTCTGCTGGATCGAAGCGGCCTGGTGGAGCGGCGAGGAACGCCGTATCGGCGATGTGCTCGTGATGCTCGATGTGCTCGCGCTCGACGCGCCCGCGCTGCCCTTCGCCCGCAAGCGCCTGCTGAACGACGCCATCCTGGCCACACTACCCGGCCGTACTGCAGGCATCAAGTACCGCGCGCTGAAGCAGGATCCTTACGCCAACGCTCTGCAAGTGAAGTACGCTTATGCCGTCACTGCCCACAAGGCGCAGGGCGGCCAGTGGCCCGCCGTGTTCGTGGACCAGGGCTATGTGACCGAGGAAATGATCGACACCGAATACGTTCGCTGGCTATACACCGCGATCACGCGCGCCAGCGAGAAACTTTACTTGCTGAATTTTCACCCGAGGTTCTTTGGGGAGGAATAGCCATTCACGCGATCTTGAAACGACCGCTCTCCATCACCATCATCGCTTGGCTCTCCATCCTTGCAGGTGTAGTGTGCTTCCTTTTCTTGCTTTTCGTTACGCTCTACGCGGACTCAGGGAGTTCCCAAAATCCCCTAGGACGATTTCGTGGTGCGGGCTTGTTCATCGTCGGAACTGTGGCCGTGATGGCTGGTGGCGTGCTTGTGCTGAGGGGCTTGTCCCTAGGTCGCTTGCTGATCCTCGCGGCGCTGGTGGCTCTTCTCGCCGAGTCCTTGGAGCAGCAGGCATTGGTGATCGTCACCTACGGTCTGCTACTGGTCGTTTGCGGCTACTTCCTCTTCCGGTCGCAGGCTTCGGACTACTTCCGTGGAAGTGGGAAAGAACGGGGTTCAGCGAACTAGCTTGGAGATTCGAGAGCCGCGCTCAACAGCCGCACCTCCATCGGTCGCTCCGTCGCCACGCTGATCAAATGCTCCGGGCCGCAGGCAAGGCTCTGCACATGGTAGACTTCCGCAGCATACTTCAAGAAGTCTTCCTGCTGAATGATCAGTTCGTTGTGGCCATCGAGCACGCGCAACGCATGCAGGTCCTCCATAATGCCGACGCCGCTGGCTTTGAGCACCGCTTCCTTGCGCGTCCATAGATCCAGGAAGCGGCGCTTCGCATCTATGCCCGATCCTTCGATCAGCGCTACCTCGTCTGGCGTGAAATAGTGATGCGCCACAGCTTCGTGATCGGCGCGGCGCGTCATGGTCTCGATGTCCACGCCGAGTTCGTGGTCCCAGGCGACGGCGAGCACCAGGGCATCCTTGGTGTCGCTCAGGTTGAAGCGTAGTGCGGTGTTATCCAGAAAGGGTTTGCCAAAGGGTCCTCGGGGGATCCGCAGGGAGGCACCATCCACCTTCAGGTAGTAGCCGAGGAGTGATCGCAACAAGCCATGGCCGAGCACGAAGCGTTCGCGGTCCGGGGCGAAACGGAACCGATCGGCGCGGGTGATCTCCTCGTCATCCAGAAGGGCTTCCAACGCGGTAGCCTGCGGAAGCAGTCCTTTCAGCGTGGCGAACCAGAGATGCACCACGTTCCTTTCCTGAAGATCGATGCCACGCGGCGCGATCGGACGCAACGCTCCGAGCGTTGTGCAGCGTACCGTGAGTGGTCTGGGAAGTATCGCGGACATACCTACAACGCGGCCGCGGAGGAAGATCCCATCGCGCGGTCGATGCTGGCGCGAAGTTCGTTCGCCAGGGCACGCACATGCGGTTCTTTGATCACCGAATAGTGATCGCCTTCCACGGCGCGCACTTCCACGCCATCCTGAGCGAGTTTGCCCCAGCCCATGTCCTTGACGCCAGGTGAGCCGTTAGCGCGGATCAACGTGATGGCTCCGGGATACTTCTGCGCGCGATAGGCGCGTGTGGCCTTTCCGTAGGTATCGATGATATGGAAGTGGCGCAGTTTGGCGGGAAGCAGTTCGCCGCGCTTCAGATAACGCTTCACCAATTTGCGCATCACCCAGCGTTTGATCGGCATGTAGGCTTTCTCCTCCTCTGTGGCCGAACGCAGTCCATCCTCCGGGGCGTACGTATCGAAGAGCGCGAGCAACGGCACCTGTTCCCCAGCGGCCACGAGCTGGCAGGCCATCTCGTAGGCGACGATCCCGCCGAAGGAGTAACCTCCCAGCAAGTAAGGGCCATGCGGTCGCGCGCTGCGCAGCTCCTGGATGAAATGCTGCGCGATGCGTTCCACCGAGGTGTAAGCGATGGGATGCCCGTCCTCGCCTTGATGGAAGTAGCCGTAGAAGGGTTGATCCTCTCCGAGATGGCGCGGCACGAAGATGTTCGCCTCATCGCCGTGGACGCAGAAGAAGGGTACCCGGCTTCCGTTCGGTTGAATGGCCGAGAGGTTCTTCCAACTCTGCACCGGTTGTTTTTCGCCGCCGATCACAAGCGCCAATTGGGCGATGGTGGGTGACTGGAACAGCGTTTTTATCGGCAGCCGTTTGCCGGTCTGCTTCTCCACCTGCGCGAACATTTGGATGCCGAGGAGCGAGTGCCCGCCGATCTCGAAGAAGTTGTCCGAAACCCCCACGCGGTCCACTTTCAGGAGCTTGGCCCAGATGCCGGCCAGCAGCGACTCCAGCGTATCGCGCGGCGCTGCGTATTCCATCCGCATGCGGGAGGCAGACTTCGGCGGGGCGGGGAGCTTTTTCTTATCGGGCTTGCCGCCACCGGTGATGGGCATCGCGGGCAGCGCGATCACAGCAGCGGGTAGCATGTGTTCAGGCACACGCGCGGCGAGATGGGTTTTCACCTTCTCCAGCAGTGCTGCGGTGCGCGGATCGTCCGGCAACGCACCGTCCGTGGGGACGATGTACAGGAAGAGTTGTTTCTCTCCACCGTTCTCGCCGAGCGCGACGGCGACCTTGTCCTTCACCGCAGGGAGGTCGTTGAGCGCCGCTTCGAGTTCTCCGAGTTCCACACGGAAACCACGGATCTTGGTCACGATCGTCCACGCGACCGATGAATTCCAAGTTGCCGTCCGCGCGCCAGCGCACTTGATCACCGGTACGGTACATGCGCGCGGCGGGATCCTTGGCGAACGGATCGCGCAGGAAGCGGTCGGCGGTGAGTTGCTCGCGTTGCCAGTACCCGAGCGCTACACCCGGACCGCCCAGGTACAATTCGCCTTTCTGCCCTATACGCACGGGCCGTTGCTTCTCATCGAGCACATAGGCCGGTGCGTTCGGCAGTGGCTTGCCGATGGGCACCGCGTGATCCAACTCGGTGCGGTCGTTCACGGTGAACACGGTACACATCACCGAGTCTTCGGTGGGGCCGTAGCCGTTCACAAGTACGCCGGGGCCGAGCAGGTCGAACGCCTTGCGCGCATGTGCGAGCGGGAACACATCTCCACCTACCACCACATGCCGCAGGCCTTTCAGATCCTGCAAGTGTTCGTCCACGAGCAACTTGAACAGACCTGCTGACGTGATCAGTGTGTTCACGCCGTGCTTCCCCACACTTCCGGCGATGTCCGCCAGCGATGGCTTTTCGTCGGCGCTCAGTACGAGGGTGCCGCCATGGAGCAATGCGCTCATAATAGACAGCTGGCAGGCGTCGAATGAAATGCTGAGATGATGGTGGAAGACCAGATCCGGTCCGAAACCGAGATAGTCCTGGTCACGCACCAACCGCACGATCCCGCGATGCGGCACCACCACGCCCTTGGGCATGCCGGTGGAACCCGAGGTGTAGATCATGTAAAGGGGATCCTCCGCGCTCGCGGAGAACGCCGGACGGCGCGTGGGTACAGGGAGTTTGTCCAGGTCATCGAGCAACAAGCTGCGCCCTTGGAACGCGGAGAGTTGGCCTCGTGACCGCCGGTCCGTGAGCAGGATGGGCACGCGGGAATCTTCCAGGAGATAGTTCAGCCGTTCCGCTGGATAGGTCGGGTCGATGGGTACGAAAGCACCGCCGGCACGGACGATGGCGAGGAGACCGGTGAGCAGGTCGAAACCGGGCGTGGCACAGAGGCCCACGAACACACCGGGCGCTACACCCCACGTGATCAGGTGAGCGGCCAGCGTGTCGACACGATCGCGCAAGCGCGTGTAGGTCATGGAAGCGTCGCCCTGCACAAGTGCGTTGCGATCGGCATGGGCGCGTGCTGCTTGATCGAAGAGCGTGGCGACGTTCAGCGCGGGATCCAATGGCCGCGTTGTTCCCGACCATGCGATAGGAGCTATCGGTGCACGCTCGGCCTGCTCATCGATCAGGTCGATGAGCCGTGTTTCAGGCGCTTCGTTCACACGCTCCACCAACGCGGTGAGGTCGTTCATCCATCCCCGCACGGTGCGTTCCTCGAAGAGATCGGCATTGTAGGACCACTCCATCACCATGCGGTCCCCGGAGCCCGAGGCGTTCATGGTGAGCTCGAATTGCTCGTAGGCGCGCGGATCGCTCACAAAGCGGTGGCGGATGCCGGTGAAGGCCACGCCATCGTCCATGTTCATGTCGATGTTGAAGATCACCGGCACCAGCGGAACGCGTCCCGGCTCGCGCGGCACGTTCAACTCCTGGAGCAGCGTGCTGAAGGTGAAGCGCTGGTGATCGAAGGCATCGAGCACCGCCTTGCGCCGCTCTTTCAAGTAGTCATGGAACGGGAGTTCGTCGTCGATCACGGTACGCGGTGGAAGCAGCGAGACACAGTGCCCCACGAGATCCTTCATGCCCATATCGCTCTGTCCCGCTGCGGGCAAGCCGATCGCCCCAGATGCGCTGGCCGGTGATGCGCGCGATCAGCACTTCGTACACCGAGAGTAGCGTGGTCACGAAGCTGCTGCCGTAGCGCGTGGCCAGCTGCTTCAGGCCGGTTATCAACGCCGGATCCATGGGGATATCCAGACGCGTGGCGGTCCATGTCTTCTCCGCTGGGCGGGGATGGTCCGTCGGCAGATCGACACGAGGAATGGGTTCTGCGAAGAGCTCCTTCCAATCCCGCTTTACCTGCTCGTTCTCGCCGGAGCGATAGAAGGTGTTGATGGCTTCCGCATAGCGGCTATGCGGGATCGCCTCGGGTAGCTCGGGTTCCTTTTCCTCCACAAGCGCCGAGTAGATCCGGCTGATGTCCGCCATGAGGATCCCCAGGCTCCAGCCGTCGCATACGGCGTGATGTCCAACAAGGCGTAACACGTAGCGGTCGTTCGCGAGTTTGAACACCACCGCGCGGAACAAAGGACCGTTCAACAGATCGAACGGCGTGGTCATCAGGGTCCGGCCGATCCTCTTCCTTTCCTCTTCTTGATCGGTGTTTGAAGGACCGCTGAGGTCGTGCACTTCCAGATGGATGTCAACGCGATCGAGAACCACCACGCGCATACCGGTGCTGTCGAACACGGTGCGCAAGCCCTAATGCCTTTGTACAAGACGATCGATAGAGCGTTGCATCAGTGGGACGTCCAGTACACCGTCCAGCTCCAAGCTCACCGATTCGTTGTAGGCACAGGAAGCTTCCGCGCTCATTTGGGAAGCGGCCCAGACCTCGCGTTGCGGCTCGGTGGTGGGAGAAGTGAGCACGATGGACGGCCCCGTGAAGGGGTCGTGCGCCACCGGCTGATAGGTGATCTCGGTGATGAATCGCTCCACGAACGGGTGTCTCAGGGTTCCAATTCCTCCAGCATCAAGTACTTCCCGGACCGCTCAGGATCGGGAAGGAACCAGGCCGCGTCACCTTTCGGTGTGCGACCCAGTCGGGCACCTTGTACGGGAGGTTCGGCCGCCAGTTGCAAGCGCTCGGAAGGCTTGCGGGCATGGCCGTTCAGGGAACTGTTCACCACCTGGATCGGATAGGTCCGCTCCGGCATGAAGCCGCTTTCGCGCAGTTCCACGCAGACCTTTTCCACCGTGTTGATAATGAACTCGATATCGTCCTCGGTATGCGCCGTGGTGATGAAGTGCGGAAAGTCCAGCACATGCACGCCGTGGAAGCGCATCAGCATGAAGAAGAGTTCGGTGTAGTTGACGCTCTCGTCGTACTTCGTTTTGAACGCGCTGCCGAAGTTGACCCAGCGATAGGGGAGCTGGTACTTATCGAACAGGCCGTTCACGCGCACGACCATGTCGCCGGTGATGTCGTTCAAACGCTCTTGCAAAGCAGGACCGTGCTCCTTCATGTGGAGCAGAACCGCTTTCGATGCGGCCATCGTCAAAGGATGCCGAACGAATGTCCCGGCGAAGTAGGTCACACCCGCAGGAGGAACGCTGTCATCACCGAATTGCCAGTTGCCGCCATCCAGGGCGTCCATCCATTCGCTCTTGCCGATCATGGCGCCGATGGGCATGCCGCCGCCGATGACCTTGCCATAGGTGCCGATGTCCGCCTTGATGCCGAACAGGGCCTGGGCACCGTTCGGGTGCGTGCGGAAGCCGGTGATCACTTCATCAAAGATCAGCGCGGCGCCATGCTGCGTAGTGATCTCACGCACTTCGCGCAGGAAATCCACCGGCCGGAATTCCATGCGACGGCTCTGCACGGGTTCCACAAGCACGGCTGCTGCTTCGTGGCAACGCTGCTTGATGATCTCGAGACTCTCGGGCGTGCCGTAATCGAGCACGAGCATGTTCTCCACCGCCTGTGGCATGATGCCGGGTGCGCCGGGGTAGCTCTTCTTGCTCTTGCTGCCACGAATGATCACCTCGTCGTTGATGCCGTGGTAGCTGCCGCTGAAGGAAATGATCAGGCTGCGACCGGTCACGGTTCGCGCCATGCGCATCGCGCCAAGGACGGCTTCACTACCGGTGTTGCAGACCGCTGCACGTTCACCGCCGGTGAGTTCGCACAGCAGGTTGGAAACGTCCGCCGCGAGCGGGTGCATCGGGCCGATGTCCACGCTCTGGTCCAGTTGCTTGTGGCAGGCTTCTTTGATGAAGTCGGGCATGTACCCGAACATCGATGAACCGAAGCCGCTGAGAATATCGACGTAGTGGTTACCGTCGATGTCGGTGAGATGACAACCCGAACTCTTGTCCACCACCACTTGGTAGATCAGCTCCTTGGTCTGCGGTTTGAAGCCGGTCACCACGCGCGGGTCGGCCATCTTCTGACGATTTGCCTGCGTGAAGGCCTTGCTCTTCGCGGTCTTCGCGACGTAGCGCTTCACGAAGGCATCGAACCATGCGCGCTGTTGCGGCGTCATGTCGTCCACCTTCTCCTTGCTGATACGAGCCTGGGCACCGAAGACCTTCTTCAGTTCAGGCGCATCTTCCAATGCGTTGATCGCAGGTTGGCCGTTGCTGGCTGATTGTTGACCAGCTGTTGCAGGAGCCACAGCGCCACCAACCGAGTAGCCTTTGGCCAACAGGTAGTCAGCCAGCTTGTCCAGGTTCGGTACCTCCTCGTTCAATTGCCGGAAGCTGATCTTGACGCCGAACTTCTTCGAGAGCGATGTCGCGACCTGTGTGAGGAACAGCGAGTCGAGGCCCATCTCCAGGAAGGTCTCGTCGGGGCTGGCTTCGGCGAGTTCAAGGCCGGAGCTTTCTTCCAAGAGGCTCTTGATCTGCTGGATGAGCGCCTCCTTCGGGATGAGGTTGGCGTCGCCACTGTTCGGAACGGGTGCTTCTATGGAAGTCGATGCGATCGCGTGTCCACCAGCAACGACCATGGATACCGGATCCACCCAGTGACGAACGCGTTCGAAGGCATAGGTCGGGAGCGAGATGCGATGGCGCTGCTCGCGCTCGTAGAACTTGTTCCAGTCGATGAGCACACCGCTCTGCCACAGGCCACCGACCGCCTTCAGCAGTTGTGTGAGTTCATTGCCATTGCCTGCGGAATCGGTAAGCGAGGAAACAGCTGCTTGCTTCTTGGGATCGCTGCTTTGCTGGCGTGCGAGCGTCGTTGCGGTCGTGCGTGGGCCAACTTCCAGCATCACACGATCCGCATCGGCCCAGGCGAACTTCACTGCTTGGGCGAATCGTACGGTGGCGCGCAAATGATCGCTCCAGTACTTGGAAGAGGTCGCTTCCTCGTCCTTCAACCATTCAGCAGTGACTGTGCTAACGATCGGAATGCGTGGCGCGTTCAACTTCACGCTTTCCACCACCTTCTTGTAGGGTCCCACCATGGCATCCATCATCGGGCTATGGAAGGCATGGCTGGTCACGAGCAACTTGCACGTGATGCCGTCCTTCTCCAGCTCAGCTTGGAACTTGGCAATGGCTTCATGAGGACCGCTGGCCACGCACAATTGCGGGCCATTGTTCGCAGCAATGCTGCAATCCTGCGGGCAGTTCTTGGCAACATCTTCTTCCGCTGCGCGAACACTGAGCATGCTGCCACCAGGCAGTTCCTGCATCATGCGTCCACGGTTGGCGACGAGCTTGATCGCATCGGGTAACGAGAACACGCCCGCCAGACAAGCAGCAGCGAACTCGCCGATGCTGTGGCCCATCATCGCGTCCGGCGTGATGCCCCAATGCATCCACAGCTTCGCGAGGCTGGGGTGCATGGTGAATAAGGAAGCCTGCGTGTGGATGGTCTGCTTCAGTTGTTCCGCAGCCTTCTCTTCTTCACCGGCTTTCGGGAAGATGATGGCCTTGAGATCGACACCAAGCTCCTTGCTGAACAGATCGCAGCACTCATCGAAGTGCTGTGCGAAGACGGGCTCGCTGGCGTGCAGGTCGCGACCCATGTTCACGTACTGCGAACCCTGTCCCGGGAACATGAACACCACGCCAGGTGCCGCTTCGTGCAGTTCGCGTGTGCC